>NZ_NESU01000016.1 GCF_002287135.1 Helicobacter sp. TUL
GGGTAGATAGTGTTATATTGTTGCCTAAGTGAGAATGTGATGAAATGTGATTGTGTGATGTAGGATTTTGTATAAAATTTGGATTAAGTAATAAAATTTCAAAATATTGAAATTGTGTTGTAAGAGCATCGTGTAGGCTATACAGCTTTGTATAATCAATATTTGTATTTAAAATTGCTACAGAAACAAGAGAGGTGTTATTTACCATTAAATTACCTTTGTAAGATTAAGCTTATGAAATTTTCTGTGAGATATTTATACTAAAAATATCATTAAAAAACTATAAGTGCTTTAAGAGACACATTGTCAGCAATCATAATATTTTTGTTACAAACGCTTCTAGCAGACCATTGAGTAATGCGTGAAAAAACCTCTCTATTCATCGCCATTTTGTGCGCTACCACGCCACCTACACCACCTGCACCGATTTGTAAAACACAAGCCATAATACAATCCTTACAATAAAGTAAAACATTAAGTAGTTTGAGGCTGTATTATAGCATTTAGTTATTGATTGTTAATTGATACTATGTTTCTTCCTATGTTAGTTGCGTGTTGTATAGAATCTAGCTTATCTACTAGCGTATCAAGCGTAACTTCTGTGATAGGTATTTTTCGTATAAATTCCATTGCTTGTGAAATTTCATACCAAATTTTTGATCTTTTCTCATTTGGGTATGCTACAGAATCTATGCCCACAAGCTGTATCCCACGCAAGATAAAGGGCAAAATATTTGTGTTTAGAGCTATCCCACTTGCATTGCCACATACACTCATCGCTCCGCCATAGGATATTTGTGTCAATAAACTCGCGGCTAATGCCCCACCCACACAATCAATCACATAATGAAAACATTGTGATTGTAGGGGCTTATTGTCGTCTTTTATGATGTCTTTTGGCGATACAATATCACGCGCACCAAGACTTTTTAGCATTAGTGATTGATTATTTTTAGAGGTGATAGCAATGATATTGTCATACCCTTTTGCCTTAAGGAGTGCAATTACCATAGTGCCCACACCACCAGTTGCTCCCGTTACTGCTATGGTGGGTTGTGTGTCTTTATGCATTCCTGCTTGTTGTAGAGATTGTATGCTTAAAGCTGCTGTAAAACCTGCCGTGCCCACTATCATACTATCTTTGAGTGATAATCCATTGGGCAAGGGCGTAATCCAAGATGATTGCAATCTTGCGTATTGTGCATATCCTCCAGTGTGAGAAACCCCTATGCCAAAGCCTGTTGCCAAGACTTTTTGCCCTATGCTATAGCTTGGATTTTTAGATTCTACAATCTCGCCACAGAGATCTATGCCCGGTATCATAGGGTATTTGCGGATCACACCACCATTTTTCTTAAATACAAGCATATCTTTATAGTTGATACTAGAGTATTTGACCTCTATAACTACATCGCCATCTGATAGATCATCTATGGTGATGTCTTTTATGGCGTGTATGAGATTTTCTCCTTGCATATCCACACATATTGCCTTAAATGTCATAGATTCTCCTTGTTTGTGGCTTTTTATGTTGCTAACACATAGATTGCTAAGGATTATAACAAATTTATTACAAAGGCTTGTGTGTTTGGGATTGTTTGGTTTGCTACACACACCCATTTTTAAGAATGTATATTTTATAATACGCGAAATTTCGTGCTAGGAAGTGAGATATTATGAAATCCATACAAACTTCTAAAACCAAGTATATTTTTGTTACCGGTGGTGTGTTAAGTTCTCTTGGTAAGGGCATCACATCTTCTTCTATTGCTACGCTTTTGCAACATAGTGGCTTTGAGGTGAGTATATTAAAAATTGACCCTTATATCAATGTCGATCCTGGCACGATGAGTCCACTAGAGCATGGAGAAGTCTTTGTAACAAGTGATGGTGCTGAAACCGACCTTGATATTGGGCATTATGAGCGGTTTTTAAACAAAGATTTTCACAAGGCAAATAACTTTACTACAGGGCAAATTTACCTCTCTGTCATCGAAAAGGAGCGAAGGGGCGAATACCTTGGCAAAACGATTCAAATTGTCCCACATATAGTTGATGAAATAAAGCACAGAATCCACCTTGCCGGTAAGCAAAGCGATTTTCTCATTGTCGAGCTTGGTGGCACCGTGGGTGATATGGAGGGTATGCCATACCTTGAGGCTATGCGTCAGCTTAAACACGAATTAGGATCTAATCAAGTTATTAGCGTGCATGTAACGCTTATCCCGCTTATCAAAGCTGCTGGGGAGCTTAAAACAAAACCCACACAACATAGTGTGCAAGAATTACGACGCATAGGGATTTCTCCACAGATTCTCGTGGCACGATGTGAGCGTATGCTTGGTAAAGAGCTAAAGAAAAAAATCGCCCTAAGTTGCGATGTAGATGATGATAGCGTGATTGTGGCTCAAGATTCACAAAGTATCTATAAATGTCCGCTAGATTTTTTGCAAGAGGGAATTTTGGTGCCTATTGCAAGGCGTTTTGGGTTGGGTGAGTTAAATCCTAATATGGACGAGTGGGATATGCTTGTCAAAAAAATTATTTCCCCAAAAGATAGCATTACCATTGGTTTTGTGGGTAAATACCTCTCGCTTAAAGAATCATATAAATCCCTCACAGAAGCACTTATCCACGCAGGAGCGCATATAAATACGCGCGTAGATATTCGCTGGATAGATAGCCAAAAACTTCAAGGCGCTGCATTAGAAGATGGCAAATCAGAACTTGATGGGGTGGATTCTATTCTTATTCCTGGTGGTTTTGGAGAGCGTGGGATTGAGGGTAAATTACAAGCTATAGAATATGCGAGAGTGCATAAGATTCCATTGCTTGGAATCTGCCTTGGTATGCAGCTAGCGATTATTGAATATGCGCGTAATGTGCTAGGGATAACACAAGCAAATTCTACAGAGTTTGATAAAGACACCAAAGAACCTATTATTTATCTCATCGAGGATTTTATAGATTCACAAGGCAATAAGCAGGTGCGCACTCATAGTTCGCCTATGGGTGGGACAATGCGTTTGGGCGAGTATCCTTGCGCGGTTTTAAAGGGCAGTAAGCTTTATGAGGCATATAAACAAGATTGCATTAGAGAGCGACACAGACATCGCTATGAAGTTAATCCTGCTTACAAAAAAAGGCTAGAAGATGGTGGTATGGTGATTAGTGGTGAATCTAGCGGACTTGTCGAGGCTATTGAGTTAAAAGATCATCCTTGGTTTGTTGCTGTGCAATTCCACCCTGAATTTACCTCAAGACTAAAAAACCCAAATCCTATTATTTTGGAATTTTTGCGTCAAACACTCGCACACAAAAGAGTGCATTAGTGTGAAGTATCTAAGCAAAGCACAGATACGAGATATTTTATCTAGTCGTGATCTTGCACAAGGGGTGATGAGTCTTAGGGATTTGCCCCTGCCTTATAGCCTTAAAGGTGTGCAAGAAGCCGCAAAGCTTGTCGTTACACATATCAATCAAGGCTCAAAGATTCTTGTTGTGGGAGATTATGATGCCGATGGTGTGAATGCAAGTGCGATTATGCAAGGATTTTTTAGCGCACTTGGGTATAAAAATGTTGATATAGTCTTGCCAAATCGCTTTAGTGATGGATATGGGATTACTCCCACGCTTCTTAAACGCATTGATGCTACAAGGCATTATAGGCTTGTTATCTCTGTGGATAATGGCATTAGTGCATTTGAGGCAGGGGAATTTTGCAAGGCACACAATCTCGCACTTATTATCACCGATCATCACACGCCACAAGATACACTTCCATATTGCGATGTGCTGATAGATCCCAAACAAGATGATTGTTTATTTCCTTTCAAAGACATTTGCGGTGCTATGGTGGCGTGGTATTTGTGTGCAGGGATTAAACAAGAATTGGGCGTATCTCTTGATATGAGTGTGTTTTTGCCTTTTGTGGGTTTGGCAACACTGGGGGATATGATGCCACTTGTTGGAATAAATAGAGTGATACTCAAAAAAGCCTTGCAAGTGATACAGCACTCTAGTGCGCCTTTTTGCCAAGTCATACGCCAAAAAATGGATGTGATTGATTCACAAGGGTTAAGTTTTGGCATTATCCCTTTGTTAAATTGTGCGGGGCGTGTCAGTGATGCGCGGATAGCATTTGAGTTTCTTACATCACGCACACTACAAGAAGCTTTGCAAAGCTATCAAGCCTTGCAAGTATTAAATACTAAACGCAAAGCCATTCAAGCCCAAACGCTTCACGACATTATGGATTGCGTGATACAAACTCCTACATTTGTGTATGCTACTGGGCAGTGGCATATAGGTGTGCTAGGGGTGGTGTGCGCCAAACTCACGCAAATGTATGAAAAATGCGCCTTTGTGTTGAGTGATGAGGGAGAGATTCTCAAAGGTTCTGGTCGTACTTATGGGAATATACATCTTATTAAATCCTTGCAAAAAGCCCAAGAGACAAAACCACTTTTACTTGAATTTGGCGGACATCAAGGGGCGGTTGGTTTGCAGATTCACAAAGATAATCTTGTAGAGTTTTTAGAGATTTTAGAGCAGTCTTTGGTGTATGAAGTAGGGGATATGCCTAGTGATGTGTTAGGATATGTGAGTGCGTGTGATATTGATATGGAATTATTTAGCATTGTGGAGGAATTTGAGCCATTTGGTGCGCATAATCCTAAACCTTATTTTATATGTGATGATTTAGCACTTATAGATTCTAAACCTATGGGAAAAAACAAAGAGCATTTGCGTCTAAACTTCCAATCTCCAACAGGCAATAAACTATATGGTGTAGAATTTTTTGCCACAGATACTTGTGTGCAGGAGTGGCGATTTTCGCTAGCGTATGATACATATTTTAGGCGTTTGTGTTTGCAAATAAAAAGGTAAGCTATGCCCTTTGTGCGTGAAGAATATACTATCACCCAACCTCTTAAGGCATTTGTGTTTTTGGTGCGTGTCTTACATCTTAGCCCAAACGCAGCACAGCGCCTCATTGATAAGGGGCGAATGACACAAGGTGGAATCAAGGTAGGCAAAGCTCAAGAAGTGTGCGGGAAGATTGAAATCACGCATTTTGTGCCACAAGATTTGGGATTGGAGCCACTTTTTATCCACGAGGATTTTTGTGTGT
Source organism: Helicobacter sp. TUL (assembly GCF_002287135.1). Classification (GTDB taxonomy): domain Bacteria; phylum Campylobacterota; class Campylobacteria; order Campylobacterales; family Helicobacteraceae; genus Helicobacter_F. Next base: position 5,135 of record NZ_NESU01000016.1, read on the forward strand.
ATGATAAACCACATCATCTTTTGACGCACCCAAAGGGGCTTTTTGCGCATTATAGTTTAAATGACGCACTCAAAAAGAGTTTTGGCAAACAAGCAAATCCAGTGCATAGGCTAGATTCACTAACAAGTGGGCTTGTGGTGTGTGCGTTGCATAAGCAAAGTGAGCAGACATTAAAAAATCTTTTTGTGTTACACAAAGTGCAAAAAACATATACAGCTATTGTGCGCGGGATTATAAAAGAGCAAGAACGCGTGATTTGCGCACCTATTTTGGCACATAATAATGGCAAGGATTTAAGTATTCGGAGCGTGATTTCGCCTCTAGGCAAATATGCAAAGACATATCTTAGGGTGCTAGATCGCGATATAGTGCGCAATCAAACACTTATTGAGGTGTTGCCGCTGACTGGTCGCACACATCAAATTCGCGTGCATTTAGATTCTATCTCTCACCCTATTGTAGGGGATTATCTTTATGGCGTAAGTGATGAGATCTCACGCTTTTTTTTAGAATCTAAGGTGCAAAAAGAGGATTTTATACGCTTATTAGGTGTGCCACATCTTATGCTTAATGCCTCAAAGCTTACTTTTTGCTATAAGAATGAGGATTTTTGCTTTGATTCTGTGTTGCGCGAGGATTTGATACGATTTTTTTATTCAAGTGAGAATCTATGCCATTAAATGCCCTATCATCATATACCGCCGATCGTGTGATTTTACCACGCCGTTATGGTATTGCACATGGCAAAAGTTTTTTATATGGTCCGCCTAGATCAGGTAAGACTTCTTTGGCATTGCAATTTGCGCTAGGCTTTAAAAAGCCCATTTATATTGATTTGGCTAATAGGCGTTTGCAAAGTGATGAGGTGCAGGGGTATTTGCTCAAAATGCATTTAGAGAAAAAAGTTGATGTGCTTGTGCTTGATAATTATCATACGCCTATTGCGTTGCCACATATCCCAAATATCGTGCTAATAGGGCAAAAAGAGGCTTGTCCGCAGGATTTTGTGCCTAAATGTATTTTGCCATTGTGTTTTGAGGAGTTTGTGAGCTTTGATACCAAAAATCTTTCACTCAAAACACTTTTTAATACTTTTTTAAAAAATGGCAATCTTCCAGAGATTCAAGAGTTTGGGGCATATAAGCGGCTTGAGCGATTATATGAGATTATTTGTGTGGCGTTTGGCGCAGATACAGAGCTTTTTTTGGCGCTTTTAGGATTTCAGTCCCAAAACACCACGCCTCATAGAATCTACTCGCAGCTAAAATCCACTATGAAACTTTCAAAAGATAGAATCTACTCCACGCTTACGCATTGGCAAGATAATAATGTGCTGTTTTTTCTCCCACATTCTTATAAGCCAAATGCAAAAAAATTGTATTTTGCAGATTTTTCTCTTTCGCATTTATTACATCATAATCTTGCTGCGCAATTAGAAAATATGCTGTTTTTGGAGTTGCTAAAGCTTGGTGAGCATAGCAACGAGGCTTTGTGCTATGGCGATGCAGGAGAGTTTATATACCAGCACCAAGCTTTTGTGAGTATTCCATTTGCCACGCAAGATCTCATAGAGCATAGGGTTAGTAAAATGCAAAGTGAGCATATATATGTGATTACCCTAAGCTTTGAGGGGCAGGGAAAGGTAGGCAAAAAGCATTGGAAGGCGATAAACTTCATTGACTTTGCATTGGGAGAAGAATAGAAAATTATCTATGGATTTGTCTTTTATCGTTGGTCATTGGTGTGTGTTTGTGATGTCGCTTTGAGAGCTATATCGCCATAATTTTTCCTAAAGACATAAAAAATGCCAAACATAAGCGCAAGTCCTATGACATAGCCCCATATTCTAGAATCTAGCCACCCAGCCACACCAAAGCTCACAATCGCAATGAGTGCCACCACGCTTACATAAGGTAATTGCGTGATGAAGTGGCTTTGCACCGAGCAACCAGCACCTGTTGCAGAGAGAATTGTCGTGTCAGAAATAGGCGAGGCGTGATCGCCATAGACTGCGCCAGACAAAACTGCCGAAAGCACCAACACTAAATCCACGCCATTAGCTTGTGCTAGACTTGAGGCGATAGGTATCATAATGGCAAATGTTGCCCAGCTTGTTCCTGTGCAAAAGGCAATAAAACCAGAGATTGCAAAACTCACCACGACGATTGTAATATGTGGATTGAGCGCGCTAGATTCTAAAAATTCCTTACTAAGATTTGCGAGATATACACCTGTGCTTAGATCATCTTTGATAATAGGTCCTATAGCCCAAGCTAGTATGAGTATAAGACATGCAGGGAGCATAGAGGCGATACCAGTTTTTAGGATAGGTATGTAGTTTGGTGGTGCGATATGAGGCAAAGAGAGAAAAAGGCTTAGCACCAATGCACCCAAACCACCAAAAAAGAGTGAAAATCCAGTGTCTGTATTTCCCAACATACTTATGAGATTTGCTTCTCCACTTGCTTGATAGCCAGTATAAAAGATAAGTCCAGCCACAAAGCCAAGCAAAGCAAATATAGGAATGATTAAAAGCCATATACTAGATTCTGTGTGTGCAGTGATAGAGGTATTTTCTACAACATCGACATTTTGATTTTTGCGCATTGCAGGGAGATTTATCTGCCATATAATTGTGAGAAAGACCGCCAAAAGTGCAAACCACGCATAATAATTCCCCCAAATGCTAGAAAACAGCAACACAAAACTATCGCCCTGAAATGTTGTGTTAAGTTGCATAATGATATACGCGCCCCAGCTTGAAATGGGCATTAAAATACAAATAGGCGCGGAGGTAGAATCTATAATATATGCTAAGCGTTCGCGTGTGGAGTGATTGGCGTCATTGAGTGATTTGCTCATTTGTCCCACCGTTAGGGCATTAAAATAATCATCAACAAACACAACAATACCAGCAATAAAGGCAAAAAATTCTGAACCTTTTTGTGTTTTTACGCGTTTTCTTGCCCATAGCACAAACGCAGAAATACCTCCAGAATAACTCATAAGTTGTGTGAGAATCCCCAAGATAAACAAAAACCCAAATACATACAAACTTTGGGCATTGATAATAAGCTCATCATCTTGATATGTATAAAACACAGAGGCTATATGTTTGTAGGCATATACAAAAACTTCTAGTGGATTTTGGTAATGGAGTATAATGCTTGCCAACACTATCCCCAACAAGAGTGAGAGCACCACACGCCGTGTCAAAAACACAAGCGCTATGGTTACCAATGGCACAAGGAGGCTAAGAGCAGAATGAGCATACATATTAGACCTTAACAGATAAGAGTAGTTTTGGCGTATTGTATCAAACTAGTCTTAAATGATTTAAGGCTAAGTGGGTTATTCCCATTGGCTAAAGGATTTTTGCGCGACTTCTATCACACAATCTATGCCACCTGCAAGCGAAAATAGCCAATACTTATGCGCATAGAGTAAGTCAATTTGCTTTGCTTTGAGCGCAATATCATCTTGTGCAATACGCACCACAATCTTTGCTATCTCCATTTCTTGATGCACGATATAAGATTGAATCGCATCATTAAAGCATGTCGTAAAAGCCTTGTCATAAAAAAATTCTTTGATAGATTCTATGTGTTCTAGTGCGGCGCTTATCTTTGTGAAATCAAAGTTTTCTAAATCATTTTTATTTGCCTCAAGATCTTCTATAAGTCCTGCCACTTCCAAAAAGACTTCTTCAATTTTTGCCTTTTTTTCTCGCGCAAATGCCAAAAATTCCCTTGTTTTTTCTCGCGCCTTTGTCATATTGGATTCTATAAGTTCTAATGGCGGAGGCGTGAGGATTAGCGGTTGTTTTTTGGTGCTAGTATCTATGCTTTCTAGGGCTTTGGCAAATGGCATTTCTATTGTGCCTTGTATTCTTGCACCGCCTTCTGTAGCATTGATGACTTCTAGTTTATATGGTGTTTGTGCGATGTCGGCTTCATAAAATTCTAAAAAAAGTTTCCATACATTGGTGCTTTCTACCATACCTTCACCGCCATATGCTGGAAGCAAGACTTTTTGTGAATCTTGCTTTGGTGCAATTTCTCGCTCGCCATAGACAGCATTTTTGGCATGAGAGCTACCATCTTTGGCAAATGCAAGATCTTGCCCTATGAGAATGCAACGCGTAAATTTCGAATACACCACCATTTCATAAGCCATATTTGCCGCAGACATACCCACGCCAATATATCCATAATCATTAAAGCCAAAATAATATGTATAGCCAAATGGACGCATACTCCATTGCACACAATCTCCCTCTAGTGCGTCTGCTAAGCGTTTATGCACGATTGTTGTGATGGCAAAAATCACATCTTTATGGCAAGGTTTTGGCGTTTCTTCATAGAATCTAGCGGTGAGATCCACACGCTCCAATGAAAACACAACATCAGGCTTAATACCCTCTTTGGCAAGAATTGGCAAGGACGCATCGATACAAAAAATCGTGAGATAATCTTGGTATTGCTTAAGAAGTGGGAGTTGTTTGCTAAGGCTTGGACCTGTGGAGACAATAACCGCGGTGCTTTTTTGATTGGCTCGTTTGGTGCGCAATTCTTTGATAAGCGTGATAAGTGATGGAGAGGCAAGCATTTTGGGGAGATTGGCTATGTGGTGTGCTATACCTGTGATAGCGTCTTTGCTATCATTCCCCACGCTAATGACACAATGTTCAAGTGCTTTAATAAAATAGCGATTAAATTCTATGCTTAGCGTGGCATAACGATCATAGTAGGCGTTAAAAATATGGAGATTATAGAGTTTAGAGTAGATTTTTGTATGTGTGTCTTGCAAAAAGATAAGAAGCACATCTTGAAAAGTGCTTTGTGAATCTAAAAACAAAATTCTAGATTCTGCAATTTCTTGAGAAAAATCTAGCAAGTGCAATACGATAAATAAAATTTCAAGCTCAGGTTCTATGACCACCACACGTTTGAGATATTCATTTTGTAAAAGCACCTTATAAAAGACCCCATTTCCAAGTCCAAAGCAATATAGATAAGGATATTGTGCATAGGGCATAAATTCGACAATTTTTTGGTTAGTTTGTATAAGTGGTGAATCTACAAAAATAGGCGCACAATCGCGTGTATCAATGATATTAAAATTCAGCACATCATCGCCCAAAAACACTTCATAATGCGTGTTTGGCACGACATCTTGAAGTCGTTTGGCGAGATTTGGCGAAGTCTTTTGGAGTGCGCTAAGGTTAAGCGCAAAAAAATCTTGCATAAGATAGAGAATCTAGCCTATTGCAAAAGCCGCAATACATTTTGTTGCACAGCGTTTGCTTGTGCCATCGCAAAACTTCCGCTTTGTGCCAAAACATTATGTTTAGAGAAAGTCGCAGATTCTGAAGCAAAATCCACATCGCGGATTTGTGATTCGGCACTTTTGACATTAACTTGTGTAACAGAGACGTTATTGATTGTGGCGACAAGTTGGATTTGTGCCGCACCAATATCGGCGCGCAATTTATCGAGCTGAATCCTTGCAGATTCTGCCATATCCATAACCACCATTGCACCTTTAAGGCTTGTAACACCAGCACCGATACCACCGGCATTAAGTTCGGCTTGCGCGACATTGGCATTTGCTCCAGATGCCGAAGCGATATTGGCGTCCATTTCACCACGCAAGGAGCGGAGATTAACCGTGTATTCAGCAAGACCTTGTGCAGTATGGAATCCAACGTGGCTAAAGTTATACCCACTGATAATAATATCACGCGCATCGGTTCTAATAAGTGTCAAGCGCCCAATGATTGTGTGTTCTGTTCCGCTAATCCCTGCAAAGTTACCACCACCAAACACAAAGCCAGTTGCACTTTGTGTGCGCACAGCAATCGCACGACCATCGGTGCTACGCAAGTTTAATCGCCCAGTAATATCAATAAAGGCTTCTGTTCCTGTCCTTTCTTTTACCGAGTTTATCGCATTAATAAGTCGCCCATCGGAGTCGTTTTTGCGCACATCATTGACCGTTCCAATAGTTACACCATTAATCACCAATCCCCGCACCGTTCCAGATAGCACAGGTGAGCTACCTGTCCCCATAACGCTCCAAGCTGCACGCACACCAAGCTTGTCTGAATGCTTGTTGATGACTTCTGAAAGCACACCAATACCAGTATTTGCAGAGGTAGAAATTTTTACGGTTTCAATTTCAAAGCTATTTTTTCCATCAACTTCTTTGATATTAAACATCACTTCAGTAAGGTTGCGTGCTGCTCCAGAAGCGAGCATTCCTACAGCCGAGAATGATGAGCTTTCCATACGAATATGCCCGATTTTATCCGAACTTGTAGGACCAATAGAGGCTTTAATAGTTGTATTAGAATACGCACCAATTTGGAATTCTTTGTTAGAGAATGCACCAGAGAGCATTTGTTGTCCATTGAAGCTTGTGGTATTGGCAATGTTATCAAGCTCCTCTAAGAGGCGCAAAATATCACTTTGTAGTGCTTTTCTTGTTTCTGTTGTTTGTCCATCTTGTGCCGCTTGGATAGCTTTTGTTTTGATAGTATCAAGGATTTTTAATTGCTCATCCATCGCTTTATCCGCCACTTGAATAATACCAATGGCATCGTTGGCGTTTCGCACAGCCTGTCCCAAACCTTCACTTTGACTTCTTAAACTATCTGCGATAGCCATACCAGAAGCATCATCGGCGGCTTTATTTAAGCGCAAACCAGAACTTAATTTTTCTAATGAATTGTGCAGGCTTCTATTGTTTGCCACACCGATAGTATGAGCATTGAGTGCGGAAATGTTTGTATTAATCCTAAAACTCATCGGGCATCCTTTGCTAAAGTTTTTTTATTTTTGCCGATTAAAGCAAAAGATATTCCAAAAATTTATGCCTCTTTTGTGCGTGTTTTTATGTTAAAATTATTGTTAATGGCTTCATAGAGCTGATTTTAGACATAACGAAAGTGCAGAATTATGAAAAATCTCATCATTGTAGAATCTCCAGCAAAAGCTCGGACGATTAAAAATTTTCTTGGTAAGGATTATGAGGTTGTTGCTTCAAAAGGGCATATCCGTGATCTTCCTAAATACACGCTTGGTATTGAAATAAAAGATAAGCATTTTATCCCAAAATATGCGGTGGATAAGGATCATACAAAAGTTGTCCAAGAGATACAACAACTTGCTAAAAAGGCAAAGACTACTTACATCGCAACAGATGAAGATAGAGAAGGTGAGGCGATAGGCTATCATATTACGCAGACATTGGGGCTTCCTAGTGAGAATTTTCCGCGAATCGTATTTCACGAGATTACAAAAAATGCTATCCAAAACGCACTCAAATCGCCACGCACAATCGATATGGACAAAGTCAATGCACAACAAGCAAGGCGTTTGCTTGATAGAATCGTAGGTTTTAAGCTTAGCAATCTTATTTCCTCAAAAATTGCGCGTGGGTTGAGTGCTGGGCGTGTGCAGAGTGCGGCACTAAAGATTGTCGTGGATAGAGAGCGTGAGATTGAAGCCTTTAAGAGCGTTACATATTATCTCATCACGGCTACATTTAAGAGCTTGGAGAATGCCATTATAGAATCTGAACTTGTGGGTTATGGAGGCAAGGCACTACAAAAACTAAGCCTTCAAGATAGCAAAGAAGTAAGTGCAATGCTCAATTCACTAAAAAAACAATCTTATAGCATTACACAAATTATTACCAAACACAAAAAAACAAGCACGCCTCCGCCATTTATGACTTCTACCCTCCAACAAAGTGCTTCTACAAAATTAGGATTCAATCCCACACGCACGATGAGTATCGCACAAAGACTTTATGAGGGTGTGCAGACACATAGTGGCGTAATGGGCGTTATTACGTATATGAGGACTGATAGTCTTAATATTGCCAAAGAGGCGACTATGGCAGCAAGAGAACTTCTTGCCAAAGAATATGGCAAAGCATATGTCCCAACAAAACCAAAGGTATATACGACCAAATCAAAAGCCGCACAAGAAGCGCACGAAGCCATTCGCCCCACAAATCTCGATTTTACACCAGAGATTGCCAAAGGCTATCTAAAACCAGAGGAATATAAACTCTATAAACTCATTTATGAGCGGTTTTTGGCTTCACAGAGTGCAGATGCAGAGTTTGAGCTCCAAAATATCATTTTTGAATCTACCACAGACCAAAAAGCCCAATTTAAAGCAAATGGCAGAAAGCTTGTCTTTGATGGATTCTATAAAATTACGGGCTATGAAGAGAGTGATACGCTTTTGCCTCCACTCCAAGAGGGCAAGAGTGTGAATCTTGTAGAGGTGCAAAGCCATACAAAACACACAGAACCACCGGCGCGCTATTCTGAAGCAAGTTTGATTAAGACTTTAGAATCTTTGGGCATAGGGCGACCAAGCACATACGCACCAACTATTGCGCTATTATGCAGTCGTGATTATCTAAAAAACGAGAAAAAAACACTTATCCCTCAAGAAAATGCCTTTAAAGTAACGCAAATGTTAGAAGAGGGATTTAATGAAATTGTTGATAGTTCTTTTAGTGCATCTCTTGAGGATAAGCTAGATTCTATAGCACAGCATAAGGCTGATTGGAATGAAGTTTTGTGGGATTTTTATGAATCTTTTATGAAAAAAATCGAGGAGGGCAAACAAAATATCGCGTCCCAAAAAGTCGCTATTCCAACAGGTGAGCCTTGCCCAAAATGTGGCAAAGAGCTTGTAAAACGCAATGGTAAGTTTGGCGAATTTATCGCGTGTAGTGGCTATCCAAAGTGCAAATACATTAAGCCTAGCGATTCCGCACAAGCCGAGCTTAGCGGTGAAGTGTGCGAAAAATGTGGCAAACCTATGGTGAAAAAATTTGGGAGAAATGGCGAATTTATCGCGTGTAGTGGCTATCCAGAATGCAAAAATACCAAATCTCTCAAAACAAAACCACAAGAAAAATTAGAGATTCCTTGTCCAGAATGTGGCGGTGAGATTCTCAAGCGTTTTAGTAAGCGTGGCGCATTTTATGGTTGTGCTAATTATCCAAAATGCACATTTATTTCCAAATATCCACTTGTAGCGACCAAATGTCCTAAGTGTGGAGGCGCTATGTGTGAGCGTGAGCTACGCAAAAAGCATATTTATGAATGCCTAAAATGCAAAGAAAAAATTGAACAAAGCTAAGAAGTGTAAGTGCTACATTATATTTCTAAGCGTCTTTTGCTATTAATCCCTACACTTTTTGGGATTCTCACACTTAATTTTTTATTGATTCAAATTGCTCCAGGTGGTCCTGTGGAGCGCACCATTGCACAATTAGAAAATCTCAATAAACCTTCAGAATCTACTATGGCTCAAAAATCTTTTTACAAAGCCACGACGGGTTTAGATCCAGAACTCATTGATCATATCAATAAGCTTTATGGCTTTGATAAGCCATTGTTAGAGCGATATGTGATTATGATGAAAAATTACATATGTTTTGATTTTGGTGAGAGTTTTTATCGCCAAAGCAAAGTGCTTGACATCATCAAAGAAAAGTTGCCTGTGAGCATTTCGCTTGGTGTTTTTAGCACATTAATTATCTATCTTGTAAGCATTCCGCTAGGCATTGCAAAAGCCAAGCGCAATGGAAGTCATTTTGATATAGCGACAAGCTTTGTGATTATCGTGGCTAATGCCATTCCTTCATTTTTGCTTGCGATTTTTCTTATTGTTGTTTTTGCTGGAGGGAGTTATTTTGATATTTTTCCATTGCGTGGGCTTGTGAGTGAAGGTTTTGAAATGCTTAGCCCTATGGAGAAAATCAAAGATTATTTGTGGCATTTGGTGTTGCCGGTGTTTTGCATTTCACTTGGGGGTTTTGCGGCACTGACAATGTTGTGTAAGAATTGCTTTTTAGAAGAGATTCATAAAACCTATGTCCAAACCGCTCGTGCCAAGGGGGCAAGTGAGAGTAGAATATTGTATAAACATATTTTTAGAAATGCTATGTTGCTTGTTGTGAGTGGGTTTCCTGTGGTATTTGTGAGTATGTTTTTTAGCGGAAGTTTGCTTATTGAGATTATTTTTAGTCTCGATGGGCTTGGGCTTTTGGGCTATGAGAGTGTAATAAATCGCGATTATCCTATCATTTTTGGCACATTATATATTTTTACTTTTCTTGCGTTGGTTGTTGGGATTATTAGTGATGTGTTGTATATGTTTATTGATCCGCGCATACATTTTGATAAGAGGGTGTGAGATATGGAACTATCAGTGATATGGCAGAGATTTAGGGCAAACACACGCGCATATGTGAGTTTGTGGATTTTTGGCGTGTTGGTGGTTGTGAGTGTGATTGCACCATGTATTGCAAATCAAAAACCACTTTTTATTTATCACGAAGGTAGGGCGTATTTTCCTATTTTTGTTGATTATCCAGAGACTACATTTGGTGGGGATTTTGAGAGTTTTACGGATTATTTAGATCCTTATGTAAGCGATGTGTTGCTAAAAGATAGCTTTGTGTTGCGCACACTTATCCCTTATAATCCAGAAACGATTCTTTTTGACTTACATACTCCTTCGCCGACATCTCCAGATTCTGTGCATTGGTTAGGCACTGATGACAAGGGTAGAGATGTGCTTGCAAGAATGCTTTATGGTTTGCGCACTTCTTTGGCTTTTGGATTTATTTTGACTATATGTGTGTTGATAATAGGCGTGAGTGTAGGTGCTTTGCAAGGGTATTATGGTGGCAGTATAGATCTTTTTGGGCAAAGACTTATTGAAATATGGAATTCTATTCCCATATTATTTGTGATTATTATAGTGGCAAATACGATTGCACCAAGTTTTTGGTGGATTTTAGGCATTGTGTTGGCGTTTTCGTGGATTGGTCTTGCAAGTGTTGTGAGGGCAGAATTTCTCAAGATTCGCAATCTTGAATTTGTCAAAGCCGCTAGAGTGTTGGGATTTAGTGATTGGCGTATTATGACGCGTCATATTTTGCCAAATGCAATGGTTGCGACTATTACCTATTTGCCTTTTATTATGGCGACTGGGATTATTACGCTTGGGAGTTTAGATTTTTTGGGTTTTGGGACGCAAGACGCAAGTTTGGGTGAGCTTCTCGCACAAGGCAAAAACAATCTCACTTCACCTCATCTTGGTATTAGCGCATTTTTGATAGTTTCGATTTTGCTTTCTGTGTTGGTATTTGTAGGAGAGGGATTGCGCGATGCACTTGATCCTCGAGCACATCGCGATTTATAATCTAAAATCCTCGTATAACTCTACTTAAGACTTCATCATTTTCTTTGAGTTTTAATGATCTATCTACCACTGTGTTGATAACCCCTTGTGATTTGTGGAGTAAGTCATTAATCGCATTAAGTTCTTCAATGATATTTTTTGTGTGGCTTGCGATTGTGATTGAGCTATCTGATTGTTGGTGAATATTGCCTATGACATCTGTCATAAAGTCTTGGACTTTATGCAGAGAATCTTTAGAAAGCTCTGTTTGCGTTGAGAGAGTTTCAAATGTCTTAGAGTTTGTGCTAATTGTTTTATTCATCTCATCAAGGCTTTGCATTGTCGCACTAATCTTAACTTCAATTTCTTGTAAGCTTTTGTTTGTGCGCTCTGCGAGTTTTCTTACTTCATCAGCAACAACAGCAAATCCTCTTCCGTGCTCGCCTGCTCTTGCAGCTTCAATAGCGGCATTGAGTGCCAAGAGATTTGTTTGGGAAGCAATATCAGAGATGAGGGCAGATATCGCGCTAATTTGTTGAATATTTTCTGAAAGAAATTCTAGCTTATCGTGTAATTCGCCTTGGCTTTGTGCTGCGCCCATCATTGCACTACCTAATGCGTTAGAATGTTCTTGTGTTTCGTTGAGATATTCTTTGGAATGTCCTATTTTTTCATCAGAAGCACTTGCGAGTTCGATATTTTCATCAAGTTCGACAAGAATATCTTTACCAGCACTTACATTATGTTCGGTTTTTGCCACAATGCTACTTATGTTGCTTTCTAGGTTTGCGATGTATCGATTGAGTTCGATAATTTCTTGGGTTGTATGCCCTGCGACTTCGATAGTTTCTTTCATCTTATCCACAAAAGAATTAATAAAGATACCAACAATTTGTAGCTCATCATTTGTGCCACGATTGAGGTGGAGTGTTCCACCAGCAAGTAGTTTTTCGCCTCCGCGACTAACATCATTGAGATAACGCACAACTGCTTTAGAATCTCGTTTGAAAGTTTGCAAGATTCTAAAGATTATAAGCATTGTGATTGCTGTAATAATTATGATGATAAACAACATAACAAAAATAACATTTGATTGTAGATTTGCAGATTCTCGCATTTCGTTGATATGTCCCAAATCCCCAATGATAGAATTTAGCTCCGCAGAGTTTTGTGTCAATCTATTACCAATGTCTTCCATATTTTTCATAGAGACACCAAGCTTTTTATTCACATTTTTGGTTGTTTCATATGTCCTATCGATAAGCACACCATAGATTTGCTCAAAATGTTTCTCAAGTTGCAAAGAGAAATCTTTGATATTTTTGGCTTCTAAGGCAGTGGCGATTTTAGGGTAGAAAGTTTGTAAGTCTTTGTCATTTTTTATAAAGCTTTCATTCCAGCTTTTTGTCATTTGTAGCGTAATATCTTTGTTTTTTGTGTCGCTTGGATTTAATAAAAGGTTGGTAAGTCTTGTGTTTATTTGACCGATAAATTCAAATTGTTCAATCAAGCCTTCATATTCGTCCATTGTGTCTTTAGTTTCTTGTATATGACCTTTGAGTGTGCCTATTTGTTCTATGGCATTTTGAGAAAGTGTGCTCACACCCTCAAAGCTTTTGTGTATGCCAAGCATACTTTTTGATTCGGATTCTACAAAATCACTAAATGTATATTTAAAAATAAAAAAAGAAATGGCTAAAAGCAGAATCCAAATACTTAACATTACAAGCCCTGAATTTAGTTTTGCAGCTAGACTTAAACTACTAAATTTTTTTAATAATGATTGTTGCATTTACTCATCTCCTTTTTATGACCCCCTTACAGGGGGGAAGTTGTTACTTACCAGCAACTTGTTCTTTGTTTGGATTATCTGCGGCACGAGCTATCATACAGCTTTCTAGCGTTTTTGCATCATTGCTGTCTTCTACCTTGCTAGATACCCATCGTGAGATTTGACTCATAGTTTTAGAGGCAGGATCTGGTGCATTATACTTTTGCATTAATGCATCGCAATTTCCTAGCATAATGCTAGGAATACTTATTAGAGCTACTAAAATAGCAATCTTTTTCATGTTTCACTCCTTATATTAGAATCGTAAAATGTAAGCCAAAGAAAGGTTTTGTGTTGTGATATCAGTAGCTATTGGCGCACTAGGACTATCAGGTGTTTCATAATTGCGCTTTAGGTGCGTGTAGCTTAGGCGGAAAAATTGGAATTGATCAAGTTGGAATATCGCATACACATCATGCACATCACCGCGAGTATTGCGGATATTGAGAGGATCGTTGGCACTTACGCGTGAGAATCCATACCAGTTTTTGCTTCCATGGAAGTATTCATAACCAAGTTTGAAATGACTACCAAAGTCATAGCGTGCACCCACATGCAAGGCATATGATGAAGCAGGATCAAAAATTCCACTTCCGTGTGTTGAGGTAGATGCTCCGAGGAAATTTTCCCTTCTTGTTGCATTAGCCCAGCTAAAAGAAGCAAACCAGTTAAAGCCTGAACCAAGGAGATTGTAGCTCTCTAAGTGGAGGTTTGTATAAGCAATATCTCCAAGATTGGTACTATCAGAGGCAGGAAGTTGTCCTACAAGCATGTTTCCTCCTGGTTGAGCTTGCAATCCAGCACTTAATGCCGCTGTTGGTAGTGAGTAGTTAGACACATAGGCATAAGAAAGCATTGCCAAGCTTTTTCCTGCAGATTTTGGCAAAAATGGTGTTTCAAATGTAGCAAACATAAGATTCATATCTGCTTGAGAGTAAGCGCCATTTTCGCTAAAGATACTACCAGCACCAGAATTTTCTGTCTTATAGAGTGGTTGATAGACTTTGGCAAATCCCACACGCAAAGCCGCATCAGTATATGGTTTAAATGTTATCACGCCACCATCACCCAATGCGTTTGCAAGCAATGCAGGGTAAGTAGACATACGCGCAGCACCATTGCGGAGGTTATATCCCGGACCTTCTGTGCCAGGTAGTCTTCCTACAGTAAGCGCCCAGTAGTTACCCAAAAATAAATCCACATACGCACGCTCTACATACACAGCTGAGCCTCCACCTACACCTTTACCAGCGTCAATTGGGATAATGCTTGAACTCGCAGGCATCCAAGATTGATCACCAAATGCTTTTGTCATCGCCAAACGACCAGTAAATTTTGCATATTTTGTGATATCAGCATTCATATTGAGATACAATCCCATAAGCCATTTGTTGGCTTGTGTGCTTGAGTTGCCATTGTTATTGACAAAAAAGTTATTCATTGAAGTGTTGAAGTCTAGACCAAATTTTACTTTATTTAGCGTAGCTTGCAACTCGTTGTAATCCACTCTGTCTGACAACTCATCTATTTGTTGTTGGAGAGATTTTTCTGCCGCAACAATGGGAGAGAGTGCTAACATAGAGGCGAGAAGTATTCCTTTTGTTTTCATTCAAAAACTCCTTAAATGTTGTGTAATATCATTTGTTTGTTTGTAAGAATTTGGTATATCAAATTAAGACAAAACAAAACGCCAAATTTTAGCTTCTATGACTTATAAAAAGTTTAAAAAGAAAAGTTTTTGTTATAGTTTTGTCATATTGTAGTAAAGTTATGATATAGGTGGCGTTTGTGAGAGGGAAGTTTAGGAGAAATACTCCAAGCACTTGATTACCCCAAGACTAATAGCCACACCCACAATAACACATAGGCTTAGGCGACGCGGATAAAAATAAGGATCTAGCATTTTTCTAGCGGTGCGATACCCTGCAAGCAAGCCTCCTGTGAATCCTGCACCCGGAAAGCCAAAAACCGATGCAAAATAGAGGTTTTTGATACTTTTGGATTTGAAGCGACCTCTGCCCCAAAAGCCTTCTAAGTCTTGATCCCACCCATATGGTGTGCCTTTTTGTGTCCTAATATAGCGCTCTATGGTTTTTGGTGTAGCAAATTCAGAATGCACACAAAAACTCATAATGCCTGGGAAAAATTTTTCTAGCTTTGCTTCATAGCTTTGTTGTATGCGTTGTTTTTTGGCTTTGTATTCTTCTTTGTCAAGCCCTTCCCATTCATCATAAGTGCCTAAGGTTGTGATAACCCCAAGGTATCTATCTTGGCGATCGCTTAGTCCGCTATCAATTTTGGAGTAATTGACAAACACAAAACTACGATCTTCTGGCGCTATCTTTAAGAGATCTTCGTGTGCTTTATCAAATGGTAAATCAAAATATTCTTTATCCACGCAAAAAGTCGAGTAATCCATATCAGGAAATTTTTCACTTAGATTGGTATCAAACACCATATACACAGATACTAAAGATGTTTTGGTAGTAAGATTTTTGGTGAGGTTGAGATCTTTTGTGATATTAATATGTTTTTGTGGTGTAGTGGGGGATTGGGTAGAGCTGTGATTTAGATCTAAAAGTGTTTCATACACATTGCGTGGATCGCAGTTTGCCACGATATTTTTTCCAAACACTTCTTTTGTTTGCTTGGCTTTTGTATCCATATATGCGACGCCTATAGCTTTGTCTTCATCAAGTAGGATTTTGGTAACATCACATCTTGTATGCACTTCTCCGCCATTTTCTCTAATAATCTCTGCAAGAGCGTCAGAGAGTGCTTGTGATCCTCCTTTGATATAAATGCCTTGATTGTAGTAGTTAGTTTGTGCGATAGCGTGGTAATTCCAATTAAACTTCCAAGCATTGTAGTGATAATACACCATATTGATATTAAGGATTCTTTTGAGTTGAGAATCTTGTATCATAGAATCTAGCATATTTCCTACTTTTCGTTGCCTAAACGCACTTATGGCAAAAAATGAAAGCGTATGAAAGGGGGCAAAGAAAAATTCCCAAAAGTTCATATCAAAAGGGAATTTATAGTTGAGCTTTGCTTGAAAATATATTTTTTTGAAATATTGTGTAATGCCCTTTTTTTCGTGTGGGAAATATGCGATTAAGGCTTCTTTTGTGGTTTTGTGCGGAATGAAAAAATCCTGCATATTTTGGCTTGTATGAGAGGCTTTAGAATCTAGCACCCTTATTGTCCAAGCACTAGGCAAAGGCACGATAGTGATTTTATCCAGAAGTCCTAGTTTTTTAAAGATGATATGTTTCATATCTGTTTTTTTTGTGCCAAGATCCATTTCGTGAAGTCCAGCATCCACAAGCATTCCCTTGCGTTTAAAACAAGTCGCACACCCACCAATTAAATCGTGCTGCTCTAGCACTAAGACTTTTTTGCCAGATTTTGCTAACATAGCTCCGCAAGTAAGACCGCCAAGTCCTGATCCAATGATAATAGCGTCATAATTTTGTGTATTCATACATTACTCCATAGTTGTGTCAAGATTTGCTGTATCAAGCCTTTTGTCTTCAAAACGCATAGCTTGTGCTTGGGTGAGTTTTTTCCATTCAAAAGTAGGACCAAAGAAAGTATCTACTTTGATTGAGAGAGTGTCATTTGCGTATGTGGCTTTGATAGGGTAGGTAGCACCTCTATCAAAACTATATATCTTGCCCACACAAGTTGTATCTGATTGGCATTTCATCTCTACAAAGACTGATCCACGAATGGGGCGCTTTTGTAGGGATTTATTAGGATTTTTGGAATCTACATCGGTGTTTATGCTTCCGTCGTTGTTTGCAAAACCAACGGCATATAATTTGGCATTTTTTTCAAAAATTTCTACGATACTTTCTTTGCCCTTGTCATTTTTGGGAAGCAGATAGATACCATTTATCGCGGCATTCATACTTGCAAAACTCACGATACATAGGGCTATAAGTTTTTTCATCACAAACCTTTTAGTAAATTTGGGTTGGGATTATAGCACACAACAATCTATTAATGCTTAAATATTGAAAATACATAAGGTAGGTTAGGAGAGTGGATATTCTGCTATGTAGGTTGTGAAGCAAACCTACAACATAGCAGAATCTAAGGGGAGGGTTATTCTACTTCGGCATCGATGACATCATCATCTTTGTTTTGTTTGCCTGCATTTTGCGCTCCACCTTGCGCTTGGTTTTGCGCAGCTTGTGCGAGAGATTGTGCTTTTTGGCTAAGATTTTGTATCTTAGATTCTATTTCTTCTTTGCTCACACTTTCATTTTTGAGCGCATCTTCAAGCTCTTTTAGCGCAGATTCTATGTTGGCGACTTCTGTAGAATCTATCTTGTCTTTGTTTTCATCAAGCATTTTTCTTGTTTGATATACAAGGCTATCGGCTTGATTTCTAAGCTCAATAAGCTCTTTTTTCTTTGCGTCTTCTTCTTTGTGAAGTTCTGCATCTTTTACCATTTTTTCAATTTCAGAATCTGAAAGCCCACTTGAGCCACTAATTTTAATCTCTTGGGATTTGCCTGTGGTTTTGTCTTTGGCGCTTACGGTTAAGATTCCATTTGCGTCAATATCAAATGTAACTTCAATTTGTGGCACACCTCGAGGCGCTGCAGGGATACCTGTAAGATCAAATCGTCCAAGTGATTTGTTATCGCGCGCTAACTCACGCTCACCTTGCAACACATTGATAGACACAGCGGGTTGGTTATCTTCATATGTAGAAAACACTTGTGTTTTTTTCGTAGGGATTGTTACCCCGCGTTCTACGATTTTTGTAGCGATACCACCAGCAGTTTCAATTCCTAGACTTAAAGGTGTTACATCAAGCAACAAGACATCTTTTACATCACCTTTTAGCACACCACCTTGAATCGCTGCACCCACTGCCACAACTTCATCTGGATTCACAGATTTATTGAGATCTTTACCGATAAATTCTTTTACGCGCTCTTGCACTTTTGGGATACGAGTTGAACCTCCCACCATCACGACTTCATTAATATCGCTTTTGCTAAGTCCAGCGTCTTTGATCACAAAATCAATTTTTGCGATTGTTTCATCGATAAGATCTTCAATGAGACTTTCAAATTTAGCGCGAGTGAGTTTTTTTACCAAATGTTTAGGACCACTTGCATCAGCGGTAATAAATGGTAAGTTTAATTCTGTCTCTTGTGCGCTACTAAGTTCTTTTTTGGCAGTTTCTGCTGCGTCTTTTAGGCGTTGGAGTGCCATTACATCATTTTTTATGTCAATGCCACTTTCATCTTGGAATTCTTTGGCTGCCCAATCGATGATTCTATTATCAAAGTCATCACCACCCAAGAATGCATCACCACCTGTAGCAAGGACCTCAACAACATTATCTCCTGTTTCTAGCACGGTAACATCAAATGTCCCCCCACCCAAATCATATACCATAATTTTTTCAGATTCTTTTTTGTCAAGTCCATAAGCAAGTGCCGCAGAAGTTGGCTCATTGATGATACGCAATACATTTAATCCCGCAATAGTTCCTGCTTCTTTGGTAGCCTTGCGTTGTGAATCATTAAAGTATGCAGGCACGGTGATTACGGCTTCTGTTACGCTTTCACCTAGATAGCTTTCTGCATCTTCTTTGATTTTCATCAAGATTTTTGCTGAAATTTCTTGTGGTGTATAGATTTTGTCGGCTATTTCCACAGCACACGCACCATTTCTATCAATGATTTTGTATGGAAGGCGTTTTTCTGCCTCTTTGGCTTTGTCTTCATTAAACATTAGCCCCATAATGCGTTTGATAGAATAGATTGTTTTTTGTGGGTTGGTAACAGCTTGTCTTTTTGCTGGTTCACCCACCAAAATTTCGCCTTTGTCGGTAAAAGCCACGATTGAAGGTGTAGTGTTTTTTCCTTCTTTGTTTGCGATAACTTTTGCCTCATTGCCTTCATACACTGCCATTGCAGAGTTTGTTGTTCCTAAGTCAATACCAATTACTTTTGCCATAATGTATCCTTTGTGTTAAATTTAGTCGTTTTTTACAATGCTAACCATTGCTGGACGCAAAACACGCCCTTTGTATGTGTAACCGCCTTGCAAAACTTGTGCGATTTCCCCATTTTGTTTGGTGGAATCTGGCACTTGCATTAAGCATTCGTGCAAGTTTGGATCAAACTCTCCATCGGTTTGTATATGTTCGATTCCATGTTTGCCCAATGCCTTATAAAAACTCTCTAGCGTGAGTTCTAATCCCTGCACAATCGCTTCTCCTCCTTGCGTTGCTTGCGCTGATTCTAAAGCCTTTTGCAAGGTATCAAGCACAGGGAGTAGATCTATACCAAAGCGTTCGTTTGCGTATTCGAGGCTTTGGTATTTTTCACGCTCTAGGCGTTTTTTGGTATTTTCAAAATCCGCAAATGCCCGCACATATTGATCTTTGAGCTCATCATATTTGGCTTGCAGATCTTGAGATTGTTGTGCGTCTTCTTCTTGCACTAGATCTTGTTCTTGTGTTTGTTCAAGATCTTTGGGTATCTCATTTTCTGGTGTTTGTTCTTGCATACAACCTCCTTTGTTAGATTTAACTTGCGAGTTGGTTATAAAAACTCACATAATCCCTATCGATCTTGCCACATACAAGGATTTGCCCACTTTGCCCTTGAGCTGTGTGAAATTCTTGCACAATGCCAAGATAATTTTTAGGTAAAAAGTCCTCAAAATAGATTCCATTTTGAAGTTTGTCAAAACAATATCCATTTATAATGTCTAAAAATACCTCCTCGTTTGAAGTTGAAGCTAACATTTCGTATATAGCACTCACACAAAAGCGTTTTACTTCGCTTTCTTGTGCGTTATGTAGTGCATCTAGCAATTCTTTTGCACGCACTTGGTAGGCGATTTTTACAATATCTGCAACATCAAGATTTTTGAGCTCATGCAAAAATCGCTCAAGTGAGGCATTGTATGCAAGAATTGCATATCCTCTCTCAAGTTTTAGCGCTAAAAAATCATTATGGATATTAATGATGTCTTGTAGCGCATTTTTTGTGTATATATGCACAATACAACAAATATCATGCGCATAGCTGCTTTGCTTGATAATTTGGATATTTTCCACCATACACGGGCTTTTTGGGTCAATGGATTTCACCCAATGGTTTTTAAGCGCAGCATATGTAGGAATACGTCCACTACTGCTATGTGTTTGCGTAAGCCAACCCTCCTGCACAAGTGTTTTAAAATGATTGCGAATAGTCGCTGATGAAAACTCCACACTGCAAGAGGCTTTGAGAGATTCTGAACCGATAGGCTCTTTGGACTTGAGATATTGTGTGATGACTTGCTCAAGCAATATATCTTTTTTGGAACTCATCGCCTCTCCTTTCTGTAAGCCTAATATCAAGCTTGATAACTAAGCCTCTTTTTAAGTATTGTGAAATTTTCTGGCGGTATTATACTGAAATTTTTAGCAATTTGGTAAATGAATTGCTAAATTTTACTAAAGTTTAGTCTATTTATATAAAGATAATTAAGTATATTTATTTATAAAATATGTGTCTTATTATATAAGATTATAGAATCTTAGCATTATACAATGCCTAATATCCTAAAATGTAGCCATAAATACACACATCTCGTGCTATAATACGCACTTATGAATATACACACAAGAGACATTAATCAAGAAGTTACGCGCCAGATTCTAGGCGTATCCGCAACAATGTTTAGCAAGGGCTTTTTTGGGATTTTTTATGGATCGCTATCAGCGCGAATCTCCAAAGATCGCTTTCTTATCAACAAAAGCCAAGCAACTCTTGACAAGCTTACGCCAGAAAATTTGATTTTGCTTGATAATACGCACGATTATCGTTGGAATGAAGCGAGTAAAGACTCGCATATTCATGCAAATATTTATACAAATTTTAGTGAGGCAAAATTTGTCAGCTACACAATGCCTCCATACATCACAGCCTTTTCCCTCAAAAATGCCACTTTTGCTCCAAAAGATTATTTTGGTTGCGTGTATCTTGGGGAAAACATACCTATTGTTGATCCTAAGGATTTTGAGACTTGGTATGAGCGTGCAGATACGGATATTGTGCGACATTTTAAGCAAAGTCAGCAGGATTTTATTATTGTGCGTGGATATGGTGTGTATGTGTATGGCAGGGATATAGAAGAGATTGCTAAAAAAATTGACATTATAGAGCAAAGCGCAAAGATTCTCGCACTAAGCCAAGGTCTAATGCTTAATCTCCAAGATCATACATATTATGGGATTTAATATTGATACTCTAAAAGCAGTTGTGGTATAGGGTTTGCTTTTATCGTGTGCATTTATAAAGTTTAGTAAAATAGAGGTTGTTAGGTGATTTGGAAATTTTTATGTGTTGTGTTTTTGTGTGTGGCGTCTTTGGGAGCTTTGGAGAATGAAAAGCCTGTGCTTAATGGATCGGCATGGGATTTGTATTTGCTAAATTATAATGGTGAGATTCTTAGCACATCGCATGTAGCCCAAAAAGCGACATTACACTTTCAAGCCAAAAAAGATTTTGGCGGTAGT
Organism: Helicobacter sp. TUL; assembly: GCF_002287135.1. Lineage (GTDB taxonomy): Bacteria > Campylobacterota > Campylobacteria > Campylobacterales > Helicobacteraceae > Helicobacter_F. Next base: position 26,733 of record NZ_NESU01000016.1, read on the forward strand.
AGCGGGTGTAATACATTTTTTGGTAGCTATAAAGATTCTCAACAAACCTTGCAATTTTCCAATGTGGGGGTGACTAAAAAAATGTGTGATGAAAAAAGTATGAGTATAGAATCTGCACTTCTTATGCTTTTTAGAGATGGTGGGGTATCCTATACACTATATAATGATGAGCTTGTGTTGGAGCGAGATCTCACAAAGGCAGTTTTTAAAAGAACACATTAAGAGCAATTACTGCCCTATAATGTGAAGTGTGAGATTTGCGCTTAAGCCATTTCCTAGTTTTATTTCTATATCAAAATCTCCGGTGTGCTTTATGGATTCGTGTAAGATAATCCATTTTTTATCGATAGGTGCTTTGATATGTTCATTAATCGCGTGCGCAATCTCATCTTTGGTAACTGCTCCAAAAAGCGCATTATTTGCACCCACTTTTTTAGCAATGGTAATTTCTAAAGATTCTAAGCTTTGTGCGAGTTGTTTTTGCTCTGCTAACTCGAGGGCTTTGTTTTGTGCGATTTGTTTTTGTTGGGCTTTGTAGCGGTTGATGACTTCATTTGTAGCGAGTTTTGCCTTGCCTTTGGCGATAAGGAAATTTTGCCCATAGCCATCTTTGACTTCACAAATATCCCCAGCTTTGCCTAGCCCTTGCACATTTTCTATGAGTAGGACTTTCATATTCTCTCCTTAGTTGGTTATAATGTCAGGGATTATACTACAAAGGCGATGTGTTGCAAATAAAAATCACAAAAGGCACCAAAAGAGTGAATCTGCGTTTGATAGATTCACAGACTTTGCATGTGAGTGTCCCAAGCTATTATGGACAAAAAGATTGTGATATGCTGCTTAGGCGTTATCGTGAGTGGATAGATTCTAATAGCGAGTATTTACGCGCCAAAGAAGCCAAGGAAGCACAGGAATTGCACGATAGAGATGGAGAGATTTTGTATTTTGGCGAGTGGCTATCTATGAGTAAGCTTGCCAAAGAACATAATGTGCGTAATATCAATGATATGTATGCAGAATTAGAGGCATTATTGCGGCATTTTTGCGCATCATGGGCAGAGCAGATGCAAGTCTCTTATACAAGCATACAACTTAGCAAGGCACAGAGTTTTTTTGGAATCTGCACATTTGATAATCGTCTGCGTTTTTCGCGTATGCTTGTTTTTGCACCAAAAGAATGTATTATGTATGTGGTGATTCACGAGCTTGCACACATTCGCTACAAAAACCACTCTAAGGCATTTTGGGCGTTTGTGGAGAGATTTTGTGTAGAATATAAACAATATCGTGCATTGTTGCGACACAATGCGTGGTTATATAAAGCGCTTTTGCGACGCCATAGCACATGTCTTGATTTTGCAATCTAAGCTTTTAGGTGCTTTTATAGCAAAGCACGATATAATGCCAAAAACCTAATATTTAAAGGATAGATATGAATCTCCTTCATAGTATCAATGATTTTAATGAAGCAAAACAAGTGATTGTAGGTGGTGTGAATTCTCCTGTGCGTGCTTTTGGATCTGTGGGTGGTGTGCCGAGATTTATCCAAAATGCCAAAGGTGCGTATATTTATGATGTAGATGGAAATGCCTATATTGATTATGTGCAGAGTTGGGGACCGCTTATTTTTGGGCATTGTGATAGTGATATAGAATCTAGTGTGTTGCGAAGTGTCAAAAATGGGTTGAGTTTTGGTGCGCCAACGGAATTAGAAACGACTTTGGCAAAAGAGATTATTGGCACATATGATGGTATCCAAAAAGTGCGATTAGTGAATTCTGGGACCGAGGCAACAATGAGTGCTATTAGGGTAGCAAGGGCATATAGTGGCAAAGATGATTTGATAAAGTTTGATGGTTGCTATCATGGACATAGCGATAGTTTGCTTGTGAGTGCGGGAAGTGGTTGCGCTACATTTGGTGCGCCAAGCTCACCGGGTGTGCCAAAAGATTTGAGCAAACACACACTAGTAGCGCGCTATAATGATATAGATTCTGTGCGTGCGTGTTTTGAAGAAAGCAAGACTAAGGGAAGTGGTGTTGGTTGTGTCATTATAGAACCTATTGCAGGGAATATGGGGCTAGTTCCTGCGGATAAGGAATTTTTACACCAATTGCGTGAGCTTTGTGATACATATGGTGCTGTGCTTATTTTTGATGAGGTGATGAGTGGATTTAGGGCAAGTTTGCGTGGAAGTTTGGCATACTGCGATGTGTTGCCAGATATGGCGACTTTTGGCAAGGTTATAGGCGGTGGTATGCCTTTGGCTGCGTTTGGGGGCAGAGATGAGATTATGGATTTGCTCTCCCCTGTAGGTAGTGTGTATCAAGCAGGGACGCTAAGTGGTAATCCTATAGCCGTGAGTGCGGGACTTACTTCGTTGTTAAAATTAAAAAGCAATCCAGATATTTTTGAGGCACTCTCACAAAAGGCAAAAACTCTTACACAAGGGCTTCAAGATGCTGCAAAAAGCGTGGGAATCCCATTGCAAATATGCCACAGAGGCTCGATGTTTGGCTTTTTCTTTAATGACAAAGCTGTGCGAAATTTTGATGATGCAAGAGAGAGTGATACTACAATGTTTGCAAAGTTTCATCAAAAAATGCTTGAAAAAGGCGTGTATTTTGCGTGTTCGCAGTTTGAAACTGGTTTTATCTGCACAAGTATAGGTGATAAAGAGATTTCAGATACCCTAGATCGTGCAAAAGAGAGTTTTGAAGAGATTGTAAACGATCTGTAGGTTTGGATTATGGCAAAAGATAACATCTCACAAGATACTTTTATGACAGAATCTCCAAGCACTGCAGAAAAAACGCAATCTGCAGAATCTCTAGATTCAAGCAAAGCTAAACCCCCGAGATTCCAAAAGGTTGTAGAGGGTGCGTATGATTTAAGTCTAGGCATTTCTATTATCGTAGCGGTAGCTATAGGCTATGGCATAGGCTATGGATTGCAAAAACTTACAGGTATTTCTTGGCTTTTGTGGCTTGGGATTGGTTGGGGCGTGGCTGCGGCTTTTTTAAATATCTATAAGGCATACAAGCGACATAAAAAAGAGCTTGATGAACTTGCTAAAAATCCGCGCTATAATGCTCATAAGTATTTGCAAGATTCACAAGATACAGATGATGAGGATGATCCCTATGATCGTTAAGGGTGTGAGGGTTATTGTTTGGTTTGTGTTGCTTGGAGTGTGTGGTATGGGCGTGTCGTTGGTATTTGGCATAGGATATGGCATAAGTTTTATCCTTGGATATATGGCATTTGGGGTGATTATGAGCGGATCATTTTTGCATATAAGGCGCCAACTTATTGCGACACAAAGAGAGCATACACAACAGAATCTAGAGTCTAAAAATGATGAGGATGTAGCACAAGAGCAAAAAACCTCTTTTACTTCACGCTTTGTGGTTGGCACAAAACTTAGTTTTTCGTTAATGCGGATTGTGGGATATGTGTTGCTTTTGGCAGGAATTGGTGGGCTTTTGTATTATGATATGTTAATGCCAACGACTCTATTTGCAGGGATTAGCCTTGCGGTAGTGTATGTGGTGGGTATGGGTGTTTATACACTCCAAAGTGCTAAAACCTCATAAACTAAAAGGCTTTGCACTCTTGGCGCATACGCGCAAAGTATTGCTGTGCTTTGTGTGTGTTGGTTGGGTTTTGCGTGATAAGAAGTGTTTCATAATTATATGAAAATGCATTTTTACTCCAGTTTGCAGATCCCAAGATAAGCGTTGTATCATCAATAATCGCCATTTTTTGGTGCATGATTCCAGTATAATTTGCTGCCTTTTTCCCTTCAAGTGTGCAAACTTCGATATTCTTGTATTTAGCAAGGTAACCAATACTAGAGGCGTCATTTTTGGTATTTGCGCTTTTGTCATAAATGATTGTGATTGCAACGCCTTTTTGTGCGGCATCACGCAAGGCTTTGGCAATTTCTCTATTAGTGAAACTATAAATTGCGATATTGATACTTGTTGTTGCATTTTTGATGTGTGCTAGGAGATCATGAAGTGCTTGTGTGTTTTCATATGGCATAAAATAGAGGCTTTCTGTCGCTACATTTGCTTGTCCATAGCCTAGCGCAAAACAACACACTATACACAAAAAATATTTTTTTCCCCACATTTTATGTCCTTTCTCATTATGGTTTGGCTATAATACTAAAACTATCCAAACTGCAAGGCGTGAGATGAAGATACTTTTTATTAACACAAACCAAATTGTTCAAAAGCTTGTCGAAGTGACTGCGCAAAAGGCAAATGTCGAGCTTCAAACCGTGAGCGATCCAAGTCAAGTAGGTGATATAGATCAGTATGATTATATTATTGTTGATGATGGTTGCTACAATATGGATAAGGCAGCGTATGATGCGCTTATTAGTGGCAGACGCGCGTGTCTTATTTATTCTAAACACGAGGAAATGAGCAAGGGCTTTAGTGAATACATAAAAAAACCTTTTATCCCCACGCATATTCTTGAGATTATGGTCGCCCAAATTGCCAAGGTGCAAACCAAGGAAGCATTTTCACAAAATCCAGATTCTCCAGCAAATCCATCGAGTTTGCAAGGAGATTCACAAGAGGATCTTGCTACAAATACAGATGATAATAGCCTGCAGTCCTCACCACTAGAGCATCTTAAAGCCCTCTCTGAAGAATACCACCTCACAGATGAAGAATCTAACGCAATAATATCCGAGGATACAGAGCAAACCTCCGCGCTCACAGAGATTGGCAAAGATGATATTTTGGGAGATCTTAATTTAGATGACATTGATTTAGGTGATGTGGGCTTAGAAGACATAAGTTTAGATGAAGCAGATTCTAAGTCTCCTACACAAGAAACCAAATCTACAGAAAATACAATAGATGAAGACACACAAACACAATCTACAGACACAGAGCTTACAGAGGCTATAGATTCACAAGCACTAGATTCTACAGCCTTAGACATAGAATCTACAGATTCACAACCAACACAAGAATCAAAAGATAACGACATAGAATCTATAGAATCTACACAATCTCAAGATGAGAATATACAAGATGAGAATCTAGCGCTTGATACACAAGATATAGATTTAGGCGATGTGGATTTGGAAAATGCGG
>NZ_NESU01000017.1 GCF_002287135.1 Helicobacter sp. TUL
TATGCAAAAATATACACAACAAGGAGAAAGTATGAAAACAAGAAAATTAGCGTTAAGCATTGTATTGGCAATGCTATTTGGTAGCAGTGCGATTTATGCCGAAAACATAGATCAAGAAATAGCAAAGCTAAAAAAAGAAAATGAGCTTTTAGAATTGCAACAAAAAAATGCAAATCTAAAAAACAATAAAGGCAAAAATGAAAGTGCGCAATCTAGCAATTAGATAAAAGTGGATTCTTAGGATTTTGCAGGGGTGAATATGCAAATACAGGGTGCTTTATTGGTGCGGAAGTGGGCTATGCACCAAGTGTAAAGAATTATTTGTTTGATATTGATACAGGTTCTGCTACACAAAATACCTATGCCCTACCTATCAATCTTATACTAGGATGGCAAGTATATAGCGCAAAAAATTGGGGTTGGAATTTTAAAGCATTTTTTGGATATGCAGGATATAGTAGTGATGTAACAACACCAGATAATTCTGCTACACTAAAATTTAGCTCTTCAGCCTTGCATTATGGTATAGAAGCCTCTTATCTTTATGATTTTATCGTAAGCCAACAACACACATTTGGTATGAATGTCGGTATAGGCTATGAGTTTGGGACATTTATAGGACAAAAACTTGACACAGAATCACTAGATTCTTATACTAAAACAAGCTCTATCTCAAGTATTGGTGTGCATTATTTCCTAAATGTCAAACATCAATTTTGGCTTACTTATAAATACAAAAGTGGCTATAATGTAGGTGATGGCGGAAATCAAAATGTAAATGGAGCACAACTCAAATACTCCACAACACCAAACAATGTCCTAACATTTGCTTACGCATATAAATTCTAAATCCTTATCCCCCTTAAAATTGGGGGATCTAATCCTTTACCATTCCTCGCCTATACCTAACACAATACATTTATCAAAGCGTGGCAGCACACACAAAAGATATATCAAATGATCCACGCCAAGCTCTTGTAAATCAGTAAAATACCGACCATCTACGCTAAAATACCGATCTTTTTCATCAGAAAGTTGGAATTTTCCTCCTATGCCTACGCCCCCAAATTCACTATATTTGAGAAAAGCACTAATATATACACGACTCATCACAAGTGCGCCTTGAAATTTGGATTTTTGGGATTGGGAGAGGGAGTCATAGGTTTTGTGATCTATGAGGATTCTACCACGAAAGCGCGCATATTGACCTTTGGTAGAATTAAGATTGAGGGCTTCATAGAATTTTTCTAGCGATGGGATATATTTGTCCAAAAAATATGCGCCATCTTTTGGGTTTGCATATGGTGAGCGCGAATTACGTCCCCTCTCATCGCTTTCTCCATATTCATACTCTTGCAAGATTTTGGGCGGAGTGATGTTAAGGCTTGATTGTTCTTGTGGATATGCTAGTATTTTTAATGTGCAAAATGCTATAACACACGCATATCGCCACCAATTCATTGTAACTTGCATTAGAGTTTTGGTCTAAAAAAGCTACTACCGCTTCCGCTAAAAAACCAACCACTGCCAAGATCTTTGCGCAGAGATTCTAATTCTGGAGCCACATAGCACGCACTCATATAGAGATCATTAAGCTCTTGTAATGTATGGGATTGTAGGATTTGCGTGCTTTTTGTGTTGAGCCATTGAGTTGGCAAAGGACTAAAGTTAGTAGTATGCGTGGCGTAGGCTTTATATACTGCTGGTGTGGAGCATAGAATCTGGGGCGTAAAGATTTCAAATTCTGGGAGAGTTTCTTCAAAGGCTATGACTTCCTCGCCTATGCCACCGACATTGGCACTCTCATAGCGGTGTAAAAAAAATGCTACATCAGCCCCACATCGTTGCGCAATATACGCATAATCTTGTGTATCTAAAGATATATGATAGAGATTGCAGACACCATGCACAAAGCTTGCGGCATTTGCACTGCCACCGCCTAAACCCGCACCTTCTGGTATGCGTTTTTGCACACAGACTTTTAGAGATTCTATACAAGCTACTAAGTGAGAATCTTTGTATTTGTTTTGCGCAAGTTCTTTGATAGCGCATTTTGCTTTGTAGATTGTATTAGATTCTAGTTTGCACCCAAACTCTCCCTCTAGCACAAAGCCTGTGGAGCTGGATTCTATACTTATGGTATCAAAAAGCGCACCTTTTGCTAAGACAAAGCGTGATGAGAGGAGGTGGAATCCGTCGCTTCGCCTACCGATGATTTTGAGAAAAATATTGAGTTTTGGGTAACTCTTGAGGATAAGGGGTTGCATATTATTTCTTTTTGATAGTGCCTACCTTGGGTAAAGTGAGATCTTTTGCAGTGTGGATAGATGCTTGTTGGTTTTGCATAGCGATAGCATCTTTGAGTTCAGAACGCAAGATAAGCATATTTGAGGGAGCTTTGAATCCTAGTCGCACACTGCCTTTGTCAATGGAGATGATTTTTATTTCTATGTCATCGCCTATCATTACGCCATCATCTTGTTTTCTAGAGAGTATCAGCATATGGAATCCTATTATAAAGGTATCGCACCTCTTTGTTAGCTAAAACTTCAATTATAGAAAAAAAATCCTCAAAATAAGTTTTATATACACCACTTTTTGTGTTTTGTAAAGAGAATTTTGCGCCATTGGCGATAAGATGTTTGTATGCCGATAAGTCAATATTTTCGTAGGGTAGGGTATTTTGGGAATCTATAATGAAACAAGGATAGCGTATCGTATGAAATGTGAGATAAAAAAGAGATGTCGTGGGAGCGTGCAAACTTATAGCGCCTTCAGAGATTCTATGCAAGGCGCTAAGCGCACCATTGACACCAAGGCGATGTGCTATCATCTCGCCTATAGATCGCACATAACCACCCTTTGAGATACATACTTCAAAGCTTAAAAATGGGTGATTATATGCACATAGTGTGATGTCATAAACTTGCATTGTGCTTGTTTGTAACGCAAATTCTATGCCCTCACGCGCGAGTTTGTAGGCACGCGTCCCATTGATATGCTTCGCGCTAAAGCGTGGAGGCGTGTAGGATACCTCGCCTTTTAGTGAATCTAGCACTTCCATAATCTGTGTAACCTCAAAAGGAGCGATTGCACACACAGAATCTATACTATCTCTATCAAGACTTGGTGCGTGTGCGCCAAGCCATAATGTCGCCCTGTATCGTTTGGGATTTAACTCCAAAAATGGCAAAAGGCGTGTATGATGTCCAAAACCTACAACCAAAAGCCCGCTTGCAAATGGATCAAGCGTGCCACTATAACCTGCCTTTTTTTCGCCTATGTGAGTTTTTAGGTGGGTTAAAAAGTGATTGGAGCTAATGTTTGTAGGTTTGTATGCAGCAAGTAAAAGATTTTTCATACCTAGCAATACCTAAACTATATTTGTTTGAGGTATTGCGCACTTTGTGTGATAAGGCTGTGTATGTGTTGGTAAGATTGTATCATATGTTGTATTTGTGATGAGAGATTGAGCGTAGTAGTATTTTGTGTGCTTACGCTTTGTGTGATGACTTGGAGTGCATCTTGAATGTTTTTGAGATTTTGCTTAGAATCCTCGCTTTTTTGGATAAGCGTTTCAAATGTGTGTGTGCTTTCTTGTGCATTGTGGCAAATCTCATCGATACTACCAGCCAAGAGATTGATATTAACTTCAATATCTTTGAGGCTTTTTTGGGTAGATTCTGCTAGTTTTCGCACCTCATCAGCTACCACGGCAAATCCTCTTCCGTGCTCACCGGCTCGTGCTGCTTCAATGGCGGCATTTAATGCCAAAAGATTTGTTCTATTTGCGATGTCATCAATAAATTGCAAGATGTCTTTGATTTGCACGACACTTCCATTAAGATCCGTGAGTTTTGCACTAAGGGCATTTTGCGCTTCAATACTCTCACTTAGTTTTTCAAAGAGTGTAGAAAAGCTTTCACTAGCGTTTTGAAATTGCTCTTGCTCTTTGGCGATTTGTTCTTGGGATTGTGTGGTTTGCTCCATAGAATCTGTGATCATTTGGAGAATATCACCGCTAGATTCTAGGCTTTTAGAAGCATTTTGCTCTAGTGAATCTATTTGACTTTTTAGCGTGTTTAGTGTTTGGCTAGGGAGTTGAGATTTGTTAGTATCGCTTTGGGTGGATTGCGTGTGGTGTGTGGTGTGTGTATGTAGGGTTTGTATGCTTTTTTTGAGTGGTTCAAAAATCCCTATATCGTGTGTGTCTAGTGTGTTGCTTTGTGTCGTAGTGGGGTTAGAAATATCATCAATGAGAGTAGAAAAGCCTTGCCAATCGTGCTTTAAGCGCGTAAATGAAGTAAAGATTTTTATAAGAAACACAAAAAGTATAATACACACAATTAAAGCTATGGCAGCAAGGGTGATAAAGAGAGTTTGTGTGTTGGTAAATATATTTTTTATCGACGAAGAATCTGCAGAGCTTGTAAGATTCCAATCTTTTATGATGTCCATAATAGTTGTATTTGCTTTTTGAAATAAAAGATGGGAGATTTGTTGCAAAATTTCTTGAATCTGTGTGGCAAATTCTGTGTTAGATTCTATCTCTAGTGCTTTATTAAGGCGTTGGTAGTAGGGCTGTAAGTCTTGTGTGTTTTTGACAAAGCTCTCATTCCAGCTCTTTAGCATAGCAATAATAAGCGCCCTATTTTGTGAATCTTGAGGGGTTGTAAGTAGATTGCTAAGGCGCACATATACTTGCCCTATAAAGTCAAATTGTTCTAATAAATCTTGATTGACTAGCAATGGATCACTAAGGTTTTGTGTGTGTTTTTGGGAGATTGTGGCACGATAGGCATTGGTAGCAAAAAATATACAAAGCCCCAAAAGTGCGACAAAGCACACACTCACGAGAATGAGATTGCCTTTTAGCGAGTAGGGCAGTGTAAAGTTGGCGTTGTCTTTGTGTGATGAGAGAGAATCTTGTGAAGTGTGTGCTATCGTGTTGTGATCCATATCAAGCCTTTTTTGAGATATTTTGCAGAAAGTCTAGCAAATTATGTGCCATTATCATAAGCGCCTCATTATGTAGAATGCACTATAATACCACAAGATGAATTTTGAGATAAGGTGTGTGTATGAAATATCTATGGATTTTGGGGTTTGTGCTAGGAAGCGTGTATTTAGGAGCTAGTGAGATTACCAAAAAAATGCAAGATATGGAATACAGCATAAATGTCATGCAAAAAGGCTTTTTTTATAATGATAGGGCACAAATTGCTACAGAGCTTAAGCAGTTCAAACAAACCTATGGCGAATTTAAAAAATATAATATTTATGATTATCTCAATAGTTCGCAAAATATGGAAGAAAACATCGTGTTAAACACGCTTAAACGAGATGAGGAGAATATCCAAGCTCTCCAAGATGCATTGCAAAATAATCAGATTCTTAAAGCCGCAGAGATTCACGCAGAGATTTTGCACTCTTGCACGGTGTGTCATGCTATCACAAGAGGTTGGTAACTTTATCACTCTTGGGTAGGTTGGTTGCGCAAAATTGCAAGGCGAAGTTTTTCAAAAAGTGCGTGAATTTCTGGATTGGTGGAATGATTGATAAATATGCCTTTTGAATGCTCGCTAAAATAGCGTTTAATCTCTGTTGTGGGGATTGGTTTTGGGGCTAAGATGTGGCGTGGGACATATGCTTTTGCTTCACTAAGTTTGCTTAGAGTTGGAAATTTTTGTGGATATTGCCTTAAAGTCTGTATTATCTGCTCGCGTGTATAATTAAACTCTTGGCAAAACGCTGGGTGCTTGGCAGCAAAAAAAAGTGTTTGGTTTTTGACAAAAATAAAGAGAATCTGCTCTTGCAAATACGGCGTAAGATACGCAGCCTTAAAGAGATTAATTTCATCTTTTATGAGGAGTTTTGCAAACTCTGGCTGTGCTTTAAGAAGGGAGATAATATGCTTAGAATCTTTCATAGCGTAATGATAGCATATTTTTTGTTGATCGCGTGTGGTATGGTTGTAGGTTGTGGCTATAAGGCTAAGCCCTATTATGAGCGCGATGAGGATACCAAGATGCAAAATGTCAATACAGATTCACAAGAGGTAATGCAATCTCAAGGTGTGCATAGCATACACCCTACAAGCCTTAGCGAAGATAGTGGAGATTAGGATTTATGGAAAGATTACATTATGATGTCGTGATTGTGGGGGCTGGAGTAGCTGGATTATATTGTGCGCGTCATTTGCCAAAAAATTTGCGTGTGCTTTTGCTATGTAAAAATCAGTCGTGGGAATGCAATACCTTTTATGCGCAAGGCGGAATTACGATTGCGCGAGATCAGGCAGATATACCACTCCATGTCAAAGACACAATCCTTGCAGGATCACAACTCAATGATGTAAAAAGCGTAGAGAGACTAAGCACAGAAAGCCTAGAAATATTACAAGAATTATTAAATGATGGATTTGGGCTTGATAGAGATGAAAAGGGAGCACTAAGCTATACCAAAGAAGGTGGGCATTCTATCGCGCGTATCGTGCATTCTGGAGGTGATGGCACAGGACGCAATCTACATACATTTTTGATGCATTCTTTGGGGCATACACTTTGGAAAAGCGCTCGTGTTATTGATTTGCTACTAGAAGATGATAGGTGCTATGGTGTCAGTGTGCAAACCAAAAAGGGATTAGTGCATATTTATAGTGATCATGTTGTGCTAGCAAGTGGTGGTGTTGGGGGGCTTTTTAAATACCATACAAACGCGCATACAATCGGTGGTGATGTGCATGGAATTATTCTTGAGCATGGGTTAAAGTTGGCGCATATGGAGATGTTGCAATTTCACCCAAGTGTGTATGTGCAAACCAAAACCGCGCGTAAATATCTCATCAGTGAAGCAGTGCGAGGGGAGGGCGGCAAAGTCATAGATTCTAATGGAAAGCGGTTTTTATTTGAATATGATCCTAGAGGAGAATTAGCGCCTAGAGACATTGTGGCAAGGGCAATTGTTGATTATTGTCAAAAGTATAATCAAGAGGCATTTTTGGATTTGAGAGCATTTAGTAAGCAATCCTTTGCCCAGCGCTTTCCTAATATTTATCGTGAGCTTAGTGCGTGCAAACTTGATATACCAAATGATCTCGTGCCTATTTCTCCAGCATTTCATTATTGTATGGGTGGAATCTTGTGTGATGATACAACAAGAGTGCAGGGCATGACAAACCTCTATGCCATAGGGGAGTGTGCGTATAATGGTGTGCATGGGGCTAATCGCCTTGCGTCAAATTCGCTTTTGGAGGGTCTTGTATTTGGAAAAATTGCAGCACGCGAGATTCTTAATGCTATGTATGCAAGCCCAATGCGGTATTTTCCTTTTGATGAAAGTGTCTTGGAAAAAGAGGGAGATGCACATTTGCGAGATGTGTTGCGTAAAATTATGTGGGAAAAGGTAGGAATTGTGCGCTCAAAAGATAAACTCAATGCAGCACTTGGTGGGATTGAAGCGTTGTTAGAATCTAACATAGGGCGTATGTTAAAACTACGCCTACTTGTGGCACAAAATATCGTGCAATCAGCTTTAGCGCGAGAAAAAAGCTTGGGTGCGCATTATATCGTGTAAATTTTCGCATATACCTTGACTTTTTGGAAGTAAATCACTATAATACGCACTTTTAGTTTCTAAATCTCAATAGTGGGGTATCGCCAAGCGGTAAGGCACCTGGTTTTGGTCCAGGCATTCAGAGGTTCGAATCCTTTTACCCCAGCCATATTCCTTTTTCTTTCAAGTATTTTTTCTTATGTCGCGGGGTAGAGCAGTCCGGTAGCTCGTTGGGCTCATAACCCAAAGGTCGGGGGTTCAAATCCCTCCTCCGCAACCAATCCAATAATCATAGACTTTGTTGTTGTATGTTCTTTAGGTGAGGTGAGTGTAGTAGTTTTTATCTTTGTAGATTCTCTTAAACCCATTACAATAAGTATTGTAACGCTTTATTTTTGTTTTTTACATATTCCATTTATTCTAAATTCCAAGATTCTAAAAGTATCTCATTTTTAACGATGTTTTAGGATTCTTTGATTGCAAGTGTGCATAATTATGCTTACAAGGTCGTGGTAGTTGGTATATGTGTTACAGATAGACTTTGGATTCATAAATAACATAATGATGTATTGTCATTTTTATAGTGAATATAGCGGCAAGATTCTTATATTATTTCAAAAGCTTTCATCATTGTTGTAAGTTTGATTGTTTGCATGCCTTTATAATCCATTTATTACTAGATTCAATCAATTAGCCAAAATATATATTTTTATACTATTTTAATGCTGTATTGCATTAATATATTTATGAAAACTATAATTTTCAATCTTTTTTATATCTAAACTCCCCTATGTTTATGCACACAATAATCTTTATGATAATTTATCAATAAATTTGGAATCTTAGGAAAGCGCTGGATACAAATTCCACCCAATACTTATGGACATACGGTTATAGCAGTTTATGAGAAAAATACACCGTGCAAAAATGAGAAAGATTATAAGAAGAAAGACATATAAGCAATGGGCTTTAAAGCTCATTGCTTATTGAAACTAGAGGCTGAAGTCTTCGATTTTATCGAAGTTTAGGTATGTATAGACATTGTTTTCTTTGCCTTTAAGTTTAGCAGGAACAAGATTTAGATACTCCTCCACACTTGGCAATCTTCCTAATATCGCACATACACCACCAAGCTCTGCACTACCGAGATATACTTGCGCTCCTTTACCCATACGATTATCAAAGTTACGCGTTGATGTAGAGAATACTACTGCATTGTCTCTTACGCGGGCTTGGTTACCCATACACAAGCTACAACCTGGCACTTCCATTCTCGCACCTGCTGCACCAAATAAAGAGAAATACCCTTCTTGATTGAGCTCTTTTTCATCCATTTTTGTTGGAGGTGCAATCCAAATTTGTGTTTTAGATTGTCCTTCATTTTTAACAATCTCACCAAAGGCACGGAAATGCCCAATATTCGTCATACAGCTACCAATAAAGACTTCATTGATGGTTTTTGGACGTTTAGGATCTGCAAGGATTTCACTAAGTGTTGCCACATCATCAGGGTCATTTGGACAAGCTAAAATCGGCTCTTTAATCTCTGCAAGGTCAATCTCAATCACTGCCGCGTATTCTGCGTCACTATCAGGCTCCAAAAGCACAGGATTATTAATCCATTCTTGCATTTTTTGTGCGCGTCTGCGTAGAGTTTCGGCATTTTGATACCCATCTTTAATCATAGCTTCAATGAGCGCGATATTTGAGTGCAAATACTCAATGATAGGCTCTTTATTGAGGCGCACACTACAAGCTGCCGCACTTCTTTCTGCACTTGCATCACTAAGCTCAAAAGCTTGTTCAACTTTGAGATCCCCTAACCCTTCGATTTCTAGGATTCTACCGCTAAAGATATTTTTCTTGCCTTTTTTCTCCACGGTCAAAAGTCCTTGCTTGATTGCATAGTAAGGAATTGCATTAACCAAATCCCGCAATGTGATACCTGGATTTAGTTTGCCTTTAAATCGCACAAGCACAGATTCTGGCATATCAAGAGGCATTGTGCCTGTAACCGCTGCAAATGCTACAAGCCCACTTCCTGCTGGGAAAGAGATACCAATTGGGAAACGTGTGTGTGAATCCCCACCTGTGCCAAGTGTATCTGGCAAACAGAATCTATTAAGCCAAGAGTGAATAACACCATCTCGAGGACGCAAGGCTACCCCACCTTTTGATGACATAAATTCTGGCAATGTCGCATGCAAGCTCACATCTGATGGTTTTGGGTAAGCAGCAGTATGGCAGAAGCTTTGCATTACAAAATCCGCACCAAAGCTAATAGCCGCAAGTTCTTTAATTTCATCGCGTGTCATCGCACCTGTGGTGTCTTGGCTACCAACGGTTGTAGTTTTTGGCTCGCAATATGTGCCAGGTCTTATACCCTCTACTCCACACGCACGACCAACGATTTTTTGTGCGAGAGAGAATCCACAAGATTTTTGCGCTGGTTGCTTAGGAGTTTTGAATACATCACTTGGAGGAAGTTTAAGGAAATCTCGTGCTTTTGCTGTGAGATTGCGTCCAATGATAAGCGAGATTCTACCACCTGCACGGACTTCATCGCTAATAGTAAGTGGGCTTAATGTAAATGTTGCAACAACACTACCATTTTTGATGATTTCGCCTTTTTGTGTGTGAATCTCAATAATATCACCTTCATTAAGTGCGCTCACATCAACGACTATAGGTAGTGCTCCAGAATCTTCACAAGTATTAAAGAATATAGGTGCAATCACGCCACCCAAAACTAAACCGCCACCTTTTTTGTTAGGAATGTATGGAATCTCCTTGCCAAAGTGCCATATGATAGAGTTACAAGCAGATTTTCTAGAGCTACCAGTCCCTACTACATCGCCTACATATACTACTTGTGCGTCATTTTTGCTTGCTACATCTTTGATATTTTGAATGCGTTGCTCAAAGTTTTCTATCCGCGCTTTTAGCATAGCTTTTGCGTGCAATGGAATATCACTTCGCGTAAAAGCATCACTTGCTGGACTTAAATCATCGGTATTTGTCTCGCCATCGACTTTGAATACACAGGCTTTGATGACTTCTGGTAATGCAGGTCTTTGCAAAAACCATTCAGCATTTGCCCAAGATTCTAAAACCTCTTTAGCTAAAGGATTATTTGCACTAAGTTTTGCGATGTCCTCAAAGCTATTATATACAAGTAATGTATGTTTGAGGGCGTTAGCGCATTCTTTAGCAAGTGTAGTATCCGCTAATGATAGCCCTTCAATAAGTGGTTTGACATTATATCCACCTAGCATAGTCCCAAGATATTTGATCGCTTCTAGTGGCGTGAAAACTTGTTCTTTACCACTTTTAAGAATCTCTGCAAAAAATTCTGCTTTGAGTTTTGCTGCGTCATCAACACCCGGATTTACTCTATGGATTAATAGCTCTTTTGCAAATGCTTTTTGTTCAGCACTAGCATTTGAGCTTTTGCAAATATCTATTGCGCATTGTGTTTGTTTGACATTAAGCGGCAATGGAGGTATGCCCTGCTCCTCACGCTCGGCTTTGAGTTTGTTATATTCTTCTATGAATTGTGCGAAATCCATCTTTCTCTCCTTATGTAAAATCCTTGAAGCTCTTTGAAAGCTCCTTACATTATAAAGCAAAGAAGTTAATTATAGAATCTAAAGAGATTCTAAACACATCAAGAAAGACAAAATTTATAAGAAAATGTAAATTATGAGAGTATAGCTAGTGTATTGTGTATGCTAGAAATGCGTGAGATTCTCTCATACAGGCTTTTGCAAGTCATTATGAGAGAGTAGCAAAAAGTTAAAAAACTTGTTACTTTTTGTAATTATCAATAGAAGTTTGGAGGATGCGTTGTGCTTCTTGTTTGTCTTTAAAGTCTTTGACTTTCACCCATTTGTTTGGCTCAAGTGTTTTGTAAGTTTCAAAGAAATTTTTTATTCTATCAAGTGTGATTTTTGGTAAATCCTCTAGGGTTTTGATATTGTCATAGCGTGGATCGATTTTAGAAACAGGCACACTAATGAGCTTTTCATCAACTCCACTCTCATCTTCCATAATTAAAACCCCAATAAGTCGCGCCTTAATCACACTTCCTGCTTGTAGTGGATATTCGTTAAGAACCAATACATCAGCTGGATCACCATCATCGCTAAGTGTATTTGGCACAAAACCATAATTTGCTGGATAAAACATCGCGCCATACATCACGCGATCTACCACAACCGCGCCACTTTCTTTATCCACTTCGTATTTGATATTTGATCCATAGGGAATCTCAATAACAACATTGATAGCATCAGGATTAGAACCTATAGCGATTTTTTCTATATTCATTTTTGCTCCTTTAGTAGTGTTTTTGGAATTTGGAAACTAGAGTTGTTGCAAAATAAAGCTTTGCATATCAGCAACAATTTCTTCTATAGTGCGCTCACCATTGATTTTATGCAAAAGATTCTTGTTGCTATAAAAACTCTCAATTTCTTGCAAAGGTGTGAGATAGACTTTCATTCTGTTGTTAAAAACCTCGACATTATCATCAGCACCTCGTGCGCGTCCTAGCACTCTATCACGCGCTACTTCTTCGCTAACCTCGACTTCTATCACGCTTTTTAGCACTACATCACTCTGCCCTTGTAGTTGTGAATCTAGAGCTTCCATTTGCTCTACACTGCGTGGATAGCCATCAATGATAATCACATCTTTTGGGGCATTTTTTATCGCACCAACAATCGTGCTTACCACAATTTCAAGCGGAACTAAGTTCCCTTTGCTTACAAAACTATCGATAAGTTTGCCTTGCTCACTACCGCTAGCTACTTCTGCACGCAATAAGTCGCCAGTGGAATAATGCACAATCTTTTGAGCATTATTTTGTGCGATGATTTGAGCATCGGTGGTTTTACCACTGCCTGGTGCTCCAATGATAAGAAACAATGTTTTCATAAAATCTCCTTAGTGTTTTGGGTTACGCAATCGTATATGTAGCTCACGCAATTGCTCCTCGCTTGCTTCGCTTGGTGCATTTGTGAGCAAACATGTCGCTTTTTGTGTTTTAGGGAATGCGATGACATCACGCAAAGAAGCACTATGGGTAAGTAGCATAATAAGTCTATCAAATCCCATAGCAAATCCTCCGTGTGGTGGCGCACCATAGCTTAGCGCCTCTAGCAAAAACCCAAAGCGTTCTTTGGCTTGTTCTTGAGAAATATTAAGGATTTCAAAAACCTTGCTTTGTATAGAATCTTTGTGGATTCTGATACTTCCTCCACCTAATTCCACTCCATTAAGCACAATATCATATGCGATAGATTGGATAGATTCTATATCACCAGATTCTATACCCTGCTCTAAATTTTTTGGCATTGTGAATGGGTGATGTAGCGCCGATACGCTTCCATCATCATTGATTTCAAACATAGGAAAATCCACCACCCACAAAAACTCAAGCTTTTGTGAATCTATAAGTCCCATATCTTGAGCAACTTTAAGTCGCAAACGCCCCATATAATCCCATACGATTTTCTTTGCTCCTGCGCCAAAAAACACTACATCGCCTACTTCTGCACCAACACGTTGTAAAAGTGCTTCAAGATCTGAAGCAGAAAGGAATTTTGCCAATGGTCCTTTTATTTCGCCCTCTTTGACTTGCAGATATGCCAAGCCTTTTGCACCAAATTTACGCACAAATTCCTCTGCTTCACCCAAAGTTTTTCGTGTAAAAAATGTATCACCACCTTTGACACATAATGCCTTAAATCTATTGGCTTTTGAATCTTTGGCGATAGATGCAAAAATTTCATTGCTACAAGTTACAAACAAATCGCTCACTTCCACAAGTGGCATAGCAAAGCGCAAGTCCGGTTTATCACTCCCATATGTTTCCATAGCATCTTGCCAAGTCATTCTCTTAAATGGCGTTGCAATTTCTTTGCCACACGCGCGGAAAATATCTACAAGAAGATTTTGCGCTACTTGCATGACATCTTCTTGATCACAAAAACTCATTTCTACATCGATTTGTGTAAATTCAGGTTGTCTATCTGCGCGCAAGTCCTCATCTCTAAAGCATTTAGCGATTTGAAAATACCTATCAAATCCACCAACCATCAAGAGTTGCTTAAATATCTGTGGGCTTTGAGGCAAGGCAAAAAATTGCCCATCATGGACGCGTGAAGGCACAAGATAATCTCTCGCACCCTCTGGTGTTGAGGCAGTAAGAATAGGAGTTTCTACCTCTAAGAAATCCATTTTTTGTAATGAATTTCTTACAGCAATAGCGACATCAGATCGGATTTTAAAAATCTCGTATGCTTTTTTTGCACGCAAATCCAAGTATCGATATTTTAGGCGCAAATCCTCGCCAACATTTTCGCTTCCTATGTCAATAGGTGGTGTGAGGGATTTATTTTCAATGATGAGTTCATCAAGCACGATTTCAACAAAGCCAGTTTTAAGCTTTGGATTTTCTAGCCCCTCTCCTCTAGCACGCACTTTCCCCTTAGCGATAAGGACAAATTCATCACGCACACTTGATGCAATATCATATGCTTGAGAGCTAGGATCGCACACAAGTTGCACAATCCCGCTTTTATCGCGTAAATCAAGAAATACAATTCCTCCATGATCACGATAACTATTGCACCATCCGCATACACGCACCTCTTGCCCAATATGTTCTTTGGCAATATCTGCACACAAATGAGTTCTATACATAAGTTTATTTCCTTAAGAATAAGTTTAGCTTTTAAGAAGTCGTTTGAGAGCTTGTTCTATCTCAATAGGATTAGATTTTGTGATAAACGCATCGGCTTTGAGTGCTTCTGCCATTTGTCTATTGGAATCCGAACTCATAGAAGAATTGATAATCACAGGGATATGCGCAGTTTCAGGATTTTCTTTGACGCGTTTTAACACTTCAAATCCCGAAATAACAGGCATTTCTATATCCGTGATGATCGCCCCTACCATTTTTACCACACCAGCATTATTGAGATAATCTAATAAGCCTTTACCATTTGGGAATGTAAAATATTGTAATTCAAGCTTTTCTATGACATGTTGGAGATTCTTTGCCGCAGGTTTAGAATCCTCTGCCAAAAGCACTATGCGATTACTCATAATAGGTCCTATGCTCTCCAAATCAAGCTCATTTATAGAACCTTGCATAGGGAATGCATCAACCACCATTCTTTCTACATCGAGGATTTGCACCACTTCGCCATTATCATATTTGGTCGTAGCTGTAACTTTAGAATTTCCATCAATACCATATTCACTTCCCATATTGACTTCATTCCAGCTCTTTTGAATGATACGCTTCACATTGCGAATCTTAAGTCCCACCGTGTAATTTGAAAAATCACAAATCACCACAAGGCACCTATCGGTTTGCACGGAATATTGTGTGAGATCTTTATAAGGATCGGAAGGATTGTAGTGAATCCAGCGCCGCATATCTACAAGTGGAATTGTTTCATCGCGCACGGTGAGAAATCCTAGTAAAACTCCGGTATTATCTCCCTCTGTTTCTGTGATGAGATCATTATAGTAAATAATCTCACGAACCTTAAAGACATTCATCGCATAGAGTTGTGTCAATCCCTCTTGCTCCTCTTCCAAAGTGAAACATAAAAACTGCGCCTCATTCTTGAGGTGTAAAGTCGTGGTTTTGTCAATATTTTCTATCAAGACAATCTCCCTAAGCGTATTTATCCAGCATATAAATCTTTAAGAAAAGAAGCGTGAAATCGTGTATAATTCTACCAAAAATAGCTTAAAAATCACAAAAAGGACTTATCTTGCAGAGTTTAGATTCTATAGATTCCAAAAATTATCATCAAGCTATTGATACACTCAATAAAATGGCTCATCATTATTATGTTTTAGATTCTCCTATCGCAAGTGATGCGGAGTATGACACGCTATATCATAAACTCAAAGCCTATGAGGACGCTAATCCAGATTCTATATCTCCAAACTCACCAACACAACGCGTGGGCGATGTCCCATTAAGTGAGTTTAGCAAAAATATGCACCTTAAGCGTATGTGGAGTCTTGATGACATTTTTGCTGATGATGAGCTAGGAGAGTGGCTACACAGAATCCACAAAAGCAATCCACACGCTACCTTTACATGTTCGCCAAAATTTGATGGAGCTTCGCTTAATCTCTTGTATGAAAATGGTTTGTTACAAAGTGCTACTACTCGTGGCAACGGAATAGAGGGTGAGCTTGTAACACAAAATGCAAAAACGATATTTTCTATCCCACTCCAAATCCCTTATAAAGAACAAATAGAAATCCGCGGAGAAGTGCTAATCGCCAAAGATGACTTTGAATCTCTCAATGCCCAAAGACTTGCAGAGAATCTTCCACTTTTTGCAAACCCACGCAATGCCGCCGCAGGCAGTCTAAGACAACTAGATTCTAAGATTACAGCTAAGCGTCCTTTGCGTTTTATGCCATGGGGTGTGGGTGCTATCCACACGCAACCAAAAAGTTTTTATGACACTCTTAAATCCTTAGAATCTTTTGGCTTTACGCCTATGCCATTTTTGGAGCATTGCACAGACAAAGCAGGTATCATACATGCCTATCAAACTCTCTTAAATCTCCGCGAATCCTACCCGCTTATGCTTGATGGTATGGTTATAATGATTGATGAATTTGAGATTCAAGAGCAGCTTGGTTGGACAATCAAATCTCCGCGTTTTGCGTGTGCATATAAGTTTCCAGCAGTAGAAAAAACTTCTATTGTAAAAGACATTGTGTTTCAAGTCGGACGCACAGGCGTTATCACACCTGTAGCAGAGCTAGAGCCTGTGGAAATTGAGGGTGCGATGATTGCTCGTGCCACACTTCACAATTTTAGTGAAATTGCCAAAAAGGATATTCGTATCGGTGATAGAGTGGTAATAATCCGTAGCGGTGATGTGATACCAAAAATTATTTCCTCCATTCATTCATTACGCGATGGCTCACAAACCAAAGTAACCCCCCCTACTCTTTGCCCAGAATGTGGGGAAGAATTATTAATCGAAGAAATCCTTATCAAATGCCAAAATCTTAATTGTCCCGCACGCGTTAAAGAATCTATCGTGCATTTTGCGTCAAAAAAAGCGTTAAATATCGATGGCTTGGGAGAAAAAATCATATATGAGCTTTTTGATAAGGGCTTGATATGCGGGATTTTAGATCTCTATACACTCAAAGAAGAAGATTTACTCGCGCTTCCTGGTTGGAAACAAAAACGCGCTCAAAACCTTTTGCAGAGCATTCATAATACTTATGGTATAGATCTTTGGCGATTGGTGAATGCGTTTGGAATCGAGCATATTGGCGAGGGTGCGAGCAAAAAACTTGCCAAACATTTTGGGCTTGGCGTTTTTGGTATCGATGAGACAGAAATCTTGCAAATAGATGGTTTTGGTGAAGAGATGGCAAAATCATTATGTGAATTTAATCACGCTAATGCGGAGCTTATAGCTACAATGTTGCAAATCATAAAGCCTAAGGTGCCGGATGTGAATTTTGCCAAAGATTCTATGTTTGCTAATAAAAGTGTGGTTATTACAGGCACACTTTCTGCCCCAAGAGAGCATTTTGTGGAAATTTTGGAGAGTTTGGGTGCTAGGATAAGTTCATCGGTGAGTAGCAAAACAGATTTTTTGTTATGCGGAGAAAATGCTGGTAGCAAACTCACAAAAGCACAGAATCTCGGTATAAAAATCCTTAGTGAAAAAGATTTGAGGGCGTATATGGATTCTTTGCAGTGAGTGTAAGTATCGTTGGTTTATTATGAAGATTCTCTAAAGCCTTATTTAGTCATTGTGCAATCTCATATACAAAGGAAAGCACATAATGCAATATATTAATACACTAAGGCATTGATGATATTGAAAAACATTAAATGGCGAAGTTGTCTTTTATAAATCTCAAAATAAGCAAATTCCCCTAGATTCTAGTAACGATGAGTTACTACAAAGATTAAGAGAGTGGATACTGATAAGACAATATTGCAAGATAGAGGAACGCAATGACAAGACGAGATTTTTTTAAGACAATGGCTTGTGTGGGCTTGATAAACAGTGTGCCAAGTTATGCTGTATTTCCATTACCAGATGATACCTTTAAGGATAAGGAATTGCGAAAGCGAGTCATCAAAAAGGATATATTGTCATTTGTTAAAGAAGTAGATTCTTATATTGCAAACGATTCGCATATTAAAAAAATACATAATGCCAAAGATTCTAAAGAAATAGTGTATCACAATGATGATTCTACTATTCCTCTTAATGAGTGGCATACTATTACACGCACTATTTATTATAATAAAACCTTACGAGAAATCTATGCAATGAAACAAGCCGAGTATATTGCCTATCGTGATGATCCGCTTACCATAGCTCAAATGATATATCCAGCAAAAATGCCCACAAAAGATTATTTTCCTTTTATAGAGTTTGATATTGACACAAAGATACCTCTATTACTTACTGAAGAAGAAAAACAAAGATATAAAGAAGATTTAGAAGCTTTTTCAAGTCTAACAATAGATGAATACTTATGGACTTATTGTATTCTTTGGCTTGATTCACACCGAATGTATATTACTATGTATTACTATGATTATTATTTCAAGCAAGTGGGTAAAGATTTGCATTTTATTAAGATAATAGACCATAGCACAGTGTGAGTGAACTACAATTCTTTAAAAGAAATAATCAAAAACACAGAGGTGAACAAATAGAAATTAATCTCATAGAACACCAATGGCATAATTACGATAAACAAATCATGGTCTTTGCTTTTAGTCCTAAGGATATACTACAAAATGAGAGTGGAGAAGAAGTGTTAAAGAAGCCTACATATAAAATCATTACAAGAGGTT
Source organism: Helicobacter sp. TUL (assembly GCF_002287135.1). Taxonomy (GTDB): domain Bacteria; phylum Campylobacterota; class Campylobacteria; order Campylobacterales; family Helicobacteraceae; genus Helicobacter_F. Next base: position 18,440 of record NZ_NESU01000017.1, read on the forward strand.
TTCGATACGATATGCTAAAAAGAGTGTTTAATAGTATTAATTATGCGATATTAGAAACCACGCCCACCACACAAGCACAAAGAAATCAATACGATGAAGTAAATACTAAAGTGCAAAAACTAAAAGATATGGTAAGTGAGCTTAATAGACTCCATACTAATAATGAACCTATGTTTGTGCATTATAGGTTGGATACTACTTTGAGATTAAATCATTTTTTGGGCAGGTTTTAGTGGAATGTGGAAATACATTGAATCTAAAAGAACACTTAAATTACTCTGTTGAATCTTTATTGGGAGATAATAGATTTACGCAACAACAAGCTAGGGAATATGGCTATCTAAGGAATAATGGAGTTTATATTCAAAGAGCTAATGAAATTCAAATTGGCAACACTAAGTATAATGGCAGATATGGAAATATTCAAAATAGTAATGACGGCTATAACTTTAAAGGCAGAGGTTTATTGCATCTAACCTTTAGAAACAACTATCAAAATTTCACAACAAGAGCTAGAGAATGGGAGTGGATAGACAATGCAATAGACTTTGAAGTAAATCCAGACCTACTCTTTGAAAATGGTGGTTATGCTATAATGAGTGCGGCGTATTTTTGGAGGCAGAATAACTGCTTTGTAAATGCCAATACTGATACTAGGGCTAGTGTAGATTCTGTAACAAGAATCATCAATCGATATACCGATAGCTATCAAGCAAGGTGGAATCAATATGAAAGGATACGAGATGATAGGATATTTGATGAGGATTGGTTGTAGTATTACATTGTGTTGCATGTATCTCCATGCACAAAATATTGAGGATAAGAATGATGTTATAATTAATTCACTAAGAAATATGTATATTAAAAACTTGCCATACCCTAATGTGTTGATAGATTCTTATAATATGGACTTTGAGAACAAGCAGTATTTTGTCGCAACTATGCAAAATTACATTAAAGATTATCTGGGAAATATAGCCTTATGTTTTAATTGTGTTAAGGTTTTTGATAATCTAGCACCAATGCAAGAATTTTGTTTCAATGGAGATTATATAATAAAAATAGAACATAAAATACCATTTTTCACTATAGAAACATATAAACAAGACAGAATAGGTAATATCACCAATACTTATCTAACCTTTAGGCTTATAGGCGATAGATTCTATCTACATCAATATAGCAAGGAATTTGAACATATCGATGATGACCAAGAAATCACAAACAACACTCAAATCTACTATCGCCAACCACGAGATGACCCAAAGAAAGAAAAACTTATCCCTTTAGATTCTATAAATGATGAGTTATTGCAAGGGTTAAAAAATGTTACAAGCACAAAGAAATCAATACAATGAAGTAAATACTAAAGTGCAAAAACTAAAAGATATGGTAAGTGAGCTTAATAGACTCCATGCTAATAATGAACCTATGTTTGTGCATTATAGGCTAGATACTAGAGCAAGAATAGAGCATTTCTTTGCACAAGCTAGAGCAGAATGTGGAAATACATTAGTGTTGGAGGAGAATATTACTAGAGAAAATGCAAATAGAAATTACAATGCAAATAGGTGGCTAAATAATAGACCCAACACAGATGATGGCTATAACTTTAGAGGGAGAGGATTATTGCATTTAACCTTTAGAGATAACTATCATGCTTGCACAAGATATTTGCACAATCAAGGTTGGCTAAGTAGTGATATAGATTTTGAGGCACAGCCACAGCTAGTTACAGATTCTGGAGTGTATGCTTTGCTTAGTGCGGTGTATTATTGGAATGATAGAAAATGCTATCCCAATGCCAAAAAACATCAAGAAGTTTTAATATTTAAAGGAAAGCATCTCTATGAGATCATAGATGATGAAGCTAATGGTAATATAATAATCACAAAAGAAAATGTAAATACTACAAAAAGTGTTTTAGCAATTAGTCTTACCATAAATGGTGGCACAAATGGCTTAGATGATAGAACTAAGCAACATGCAAGAATTAAATCTCAAAATATCTTTAAGGATTTTGAAACATAAGGAGCAAATAATGAAAAAATGGATATTTATGTGCTTGATAGTGCTTATAGTGTATGCTCATGATACAAACAAGAAAGAAGGCATATATGATTATTTCTATAACAATGAGGAAAGAATGCTAGAGAGTTTAGAGCCTAGTATTGATGATGATTTTGAGTGTAGCGATGAAGTCGCAGCAGTGATAAGTTGCGCTGCAGGTTGTGGAATGGCAAGAAGTCCCACAATAATCTTTTTAGATAATTTTTTTACTAGCTACTACCACCTCATAATGCAACACATATCTGAATATAAAAAGCAAGAGATTAAAAACATAGCAAGAGAAGCGATGAAAAAACGGGAATATACAGGTGAATGCAATAAGAAATTTACAAGCGGTGCTGGAATCCAAATGTGTTCACACGATTATATTGGAGTAGCATATGAATATGGGATACAAGAATTAAGCAAGTATCTCGCTTTCAATAACCCAAAGCTTTTAGATTCTATATTTTTACAATATGCAAAGGAAGTTGAAAATATCAGTGTTAAAGATGATATGGCTAGGCTACTTGATAAACTTTATATTGACAACTTAATTGATGAAACAGGCAAATTAATCGTCAAGGTAGATTCTAAATGATAGGACAAGGTGATGGCTATAAATATCGTGGTAAAGGATTGATACATTTGACATTTAAAGAACATTATGAGAGGGCAAGTATTTATGCCAAAAAGCAAGGCTGGATAGATACAGATAATTACTTTGTAAATAATCCTGATAGTATCACTAATAATGGAAAATATGCCTTACTTAGTGTGGTATGGTTTTGGAATAGTCAGATAAATAAGAGTAAGAATGTTAATTTCAAGAACAAATATTGCTATGAAATAGCAGACATCAAAGCAGGTACAGATAACGAAAGAGTAAATGCTATAACTTATATTGTTAATCAAAGAACAGATAGTTATGAAAAAAGAATAAAAGCATACAATAGATTAAAAAATCATAATATCTTTAAGGATTTCACTTAATGAATGCTGTAAAAACCCTCTTAATATTACTCGGCACTTATTTATGCTGCATTAATTTCTCTTTTGCTCTTGATTTGGCATTAGTCAAGGAAAATTTACTCAATAAAACAAAAGAAATCTCTGAACTTAACATTGAAACAGAAGATGTTGTGGTTGAAAATAAAATGTTTAATAACCAATCCTATGTATTTATAATTGCTAATATATCTGGCTATACTGATAGAACAATAGTGGGTGCTTCCTTTAGCTGTATAAATATTTTACATTCAGATAAAGTCATCTTTGCTTTTTGTAGTAATGGAAATATGCAAATACAGACTAAGGGTGATTTTTGGACTTTGGAAAACAAATCTGAGGAGTTTGGATATGAAGAATCGTATCGCAATGAAAGTTATTACACATTTAGACTTATAAACGATATATTTTATCTACATCAATATAGCCAAAAATATTTCTACTATGATAGATTTTGTGGTAGATTTGATGACCGATTGATTAGCTTTGATATTTTTTACCGCCAACCACGAGATGACCCAAAGAAAGAGAATCTTATCCCTTTAGATTCTATAAATGATGAGTTCTTTTCAAAATTAACAGAATTATGCTATAAAGCGGGACATTGTAAAGAAGTCGATTGGGAAGTCGTGAATGAAAGAAAGCTAAAGGATTTTAGTGAATCTTGCGAATGAAAGATTTTAGACAAATAACCAAAAAAATCAATGGCGGTACAAATGGCTTAGATAAGAGAACCAAGCAGTATGCAAGAATCAAAAATACGTAGAATCAATCCTGCTTATTTTTTTATTATAAAAATCACAATGCACTAGCGAATAAAGAAAGAAATATTCAGTATAATGTTTCAAGAATATTGCATAGAGGGTAGAATGAGACATTTGATATTTTCTTTATGTTTTATTTTTTGTATTTACGCACAAGATTCTCACGCATTGCAATGGCAAAGTATGGATTGCAAAGAAAGCGATAATCTGCTCATAACTGCACTTGCTATATTGCTAGCCATAGTGTCCTCCTTAGTTTTAATTTCTGTGTGGATTATAACAGAAAATATAGGTGGTTTCAAATAGGAAGTTCTCAAGTAGATTATAAAGAAAAAGTGGAATAGTGCCAGTAAAGAAAAGGTGATTTGGTGGCTTGGAAGTGCTAAGAGTGGTTGGCAAACTAGATAGTGGAGTGGTGGCTTGGTAGCTGTGGCTTAGCTTGCTGTATATTTTTCTTCTTTAATGGCGTATTTACAAACAAGCTGGGAGGGTTGGATAAGATACCACCAACCGCTTGTGAGCTGGTGGTTTGGTGATCTTAGTAACACACATTGACTAATACAAAAAATATTAGTATAATGGCTACTAAGATTTTTGTCTGAATCTTATCCATAAGCCTTACCTCCTATTTTGGATTAAGGCTACTTCAAGAGGTCGCTACCCTCTTGGAGCAACCTCAATATAATTATAACTAAAACTTTCTTTCTATTTCAAGAAATCTTTTTGTTGTTTAGGTGCTTAGTGGTTTTCCTTAAAAAACTTTATTTGCAGAAGTATGCCTATAGTGCAGCGTGGGTTGGCTAAATATTTTCTCTTTAATAGCCACAACCAAAACATTGTATAGAATGCCTTTTCAGTTATTGCTAAGCAAAAACAGCATACAATCGTAATCGAAATTCGAAAGGGGAGGCTTATTTCCCCTACTTATTAGTTACTGCAATATTTTACCAATCTATCATCAAAGTGTCTTAGTAAATCCTCCAAGAATGTTTCTATTTTATTAGCCTGTAGTGCTTTGCGAAATCTTTTAATGCCTGAAAGTTTGTCTGTTTAATTAAGTATGACAATGGATGCAAGACACAAACATAATCTGCTTGCAACTTTTCATATGAACGCAAAAAGCTTATGCCTATATCTCTAGATTGCAATGCTAAATCCATGCTAATTGCTTCTTTATTCTTTACTGTTCGTTGCACTATAGATGTTCTATCATTATAAGGTGGGTTGCCTATGATTATAAGCTTTTCGGATTCTGAAATACCAAAAGTGCCTCTTGAAACATTATAAAGTGCATTTTTATGCAATAAAATAATTCGAGAATCTATTCTGCTTCTTGCAATATCTAATGCTCCCTTATCAATGTCAGCACCTATAATTTTGTCAAATCCATTAGCGAGTAAAAAATTCCCAGCACCACAAGAACTATCAAGTAGTGTATATTTTTGACTACTTATGTATTTTTGCAATAAGGCATGGGCTTTTTCTACTAAAAACTCAGGGGTATAGAAACTGCCAAGATTAACAATGCTTTTTGGATTTAAGTGTGAGGGTGTGATCATGAATATCCTTTGTTTGTCTCAGAAAATAAACAAAAACAAAAGAATTCTAATTAGCCACACAAGAAAAATCAAATGGCTTTTTGTGATACAAAAAAAGAATAGAAAAATTGTATGGAAAGGAGGTTATGTATGAAGCCTGATGAACATTAAATTTTCTCTAAAGCCTCCCCTACTCCCTTTGCTGTAGCTTTAGCGTAAATAGTAGTTGTACTAATGTTAGAATGTCTTAATATTTTTTTGACAGTTGCTAGTGAAACACCTTCTTCAGTAAGCCTCATTGCTAAAGTATGCCTTAAAATGTGGCATCCTTTTTTATTGATTCCTGCTTTTTTATAAATTGCATTTACAATCAAGTACGCATTTTCTCTTGCTAAGTGGTTTTTATTTTCAGAAACCATAATAAATTCGTATGGGTCATAAATTGTTTTAAGAGCTTCAAGCTCTAATTGAATGTGTCTAGCGGAAATATAGGCGATTTGTTCCTTCCCTCCTTTTGCCATAGGAAGTCTGATTTGATATATTTTTGAAGCTTCATTTATAGAAAAATCAATCAACCTGACATTTAATGCTTCTGTAACTCTAAGCCCAGCAAAAAGCATGAGTTTAATCAACAAGACATTTCTAATTCTAATTGTTTTTCCATTTTTGAGGTATATATTGTCAAGATAAGTCAATAATCTTTGGATTTCTTGTTCATTTAAGTATGAAATTTTTTCTTCTTGCTTTTCAAATGAATTAAACTTTAATTTGTGAAATATTTTAGAAAAAGAGTGCATTTCATCATTATTATCTTCAATGTAAGTAAAAAATGCCCTTAATATATTTATATAGTTCCTTTTTGTAACATTAGTCAATATTTTTCCATTTTTTTTATTATTTCTTCTTAATGTTGGTATATTTTCCAAAAAAGTAAAAAAATTCACTATTACCAAGGAATTAATTGTTTTTAAGGTTACTTCATCTTGGATACTTCTAGAATACTCAATAAACCTCTCAATAACTCTATGGTATTGCGCTATTGTATTCTCTAATCGATTTTTTTGAGAAAATTCTGTAAAAAAAGCTTTCTCCCATCGTTTTAAATCTTCAACAATGTTAGAATTTGTAAGCTCCATGCAGATTCTCCTTGAATAATTATGTTTTTATATAACATAATTACAAATTATGTTATATAAAAACCCTATGTTTTATATTAAGATGTTTTTTAAAACCCTCTTATTTTGTATGTAAGTTATGTTATATAAAATTTATGCTTGTTGTTTTTTTTTTTTTTAAATACAAAAAAATATAAAACTATCAACTTTTTGGCATAAATATAATAATATTTTATCAAAAAATACATTTCTAATACAAATAGAATATTTTGTGATATAATTTGTTTAATTTTAAGGATAATTAAGGAGATTGTATGGAGAATATAAAAGATAGCATAGAAAATAGAAATATTTCAGAAAGTTTAGAAAAAATAGATAAAACTAAAAAAAACTTAGGAAATAAAAAAATTACTCTTACCGAAAGCTCTATGCAAAAGATCAAATTAATGATACCTGCTTTTTTATCAGAAAATGATATTAAAGATAAAGGCAAGGACAATATATCTGAAATTGTAAATTTAGCTATAGATTCTTTGTTTAAAAATGAGTTTAAAAGCTTTATAGATAATCTAGAAGAATAAAATAAAAAAAATACAATTCTTTTATTGATTATTTCTTTTGTAGCTGCAAGATAGCATCAACAAGATTTTCATATTCTTGATAAAGAGAAATGTCCTCATTTCTTTTTTTCTCAAACCCAATTGTTTGATATTCTTTTTGTCTAATATCAGCAATTTTTTTAAGAAACTTTTGCCTCGGCTCATCACTTTGGTTCCCTAACATTAAGGAAAAATCTTTAATGATAGCCTTATATGAATCTAGAGCTCCTCTCTGGAAGTGATGTTTGGCTTTTTTTACATTATCTTCTTTATCTCCTGTATTCCAAAATGCCGCATTAAGGTGCGAAATACCATTATAAAATTCAATAAGAGATTGTCGAAGAACATAATTGCGCGCAACCAAAGTCTGAGATAATAGTTCTTTGTTTAGATCTTCAGGAGTGTCTTTAAAATAGAATCGTTGTTTGTCTAGGAGATTTCTTTTGTAGATTTCCTTAAGTGCTTCCTTGCTAAGATTTTCTCTCCAAATTTTGTATTTGTTCATGGAAGTTACTAACAGCTGAAATGCACGGCTTAAATCTGAATTGGGACTTAATGTATACAGGTATCCTTGCTGAGTGGATATCCTTATGGAAATAGAAGGTATGTCTTTATTTTCTTCATTAAAGATTTCAATTTGTTTGTCCAGCTCTTTTATTTCTTTTTCTACTTTTTGAGCCTCTGTTTTCTTTTTAGAAATTTCTACAAACAAAGAATACAAACACTTAATAATCTCATAATTCCTACCCTTAGCAACAGAAGCGACAGCCTCGATTTCAGCAAACTGTAGGTATTTTATAAAAAAAATATGTAAGTATTCTTTTTTGACCTCACTCTCTTCAATCCCCATGTTAGTACCAACACTTAATCTTTTCTGCATCAAAACCAAATCGCTCTAATCTTTCGCTTGAGGTTTCTTTTGTGGGAGCTTCATGCCTATAAGAAAAAAAGGTATCTCCATTAGATTCAACGCCACTATCGGCTATACCACCTTTTTTAATTTCTTCTATGAAAGAAGTATCGATATTTGGAATAGTAACAACTTCCAATATATTTTCTGTTTTTTTCATAGCTAGCTCCTACAAAAGATGTTCAAGTATAAATGAATTTATAGCATAAAATATCAAAATCGGTAAAATTTTCCTAAAAGATTAGGCTTTGTGTTCACAAAAACACACAAAATATTTCAAATACTATCCAAAATCATTATTTGATTGGGACTCAAATAAAAAGTTCTCTATGTTCAAACTTATACTCATAGCATTTTTCATAGCCTTTAAAGTGGAGTATATCCCATATAATGGGCAAAGTGTTATAAAAAATATAAAGGACATGATTAATAGGTCTCCTGAATAGCAAAGAACAATAGCAAGAAACCAACATGCTAGTAGGGCAACTATCATGTAATTTTTAAGATCCTTGATGATTGCTACATAGGGAATTTGATAAAAAACTTCTTGAGAAAATTGTACATTTCTTTTCAGATACCATGTGATGAATCTCAAAAGTTTTGCATCTATGTATGTTTGTATTGTTTTAAACATATCTTATCTCCTCTTGTTTATAGGGCACTAATATTACTTTTCTACTTCAAAATAGTATATAGCATATTTCCTAATCCAATGATAATTTTGCCCCCAATATAAAATATTAGTCTGCAAAATAATTAATGATCAAAACCTCTTTGGTCTCCTTGTCTCTATTGCCGCCTTGATAATTCGAATTATTATAGGTGTGATTTAGATTAAAGATTTTATATTTGTGCAAATTATTATTTACCCAAGTAGCCAAGGAGGTTTTGGTACTCCTTTTATCAATGTGCAAGCGATGAATCGTGGGATATATATTGCAAGTGCATTAAATGATGTCCTGATACGCTAGGTAGGTAGTTTGAGGTATAACAATCTCATAGCATTAAAGAAGAAACAATGCGTTTAAGTTTTCTATGCAAAAAACCTTAATAAAAATTTAAAAAATAAACCCAAAGCGACACTCATAAAATATCGATTGTAGCGATATATAATGGCATTTTCTTTTAATAAAATTTTGAATTCCAGTTCGTAGATGATTATTAAAAGATTATTAAAACATTTTGTTTTGCTTCAAAATACAATTATATCATTTTATACCTATTTATAGGGCTTTAGAGCCCTAAGGATAGAGAATATTTTTATACATTTATAACATTTTATACTAAATTTTGGACACCATCTA
>NZ_NESU01000018.1 GCF_002287135.1 Helicobacter sp. TUL
AACCTCTTTGATACAAATGCCAAAGACACATATGCCTTTGCATATAATGAGGCAGTATGGATTGACAAAGATGGCATATATCCACTTGGATTAGATACAGGATTGAAATACATCACAAAAAATGGCATTATCACGCCTCAAGAAAGCTTTATAATCCCAGAATCTAAAAAGCAGTTCATACAAAATTATACTAAGCTTTCTTGGTGGCAGATTAATTATAGAATCTATGGAGAAAATACACAAAAATAATGCATAAAGAGTGCTTAGATTAAGGTCTAAGCATAACATCATAATAAACTCTTAGAAAAAACTATCCTATTTTATGTATCTCACATATAAGTGGTTCGCACATAATGCTGTGCCTTAAGTAAGTCATCTTTTGTATCAATACCAAGGCTTTTGGTCTCTACGATCTCTAAGGCTATGCTCTTGCCGTGATACAATGCGCGAAGTTGCTCAAGTTTTTCAATATTTTCTAGTGGGCTTTGTGGCAACGCACAAAATTCATCAAGACATTGCTTTGTAAAGCCATATAAGCCCAAATGTCCTAAATATGGATATGTGTTACATATTTGTGAATCTACGCCATCACGCGCATATGGCACACCCAATCGCGAGAAATACAGGGCTTGTTTATTAGCATTAATCACAACCTTTACAAGATTTATGTCTGCAATCTCATCTGTTGAAATCACTTTAGCAAGCGTATGCAAAAACGCATTGCTTCTCTTTGTCAAAGATAAGAGCGTTTCTAAAACGCTAGATTCTACAAATGGCTCATCTGCCTGAAGATTCAGCACCACACTATCACTTTTAAGTCCCAAAATATTAGCTGCTTCTGCACATCTATCTGTCCCGCTACAATGACTTTTAGAGGTAAGCACACTTGCAATCTTGTGCGCCTTACATACTTGCATAATCTCTTCATCATCACAAGCTACCACCACTTCATCAACTCTTTGGGCATTTTGTGCAGTCCTTACAATCATCGGCAATCCGCCAAGATCACACAAAACTTTTTTTGGCAAACGCGTAGATTCTAAGCGCGCTGGAATAATAATCATCGCCACTCCTTTTGGAGGATTCTATGTTTAGAATCTATCTCCCTCTTTTGGTTTATATAGTTTTTGCAATTTATCATCAAGTGGAGCCAAAAATCTATAAAACACTGGCACAACAAGCAATGAAAGCAACATAGAAACGATAAGCCCACCAATCATCGCAATCCCTATAGGATTTTTCATCGCTTCCCCTGCACCACTTGCAATAGCCAAAGGCAACATACCAAACACCATAGCAATAGTTGTCATCAAAATTGGTCGCAAACGCAATTCACCTGCTGTAATCAAAGCCTGTATAATATCCATACCTTCCTTGCGTTTCTCATTTGCAACATCAATGAGCAAAGTAGCATTTTTGCCCACCATACCCATAAGAAGCATAAGCCCTAGCATAGAAAACATACTAAAAGTCTCATGCGTGATAAACAGCGCTATAAATGCTCCAGAAAAGCTAAGTGGCAAGGTAATCATAATAATCAAAGGCTGCAAGAAACTCTCATAAAGAGCTGCCAAAATGAGATAAATAAGCACAATTACCGTTAAAATCGCCACCACAAATGCCTGTATAGTCTCTTGCATATTTTCCGCCTCTCCTTGCAATTTGTAACTAGCACCATCTGCAAGCCATTTGTTATTTGGATCTAACACGACTTTGAAAATATCACCCAAACTCACACCGGCATTTTTATTTGGTGAGGCATACACAGTCATACTGCGTTGTCTATTGAATCTCGTAATTGTTGAAGGAGTCATAGTTTTTTCGATTTTTACCAACCCCTCCAAAAACATCAACTCACCTTTAGAGTTTCTAACCTGCAAACGCTTAATGTCATCAAGCACCCTTCTATCATTATCAGGCACACGCACGGTTATATCATATTCCTTACCACGCTCTTTGTAATATCCCACAGGATACTCCCCAGAAAATGCCGCCCGAATGGTATTACCTATTTCTTCAGAGCTTACACCATATTTATTGGCATTAGCGCGCACAATATGAAATCTATATTCAGGCTGATCATCGGCTTTGTTAAGATGCACACCCACAACCTTCCCAGCAAGTTTTTCCTCAAAAAGCCTATAGAGATTCTTTTGGGATTCCTCCAAAAGCTCATCATTTGGAGCCAAAATCGCAATTTGGAATGGAGAATTATCCCCGCCACCACCTATGTCAGAAACTTCTACAATAGAAATTGTCATATCTTTGGCAGCCGGTTGCTCTGCGAGAACCTTTCGCATTTTATCCATTATGATAAATTGTCCTTGATCCTTTGTGCGCTCTTTTCTATCTATCATCTTTGTATAGATTTGGGCTTTAAAAATATTTTTTTGTGAGTTATATCCAATCTGCAGGGTTGCAAACTTTGTTGTAGGATCTGCGAGGATTATATCTTGCAATGCACCTGCGCGCCTTTTCATTTCCTCCATACTAATACCGGGTGCCACCTCTAAAAATGTGTTATACTCACCCTTATCTTCTTTTTTCATAAAATCAAATCCAAGCCTACTAGCTAAAAAAAGTGATCCTATAAACACACCAAGCACCGCAAGTAATGTAATAAGCTTGTGTGAGAGCACAAAGCGCAAGGTGCTAACATATTTTTCATCAAGCATTCTAAAAAATGGCTCACTCCTATGATAGAATCTTGAATGTTGCGGATTTACCACAATCGAGCTTAGCATAGGAATAACCGTAATAACGACAATATAAGAAAGTCCGATAGCTAATGCAACTGTGATTCCAAAGCTTTGAAAAAATCTCCCTACAATACCACTCATAGTCCCAACTGGAATAAACACCGACAAAAGCATTGCAGAAATAGCAATAATAGCAAACCCTATCTCGCGCACACCCTCATATGCTGCCTCGCGCTTTGATAATCCCGCCTCAAGCTTTTTGTGAATATTTTCAATAACCACAATCGCATCATCGATGATAATCCCAATAGCCAAAGTCAATGCCAAAAGTGTAAGCATATTGAGCGTAAGATCAAAATAGCTCATAAGCGCAAAGGTGCCAATGATTGAAACAGGCAAACTCAACGCAGCCACAATCGTAATACTCACACTACGCAAAAACAAAAATACAATCACGACTGCCAAAATCGCCCCAAGCACAAGGTCAAATTTCACATCTTTAACAGAATCTTTAATATATTCTGTTGTATCTTTAAAGACTTCTACTTCATAATCTTGGCTTACTGCCAAAATTTCTGGGAAGACTTTTTTGACCGCATCAGCAATTTTGATGTCATTTTGTCCAGAAATTTTTTGAACCTCAAAAATCACACCCGGTGTCTTGTCATAACTTGCATATGTCCTATCTTCTTCGATTGAATCTTCAATCTTAGCAATATCCTTCAATCTCACGCCATCGGCTATGCGCAATTCGCCCATTTCTTCTATGTTGTAGCTATTTGCATCGGTAGTTAATGCCCACTCATACTTGGTGCTTACCAATCTTCCGCCGTCAATCTCAACATTCTCTTGCCCTATAAGTTTGCCAATAGTAGAAAATGTAAGCCCATATTTATTCATCAATGTCGGATCAGGATAGATTCTAATCTGTCTTTTTCTATACCCTCGTAACTCCACGCCACCTACACCGCTAATTTTTTGGAGCATTGGTTTAATCACATTATCCGCGTGATTCATCATTTCAGAAGGTGGGACTTTGGTGCTTGTCAAAAAAAGTGAAATCACAGGCGCAGATCCAGTATCAACCTTCCGCACAGATGGTGAATCTATACCGCTTTCTAAACGCACGGTGCCGATTTTATCGCGCACATCGGCTACAGCAACATCAAGATCCTTTTCTAATTGAAATTCTATAAGCACGATACTTGTATTACGCACGCTTGAAGATGTAACTTTTTTAAGTCCATCAATCCCCATTACCGCTTCTTCTATCTTATCTGTAACTTTTGTTTCGACCGTCTGCGCACTTGCACCTTGATATGTCGTGATAACCGTTACAATAGGAAAATCAATATTTGGGAAAAGGGAAACAGGAAGCTTTACCACAGCCAAAAATCCAAAAAACATCACAGCCAATGCAAACATTAATGTCGAAACCGGACGCGTAATGGCAAATTTATACATTATTAATCCTTACAAGAGTGTGTGCTTATTTCTTTGTTTTGATGTAGCCATCACCAAATGTCCCAGGCACGATATTTTGCACAAATGCTTCAGCCTTGACCTTACGATTACTCTCACTTGCGGTAGGATAGATTTTATTAATAATTGCAACTTGCTTAGATTCTATGCCATCAACACTAAATTCAAAGCTATCACCCACTTGAACCTTATTGATATATTTGAAATCAAATTCAAGCACGATTTTAACTTCCTTGCTAATGAGGCGAAAAAGCTCTGTATTATTCGCACCCACACCATCACCAAGCTCAATGTTTTTGGACGCGATAACTCCATCAAATGGCGCACGCAAGATTGTTTTGCTTAATAAGGCTTCTTGATATGCCAAATCCGCTTCATATCGTTTATAATCCGCATAATACTTATTGAGTGTGTTTTTATCTACCGCACTACCCAATCGCTCATAGCGTTCATATTGTTTTTTATTAAACAAATATGTTTGACGAATAGAATCTACTTGCGCGCTTTGATCTTTGTTAAACAAAGTAAGAAGTATGTCGCCAGTTTTTACCTCACTACCCACATCAACATAGATTTGTGTTACAATCCCACTACTTCCCAAGCTAAGATTTGCATCTCTAATAGCTTGAGCATTAAAAATCGCATACACTTCCTCGGCATATGTCATCGTGGCAAATACCAAACTTGCTACACAAATTCTTAGTTTCATATCCGATCCTTTATTGTGTTATTGTATATAATCCTCGATTTGCTGCCCACTATAATAAATATAACGCGCCTTTTCTATCTCATAATCATTAAGGCTTTGTGTATAGGTAGATTCTGCGCTGAATCGTCGGCTAAGAGACTGCAAATAGTCAGAAAAATTTAGCACTTGTGCTTCATAGCGACGCGCGACATTATCAAAGGATACCGAAGCGGATTTAAGCGCTGCTTCTGCACTCTTAATTCTTGCTTCAGCAATCTCTATACTTTTGCGATACAAACGCTCATCTTTTTCTTGTTCATATTTTTTGTAAGCAAGTTCTTTTTGTCGTTGCATAGCAGAATACCGCATAGCTTCTTTTTGTTTGGAGAGATTAAACCAATCAAACAAACGCATATTTACGCTTACGCCAATGACATTTTGTGTAGGTGGGTAACTCATTTTCATAAAACTAGAGCCACCAAAAGCAGAGCCACCATTTCCTAACAAATCAAGTAACGCAGGTTTAGAACCCACAGCTCCCAAACTATTCCACGCAAAAGTATCGCTAAGCGCGACGGTTGGCAAATATGTAATTTGCTTTGCTTGATACATCACACTATTTGCTTGCTCCTCAAGTGCAACCAAATCTTGACGCTTTTGTAAAGTAAAGGTAGGCATTTTAATGGTAACACGAGAGAGCTCCTTGACTTCAAGATTGGTAAGGAGTGAGAGCATAAGTTTATTGCGCTCCATTTCAAGCACGATGTTTGCCATATCATGTTCAGTAGATAGAATCTCTGCGCGCAAAGATTCTACATCATCAATCGTGGTAAGCCCAGATCGATATAGCTTTTCTGTGCGTTTGATATTTTCTTCAAGTTGTTTGTGTTGCTGCTCTAGGGCAATTTTTTGAGACTTATTAGAAAAATATGTATAATACTGCTCAATCACATTTAAAAAAATCTGCTCTTGCATATTGGCTCTATCTGCCACACTTGAACGATAGAGGGCACTCTTTTCTCGCACTTTGTTATAGGTTTTTAACCCGCTAAAAATCTCCCATTTTGCTTGAAGTTGAGCACTTTGAGCTTGAATAGTGCGATAGGTATTGTTGGTATCTTGAAATGAATAACTTCCATCAAGTGTAGGTAAAAATTCTCTTTGTGCAGCAGATTGATTAGCTCCTGCTTGTAAAATCGCAATATCTTTTGCTTCAAGATTGTAGTTATTCTTTGCAGCTTCAAGCAATTCAGCTAAGGTATAACCTTTTTCATCATTGCTAGCGGTGTTTAAAATACTTAATGTTTCTTCAAAAGATTGTGTGTCTTGTTGGGTCGATGCACTGATAAAACCTTGGATAAAACTCGATATAATCAATGCCACGACGATATAAGAACGCATTTCATACTCCTTTGTTGCTATAAGACTCTATACAAAAATATAAAGAGGTGGATTATAGCATAAAAATATTATTGTAAGTAAATATTACTATAAAAAAAATCCCTAAACCTCTGTGTGCTCCTCTAGCTTAGTTTTTCGCGATGGTCGCGTTGCTAAGCCCATTAAAATAATACCAAACACCACGGCGATACTAGAAGCAATAAGGATAGAAATCTTGGAAAGATTGATAGCCGCGATATCCTCACCATAGGCAAGATTTGCAACAAAAATAGACATAGTAAAGCCCACACCAGAAATTGCGCCCACAGCAAAAATATGAAAATTACCTAAACCCTCTGGTCGCACAGAAAGATTGCACTTCTCCCCAAGATAGGCAAAAAGAAAGATTCCCAAAGGCTTACCTATCACAAGTCCTAAAATTGTGCCAAACATCACGCCATTAATACCAAGATCCATATATGAATCTATATGAACTCCGGCATTAATAAATGCAAATAAAGGCACGATAAAATACGCGGATATAGGCTGTAGTGCATGCTCAAGACGCAAGAGTGGGTTTTGGGCATAACGCGCATAAATCCCTATACTATCCAAAATATACACAAGCTCACTCGCCTTTGCCATATTGACATTACGCGCACTTGGTGTAGAAGTCATAAAGTTTTTGATATTACGCCAAGTAGATTGCCAAAATCCTAAATTATCATTCTCTTGTATTTGTAAAATGTCTGCGCCATTATTGGTAATCATTTTGATACGATCAAATTCTGAAAGCATATTGCGAAAATATTTTCTATTAACGCGTTGTGTCCTACCTGGAATCGTGAGGGCCAAAATCACTGCGGCAATAGTTACATGAATACCGCTAAGATACACACTAATCCAAAGCAAGATTCCAAAGAAAAAATATAGGCTAAGATATTTTGTATCTCGATAATTACAATACCCTAAAATCCCTGCAATACATACAGAAACTCCTATCCAAAACATATGAATCTGATCAGAATAAAAAATCGCAATAACACTAATAGCACCTAAATCATCAGCGACTGCTAGAGTTACAAGAAACACTTTGACAATTTTTGGCACTCTATTACCAAGGAGCAAAATTACCCCAAGTGCAAATGCGGTATCGGTGCTCATTGCCACACCAAAACCCTTTTCATAAGGAGTGCCTGCGGTAAAATACAAATACAACATAATAGGCAAAATAATGCCTCCAATGGCTGCCATAATAGAAAAACTAACTTTTTTAAATCCGGCTAATTCTCCATAAAGCATTTCGCGCTTCATTTCTAACCCAACAAGCAAGAAAAAAAACGACATCAATATATCATTAACAAAATGTAATACTTCGATTTTAAGTTCAAGACTGCCTACAAAAAAGCCAAATTCAAATTTTTGAAACCAAAAATATAAATCCGCATATTGAGAATTTGCCACCACCATAGCAAAAACCACGCAAAACACTAGCAAAATACCCCCAAAAGATTCATGGGTAATAAAACGCTGCAAACCATTTTGTAGCTTATCTTTGACATACGAATAATGACGATTAGTTGTGTGCTGGTTTTGTAGCACTGCAT
Source organism: Helicobacter sp. TUL (assembly GCF_002287135.1). Classification (GTDB taxonomy): domain Bacteria; phylum Campylobacterota; class Campylobacteria; order Campylobacterales; family Helicobacteraceae; genus Helicobacter_F. The sequence continues at coordinate 7,857 of NZ_NESU01000018.1, forward strand.
CTCCTTAATGTGATATATCTAAAACAGCACAGATAAAGATAACCTCCACCAAATGTGGAGGATAGAAGAATAAAAATTAGAGCAAAGAATTAAGTTTCTCAGCGACTACAGATTCGCTCACTGCTCCGATGATAGTATCTACAACATTTCCATCTTTCATAAAGATTAGAGTAGGAATACTGCGGATACCAAATTTTGCAGCAAGATTACTCTCTTCATCTGTGTTTACTTTGCAAATTGCTGCTTTGCCATCAAAAGTTTCAGCAAGTTTTTCTACTACTGGTGCAAACATTTTGCATGGACCACACCAAGGTGCCCAAAAATCTACAAGCGCTACACCCTTTGATGTTTTTTCTTCAAAATTTGCTTCTGTTAGATCAAAATATTTTCCCATTTTTTTCTCCTTGTGTTTAGTATTAAACGCTTTGATTATACACAAAAAAGTTACATATCTAAGAAATTTTAGATAATCTTTTGTGATTCTGTATCGCGACGTTCTGTTTCTTTGATATTGAGCAATATAAACTTATAGCACACAAAAATTGTAATAGGCCATAAGCAAAGCAAAAATAATGTATACAGCATATTTACTCCTTTTTAGATTCTAATATGAATGACCCTGCAAGTCCTTAGATGTAAGTTTTTTAGAATCCATAGCGCGCCATACATACACAATATATGCCAATACAAATGGTATAATCAAACTCACATATCCCATAACACTTAATGTATAATAGCTAGAACTTGCATTTGCAATAGTTAGAGAACTTTGCAAATCAGAAGATGATGGATAAAACGCACTTTCTCCAAGCCCTACATTTAAAAACACTGCCATAACTGCCAACACTACGCCCACGCCGAGTGCAAATATCCCTCGCACACCCTTAATGCTTTGATAGATTCCTAGCAATACACCACATACACCAAGCAATAACAAAGCAAGAATCAAAGGATTATGCAAAAATGTTTGTAAATACAAATATGGTATCAATTCTACCACGCCATTTTCACCCACTCCAAAGCCATCTTTAAGACAAATCCATGCCAAAAATCCTACAAAAAATGGGAGAAAAAAGATAGTATTAATCACAATATCTTTGCGCGCTTTATGTCGTATAGAATCCACATCTATAGCATTAATAAAATAGCTATCTGCCAAAATTCTGCTCAAAAACACAAGCGCAAAACCCAATAAATAATTAAATGGATTTTTGAGTTGCTCCAAGCCTCGCCACTCTCCTTCCCACACAACAAAATTTTGAGAATCTAACCTAAACGCCGACCCTGCGAAAAAGGTGCTCACCGCCACTCCAATCAAAAATACTCCAAGGATTCCATTGATTTTCAAAAATACCTCATAGGTTTTTGTGCCCAAAAAGTTGCCTTCTTTCTTGCGGTATTCATAACTCACTGCTTGAATGATAAAGCAAAATAAAATTGCCAACCACACCCAATACGCACCGCCAAAACTCGTGCTATAAAACAATGGAAATGCCGCAAATGCAGCACCGCCAAAAAGCACCAAAGTTGTGAATCCTAGCTCCCATTTGCGACCCAAACAAGTGATAAGCAAGCTTTTTTCCTCTTCATTACTTGAAAGCCTATCAATAAGCCCTTGCCCACCTTGCACAAAAAACATAAATACCAATAAACCGCCCAAAAGGCTTTGTATAACCCACCAATAAATCTGTAAATCACTATGATCCAAACCAAAAAACATCAAAGACTCCTTAATAAGAAGGTGTATGAGAATGCTCACCAAAGCCTTTTTTAATCTGCCTTAGCATAATGCCAAGCTCTGCGATAAGCAATGTAGTAAAAAGGACAAGGAATATGAAAAACGAAACTTGCACATTTGTATGTGAAAGCTTAGTTGCGGCAATATGCACAGGCATTAAATCTTGTATTGCCCAAGGCTGTCTACCTACTTCTGCGACAATCCACCCAGCTTCTGCTGCAATATACCCAAATGGGATTGCGATGATACACAACCACAAAATTTTTCTAAACTGCAAAATATTATTTGCCATAGAAAGATACAAAACCACGATAAAAAGTATAAAAAACAAACTTCCTAATGCCACCATTAAATGAAAGCTATAAAATGTAATGGCAATAGGTGGCATAGCTTGTTCTTTAGAATCCAAATACCCATAACCAAAATCTTGCATATGAGATTCTAAAATACTTCTAGATTCATTCATTGCTAATGTATCACCACTTTCTTTGGCAAGTTTATAAGTTTTTAGTGCCTCAACAGCACGCTTACCATTTTGGATACGTGTATCCATAGGCACAATGCCCTTTTCTTCATTGCCATATAACAAATCATTAATCCCTGGGACAAAACCTTGTGTATCTCTTTTGCCAAGGATAGAGAGCGCATATGGAATGCTTACATCAAACAAAAATGTTGATTGTGAATCTCCTGGTTTTTTGTCTGGATTTAAGATTCCAAATGCTACAAGCGAGGCTCTATGTTCTCCGTCATAGATTCCCTCCATTGCCGCAAGTTTCATAGGTTGTTTTTGCGTTACTTGATACGCGCTCTCATCACCGCTAAAAAACAAAAACATTGAAGTGATAAATCCAAAACTTGCACCAATAACAAGACTCTTTTTTGCCGCAATGAGATATTTACCTTTGAGCAAATACCATGCGCTTACACCCATCACAAACAATGCTGAAATCACATACCCACTTGCTACTGTGTGCAAAAATTTCGAAACTGCTACCGGTGAAAGTGCGACATCTATAAAACTTGCCATTTCATTGCGTGCTGTGTCGGGATTAAAAATCGTGCCTACAGGGTATTGCATCCACCCATTTGCCACAAGAATCCAAAAAGCGCTCAAATTACTTCCAATGGCTACAAGCCAAGTAGATACAAGATGGAATCTCTTTGAAACCCTATCCCAACCAAAAAACATCACTGCAAAAAATGTCGCTTCCAAGAAAAATGCCACAATCCCCTCAATGGCAAGAGGTGCACCAAAAATATCTCCAACAAACCAAGAATAATTCGCCCAATTGGTGCCAAACTCAAACTCCATAATAATCCCTGTTGCAACACCAATAGCAAAATTGATCCCAAAAAGCGTAAGCCAAAACTTCGTAATATCACGCCATTCCTGCTTACCAGTCTTGACATAAATACTCTCCATAATCGCCACAATAAACGAAAGTCCCAAAGTAAGCGGAACAAACAAAAAATGATAAATCGCAGTTAATCCAAACTGCGCCCTACTCCAATCTATACTAAGATCCATACTACCTCCTAAAAATTATCTTGTTGTAAGATTCTCTAAGACAAAGGTGCTTTTTGCCTCTGTGCTGCCTAAATCACTCAAACTCTCTCCATATACAAAGATCTTTAAAAACGCAAAAATAACTATGAGCTTAATGATAATCACAAGCCATAGAGTTTTGCCTAGCTTCATGTTTTTAAATCCATCACGATAAAAAACAAAAATGCTTTTTAACATCATCTTCCTCCTTATTTGATACATTAGTGCAGATTTAATCTTCAAACACGCTTTTGTCTGCAACGCCTTTGATTGTAAAAAAAGTAACAATACACATAATCACACACAACAACACATATAAGAAAATACCAAAATAAAGCCACAAAGTATATTGAGGCATAATCTCATACATTTTAAATACAGCCAAAACTACCGCGGCACTTGGAAATGTAAAAGCCCACCAAGAGAGAAAAAACTTAAGCTTCAAAAAACTTTTATACAAAAAGAAAAATAAAAACACAAAAAACAGCATAACACTAAAAAGAAATTGTGCAAAAAAATCATAACTTTCAAGTTTGATATATGTCGTAAAACCCACACTTGGCGGTGCCAACATAATAAAAAGTGTCGGGATAAATTTTTGGGCAAGCTGATCGTGAAAGAGGATTCTATAAAAAATAATCGTAAAAAGCACTATGTAAAAAAACATAGCAATATCAAAGTAATACCACAAAAACCCAAATTCTTTTTTCCCTGATGCTACCACGATAATATTACCCACTATAGGGATAAACCACGCTGGATTAGAATGTTTTATTTCCATATTATTACGAATCCAAAAAGCAATAACATAAAAGGTAAGAAAAGTTTGTAGCACAAGCCCTATCCCAAAAAACACATCATACAAAAGCGTATATTCTTCAAAAAGTTTTGCAAGTAGCATAAGTGAAATGGAAAAAGTAGCAAAGAAATTAATTTTGATAGGGTGGCAAATCTCATCTTTTAGAGATTCTATAGCGCTAAAAATTTTCATCACATAACAAAGCGTAAACAATATAAACAATCCTAAAGCCACCAAACGAATAACCATAAATACGGCTTTTGCACTCTCACTTTGCAAAGTTATGCCAAGCTCCAATGTTGCTAAAGCAAAGCCACATAAACCCATAATAACAGCAAAAAACATAATAGGAAATTTTGCAAACATCTTACGCCCCTCTTTGGTGATGATCTAGATTCTAAGCCCTTAGTTAATGTCGCGCAAGTAAATCCAAAAATACCTTAATGATTTATAAAAATCTACTCCTAATCTCTCTTAACCTAGCAAAATAGTATTGTGGCGTTTTGGGAGAATCTCCCCTATGATAGTTGCATACTCATAACCTGCCCTACGCAAATCATACACAAGATCTTTTGCTTCACCCATAGGCAATGCAAAAAGCAGCCCTCCGCTTGTCTGCACATCATAAAAAATACTATCATCACTTATATCGCATTCTATATTTACAAATGGAGCAAATGCCTCTTTGTTTGCATATGTCCCACCGGGAATAATGCCTTCTTGCGACAATGTATGCACCTGTGAAAAACACGGAATATCACTACTATAGAGTAGCACGGAATATTCTGCCTTGCCTTTGGAACACATCTCAAAAATATGTCCTATAAGCCCAAACCCTGTAATATCGGTGCAAGCGTGAATCTCATATTCTCTTGCAATTTGTGTGGCATACATATTAAGCTTGCATAATGATTGAATCATCTCATCGGCATGCGTAATAACTCGTGCCTTAAGCCCTGTGCTTACAATCCCAGATCCAATAGGCTTACACAACACGAGCAAATCACCTATTTGTGCAGTATTATTGCGCCACAAATGCTTAGATTCAACCACTCCGGTAACACTTAGACCATATTTTTGCTCACTATCGCTTGTCGTATGCCCACCCAAAAGCATTGCGTGAGATTCTGTGATTTTACTAAGACCACCCTCCAAAATCTCTCGCGCCATTTCCTTGCTCACATGAGCGCTATCCCACATAAAAAGATTGAGCACACTAAGCGCCCTACCGCCCATAGCAAAAATATCGCTTAGAGAATTTGCAGCCGCTATCTGCCCATAAATATAAGGATCATCGACAATAGGCGTTATAAAATCTGCTGTATTTAATAAAATATCACCGCTGTGTTGTGAATCTAATACAAAAGCACCACAATCTTCACTACCCTCAAAACCGATGAGCAATTCCTTGTATGAAGGTTGTTTGAGCGAACTTGTAATTTGTCTTAGGTCCTCCGGACCCACCTTTGCCGCTCAACCAGCACACGAAACAAATTGTGTCAAACCCTTTGGCTCTTCCACATAAACTCCTTACATACTTTGGGTTATAATCGCACTACGCCTTCACTTTTAAGCATATTTTGCATACTCTCAAGCGCATTCCCAATCATTCCCACCTTAAGCCGCTCTGTTAAGGCATAATAACTCAAGCACGATCCACAAGAATAAATCTCCACACCGCTTTTTTCAAGCTCTTTTAACACCTCTACAATATCATCATTTTCTACTTCTGCATTATCAGTAGTCAGCAACACACCGCGATTTACAAAAAGAATTTTTTGTGGCAACACATCAGTATTACTAAGGGATTTCAAAAAAGCATTAATAAGCATCACGCCAAGCTCTCCCTCACCAACTTTATCATCAGTAACAAAAAGAATCTTAGGGATAATTTTCTCACTTAATTCGCGCTTGGTGGCATCTTTTTTCCCTTTGATAAGAATCATATATTGATCCCCTTGAGAATGCCCTATCTCAAACTCGTATCCGGCAGTGCGTAAAAAGCGTGAAAGATTTTCCTTTGCAGTAAGAGTGTTTCCCAAAATCTCATAGCTTGCATGTTGTAATGTCGCTTCTGTAACGCCAATAAGAGCCTTTTTGACTTTGACTACAGGTTCTGGACAAGGTAAGTCTCGCACATCAATTTGCACCGTATTATTCATCACACACCCCTTTTAGCGCATACCCTTTATCATATCAGCAATCAAAAATGCCATTTCAATAGCCTGCATAGCATTAAGGCGTGGATCACATTGCGTATTGTAATTACAAGCTAAGCCCTCTTCTGTGATAGCTTGTGATCCCCCTGTGCATTCTGTAACATTCATACCTGTCATCTCCAAATGCACACCACCAGCAATTGTGCCATTGGCTTTGTGAATCTCAAAAAAGCTTTTTACTTCATCAAGCACCCTATCAAAATTGCGTGTTTTATAACCATTTTGTGCTTTTATAGTGTTGCCATGCATTGGATCACAACTCCAAAGGATATTGCGCCCCTCACCCTTAAGAGAATCTAAAAGTTTTGGCAATTTTTCTTTGATTGTATCAGCACCCATACGAATAATGAGATTTAATCTACCATATTCATTGTGGGGATTTAAAATATCACATATACCCAAAACATCATCTTTTGTGGCATTTGGTCCAATTTTCACACCCAAAGGATTCTTAACACCACGCAAAAATTCCATATGCGCTTCATCTAAGCTCCTTGTCCTCTCACCAACCCAAAGCATATGTGCCGAACAATCATACCACTCCTCTGTGAGTGAATCTTGCCGACACAATTGCTCTTCATAGTGCAAAACAAGTGCTTCGTGAGAGGTATAAAATTCTGTTTCACGCAAAATAGGTGAGTTTTTAGAATCTATACCACACGCACTCATAAATGCGAGGGCTTGTGTGATTCTATCAGCCAATTCTTCGTATTTTTGCCCAAATGCATTATCTTTTACAAAGCTTAGATTCCATTTATGCACTTGGTTTAAGTCTGCAAAACCACCTTGCGCAAATGCACGCAAAAGGTTGAGTGTAGCAGCGCTTTGATGATAGCCTTGCAAAAGCCTTTGTGGATCTGCCTTGCGTGCTTGTGGTGTAAAAGCTACATCATTGATAAGATCCCCACGATAGCTTGGCAAACTCACACCATCAATACTCTCCATATCGCTACTGCGTGGTTTTGCAAACTGCCCAGCCATTCTGCCTATCTTGACTACAGGACAACTCGCGCCATATGTAAGAATTGCACCCATTTGAATGATAACCTTAAATAAATCGCGAATATTTGTCGCATTAAACTGCGCAAAACTCTCCGCACAATCCCCACCTTGAAGCAAAAACGCCTCACCTTTGGCAACTTTGGCAAGCTGTTCTTTTAGGGCTCTAGCCTCTCCAGCAAAAACAAGAGGAGGATATTGAGAAAGTGTGTGCTCAACTTCAGCAAGTGCTTGTGTATCCTCATAAACTGGATGTTGCTTGATAGGCTTTTTACGCCAAGATGTCTTTTCCCATTGCATACTAACTCCTTTCAAATTTATTTTGCGTATTCAATCGTTCTAAATTCCCGAATGACATTCACCTTGATTTCACCAGGATATTGTAGGTTTGCTTGAATGTCTTTGGCGATTTCTCGTGCTACCACAATGCTCTCATCATCGCTTATCAAATCTGCCCTTACAATCACACGCACTTCTCGACCTGCACTAATGGCATAGGCTTGTTTAACGCCAAATTTATCCAAGGCAATGCGCTCAATATCTTGCATACGCTTAAGAAAACTCTCCAACACTTCTCGCCTTGCGCCCGGTCGTGCTGCCGAAAGCGCATCGGCTGCACATACTGCGGCACATTCTATGCTCTTGGCTTCTTCGTGTCCATGATGCGCAAGGATAGCATTAATCACAACAGGATGTTCTTCATAGCGCGAACATACCTCCACGCCCAAATCCACATGACTTCCCCCTAGATCCTGTGTAAGAGCCTTGCCAATATCATGTAAGATTCCGGCGCGTCTAGCAAGTTTTTCATCACCACCAAGTTCCCCTGCAATGATAGACGCAAGCTTTGCTACCTCCAAAGAATGCCCTAAGGCATTTTGCCCAAAACTTGCACGATATTTCATTTTGCCAAGAAGTTTTTTTAATTCTGGGTGCATGTATCCAAGTCCCATATCAAGCACAATGTCTTCGCCATCTTGCAAAATCTGCTCTTCCATTTGAGAGGAGACTTTTTCATACATTTCCTCTATGCGAGCGGGCTGAATCCTACCATCTTCTATCAATGCTTCTATTGTCTTAAGTGCGATAGCGCGTCTATAAAGATTAAAACTACTCACAATAATCGTATTTGGTGTATCATCAACAATAATATCTACGCCACTAAGCGCTTCTAGTGTGCGAATATTGCGCCCTTCTTTGCCTATGATACGCCCCTTTAATTCATCATTTGGGAGATGAACCACACCAATAAGCCGCTCACTTGCATATTCTCCTGCATAGCGTGTAGTTGCCTGTGCAAGAAGATAGTTTGCCTTTTTTTGTGCATCTTGTTTGGCTTGCATCTCATAGCGCCTAATCATATGTGCTCTATCTTCTATAAGCTCTTCTTCTAAAAGCCCAAGCAAAATCTCTCTTGCTTCTTGACGTGAAAGCTTTGTATAATCGCTGAGTAACTCTAGGACTTCCTTTCTTGCACTCTCGTATTGATCTCGCACTTTTTTATTTAGAGAATCTACATTTAAAATCTTATTTTCCAAACGACTTAATCGCGCTTTTTCGCTCTCTAATGCTTGGGTTTCACGCTCAAATTTATGCCGAATCTTGTATTCTTCTTTTTCAAGTTCACTCATTTTTTGTTCATATTGTTGTTTTAATGCATGTTGTTTTTGTTCATAACATTGTTTGAGTTCTAATTCAGCTTCCTTATACTCGATTTTTTGCTCATTAAATAATTTTTGTGCCTCATATTCTATTGCATTGGCTTTTGCCTTAGCTTGTTCGAGCAATACATCAGCATTTGAGGTAAAAATCTTTTTAGTTATGAGATATGTTACCACACCCACGATAGCGCCAAAGATTATAAACTCTATCACTTTTAAAAGAATGTCCATATCGTGTCCTTTTACAACACGCCGTTGCACTTATGAAATAATGACCTCGTATATCATGAGCTTGTGTAAGCACCCCATCACTCACACAAGCAAGACGACTCACAAAAATAAATGGAATTGCTTTTTGGCGAGATTGCGAAAAAAATCTATCATACATTCCCTTGCCAAAGCCTATACGTCTAAAATCTCTATCAATTCCCAATACAGGTATAACAGCCGTGTCAATTTTTGCTAAATTAAATTCTGATTTAGTTGTTTCAAAAATACCATATACATTTTTTTGCAATGGCAAACGCAATACTAACATTTTAAACCTTATTCCTTCCATAATATAGGGAAGAAAAATTTTCTTTTTTTGTTTTCTAAGTTTCAGAAGAAGTTTTTTGCTATCAGATTCAAAACCAAAGGGCATATATAGCAAAATATTTCGCGCTTGCAATTTCTCTAAAAGCGCATAAATCCTTGTATTGACACGATATGATGCTACATCAAATCCCTTGCAATGCTTTTTGTGCGCATATTGTAATGCTTTCTTGCTCCAAGAACGAAATGCTTTTTTTTCATCATCGTTTGTATTGATAGACAAATCCACTCCTTTTTTGTATAATCACACCATTGTATCATATCCATATCGTATCATCGTGGAGGTAGCTATGAAAAGATTTTCTTATGTCGCATATATGTGTTTGGTCCTTAGCCTTATGGTAGGTTGTCAAGACAACAAAAATACACAAAGCACACAAAAACGCGATCTTTTTGCTTATACGCTCATCACTACTGATACGCAAGATTCTCAACAAAATCCTGCGCAAAATTTGGTTATCGAAGTTTTAGATCAATCTAATGATCGCCTAGCCTTTTATCCAAGCCAAAATAATAATACCCAAAACAATGATCCTGCTAAAAGTATTTTTGATAAACCCAAACCAACTATCGTGCTATTTACACAAGATGATTGCAAAAATTGCCTCACCCAAGCACCATACATTGTCCAGCTCAAAGAAAAATATCCCTCCCAAATTGATCTCTTAATCCTTAACACACAAACCCAAACAAATGGTGTAGATGAGATACTCAAAACACATTATAAAAGCTATCCTATCTACACGCCAAATGATTCTAAAAACCTCGTTGCATTCTTAAACAAAGACATTTCACAAGGCTATCTCGCTCTTTTTGATGAAGAGGGCAATAAGGTCATTGATTATGTTGGGCTTGTGCCACCAGAAATGCTAGAGCGTGATATTTTATTTTTAATCCACGATACAGAATTACCTCAAGCAAACCCCCAAGATTCTGCACAGCCTGTGGAAGAAAGCGGGGATTTACAATCATCTCAAGAATAAAATAGATTTTTACATATTTAGGAGTCCATTATGTTTTCTCTCCTTGCCAAAACAATGAAGAAAACGACAAGCAATATCACTGCTTTGCTTGGGAGCAAAAAAGAAAAGATTCACAAAGAAGAGCTAGAACAGCTTTTGATAGAATCTGATGTCGCCTATGATGTTGTAGAATCCCTTTTAGATTCTCTTCCCACATATAGCACAAGAGAGCAGCTACAAAATAGCCTAACTTCATTGCTTGCGCCATTATCTTCACCTTCAGACACACCGCACACATTAGAAGTCTTGCTTATTATAGGCATAAATGGCGCGGGTAAAACAACCACAATCGCTAAACTCGCCTACAAATATAAGCAAGAAGGTAAAAAAGTCCTTTTGGGTGCTGGTGATACTTTCCGCGCCGCAGCTATCGAGCAACTAAAGGGCTGGGGAGAAAAACTCCAAATCCCTGTGATAAGCACGCAACACGGACATGATCCTAGTGCGTTAGCTTTTGATGCGATCTCTTCGGCTTATGCCAAGGGTTATGATATTTTGTTGCTTGATACCGCAGGGAGATTGCATACCCAAACTAACCTAACAAATGAGCTTTTAAAAATTATTCGTGTGAGTGAAAAGGCATTGGCAGGACACGCCCAAGATGCGATCATACGAAAATTTCTCATACTTGATGGCACACAGGGCAACTCAAGTATCGCTCAAGCCAAGCATTTCTCCCAACACACAACAATTGATGGCATTATTGTTACCAAACTTGATGGCACGAGCAAAGGTGGAGCGATTATTAGCATTATTAGCGAGTTACAAATTCCTGTGTTGTATTTGGGTGTGGGTGAGGGAGCACAAGACTTGCTTCCTTTTGACACACAAACCTACATCACAACCTTACTAGATTCTATCTTTGTATAATGGCAAAAAAGCACACACTCTTTGAATGCCAACATTGTGGTTTTGAAAGTAGTAAATGGCTAGGAAAATGCACAAATTGCGGTGCGTGGGAATCTTTTGTCGAACTTAGCGCTACACAAATCCAAGCGCTAAAAACCATTCAAAACACCAAACATACGCCAACTGCTAAAGCCACACCTATTACAGATGTAGCATTTCAGACACTCCAAACCTTTACTTCCTACGAAGAAGAACTCGATATTGTGTTAGGTGGAGGGATTGTCAGCGGTGGATTATATCTTGTTGGTGGTAGTCCAGGTGTAGGAAAATCCACGCTTTTACTTAAAATTAGCGGATCTATTAGCCAAAATACACACAACAAAGTCCTATATGTCAGCGGAGAGGAAAGCCCTAGTCAAATCAAGCAACGCGCACAAAGATTGGGTTGTGTCAATGAAAATTTATATCTGCTTAATGAAATTGATATGCACCAAATCCGATCTAATCTCTTGCAAGGAGATTACACAATGTGCGTGATAGATTCTATCCAAACGCTGTATTCTCCAGATATTTCCTCTGCGCCTGGATCAGTCTCGCAAGTGCGTGAAATTACTTTTGCGCTTATGCGCCTTGCAAAGGAACAAAATATCGCAATTTTTATCATCGGACACATCACCAAAGAGGGCTCAATCGCTGGTCCTAGAGTGCTTGAACATATGGTAGATTGTGTGCTGTATTTTGAAGGCGATCCAAGTAGGGATTTACGAATCTTGCGAGGATTTAAAAATCGTTTTGGTAGCACAAGCGAAATAGGGATTTTTGAGCTTAAAGAGCAAGGCTTAATCAGCGCCAAAAATGCCTCTAAACTCTTTTTTTCACAAAAACCCTCACAAGCAGGAAGTGCAATTAGTGTGCTTTTGGAAGGCTCTAGGGCATTAGTTATTGAGATTCAGGCATTGGTGAGTGAAAACACCTTTGGCAACCCCAAGCGATCTAGCACAGGGTTTGACAACAATCGGCTTACAATGCTTTTAGCCCTTCTTGAGCGCAAAATAGAAATCCCACTAAATCGCTACGATGTCTTTATCAATGTAACAGGTGGGATTAAGATTAATGAAACGAGTGCCGACCTCGCTGTCATAGCTGCTATCATCTCAAGCTTTAGAAATCGCCCACTAAATAATAAGACTGCCTTTTTGGGTGAAGTAAGCCTCATTGGTGATATTAGAGAAGTGCATAATATCGATCTACGCCTCAAAGAACTTGAAAGCTATGGATTCCAAAAAGTCATACTCCCCAAAAAGCCAGAATCTAAAGGCAATATCAAATGCTTTGAAGCTGATGATGTGCAAAAAATCCTAGAGTGGATGTGATTTAATCACAAAATCGTTTTAAAAGTGGATCAAATGCCTCAATGCGTCGATCGCGCAAAAATGGCCACATACGCCGAACTTCTTCGCTTCTTTTGAAATCTATATCAACTAAAAGTGTGTGTTGTGTATGTGAATCTGCTTGTGCCAAAAGCTCTCCTTGCGCACCAAAAGCAAAACTATTGCCCCAAAAGCGTATACCCTGTGTGTTTGGAAACTCCTTTTTTTGTAAATCTCCATTCCAAAACTCACAAGCTTGAGCAAAATTAAGGCAGGGCTCAAACCCCACGCGATTTATCGCTACTACTGGCAAACCATTTGCCACACTATGACCTCTTTGCACCGCTATCCAAGCCTCTAATTGTCGCGTTTTTTCTGCCTCACTATCTTCATCAAACCACCCAATAGCAGTTGGGTAAATCAACATATCAGCACCTTTTAATGCCATAATGCGTGCAGCTTCTGGATACCATTGATCCCAACACACAAGCACCCCAAGTCTGCCTACACTTGTATCAATAGGCTCAAAACCCAAATCGCCGGGCGTAAAATAAAATTTTTCATAAAACTGCGGATCATCAGGAATATGCATTTTGCGGTATTTGCCTGCAATTTCACCATTAGATTCAAACACAACGGCGGTGTTGTGATACATTCCGGCGGTGCGTTTTTCAAAAAGTGAGCTTACAAGCACGACACGAGCTTGTTTTGCTACATCAGAAAAATACGCAACATCATCTACAAAATTATGCGCATAATCAAAAAACGCAGGATCTTCACATTGACAAAAATACTCTCGCGTATGTAATTCTTGTAGACACACAAGTTGTGCGCCATTGTTTGCAGCCTCCAAAATTGCTTTTTTTGTATGCTCCATACTTGCTTCCCTAGAGCCATTGTAAGCTTGCTGGATAAGCGCGACCTTAGGCATTATTCTTCCTCGTATTCATAGTCGGGATTCTCGTAGTCATCATCATCATACCCACTTGTTTTATGCCACTCTTCCCCATCATCATACCCAAAATCCTCTCCATATCGTGAATCTTCCTCATCTTCGTAATCCTCATAGATTTCAGAATCTTGATACATTTTTTCAACACTTTGCATGTTCTTCTCCTTGTAAAATATCTCGCACGACTTCTGAAGCAATTACTAAACCAAAACTTCCCGTAACCGCACTAAAGCTTCCTAACGCCTTGCATTTTGGCTCCTCTGGACTAAAGACAACTTTAATCTTTGCTTTTGGGTTATGCTTTTTAAGATTCTCTTTAAATTTTCGTGCAAATTTATCGCCATAACTCTTCCATATATTTGCTACCTGTATGCGTGTAGGATCAAGCTTTTTGGCACTACCTGTAGAAACGATATAACGCCCATAAGGCTTTTGTGAGGCAATAAGCGCTATAGCAACCTTGGCAGGTATATCATCAATAGCATCGATAATATAATCATACGCCAAAATATCGTGTGTGCGTAAAAACGCATCATCTACTCTTGTTTGTAACGCATGAATACCTGGGTATTTGCGTGATAAAACCTCGACTTTTGGCTCACCCACAGATTCTGAACCAATTTGGCGATTTTGGTTTGTTACATCAAAACTATCAGAATCTACAATGGTAATCTCTCCTATACCACTGCGATACAAGCAATCTAGCACAAAACTTCCCACTCCACCAACACCAAAAAGTATAACCTTTGTGCGTTGCAATGCCTCAAATCCTGTGCCAAACAAAATCCTTGAGCGTGTGAATCTATCTTGAGTCATCGCTACAACCACTCACGCACATTGCGTATATCTTCATAGCTTGTGAGATCAAGCTTAATAGGCGTGATAGAAACATATTGCCCTTTGATCGCATCAAAGTCATTCTCTCCGCTAAATGCCTCACCATTGACTTGCGGTGTATCAGCGCGTGTCTCCCACATTAACGGCTGAAGCCCCAACCAATGATACTCTTGTCCTCTAGGATTGCGATGAAGCTGTGCTTCATTACCATAGATTCTATAGCCCATCTGTGTTACAAGCGTGCCTTTGCATTGTTTGGGAGAAACCTGTGGAATATTGACATTCAAAAACTTTCGCTTACTAAGTGGAAAGCCTTTGGTAAAAATTTTCTCCACCAATGCCCTAATACTTTCTTTTGCAAGGGCAAAATTAAAATCTTGTGCAAGATTCTTATCACGCATAGTTTGTGAAATCGCGATTGAATCTATCCCATGCAAACAACCTTCCATAGCACCTGCAGCCGTGCCAGAATATGTAATATCCTCGCCCATATTTGAACCAATATTAATCCCAGAAATCACCAAATCCGGGCGGTTATTTTCTCCATAAAGTGTATGCAATGCCAAATACACGCAATCACTAGGCGTGCCATCTTCAAGCTTATAAAAATCATCATCAACTTGGACAAAATGCAAAGGGCGCGTTATGCTTAATCCGTGCCCACAAGCGGATTTCTCACTCGCAGGGGCGACTATAACAACCCTTGCAAGATCTTTTAGGGCATCTCTTAGAGCTAAAAGCCCATATGAACTAAACCCATCATCATTGGTTAAAAGTATCTGTTTCATTACTATCCTTTAATCACAAAATATGGCTCTATAAGCCCCAAAAGATTTGTCGCAAGGCTTTTGGGCAATGTTGTTAGCAAGGCGCGCATAGATTCTATAAGCTCATCACATTCTTTTTTAGCACCCTCTATGCCCAAAAGATTGACATATGTATTCTTCCCCACATCATTATGCAAAGTTTTGCCCTCTATGAGAGTATCACCCAGCACATCAAGCAAGTCATCACGCACTTGAAAAAATAATCCCAACACCTCACCAAATCTATCAAGACATTGGCGTATTTCATCAGATGCATTACCAATAATCGCCCCAAAACGGAGTGATGTAGCAATCAATTTTAGGGTTTTGTTTTGATGAATCATTTTTAGTTGCTCAAGACTTAAAGTTGTATTTTCAAATGCACAATCAAGCACCTGCCCCAACACCATACCACTAAAACCCGCATTATGCGATAATTCATAAATAAGGGCGATTTTGCTTTGTGGATCAAGTTTAGCGGTGCTTAAAAGCTCAAAGGCATATGTATTAAGCGCATCACCCACCAATAATGCAAGTGTTTCATCATAGGTTGTGTGCAAAGTCGGATATCCGCGACGCAAAGGCGAATTATCCATACAAGGCAAATCATCATGAATAAGCGAATATGTATGCAAAGCCTCTAGTGCAAGTGCGGGAATAAAGGCATTTTTTAGCATTTGTGGCGCTATGGAATCCACGACACACAAACATAATGCAGGACGAAACCTCTTCCCTCCTGCCAAAAGCATTTCCCACAACGCTTTTTGATAATGAGGATGAAAACTCTCCACTTTTGGCGCACTCGCTACAATAAAGTCTTCAAATTCTTGCATAATCGCTGTATTCATGAATCTCCCTAGATTTTGATAAAAAATTCAAACTCGCCGCGACGCACAAGTAACTGAATCTTGCCATCATACTTCGCAAGTTCTTTTGGATCAAGTGTATGACTTAAAAGCTGTGTGAGATTCCCTAAAGTCGCTGGCTGTTTGTTAATCCACACGATTTTATCACCAACTTTAAGCTCTGCAAACCTATCTAGTTTAGCGCCCTTTTTGCGTATCACAAGATTGCTATCTACGACAATCCCAAAACGCTCCAAAAATGTATCACGCAGCAAAAAACCTCCATAAAGTCTATCAGGTTTCAAACTAAAAGTGTGCAATTCCGTGCCACGACGCACTTGCACAGAAGCATTTTTTGATCGCGAAAGATTTGTAATAACCCAAATGGCTTGTTCCTTGGAGGTGATTTTTGTTGCGTTGATACTTACAATCTCATCGCCTTGCAAAAATGGATTATGAGGGAAAAATGGATCACTAAGCACAACAATAGCGCGTTTAGAATCTGCTCCAAAACGCACGCCAATATCGCTATAAACAATCTCTTTGGCATCTAAAAACCTATCAATATAAGACTTTTCAATAAATTCCTTGCCGCCAACACCCACACCATAAATTTGATAACAAATATTACCAATCACACTATTACGCTCCAAGGTATTGGAAAAACGCGCATAGTTTAAATAACTAGTTTGCCTTGCAGTGATAGATCCCCTCATAGGTTCTCTAGCAGATATAGCCACAAGGTTTTTGTCCTCTAGCGTGCGTTTATCAAGTGTGAGAAGATCATAGCTTAGCTTTGTGGGCTTAGATTCTATGAGATAAAACCCCATAAATGGATCGCTTTTTAGAATCTTTGCTTGTGGTGGTGTGCGTGCATACAAAAAATACACAACTTTATTGTTGTGTTTAAGTGCTATAGCGCGTGTATCACCCACAGCGACACTCGCATTCCTGTAATACTCCACACAATGCTTGTATTCGTATTCTTGTGCATACAAACCACCCAAAAATACGAGACAAAGCCACCAGCACTTCAAGGATACGCCTTATTTCTCAAACATATCAAAATTGCCAAGCATATCAAAAGCACTCTTTTGCTTGTTTTGCTCAACATTTTTATACGCATCATTGAGTGCACCTATAAGCAAGATTTGTAAAGAATCTTTATCCTCTAACAAGCTATCATCAATTTTTATATCCACCACTTCACCCATACCATTAATGCTCACTTCTATCAATCCACCACCACTTTTGGCAGTAAAAACCATATCTTTATTTTTATTTGCAAATTCTTGAAGCGATTCTTGAATATTGCCAAACATTGCGCCTAATTGTTTTGGATCAAACATAACTACCCTTTTACGAAATATATAGAATCTTGTTGTTTTGTTGCGCATCAACTTGCACGATTGTAGGCTTAAATGCCTTACACTCACTCTCTTGTAATATCGCATACGCTACAATGATCACGATATCGCCCACTTGTGCCTTTCTCGCGGCTGCGCCATTGATACAAATCTCACCCTCTTTATCTCCATAAATCACATATGTGCTAAAACGCTCACCATTATTGATGTTTAACACATCGACCTTCATGCCTTCTTTGAGTTTGGCGCTTTGTGCGAGAGATTTTTCAATCGTAATAGATCCAACATACTCAAGATTTGCATCGCTTACTCGCGCACGATGAATCTTAGAATACAACATTTCAAACTGCATATGCCCTTCTTTGATATAGTAATTTTGTGTAAGGTTAATAATTTTAGCATATTTTAGAGGGTTTTTTTGTAAATTCTATCCTTGTAATCATCAAGAATTATTTTTAGAATCGGTATAAATACCAACCAAATTTGAGAGGTATTTTTGTGCTAATAAATCTTGAACAATGATTGATCTTTTAGATTCAAATTCTTGCCAAAACTTTGGATAATCACCTAAAATTTCAGACATTTTAGCAATTAAATCTGTCATACCATCATGCAAATCAAAACAAATACCACAGAACTCTCTCGCGGTATCTTTATATGCACCAATTCCACTCACAAGTGGGATTGTTCCACTCAAAGCAGATTCTGCAATGGTTAATCCAAATGTCTCATAACATTTTGTAGGCATTACAACAACCTTAGTACAACGCAAAATGGGTCTTAAAATCATAGGAAGTTGCGAATCTAAAAATATAATCGAATAACGATCATATAAATACCCCAATAAAAATAA
>NZ_NESU01000019.1 GCF_002287135.1 Helicobacter sp. TUL
TAGTATCCAATATAACATTCTTGCCTTCCTTTAATGGATCATTATCGATAAAACACACAATTTCTTTGCCTTCATGATACAGGGCACTCCCTATAAGCCTACCACAATTACCTGCACCAAAAATAATAACTTTTTCCATGATTTTTCTCCTTTAATATAATTTCCTTACATCTATGATGCCCAAACACTCTCCTTATATCGTCCCTGGGATCAAAGAGAGTATCTCTTTTACGCTCATACATCGCCCTTCAATTTCTAAACTTCTATCATGTGTCAAAATCCCTTCTGCCACTTCTTTCATTGCTACAAAAGATGCCCTTAACAAATGATTAGCATAAATTATAATATTGGCTCCTGCTTCACCAAGCTCTTGTGCTGTAATAGCATTAAAGCTTGTAGGCACTACTACAATAGGTGTTTGTGTATCCTGTGTTCGAAATCTTTGAATAAATTCTAACACTTCATCAGGAGATTTCTGGCGTGAGTGAATCATTATGCCATCTGCCCCAGCTTGCACGTATGCAAAAGCACGTTTAAGCGCGTCATCTTGTCCCTTTTCTAAAATAAGCGACTCGATACGCGCGATAATCATAAAATCACTCGTAATCTGTGCGCGTTTACCAACACGGATTTTGTCACAAAAATCATCGATACTATCTTGAGTCTGCTCTACATCATTGCCAAGCAAAGAATTTTTCTTTAGTCCTGTTTTATCCTCGATGATCACAGCACTTACACCCGTTCGTTCAAGGCTGCGCACCGTAAATCCAAAATGCTCGATTTTTCCACCCGTATCAGCATCATAAATAAGTGGCTTGGAAGTAACTTCAAAAATATCGTTAATAGTATGCAATCGACTTGTAAGTTCTACCGCTTCAATGTCTGGCTTACCCCTAGAAGTTGAATCTGTGAGTGATGAACTCCAAAAACCATCAAATTCCAACTTCACTCCATCTTTTTGCACAAAAACATTTTGAGCAATCAGTGCTGAAATCGCCGAGTGTGTTTCAAGGATTCTCAAAGGTTTCTTGGCAGCAATCAAGCGTCTAAGTAAAGAAAGTCTAGCATTCGTAGAGATTCCTATTGCACGAGCATCGGCGTTGAGTTGCGTAGAACTAATGCCCTCTGTATAAGCTGGTTCAATGAGTTCCCCATATCCAAGATCTTGCAATGTATCTAACACATTTTGTCTTGTCTTGGCTTGTGCTCCACTTTTCCAATCATCGCCGTGTATCACATATCTAGGTCTCAATGCACGAATATTTTCTTCATAACTAAGGCTTGTTTGTGGAATCACGCGATCGATATATCGTAAATTTTCTATTACCGCTTTTCGCTGGTCATAAGTCATATATGGCACACGCTTATAAGAAGCAATTGCTGCATCTGTAAGCAATCCAACAACTACCTCACCATCTATAGAGTCAGCATAATCTCTTGCAATTTTTAGGATATTTATATGTCCTGGATGAATCAAATCTGCGCTCATCGCAACATACACGCTCGGAGTCTTCATGCCGCCTCCTTGCCCTCATGTGCATAAACACACTTAGTCGCAATGGGCGAATAACGATGTGTATAGATCTTTTTAGGGAATAGAATTATAACTATATATCTATTTACCCCGCCCCCGCCACATGAATCTGTCAATTTAGCAATAACACGAATAAAATAATCATTCTCATATCTATCGCCCTGCGTGAATGGAGCAAAACCGCGAGACTCTTTGGCGTAAAGAATCTGAAAACTTCTAGAACCTGAGTGCATAGCGCGTATATCCTCCAAAAGATCTTCAAGCGTTACAAAACGTCGATAATGCGATTCATAAATAAAGGCATTTTCTTCATCTTGAACGCGTTTGCCTTTTTGATACAAAGAATTTTGGACACCTCGTGCCTCAATAGCAAGAATTCCATCGCAATCAAGGTAGTTTGGTAT
This sequence comes from Helicobacter sp. TUL, assembly GCF_002287135.1. GTDB lineage: Bacteria > Campylobacterota > Campylobacteria > Campylobacterales > Helicobacteraceae > Helicobacter_F. Next base: position 1,939 of record NZ_NESU01000019.1, read on the forward strand.
TTGTGCGAAAAGTTCAGATTGTTGCGCGTATGTAATAGAATGTAGACTAAATCGTGAATAAATACAATCATATGGAGGGCGTAGAGAATCTATGTGCTTAAGTTGGCTAAAATCTCCATACACAAATCTACAAGACTCATTGCCAAAATGGTCATTGAGATAATTCATCTCATCTTGGATTTGATCTATCGCGGTGGTATCTATGGCAGATTTAGCAAAATACACGCTATCACGCCCATTACCACAACCTAATTCTAATAAACGAGCATGTGGTTTGAGATAATTCTCACGCACAAATGCACTAAAAAGAGAGTTAGTGGCATTATGTTTGTGGGATTTATAATAATCTTTCCAATATTGTATATCCATTAGCGCTCCTTGTCCTGTATGTTGGTGATATCTGTCCAATTATTTAGATCAAAAATATTGTTTTTGACTTTATACTGCAAAATAACGTCAAACTTTGTATTAGTCTGCCTTCCGCTACCACCATCCACAAGCGTAAAAATAAGCTCACGATCTAACATAGGTTGTTTTATGACGCTAGGCAGAATTCTAGGACATTTTGAACCTATTTCATCACATGCTACGGCCATTGCATCACTATTGCTCACAAAGGTTGTATCATCAACCTTTAGCTTCCCTTTGGCACCAAACTCCTTGACCAAAAATAATATGTGAGAATTCCGTAATTCTCTACGAGGAAGATCTATAAGTGGTGCCCCTTGTCCTCCATTGCCATGATCGCTAACAATAATGATTTTTGTATTATCATAAATGCCAGAATCCTTAAACCATTGCAACCATGAAGCAAGATTCTTAACATAGCAAATATGGTTAGAATATGCCAATCCTGATTTATCTGACATTAACCTAGATCGATAAATACTAGGATCTGTAATATGCATACAATTATTGTCCTTATCAAGAAGCCATGGAAAATGTTCGGTGTTTTCATGAAAAAGTTTAAATGTTGGCTTTGGGGAATTTATATTAGAAAGCACAGCAAAACTCGCTATTTTCGAAGCATTATTGACTGAATATCTAAAGTGATTTACCAAAAGAGAATCTCCAAATAGCCAACCCTCCGATTGATAAAGTCTCGACCTAAAAATATACGGACTCGCACGAAACAATCCTAGAGAAATGAGTTCTCCAAAAGGTATGGCAGAATCTAAATCTGGATCTTTGATATGGTAATGTTGCTTATAAAAACTTGACCACGCACTATGATCAGTGTTTGGAATCAATAAAACATCTTTATTAAGATATGGGCGTATATAAACTTCATCTCCGGGGAAAATAGTCCCAAAACTTACTGCATAACCAGCATTTGAAAAACTATTTGCAATATCAACAATCGCTTTTGAATTTTCTTCCGCAAGAGTATGCTTAAGTTCTCTTTTATTGACATTATATGGTGTGTAATACTCTCCTCCAATAATCGAAGGGAAAGAAGCAAATGTAATACTAGAAGCTGAAAGAGCATTTTTATAATATGTAAAACCATCAAAAACTTCATACAATTCCGGATAATCATTAAGTGCCTGTGTAAAATTATCACTTTGCACAGTATCAGACATTAACACAATAATATTTTGTTTAGTTTTTGAAAAACTCAAATAAGAGTCTGCATAATCTGGCACCATAGAATTTTGCACATCCTCTATGGAATCTCGCGTATGCACTTCCAATTGTGCATAATGACTATGATCAACAAACACTCTGCCTAAATCTAAGACACTAGAGATCAGAAAGATACTAAACACAAATAATAATGTCATGCGTAACAAATTTGTAAATTTATATAGCATAATAAGTGCTACAAACATGAGAAAAAAAGCATAAGCTATATCAAAATACTTTGCATAAGGATGTGAAATATTTGCACCACCATCTTTAAAAAGCAACCCATCCAATAATGCATAAGGACGACCATTAAATATGTTACCTGTAAATAAAAATACATAACTTATTGAAATCAAAATCAAGACCACACATGCATACACACCAATTTTTAGGAGAGGTGTTTTATAGAAAAAACTTGTTATATAAATCCCCAAAAAACTAAAAAGCAAAAAAAATCCAAACAAACCGCCAAGTGTTTGGAAGGTCTGATTTGGATCAAATTGACTCACATCTGAACTATACACCGCAAAAGGTGAAAACACAAAGATAAGAAAAAATATATTAAGCAAAGCAAAAATAGAGATATTGCGATAAGTCACATATGTTTTAGAATCTAGCATAGCATATGGCGTAAAAATACGCGTAACAAAACGTCCAACAAAAGATGACTGCTTAGCGTGAGTATCAAATTCTTTATACACAGCAGATTTATTTTGTTCATTATTCAAGCTCGTATCCGCCTTAGCATTTCGCATAGATGAAACTCGTTTTTTCCATAAAAGCTTAAGTAAAATACATAATGTGCTTATTGTCCAATACAACACAAGTCCACTTGGCATTGCATATAATAAAACTAAAAATATGATAGCAATAAGGCTTCCTTGTATGCGTGCACCACGATCAGTGCCACTTATAAAAACGCTTATAAAACTTAAAGCGCTCATCACAAATGGTAGCAACGCATAACCAAAAAGCAAAGTATCAGGCTTAGAAAGATCCTCTATTACTCCAAACTTTGCACCACGCAAGCCCTCAAAATCCTGCAATAAAAACAAGACTCCCAAAAAAAATGGAATCTGTAATGCCAACCCACCCAAAGAAAACAAATTATAAATAGGATGATAGTGCTTTTGTTTAAAAAGTGTCTGCGTGTATGCATGGAGCTCCGAACCCCTAAAAACCTTTTTAAACTCGGCTATTTTTGCATCGCATATAGATTTTAAGGCATTTGTTTTTTGCGCTTTTTTATCTGCAAGGCTTGTAAGTTTCAACAAAAAAAGATTAATTGCTACACTTAAAAGCACGATAGCCCAACCATAGCTATGTGTATACGCATAAATCCACTCAAACACAGCGCCTAGCAAAGTTTGCATAGGATAGATAAAGATGTAATACAACACTTCTGCAATCATTGTTTGTCCTTTGTGTCATTAGATGATAGGCACGCTAACATAGAATCTAAATCTCGTATTCGGCTAATTTGTGGCATATAAGCCTTAAGACTATGCTCTAAAAGTTCGCGTTCGATCTTCAAAAGCTCTTGGGTAGCTTTGAATCCTGCATGATGTGGATAACGCCAAAGTTCTTCTTTGCATTTTTTGACTTCTTGTGTCTTGGTAGATTCTAAAATTTCTGTAATAATTGTCGTAAGATTAGAAAAGTTTTCTTCTTGGAGTTTGCCACCTATACGCTTGAGTGCATTAAAGGTATAAAACTTTTTCATATCAATATCACTAAGATCATATCCAGCAGTATCAAATTCAAAATCTAGCGTAAGCACAGGCTTACCTTCAAGACATACAAAATCAAAAATAACTGAACTAAAATCCGAAATCATCATATCAGCCTTGGTAAACGCATACACATTAGGAGTGCCAATATCCCACACAACATTTTCATATTTTGCAAGATTCTCTTGAATATTTTTAATATTTTTGGACTCTGCTTCACCAATGAGACTCTGAGGATGTGGACGGACAATAAGCACAAAACCTGCCTTAGCAAGTGGCTCTAAAAGTTTAAGTCCATACTTACTAAGAATCGTTTCCTTACCCCAAGAAGGAGAAACAAGAATAACGGGTTTATCGTGTGATGAAATGTTAGAGAGCTTATCAAAAAGATGAATCTTGTGATCCAAGCTAGATTCATTATGCAACGCTGTGTCCCTTAGATTCGAGAGTTCATCTAAATATGTGCTTCCCACAACACCAATATATTTCTTTTTCACAGCATGAGCTTCTTCTACTTCACGCACAAAATCCTTTTGAATCTCATTTGCCACTAACACAGAATCAAAATAATCCAATCCAAATGCCCTATATGTCATTGGTGTTAGAGAATGCACGATATGACAATAATGCCCTACACCTTTGCTACGCTTAATTTGCAAGACATCCAAGCCCGGTGTAGTAAACACACAAATATCGGCTTTAAGAGTATTAAGTTTTATATAAGCCTTATTCCCCTCACCAATATAAGTAAAAACGCCATATGTAAGATTTTTACGAGACAATGCAGGGTCATCTTGCCCAGACGTGAGGTATGTATAAGGGTGCTTGATTGAATCTAGGGTATCTAAGATAGGTTTAAAAGTGTGGTAGTATTGTTTACCTTCAGAATAAAAGACAATATGAGTTTTTGCTTTGGAATTGCCCCCCCCCCGAGAGCTAAAGCCACCACTTAAAAGAGTCCTAGGAGAAGTAAGTTTGTAAAAAATATTTTTAATAAAAAATACCACAGAAGCAAAAATAGCAACAACAGATGAAAGCAATAACGAACCACTACCAGGATCAAGATACGCAAATGCAGGAACATATCCAAGAGACAATAATACTAAGATTCTAAGCACGATACCACCCTTACTTTTGATACGAAGTTACTTAAAGAACTTCTAAAAAGTTTCAATAAAGTTTTAAAATCATATTGCACATATGCCAAATATAAGCTTAAGGGCTTATAGCTTTATTAATTTAGAGTTGTGTAATGCGATCGATCTTAGCAATCTCTAGCAATAAATCCTCCATGACGACATTAAAAATTAATATACCAAAAGCAAAAAGTAAAAACTCCACTTTTCGCAATCAAAAACATCAAACAAAGACAATAATGCGTAGATGTAAAATTATAAAAATTAAGATTTTAAGCAAGAACCCTTAAAAAATTGTCTTTTAAGGGGAATAAGTTAGCTAAGAACCGAAAGGATTTTTTTAGATTATCTTGTTTGATACCTTTCCAAACCAAAAGCAAATCAACAATTGACCAAATCCACACAGCAAAAAGCATAAGATACCCTATGATAAAAAAAGACACAAAAATATCATGGGAAGATTCTACGACAATAATAGCTATGACCCACACGATAATCGCTATCAATAAGAGCGCAGGTTTCGCAATACCTAAACCTATATCACCTTTGTAGAATCTATCCGCACCAAAAGCTCCCAAAAACAAACCCAAAATCAAACCGATGATATGGCTTTTTAAAGGGAGAATTGCCAAGCTTGAAATCTGATCTTCTGAAGCTTTTTCAAGTTTTTCTTTGACAAGTGGTAAACTTGTGCTAGGAATTTTATCCTGTAGTGTCATGAGAGCAACATTAGTATCCATCTCTATAACTTCTAAAATGTTTTATCGAAATTGAAGTGGCGATTTTATCAAGTTCTACTGCGTAAAGTCAATAGAATCTATGTTTTACTTACACATATATAAAGCAAACACAAACTTAACAAGCTTATTAATTTTTAGTGTTATAATGGAAAAGTTTTATTAAAATTTACAAAATCAATGTAGCGTTTAGGAGTTGTTATGAATTACAAAAAATATCAGCGAGGTTATTTTATGCCTCCTACCCAAAGTTTAGAGTGGGCAAGCAAGGAATACATAGATAAAGCCCCAATTTGGTGCAGTGTAGACTTACGCGATGGTAATCAAGCCCTTATTACACCTATGAATCTTGAAGAAAAAATTGAATTTTTTAAACTATTAGTCAAAATTGGATTTAAAGAAATCGAAGTAGGATTTCCGGCTGCTAGTCAAACCGAGTATGAGTTTTTACGCACACTTATCGAAGAGGAGCTTATCCCAGATGATGTCTCTATCCAAGTTCTCACACAAGCGCGGGAGCATATCATCAAAAAAACATTTGAAAGCCTACGAGGGTGCAAAAGTGCCATCGTGCATGTGTATAACTCCACATCATTTGCCCAACGCCAACAAGTGTTTAAAAAATCCAAAGAAGAAGTTAAGCAAATCGCTATCAATGGAGCAAATCACCTCAAACAAATGGCTGCACAAACCGAAGGAAATTTCCGCTTTGAATACTCACCTGAAAGCTTTAGTGGCACTGAAGTAGATTATGCACTTGAAGTATGTAACGCAGTCATTGATGTCTTTAAACCAACCGCGCAAAATAAACTTATTTTGAATCTTCCTGTAACCGTAGAGATGAGTTTGCCACATATCTATGCAAGTCAAGTGGAATATATCTCCAAAAATCTCAATAATCGTGAAAATGTGCTTATTTCACTTCACCCACATAATGATAGGGGCTGTGGAATCGCCGATGCGGAATTAGGACTTCTTGCAGGAGCTGATAGGATTGAGGGCACACTTTTTGGAAATGGGGAACGCACGGGTAATGTAGATATCATCACTCTTGCTATGAATATGTATTCGCACGGAGTAGATTCTAAACTTGATTTTAGCAATCTTCCAGCAATTTGTGATTTGTATGAGAAAGTAACAAAAATGCATGTTTATGAGCGCCAACCATACTCTGGTAAGCTTGTATTTGCGGCATTCTCTGGAAGTCATCAAGACGCGATCGCCAAAGGTATGGCATACCACAAAGAACAAAATCTTGAGACATGGAGTGTGCCATATCTCCCTATCGATCCCCAAGATGTTGGGCGTGTGTATGAAAGCGATGTTATACGCATAAACTCCCAAAGCGGTAAGGGGGGCATTGCATATGTTCTTTATAGTCAGTTTGGTATCGATCTCCCCACAGCATTTAGAGAAGATTTTTCGTATTATGTCAAAGACATTTCGGATAAAGCACACAAAGAGCTTAGCCCACAAGATATTTGTGATATTTTTCAAAAAGACTTTGTGAATCTTAAAAATCCTTTAAGCTTGAAGGATTATCATTTCACACGCACAGATGATGGCTTAAGTGTGAGTTTGAGTGTAGAATTTAGCGGAAAAGACTATGAGATTGAGGGCAGAGGCAATGGGCGATTAGATGCAGTCGCAAATGCCTTGCGTGAGAATCTCAAGCTAGATTTTGATATCGTCGATTATAGTGAGCACGCACTCAAAGAAGGCTCATCATCTCAAGCTATCTCATATGTGCAAATCCAAAATGCACAAGGCAAATGTTTTGGCGTTGGGATTGACACAGATATTATAGCAGCGAGCATTTATGGCTTGATAAGTGCTATCAACCGCACATTGCATTAATTTTATCACAATAAAGGAGCAAAGTATGAGTATGACAATGTCTCAAAAGATTCTCGCACATAAGGCAAACTTAGAATCTGTTAAGGCTGGTGATTTGATAATGGCAAAACTTGATATGGTGCTAGGCAATGACATTACTACACCTGTGGCAATTAATGCCTTTAAACAAGCGAAATTTACAGAGGTATTTGACAAAGATAAAATTTCTCTAGTAATGGATCACTTCGCGCCAAACAAAGACATCAAAGCCGCTACACAAAGCCAACAATGCCGCTGCTTTGCCAAGGATTTTGATATTTCACACTACTACGATGTAGGAAATATGGGTGTAGAACATGCTCTCTTGCCTGAGCAAGGTATCGTAACTATTGGGGATCTTATCATCGGGGCAGATTCACATACTTGCACATATGGAGCATTGGGTGCTTTTTCTACTGGTGTAGGCTCTACAGATATGGCAGTAGGTATGGCAACAGGTGAAGCATGGTTTAAAGTTCCACAAGCTATGCGCTTTAACCTTAAGGGTAAATTGCGCCCATATGTCAGCGGCAAAGATGTGATTTTGCATATCATTGGTAAAATCGGCGTTGATGGTGCGCTATACAAAAGTATGGAATTTGGTGGTGAGGGATTAAAAAACCTTACTATCGATGATAGGCTTTGCATTGCAAATATGGCGATTGAAGCGGGAGCAAAAAATGGAATCTTTGAAGTTGATGAAATCACTATAGAATATGCCAAGGCACGCACGAGCAAACAATTCCAAATCTATGCGCCAGATCCAGATGCATACTATGAGCAAGTGTTTGACATCGATCTTAGCCAAATCGATCATACCGTGGCATTTCCTCATCTCCCAGAAAATACCAAACCAAGAGAAGAATGGGGCGAGATCAAAATTGATCAAGTTGTTATCGGATCTTGCACAAATGGGCGCTTGAGTGATATGGCGATTGCTGCAAAAATTCTAAAAGATAAAAAAATTGCCAAAAACACGCGCTGTATCGTTATTCCAGCAACACAAAATATCTACCTAGAATGTATTAATAGAGGATATTTAGAAACTTTTATCAAGGCTGGTTGTGTTGTTTCAACGCCTACTTGTGGTCCTTGCTTGGGTGGGCATATGGGAATCTTGGCAGCCAACGAAAAATGTGTCTCCACAACAAATCGTAACTTTGTAGGACGCATGGGGCATGTAACAAGTGAAGTATATCTTGCGTCTCCAGAAGTAGCAGCGGCAAGTGCTATCACAGGGATATTAAGCACCCCAGAAGCTGTAATTTAATAATTTAAGGAGAAAATATGAAAGCCCAAGGTTTTGTTCATAAATATGGCGATAATGTGGATACAGATGTGATTATCCCAGCTCGATATCTTAATACTGCCGATCACAAGGAATTGGCAAGTCATTGTATGGAAGATATTGACAAAGATTTTGTTAATAAGGTTAAAGAAGGCGATATTATGGTCGGAGGTTGGAATTTTGGCTGTGGATCAAGTCGAGAACACGCACCCATAGCCATTAAGGCAAGCGGTATTTCGTGCATTATCGCCAAAAGCTTTGCACGCATTTTTTATCGCAATGCCATAAATATCGGTCTAGCGATTATAGAATCTCCTGAAATAGCAGATTCTATAATGCAAGGTGATGAAGTAAGTATAGATTTTGATAAGGGTGAGATCACTAACCTTAGCAAAAACACAACATTCAAAACCACGCCATTTCCGCCATTTATCCAAGAAATCATTAATGCCAATGGTTACCTAAACTGGATAGCCCAAAGAAGAGAAGCTTAAGGATTATATATGCAAAAAACAATAGCAGTCATACGAGGAGATGGTATCGGACCAGAAATCATCACACAAGCCCTCAAAGTGCTAGATGTCATAGCACAAAAATATAATCACACATTTGTGTATAAGGAAGTGTTGGCTGGTGGATGTGCGATTGATGCGTGTGGAGAATGTCTCCCAAAAGAAAGTCTAGAGATATGTAAGCAAAGCGATAGTGTGCTTTTGGGTGCAGTGGGTGGTCCAAAATGGGATAATCAACCAAGCCATAATCGCCCAGAAAAAGCACTACTCCAAATTCGCAAAGAGCTTGGGCTTTTTGCGAATATCCGTCCGGCTCTCTTGCTCCCACAACTCCAAAGCGCAAGCCCGCTCAAAGAAGAGATTCTCAAAAAAGGCATTGATTTTATTATCGTGCGAGAACTTATCGGTGGGGTATATTTTGGCGAACACAAAACACAAGAAATCGCAGGTGAGGTAGTCGCTAGTGATGATATGCGCTATAGTACCTCACAAATAGAATCTATAGCAAGGGTAGCATTTCAAATCGCTAGAGGGCGAAAAAAACAAGTAGTGTCCGTGGATAAGGCAAATGTGCTTGATACTTCAAGGCTATGGCGAAAAGTTACAGAAGAGGTAGCCAAAGACTATCCAGATGTGAATCTCACACATATGTATGTCGATAATGCTGCTATGCAAATTTGTCGCGCTCCATGGCAGTTTGATGTAATCCTAACAGAAAATATGTTTGGGGATATTTTGAGTGATGAAGCAAGTGTGATTACAGGAAGTATAGGCACTATACCTTCTGCTTCCCTTGCGCACACCGAGAAGGGGTTGTATGAACCAATTCATGGTAGCGCTCCAGATATAGCCGGAGAAGATAAAGCAAACCCCATTGGCACAATACTAAGTGTGGCAATGATGTTAGAACACTCTTTTGGCTTACACAAAGAAGCTAATGCAGTCCAAAAAGCCATAGAAATGATCCTTAATCAAGGATATAGAACCCTAGATACCCTAAATCCCACAGATTCATCGCTAAAAGCGGTAGGTTGCGAAGCAATGGGTGATCTTGTGGCAAAAGCAATTGCAAATTAAGGTTTAATCTTACACATTAAACCTAAAATGCATGACATCGCCATCTTGCACGACATAATCCTTCCCTTCACTCCGCATGGCACCAGCCTCTTTGGCTTTTTGCTCTCCACCATATTTGATAAAATCCTCATAGCTAATGGTTTCAGCGCGAATAAAACCTTTTTCAAAGTCCTTATGAATCACACCTGCAGCCTGTGGAGCTTTATCACCCTTCTTAATAGTCCAAGAACGCACCTCTTGCACTCCAGCAGTAAAATAACTAATAAGCCCTAATTTTGCAAACCCCACACGAATAATCTGTGCAAGCCCACTATCTCCACCGCCAAGCTCTTGTAGAAATTCCTTGCGTTCCTCATCGCTCATACCTACCATATCTTCTTCGATCTTAGCGCAAAGCTTGATAACCTCACTCCCTTGCCCTGCTCCATATTCGCGCACCTGTTTAACAAATTCATTATCCACACATAAGCCATCTTCATCGACATTTGCACCAAAAATAACTTCTTTATTACTTAAAAATCGCAATTCTTTATCAAGGGTTAAAAATTCTTGCGTATCACAAGAGTGAAAACTTTTGGCGCTCTTGCCAGATTCTAAATGCGTAAGCAAATCTTTTGCTACCTCGAGCATAGCATTAGCACCCTTTTGTGCCTTACTTTCTCTCTCTAGTTTTGCAATACGCTTTTGCAATGTCGCTATGTCAGCCAAAATCAACTCTAACTCAATAATCTCGATATCGCCTATTGGATCTATACGATTTTCTACATGTGTAATATCGCTATCCTCAAAACATCGCACAATATGCAAAATCACATCAGCTTCTTTGATATTTGCCAAAAATTGATTCCCAAGTCCCTCACCTTTGCTCGCACCTCGCACAAGTCCAGCAATATCCACAAACTCCACTTGTGAATGCAAGATTCTCTGCGGATTTACAATCTTAGCCAACTCCAAAAGTCGCTCATCAGGGACACTCACTACAGCTTTATTAGGCTCTATGGTGCAAAATGGATAATTTGCTGCTTGAGCGTTCTGTGTTTTAGTAAGTGCATTAAAAGTCGTGGATTTGCCCACATTTGGAAGTCCCACAATCCCAATAGACAATCCCATACTTACGCCTTTTTAGATTTGGACTTTTTAGAATCTTGCCTAGATTCTAGATTCTCTATAAAGGCAAGCACAGCACGCACCCCTGCTCCACTCGCACCACTTGGGTTAATATCCCACTCACGCTCAATATACGCAGGTCCAGCTATATCGATATGTAGCCACTTATCTTTATATTCATCACGGATAAATTCTCCCAAAAACATTCCAGCACTTATCCCACCACCATAGCGACTTGATCCGATATTGCAAAGATCTGCAACCTTAGATTCTAAAAGCTTTTTGATATGGCGATTAAATGGCAAGCACGCCATTAATTCTCCACTCTGTAGCGCACAAGATTCAAAGTCTTTTTTAAGGACCTCATTATATCCCATTATGCCACTTGTATATTCTCCAAGTCCCACGACACAAGCTCCCGTAAGTGTTGCTAAATCTATAATAATATCAGGTTTTAAATCTTGAGCATAGCTCAAACAATCACAAAGCACCAAACGCCCTTCTGCATCAGTATTTCGGACTTCTATGCTTTTGCCTTCACGCGAGAAAAGCACATCATCAGGCTTATAAGCATCACCGCCAATCATATTTTCTGCCGCACCAATGATTCCATGCACCTCGATATGTAGCCCAAGTTCTGCCACAGCATTCAAAATCCCTATCACCGCACACGCACCACTTTTATCTGCCTTCATTGTTACCATATAATCGCTTGGTTTGAGGCTTAATCCGCCACTATCATATGTTAATCCCTTGCCTACTACCACAACACGCGCCAAAGGCTTTTTTGGCTTATATTTCAAATGCACAAGATATGGCGGATTCACAGAAGCCCTACTCACAGCAAGATACGCACCCATACGCTCTTTTTGCAAATCCTTTGTATCCAAAACTTTGCATTCTAAGTCCTTTTTTTGCGCAAGTTTTTTGCAATACTCCAAAAGATATGCGGGAGTGGCAACTTGTGGCATAGTATTTACCAAATCTCGCACGATATACAAACTCTTTGCCACAATCTTTGCGCGCTTTGCTACCTTTCCTAGAGCACTATCACCTTGTATATATACCTTTGAAAGTGCATACTCTTTTTTGTTTGATTTATATAAACCGCTATCTTGCCAACCTGCCAAAATCCCAAGCATAAGTGCATAATCTAAAGCTTCATCACCAAATGCCTTTATGCCAATACTTCCAAATTTTAGAGATTTAAAAAATCGCGCAATATTTGCACCAGCTTCACGCACAAAATCTACATGACGCCCGTCTATGCACACAAGCAGTGTCTTTTTTTCTTGCAAGAAAAATTGCCCCTTACCATCAAACCCAAACTCTTGTGCCTTTTGTATATTTTTGCTTCCTTTAGAATCTAGCACAAATTCCACATACGCTTCACCTTGCATAGAATCTGTTATAACAATCTCAATCATTACTACTCCTTGCTTGTAATTTTGTAATACGCTTATCCACGCGCTTTGTTTGTGTTTGAAAATACCAAAGCACGCCACCACCGATAATAATTGCCAAAGGAATAAGCAAATAAGGATGATCCTTAAACCAATCAAGCACAATAAAAATTTCTTTACCAAAATACCAAGTAAGCACAATAGTGATAGCCGCCCACACTTGCGCACTCAAAAAATTAACAATAGCAAACTTCACAGCGCTATAGCGCGTCGTGCCAATACTCATAGGAATAATTGTGCGCATACCATACATATAGCGTTGTATAAAAATAATAGGCCAGCCATATCGCTGCAATAAGAGATTTGCGAGTGCAAATTTTCGTCTCTGAGACTTTAGGCTTTCTTGAATCCCTTTGCGATTAAATCTCCCGATATAAAAATAAATCTGATCACCGACAAAACCTCCAAAGCCCGCAACAAAAATAGAGGCAAGTAAATGCATTTTGCCATCATGCACGGCTAACCCAGCAAAGATAAGCCCTAACTCACCCTCTAAAATCCCCCAAAAAAATAAAATCACATATCCCCAGCTCTCTACATGCTTATCCCAAAGTGTTACGATAAATTCCTCAAGTGAAAAACCTGTGCTTTTGTAATACACTATCAAGCCTATACACACAAGGATCACACATGCCCAAGTTAAGATTTTTTTTGGGTTTTGTTTTATGGAATGCCATAGAGTGTGCATAAATCCCCCTAAATGTCTAGCACACAATGCACATCACAAAGCTCCTCAAGCTTTGCTTTTCCTCCAAGTTCGCACAAATGCAAAATAAACACCGCCTCCACACATTGTGCGCCAAGTGTTTGGATAAGTTTCACCCCTGCTTGTGCAGTGCCCCCAGTGGCAATAAGATCATCAATAAGCACAACGCGTGCATTTTTTTTATCTCCAAACGCATCAATGTGAATCTCTACTTCATCAAACCCATACTCAAGGCTATATTTCTCACTCACCGTGGTAAATGGTAGTTTGCCTTTTTTTCGGATAGGCACAAAACCTACTCCAAGCGCATATGCCAAAGCAGATCCAAAAATAAATCCTCGAGATTCTATCCCAGCAACAAAATCAATCTCACGATTTTTATAACGCTCAGCGAGAGATTGTATAAGCTCACAAAATACTTCTTTGTTGCCTATCATTGTCGTAATATCATAAAACAAAATCCCAGGCTTTGGATAATCTGGAATTTTGCGTATAGAATCTATCAATTTTTTGCTATCCATAAATACTCCTTAAATATTATAAAAGTGCCTCGATTTTTTGCTCTAGCTCTTTAATACGCGCCTTGTATTTATCTGTCTCGATTCTGTATTGTGAGTTACGAGCCTTTAGGACTTTTACTTCATTTTTGAGCGCATTCATCTCTTGTTGCATATTATCAATATTACCAAGCGCACGCTGTAGTTGCAACTGATGTTTGCGCACCAAAATTTCTGCCTCACTCAATGTAAGTTTCATGGAGGCGGAGTTCTTTTCCTCTTTGCGTGCGACACTCTTATAAAAAAACGTCCGCACTATCATATACAGCACAAAAAGTATAAATCCTGTGAGAAAAATCCATTGTGCAAAAAGATTCATAACTTTCTCTCCAATCTATCTACCCAAGCTTACGCACCCTCTCAAGATGTCTGCCACCCTCAAACTCTGCGCTAAAAAACTGCAACACGATTTCTTCTGCCTCACCTTGTCCTATCACACGCTCACCCATACATAACACATTGGCATCATTATGTGCGCGTGCCATTTTTGCCAAATATGGATCGGTGCAAAGTGCTGCGCGTATGCCGCTAAAGCGATTTGCTGCTATACTCATACCTATGCCACTGCCACAAATAAGCACACCTTTAGATTCTGCATTGGCACTAACGCTCTCACAAAGCTTTTTGGCAAAATCTGGATAATCTACACGCAAATCCGAATCTGGACCCAAGTCGCAAACTTCCAAACCTTTGGCACAAAGCACCTCTTTGACAAATTCCTTTAATCTAAACCCTGCGTGATCTGATGCGATAAAAACTTGCATTATAACACCTCTGTTTCTAAAATATGCTCTTTGGTTTCTTCTAGTGTTTGTTGTGATAAGCCTTGCGCGTCTCTATATCGCTTGGCTAACTCCTCAATACCATGTATTCCTTTAAACAAACGCTCCCAACGCGTGATATAACGCTCTGATGTATTTGTGTCCGCACCTACTTCCTCGCTATTGGCTTTTGTAAAACTAAAATAAATAAACCACGGCTGCCCTATGATATTGCTGTATGACACACTGCCCCAAAACCGAGAATCAAAGCTATTGTTACGATTATCTCCTGCCATAAAAAATGAATCTTGTGGCACTTTAGTATAAAAAAAGACTTCACCTTGCCTATCACGCAATTTATCCATCGCTATACTATCACGCATAGTCATATCCATAAACCCAAGGTTTGGTATATACACAAATTCATCTTGCCCAAAAGTGGTATATTGCTTCTCAAAAATATCGCAATCTATGCGTCTATCCGCGTTAGAAATACTCCCACCATCTTTACAAACTTTGGTATACAATCCCTTTTCATCGCGAAAATACGCGCGCTTATATAGTGGTGTAATCCTAGAATTTTGAGCTTCAGAAATATGCCACCATCTTGGCGCATAATAAATCCCTGCGTGCTGTAAGATAAATGGATCTTTTATAAATGTTCTCCCTAAAAATTCGCGTGTCTCCAATTTTTCACCTAATTGCTCTTTAAATTCTTTGATACCAGCATCTCCATTGTTTGGACGCAAATAATAGCCATCTTGTGCAAAAATCACTTCATCGCCACCTACGCCAAACACACGCTTCACATAATATGTGCTTTGCTCGTGAGGTGGAATAAATACTACGATTTCTCCTCGTTTTGGACGCTCTCCTTCGATCAAATGCCCATTGCCATTAAAATCCGGCACAATCGGCGTATTCAACCAAGGAAGGCGTGGTGTAGGAATGCCATAGCTAAATTTCTTGACAACAAGCAAATCACCCTCAAAAAATGTCCCAACCATCGATCGTGTAGGGATAATAAAACCCTGTGCGATAAAAAAAATCACAAAAAGCACAATAATAATCGCCCCACTCCAACTTGACGAAAAGGCTCGCCACCATTGCCAAAGCCCTCTCATATCCCTGCTCCTTTAGATGTATCACAATGTATCTGTTTAGCGGCTTTAAGGGTGTTTTGCAACAAAGAGGCGATTGTCATCGGACCAACTCCTCCAGGCACAGGAGTAATAGCAGAGGCTTTTTTGGCGACATTGACAAAATCCACATCACCCACCAATGCACCTGAATCTAGGCGATTAATCCCTATATCTATAACCACTGCATCTTGGCGTATCATAGATTCTGTAATGAGATTGACTTTACCCACACCAACACATACTATATCCGCTCTGCTCGTGTATTGCGCCACATCTTTTGTGAGAATATGGCATATGCTCACACTCGCACCAGCATTAAGCATTAAGGTTGCTAATGGTCTGCCTACGATATTACTCGCACCAACGATAACAACATCTTTGCCACGCACACTAATTTGATAAGATTCAAGCAAACTCATCACGCCCAGTGGCGTAGCAGGGACAAAGCCATCAAGATTGGTATTTAAGCGCCCAACATTATAAGGGTGGAATCCATCGACATCTTTGTGTGGTGCGATAGATTCTAAAATCACAGAGGTATCTATGTGTTTTGGTAGAGGTAGCTGCACTAAGATTCCATGAATCTTTGGATCTGCATTGAGCGTGGCAATGAGTGCCAAAAGCTCTTCTTGTGTGCAAGTTTGGGGAAGTTCGTGTTTGCAAGAAAAAAATCCCACATTTTGACACGCCCGCTCTTTCATGTTGACATACGCCCTACTTGGTGCGTCATCGCCTACAAGCACGACCGCCAATCCCGGCTTTATATCTAATGTCGCGCATTCCTTGATGATATTTTGTTGGATTGTATCACTTAAATTCTTTCCATCTAAAAGTATCACTGCTTTCCTTTGTGGAGTTTTTAATTTTTCGTATATTATAATATTTTGGATTAAAAAACTATGTTTTGGTGGTGCTAATGAAAAAATTTATACTTTTGTGTGTTTTGGCAACGCTTCCATGTGCATATATTATCGCCGTGGATAATACCTCACAACCAACACCCACAAAAGACACAAACTCTAATGCCTCTATGGATACAAATATAGATTCTGCACAAACACAAAATACAGAATCCTTGCAAGTGCTTGATACACAAGATTCACTAGCACAACCCCAAGAATTCCACGCACCAGAATTTGATAATGAAGGGTTTATCACTTTTAGAGAATATGGGAAAAATCTCTATGAAAATCCTCGTGGGATAGGCTGTCATCACTGCCATGGGCAAAAAGGCGAAGGAAGTATCATCGCACACTACACACATAAGGGCAATGCCAAAACTTTGAGTGCCCCTGCTATCAATACACTTGAATTTAGTGTCTTTGCCAAGGCTCTAGATTCACAAAAGCTCGGTGTTATGCCTCGCTACTACCTCACGCAAAAAGAAATCCAAGCGATTTATTTTTATCTATATGAATAGACCTTATGTGCTAAAGATACATGGAATCTAGGGATATTATTTATGTAATTTATATGCCAAACACCCAAAGGGTGTTGGCAGGATCTATATGTAAGATTACAATGTTGTGCTTGCAATGCTTAGATATTTATAGACCCCCTCGTTTTATCTGAGCATAGAGATTTTGGAGTGAGATGATAAGCACACTTAGCACGACACCAGAAAATAACCCCAATACCCCAATAATCCAAGTCTTTATAGCAAATGCAGGTTTTGAAGAAATATTTTCTGTGATATAGCTTGCATTTTTGATACTATCCTCTCCACTCATGAGTTTGTATTTTGCAAGCTGTTGCTCAAACCCTAAAAGTGTTGTATTTTGTGTAGTATTCTTACTTGTTTCTGCACTCTCAAGAGATGATTGAAGTTGACTTAAAGAATTGGTTATAATTTGGTGTTGCGTAGGGTTATTAGATTTTTTGAGTTCTTGTTGGAGTTCGTCTATCTTTGTGTGTGTATATGATATCCTAGAATCAAGGGATGGTAAAATATTGTCCTGAATATTTACGATCCTGCTTTCGATAGCCTCTGTAAGATACTTCAAATTTGCTCTATATTTTTCTAGCCTATCTTTATTTTTTTCTTGCGCATAAGCTAACACCTCTGCAAATATACCTTTTACATCTTCTTGTGTCTCACCTCTCACCAATACGCTTACAAAGGGCAAGTTTTGGCTTCTAAGATCTACTTGTACGTCTTTAACAAACCCATTGCGTGAAATATCCTCTGTGGCAAGGTTTTTAGATCCCATAAATACTGCCTCAAGCTCTTTAGCAATCTCTTGTGCACTTACAATACGAGTTTTTGCACCTTGTTCATTAAGAATATACCCCGTATCAATCACACCCACGCCATCATACATGGGTTTAAACTTCACAAAAGCATACGCATACGCACCAACAACACAAGCCACGACGCAAATCCCAAATATTTTCTTATTCTCCCACAACAAACGCAAAAATTGTTTGATGTCTTGATTATTGCCTTTGTTTTCTAACGCCTCTGCCATATCATACCCCCTTATGATGCACTCTTTTTACCAAAATAAAACCTGGCATTGTATCTTTCACAAACTTTAATTATCCTAAGTCTTGCCAAAAATGTGTCGCCAAAAGATTTCTAAAATACGCACTTTTTGGCATTGCAAATACTTCTTTGCTTGCACCGCTCTCTTGGACATAGCCATCTTTTAGCACAATAAGTGTATGGCTAAGAAATCGCAAAATATCCAAATCATGCGTAATAAAAATTAAACTCATATCCAAGTCCTTTTGCAAACGCACTAAAAGCTCTAGAATCTGCTTTTGTGTGCTTTTATCAAGCGCACTTGTGGGTTCATCAAGCAGTAAAATGCTAGGCTTTAGCGCCAAGGCTCTAGCAATACACACGCGCTGCCTTTGCCCACCACTAAGCGTGTGTGGATAGCGCGATGCAAAGCTTTCGTCTAAGCCTACACTCTCTAGTGCTTCATATACGCCTTGTGTGCTTTGTGTATGTCCATAATGATATGCAATACCTTCTGCGATACTATCACCCACGCGCATTCTAGGATTTAGCGAGGCGAATGGATCTTGGAAAATTACACCGAGTTTGGCGCACAAAGAAAAATATTCCTCTTTGCCAAAATCCCTTACATCCTTGCCAAAAAAGCGTATTTCTCCACGATGTGCCATAAGTCGCACAATCGCCAAGCCCAAACTACTTTTACCAGATCCAGATTCACCAGCTATGCCTAAAATCTCGCCTTTATGTAGCCTAAGATTCACATTATGCGTGATACACACAGGCACATTACGCCAAAATTTACGCCTAAAAGCTATGGAGCTAAAATCTTGCATAAATAGCACTTCAGAGTCTTCATATGCTTTTGGCACGAGCGTAGAAAAATCTAGCGCGTCCAAAAGCTCTTTGGTATAAGATTCTCTAGCATTACTAAAAATCTCTTGTGTCGTGTTAGATTCTATAATCTTCCCACACTGCATAACCATAATGCGATCCGCAATTTGTGCTACCGCACCCAAATCGTGTGTGATAAGCACAATCGCGCTCTTGTTTGCAAGCGTGGCTAAAAGCTCTAGAATCTGCTTTTGTATCAGTATATCAAGTGCTGTTGTGGGTTCATCGCAAATAAGAATCTGTGGATTATTAATAATGCTCATAGCAATCAAAGCACGCTGCCTTTGCCCACCACTAAGCGTGTGTGGATAGCGCGATGCAAAGCTTTCATCTAAGCCCACGCTTTGCAACACTTCACTAAGCCTTTGTTTGCACAAAGCCCTAGAAGCCTTAGGATTATGTAACATAAATGTTTCTAGAATCTGTGTGCCAATTTTTTGCACCGGATTTAAAGCACTAAGTGGATCTTGGGGAATATATGCGATATGTTTGCCCCTTAGCGCACACCACGCCCTCTTATCTAATGCACCTAAGTCCTCTTTATTAAAAAATATCCTATCCTTTGGTATGTGTCCATACAATCCCAAAATGCTTTGCGCCAAAAGACTTTTTCCCGATCCAGATTCACCAACAATAGCCAAAATTTCATTCGCATGTAGGGTAAAAGTAATATCAGTAAGTCTAAAATTCTCACTCACACATAGAGAAAAATTCCGCACCTCTAAAAGCTTTGGTTTTTCTTGCGAGGGTGATATATTTCTTTGCGCTTTAAGCATGATTGTTTCCACCCCAAGGGGTAAAAAGCGTATGTGGTATGCCAAGCACATCATACCATTTGCCTACAAAAAACCTCTCCATATCTTCCAAACTTTGCACACCACCATAATATCCCACAATGGGCGGAGCGATACACACCCCAAGATGTGCAAGTTTTGACATATTATCTAGTGCAATCGCACTTAATGGCATTTCTCGCACTGCCAAAAGTAACTTACGCCCCTCTTTTAGCATAACATTAGCGCTCCTTGTGATAAGCGTGTCGCTAATACCCATAGCAATTTTTGCCACCACATCACAACTTGCAGGGATAATGCACATCGCCTCCATACGCGAACTCCCAGAGGCTATGCACTCATGCAATGCATCATCGCTAAAAATTGTAAGATTATGCATACGCACTTGAGATATACACTCATGAAGTGTCTGTGTAGTATGCTTAGATTCACTAGTATGCACACGCTTTGCACCATTGCTTATAACTACATACACACAAATATCACTAGGCAAATGCCGCACAAACTCTACGCCCAAATGCACACCACTTGCTCCTGTGATACCTACAACTATCTTTTTGGGATAACTCATAACACAACACCTTGATTTTTGCCAACAATCTTTATTTTTAGAATCTTTTTGCTTTCACTTGCTCTAGCTTCTATCACTTCACCAAAACTCCCACTTTGCAATGCCTCTAGCTGCGTATGCAAACTAAATCCACCACCCACACTCTCCACAAATACGAATTCACCTTTTTTGACAAGAATACTCGGTCGTAATTTATCCTTTGTAAGCAATGTGCCTTTAGGGAGATAACTCTTTGCACTCCCAAATACTACCTCACTCTCACATACAGGCAAAGATCCAAGCTTTTGAAATGCGATGGTTTTAGATTCTGTATGATCTTGTATACTCTCTTGTGTGCTAAGGGCTTTTGTGGTATACAATGCCTTTAAGCGTGCCGTTATTTCATACACAAAGAAAATTTTAGAATCTTTGGTGCGCGCCACAAGCACTCCGCTAGGTTTTTTTAATGCTGCTTGTTTGCCAAAAAGCTCAAATTCTGCATCTGCCAAAGCCTCGCCTAGATTCTGAAATTGCCTATCATCTTGCAAACGCACTTCAATAGAATCTATCACAAAGGCATTTGGACAAATAGCATCAAAATACTGCGTATAAAGGCGTTTAATCGCCTCCTTTGGTTTTTGCAAATCCATAGAAGCGCGATAAATAAACTCAACATCACTATGTGGCGTGTGCAATACAAAACCTTGTCGCTTAAAAATCGCTGCAACTTCATATGAGCGCATTTTCAAGTTAAAGCTTTGTTGTGGAAAATTTGCGATAAAAAAAGATTTTGGAATCTCTGGAAAAAGGTGTGTGGAGAGAATCTGTGTGTGCGAAAGCGTATAAGTTGGTGCAAGCGTGTATTCTTTGGGCGCAACAATATAATTCCCTATCTCTTCACTTGCCAATACCCCACACACACTCATAATATAAAACAAGATTCTAAAACACATAGACATACCCAAGATTCATAGAGAGAATCTGCTGAAAAATGATAGGATTTGTATTTGTATCGCCCCCAATCAGCGAATCTTTGCCCTCACGCACATCGGTTAATCGTCGAAACATTAGCTCAATGCGGTGCTTACTTCTAAACACATAGCCAAAGCCTAACCCCAACGCGACTTTATTGCCTCCTATGAAGCTATCCTCACCATTGCTTTGCAATCCTGCTGTGCTTGTATGATTCCATATAGAGCTAAACCCAATATGTGGCACATACGCCAAATCCACAATCACGCTTAACATATGATCATAGGTTTGACCAAAGTTTGTATCAAGCACGATACTAACTCCTGCGTTATATGTTTCAATCTCATATGTTCGGACATATCCATTTGTGCCATATTCTGTATTAGTAGTGGATTTTGCATACTCACCATAAAGGCGAAAACCCACATAAGGATTAGAAAAATATGTATACCCCACTCTTGCATTAAAACCAGCACTTGCAGGGTATTTTTCATTATAGAGTGCTGGTGTGGTCGTATCAGTGCGCACCACAGGGACAAGATTTACCCCCAAACCCACAAATATACCACTTTTTGTTTTGGCAATGTCTTTCCATTCAATAGTGGGTTTGCTAAAAAGCTTTGTATAATCAAGCGGTTTTTTACCCTCTAGTGTAGGTTTTATGTATTGCACATCTTGTGGCTTACTTGCAAGAGAGCGCAATAACTCTTCATCATCATCGCTTTGTGCACCATACCCCATTACCACACAAAGCACAATCACCCAAACTTTACCCACAATCCTAACCTTACCTTGCCAAATTTTTTGGCATTATAGCAAACTTGCCTAAAAAGTTTTAAGAATATGCTACACTTGCGCTTTGCATTTTTATTTACAAAGGGTTATGATGAGCACACCTACTATTAGTAAAAAGATTCTCTCTATCGTAGGAAAAACTAACGCCCAATACAATCTTATCCAAGAAAATGATAAGGTGCTTTTGGGATTAAGTGGTGGCAAAGATTCTATTTTACTTGCTACGATTTTAGCCCATATGCGCGCCCACGCACCATTTAAGTTTGAGTTCAAAGCACTTACCGTGGATTATGGGCGTGGTGGTGAATATGAATACATCATAGAATACTGCCAAAAACTCAATATTCCATATGAGCTTTATCGCACCGACATTTATAAAATTTTAGAAGACCATAAACGCGAGGGAAGCGTGTATTGTAGCTTTTGTTCGCGTATGCGTAGAGGTGCGCTTTATACAAAAGCACTAGAGGGTGGATTTAATAAACTAGCCCTTGCTCATCACCTTGATGATGCAGCAGAGAGTTTTTTTATGAATCTTACATATAATGGTGCCTTGCGTTCTATGCCTCCAAAGTATAAGGCACAAAATGGCTTAGGTGTGATTAGACCACTAATTTTTGTGCGTGAGCGACAAATCATTGATTTTATCGCACACAACAATATCTATATCGCACCTGATTGCAACTGCCCTATAAACTGGCTAGATGATGACAAACGCCCATTTGCACGCGCACACACAAAAGAATTCCTCGCACAACTAGAATCTAAAAATGCCGATTTTTTCAAGTCTCTAAAAAATGCCTTTACGCATTTGCATGCCAATAGTTTTTGTGATGAGCGATTTTTAGATGAGCTTTGAAAAAACAAAAACTCAAGCTATAATTACAGACTATAAAAATCCTATTGCACACATTTAACACAAAGGACTTTCAATGAATAAACATTTACAATCACTTATCCAAATCGCAAATCTTGATAAGCAAATTGATGGCTTAGAACCAAAGATTACAGAAGTGCGTAAAGAATTAGATGCTAACATAGCACAAAAGAATTCTCTACTACATACCATACAAACACTACAAGAAGAAAGCACACAACTTCAGTATGAAATCCAACAAAATGATCGTCTTATTCATGATAATGCTACACGATTAGAAGAT
>NZ_NESU01000002.1 GCF_002287135.1 Helicobacter sp. TUL
TAAAATACTTGTTGATTTCATCTTCTGGAGCGGAAATATCCATAAGTTTATAAGGCTTTTTGCCTTTTTGATACAAATAATATTCATATAACCACTTGAGATTTGCAATATCTATACTTTCATTTGGAAACACAAGCTTTGTGCGATGTGAATCAAGACGCGCAACATGTTTAAATTCTATGCCATTTGTTTCAAGATATTTGCTTAATGTGTAAGCATAATAATTTGCATCATCCGCTGCGACATAAAAATCCTCTTCTCCCATTTCTTTTTTAAAATACTCCACTTCCTCATCGCTAAAACCTATTTCAATTACACATTTATCACAATTCACCACAAAGTCTTTAGCTTCCAAACTCAAGCATAGAGCCATAATTATTGCAATATTTTTTATATATTTATACATACTATTTTCCTCTTGTATTTCTATTTGGGCTTGTGTTGGAAGTGTAATGATTTTTAAGATAGTTATTAAAAATATCCTTATGCAAAGTAAAATCCTCTATTTTGCAATTACCAGAAACAAGAGTAATCATTTGTCCTTGCCTGATCACATCTATATTGCAAAAGTCATTATTATACTCCATAGAAAACACTTTTATAGTGGCTTTAGTGGGAGATTGAATAGCTATTATTCTTACTGTTGAATAATTCATATCATTTGGTTTTTCTGTATAAAAATTGATAGCAAAATCATTAAAGGCACTCTTGTTTTTAGAGTATCCAATCTCGCATACAAAACCGCCCATAGCCTCATCATCAAAGCAATTATCACTTATTTTGAAAGATTGTTTGCCTGTCTTTTGTATAGATTCATAAATGCCTCGCCACTCTTTTACATAACTTGGAAACTCTTTAGTATAGGCAATATGCAGTACTACTAGCAATACAAGGATATATTTCATTTTTAAGTCCTTTAATTTTGTAGTTGCGGTATTATAATGTGATAACAGCCGTTTTCATCAAGAATTTGTGTGATTTTACCCTCACGTTGAAGTTTTTGTGCTTGAGATTAAAATCAGTCTTGTTGACACCTAAAGAGGAATGCGGAATATCAACCACATTGACAATATTAAAATCTGCACAATGTCTTGAAACTTTAGAAGCTCCAAGCTCATTGATTTTAGATGCTGTTATACATAATTTCAGCTTGCCGTCTAGGCGTTCTTGCTGTGCTACTAATTACAACTCTTGTGTAATTAGAATTTTTTGCTATTTGTCTTAGTATATTTTTAGAATATTCAGAAACCAAGCTTATATCTATTTTATTTTGTCCTACTATCTCTATCATCTTGAATAGATTTTAAAACTTCTTTATATTCTTGCTTTAAAGATTCTAAGACTTTAAAAAATCTAGTATCTTCTTTGCTTAAATCTATCCCTCCATTATTTCCATAGCTTTCTTCTCCATGAATATAGAAACCTTGTCTTTTTGTCCTAGATTCTGTAGTGTTAGTGCAGTCTTTATCTGTATAGATAGGGATATTATACTTCCCCCATTGCTTCTCTCCCTCTTTACTTCTTGAGAAAGAATGCCAAGCATTATTATATTCTCTTATGCCACTTTGTTTATCATTATTTTGGACATAGCACATATTTTTCGCACTCCTCAAACATACACCATTGAATTAAATTATCGTCTAAAAACTCCAAACTATATTTATCTTGAGGATTATATTTTATAGAATCAGCAAACAGAAAAATAAATTTATTTCCCTGAAGTATTATATTATCTTTAGAATCTTGTATTTCCAAAACTATGCGTTCCATAGGGGTATAAGCTATTATACTTCTACTTTCTCTATCAAACTGCAATCCCTGCTCCTCAAACCATTCTTTATTCTTGCAGGTTTTTATTATCAATGATGGATTTGTGTCATACACAACAAATCTTTTATCCCAAAAACTCCTACCTTTAGAATCTACTATATCCAAATTATTTGCATACAATCCGCATAAGTAAATACAGAGTAAAACCATTGTTTTCATCGTATATTCCTTCTAAATTTGAGTTATGACAAATTTCTTTCACAAGTAGTATCACTGCCTTTTACGATAGCAATGTTGCCATCACCCATATCGAAAAAATGCACATAATCACATTGAGTTTTCATATCAAAACCATAGTATATTTCCAAATATGTATCGCCTTTCCATATGTACTGGATAACAAGATTATCGTCTATATCTTGTTTAAAATTTTGTAATGGGAGTTTCTCCAACAACCATTCTTCACCCACATATTGCGTATAAGCCTTATATGCTTCTTGTATATCTTTAGCCTTTATAGTCATTCTTTGTGGAGCGCCACAAGCAATCCATTGTTGCAATTTTATCCAATTATCTTCACCACATTCTTTTCTTGCCTCTTCTATAAATTCTTGCTCCATAGGACTACAATGTTCAAATAATGATTCTATATTGTGTTTATATGTGCAATCCACCCTATGCCATTGCCATATATATTCCTTGCCAAAAGTAAGGTTTATAAGTAAAGAAACCAAAAGACAAAATACTAATTTTTTCATTTTTAATCCTTTTTGTAAGATAAGTTTCTGCGTATTTGAGTTGCGACATAGTGCCTATTAGTATTGTGTGCAGGTTTTCCTTGTGGCATACCATTTTTTATGCAATTTATTCTCATCGCTCACTCCCTTATCTTTATAGCTCGTGCCAACTTTATAGAATCTATAAAATAAACCTTTGGTATCATAGCCCCTACCTATGATTACTGCAAAATTGATCAAGTATCTACCAATCTACACTCCATTGATGTATAACCTCAATATAATCTTTTGTTTGTGTATAAATCGTGATACTGCCACTATCATACCCCATATTAATAACCCAAAATCTTCCCATATTATCCCAAACATAGTAGCTTCCTACTTCATCATCTTTGCTGCTTTCTTCCTCTCCATAGTCATACATATTGACATTTTTTGGCAGTTTTTGCTCTTTTGCCTCAAATATCTTGTATGCTTCTTCTATACTTGTAGCTTTGATAAAATATTTTCTTATCCCTACTTCTTCGCCATTTACCTTACCACAAGGAAATTCATAGCCTTTAGCTGGATATTTACATAAATCTATAAAAGCTAGTTTCTTATCAGAATCTAGTGAAAGCTTTGATGTATCATAAGGCACTAAAAAGACTTGGGTAAAAAATTTTTCTCTCTGTCCTATAATCTCATTGGCTTTATCTTGACTTAGATTCACAACTCCTGCATAAACATTTCCCAAACACAATAGAAATAATACAATCCACTTCATTGGCTTACTCCCACTTTTTTGTTATTCTTGCGTTTTTATCTTGCAATTAGAGACTAATCATTAAAATAAAAATTCCTTACCTCAATGCGTGTCTGTGTAGAATCTACTTGCCTAAAGCTATAATATACCACACCATTTTCATATCCTATGCTTAAGACCATAAATTTAGGATTGACAAATTCATAGACAATATTGATTGTATCACTATATAGCTCAAGATTATTATATTCATATTGTAGATTCTGTGTAGGTAAGCTTTCCTTAAAAGCCTTTTTATCAGGCTGCTTAGAAATAAACTCCTTATACGCATTTTCCAAATTAGCCTCTATGACATATTCCTTAAGTATCTTGTCCGCACAAGTAGAAATGCTACTATCCTTGACAAAGCTATGCCCATCAAGAATTTTTTTACAAGGGACATTATGATATTGTAGCCCTAATTCTTTATCAGTCTCTAATGCCACATTTTGTGCGTTAAGAGTGCTTATAAACCCAAATACCAAACCTATGCAAAGTAAAAATTTCATTTTGCTCCTTTTCCACTAGCGTATTAAATCTTATCTAAATCGCTAATGTCATTTAAAAATGGGCAATTATTTGCTTGCCCATGCTTTTATCTTTCCATTTGAATTTCATGTAATTAGCAAGTATGAGAGTGTCGCCTACTTTCTTAAACTCATTCTGTTTAATATTGATTTTGCTATGAGCATCACCATCGGCAAAATGTGCCTTTTCTAATACTTTTTCTTTTGTATTAATAATGAAATAATTTGGTTCAAAAACAAGATTAGGGGTAAAAAATACATATATGGCAAGACTTCCATTTTTGATACTAGAATCTTTTGCGAGAATATTATTTTCTTCGCTAAATATGCTTACTTCATAAAACTTTCTATTCTCAATTTCCTGTAAATCAATACAGAATAATACACATTGCAAACCGAATACGATGATTAAGAGCTTTTTCATTTCTTCTCCTTGTAAGTTTTATTTTTTCTAATTTGCGTTACACGATAATTTCTTTCTAGTTTGTGTGCAGGTTTTCCTTGTAGCATATCATTATCTATATACAATTTATTCTCATCGCTCACTCCCTTATCTTTATATCTTGTGCCAACTTTATAAAATAAATAATACAATTTTTCTTTTTCATCATATTTTCATTCACAAGATTCTAGCTGTTTTGCTAAGTTTGTATCAAAGCGTAATGATGTTTCTAGATTAGCATCTTGCAGTTTTTGCGTTTGTCTATCATATTTTACAAAGCCTATTGTCCCTGTGCCTTGAAATTCATCGTTTGCAGAGTCTTGCCAATCAAAGAATAATCTCGCAAGGATTGTATGCTTATCCCAAGTGTCAAATTCAAATGAGATATGATTCTTTGTCCATTCTATGCTTCTATCTCTACGCCAAGATTCAAAATCAAAATCACTGCTTCTTACAAGATTGACAAAAATCTTGACGCACTGAAAATTGGTAAGATTCTCATCAAAATATACTTGTGTTAGTTTGGCTTCTTGTGTGTATCCTAAACTTATAAATAAAATAAAGATTATAGATAGTTTTTTCATCGTGTATTACTCCCTTTAATTTCATCAATTATGCGAGATGTAATCTGTTCGATAGCCTTTTGTATATTTTTGTGCTTGTCTTGTATTGAAGTTGCCTTACTTAATTTACATTGTGCTTTTGTGTTCTAAAAGATTAGCATTTCACGCTTAAGTTTATTAAGAGAATCTATTTCTGCTTTAAGTTTTTCGACTTCTGCATCGATTTGTGAGAGTAGGGTAAAGTTTAGGGTTTCTGGCATATCCTGTGATCCACGCTTAATCATAATATAATCAAGCATGGAGATTTTTGCCATGCCTAGCAAGATATTGATGTCATCTCGTATATCCTCGATATTTCTAAAGATACTATCAATGCGTTCAAACATAGCCTGCTCCTTTATGATTTGATTCCGGCGGTGATTAATGTATGTAAGTGTATAACACCTTGTATTGAATCCTGCTTATCTGTGATGACAAGAATTTGAATCTTATTTTCTTCAATGAGCTTTAGAGCATCAAAGGCAAGCATATCAGGGTTATTGCAGGTTTTTGGATTTTTGGTAGCATATTTTAGCACCGCATCTTCTAGGCTAAAATCTTCTCTTAGCAACGCCCTTCGTAAGTCACCATCACTCAAAATCGCTATAAGCTTATTTTCCTGCGTGATAAGGAGATTGCCTAGTCTCGCTTCACTCATAAGCGGGATACATTCTTTGAGTGCTGTGTGTGAATCTACAATGGGGAGGTTTGTGGTTTGCATTAAGTCTTTGAGTTTAACAAAAAGTCTTTTTCCCAAGCTACCACCGGGGTGGAATGATGCAAAATTTTCGTGTGTGAAGCCTCTATAGTGCATAAGACACACCGCCAATACATCACCAAGCGCAAGTGTAAGAGTGGTTGAGCTTGTGGGTGCGGCATTGAGTGGGCAAGCTTCTTTTTGCACAAAAATATCAAGAAACAAATCACTCATTTTTGAAAGACTAGATTGTGCGTTTTTGCTCATAGTGATGAGGGTATTACCAAAGCGCTTAATGTGAGGCAAGACATTGAGTAGCTCCTCGCTCTCGCCACTATAGCTTATTGCAAGAATAACATCATCGTGTTGTATCACACCTAGATCGCCATGCATAGCCTCCGTAGGGTGGAGAAAAAAGCTAGGAGTGCCTGTGCTAGAGAGAGTAGCGGCAATTTTTGCTCCGATATGTCCGCTTTTGCCCACGCCCATAACCACTAGCTTTCCTTTAGATTCTGCAATAGTGCGGATAATCTGGTAGAGTTTTTGTGAATCTAGTCGACTAATAGAATCTAGCAATGCTTGAGATTCTGTGTGCAAAACCTCCGTGGCGATTTGTAGATATTGATTTACTTCTGACATATTGCTTTCCTATAAGACATACACCATAGCTTCTATGGTTGGATATTTTTTGACCTTTTTGAATATATGCTTTTTAAATGCTCCTTGGATTTCTTGTTCTATGGTTTTGGCATTAAAATGCTCTTTTTTGTAATTTTTGACAACAAGCTCCAAGATTTCATTCATCTCTTTCTCAAACCCCTTATCCTCTTTGTTGGCTACTAGTCCATAGCTCGCGATTTTAGAATCAATGATTTTGCGATCTTTGCTTACTTGCATAGACACGATGACAATCCCTTCATTAGCAAGTGTTTGTCTATCATCGACTATATCTGTATCCACTTGTCGATTGATTTGGTTATCAATAAAGATTTTACCATTTTTGACACTGCGGACTTTGCGCATATAGTTTGGATTGACTTCGATTTGATCGCCATCTTCCATAAGCAGTATATTTTTCTCTAGCACACCACATTTAATAGCGGTTTCTTTGTGCTTGGCGATGTGATTGTATTCTCCATGGACTGGGAGGAAGAATTTTGGCTTAATAAGGCGCAACATAAGCTTTTGTTCTTCTTGCGCTGCGTGTCCGCTAACATGAATCTCGCTAAAATCTTGGTAGGCGACTCTTGCTCCTGCTTTCATAAGGAAATTTAGCACGGTTGAAACAGATCCTTCATTACCCGGAATGGCTTTGGCAGAGATAATAACCATATCGCTAGGCTTGATTTTAACATGGCGATGTTCATCTGTTGCCATACGATAGAGCGCACTCATTGTCTCACCTTGAGAACCTGTGGTAACAATAAGCACCTCATTGTCTGGATATTTTTCTACCTCATGTGCTTCGATAAAGATATTTTGGGGAATCTCAATATAGCCAAGCTCACGCGCTATCTCTAAGTTTTTTTCCATAGATCTTCCAATCACCGCGACTTTGCGATTATAAAGGCGACCATAGTTGATTGCTTGATATACGCGATGAATATTTGAGCTAAAGGTGCTCATAATCACGCGTCCTTTGGCTTGCTTGAAAAGTGTGTCAAATGTCGGTCCTACACTCGCTTCACTTGGCGTAGTGCCACTGCGATGAGAGTTTGTTGAATCACTAAGGAGCAACATTACGCCCTCTTCACCATAGTGTGCTAGTCTGTGTAAGTCTGTAGGCATATTGTCAATTGGAGTATGATCGATTTTAAAGTCTCCTGTATGAATGATTGTCCCAGCTTCTGTTTTGATAGCAAGCGCTGAAGCATCAATAATGGAGTGTGTGATGTTAATCCACTCAATTTCAAATTCGCCAATTTTGATAGGTTGGCGTTTTTGCACTATCTTGAAGTATGAGCGGTATTTTTTAAGTCCGTGCTCATCAAATTTGCTACCAATCATACCAAGTGGTAATGGTGTCCCATAGAGTGGGAATTGTAGTTGTTTATAGAGATAAGGCACTGCACCGATATGATCTTCATGCGCATGGGTGATGATTACCCCTGCAATTTTATCTTTAATCGCATGGATATAGCTAAAATCTGGAATAAGAATATCTACTCCGTGCATTGTTTCATCAGGGAAACTCATACCCACATCGATGATAATCGCACTATTTTGTGTTTCTAGCACGGTGATATTGCCTCCAATTTCTCCCAATCCCCCAAGAGGCGTTATACGCACACTTGCTTTTGTATTGAGATTGAGTTTTGCGTGGGCATTGAGGCTTTCGCGCTGGATTTTTGTGTTTGCTTCTACACCACGGCGCAAATCTTTGTGTAGACTAAGATTATCTTTTTCGTGTGGATTTTTGACGCTTCGGACACCATTTTCTACGACATCTTTATCATCTGTGCGATTTTTGGCGTGTGGGTTTTTTCCACTCCATTGTCGCCCCTTGAAGTTTTTATCCTTTTGTGCATAGTGTGAATCTCTAGCTTGGCTACCTTGTGTCGATCCAAATTTATTATGAGTAAAGGACTTTTGTGAAGATTCATTTGTGGGAATTGCGTTTTGGATAGAATCTGTGTGCGTAGGATATTTGGCACTAGATTCTTGTGTGCTATCATTTGTCTCATCACTAATCTTGCGACGGAATTTTTTTGTAAAAGATTTGAATCTACTTTCTTTTGGTGCTTGTGCTTCTTGATCCTGTGGTGTTTGTTGAGGTGTGTTGTTATCTTCCATAATTAAACTCCTTTTGTAATGTGTTGGTATATGCGGTGATAGTCTTGCGTGCTGACTTCATGTGGTCTAGCATCGCTTTGAATCCGGAGAGTATGCAAGAGAGAGGCGGTATCCGCAAAAGCTTTTTGTAAATTTTTGGCTAGTTTTTTACGCGGTGCGCAAAATGCTATTTTTAAAAACTCTTCAAATTTATAATCCCCTTGTGCAGTATTTTGCGTTTTATCAATACAAAATACACTAGAAGTGACTTTTGGTGCAGGCTCAAAGGCGGTATTTGGCACATCAAAAAGCATTTGTGGCTTACCAAAGGTCTGTGCTAATACGCTCAATGCACAAAATGCACTTTCTTGCGTGTGTGCGCAAAATTTTTGTGCAACTTCTTTTTGAGTCATCACAACAAGATATTTGCATACACTATCTCGCAACAAACGCAAGATAATGGGTGTAGCGATATAATAAGGAAGGTTTGAAACAAGCACATAATCACTGGGGTGTAACCACCCTTTGTCTTGCTGGATTTCTAGCACATCTTTTTGTATCAGCTCCACCCTCTTACTAGCAATAAGGGGGGCAAAATTTTTATAAAACAAAGAACATAAGTCAGGATCGACTTCATAGGCTTTTAGAGAATCTCTCTTGGCTAACTCTTGTGTCAAATCACCCAAGCCAATCCCAATCTCTATAAGTTGATAGGGGAGTTTGGGAATAGATTCGATGATTTGCTGGATATAGGAAAAATTTTTCAAAAAATTCTGCCCTAAGCGTTTTTTGGTTTTGTAGTTTTCCATAAATATCCTTGAAAAATGTTATAATTGTAGCAGAAGTTCTTAAAATCCTAGCTAATAAAATTGCTTTAGAATTGTAAATCCTTGATAAAGAAACATTTTTTCAAAAATATACTAAAGGTGCATTATGAATTTTGCAAAGCGGATTATTCCTTGTCTTGATGTAAAAGATGGTCGTGTTGTTAAGGGCGTAAATTTTGTGGGTTTGCAAGATGCCGGAGATCCGGTAGAAATAGCCAAAAAATATAATGACAAGGGCGCTGATGAATTAGTGTTTTTGGATATTACTGCAAGTGCAGAGGGTCGTAGCACGACTCTTGAAATGGTAAAGCAAGTTGCCAAGGAGGTTTTTATCCCTTTTAGTGTAGGTGGAGGCATTGGATCATTAGATGATATGTATAACCTCCTCAATGCTGGGTGTGATAAGATAAGCATTAATAGTTCGGCTCTCAAAAATCCTGCACTTATCGAAGAGAGTGCTAAGCGCTTTGGTTCGCAATGTATTGTAGTGGCAGTAGATTACAAGGCTTTTCATTCATCTAGCTCATCTCATTTATGGCATGTGTTTATCAATGGTGGCAGAATAGATACAGGTAGGGATTTACTTCAATGGTGCAAGGAAATTTATGATCGTGGTGCTGGAGAAATTTTGCTAACAAGTATGGATTGCGATGGGACAAAGCAGGGGTATGACAAGGCAGGTATCGAGGCGGTTAATGCAGTAGCACCTTTGCCACTTATTGCAAGTGGTGGCGCTGGATGTATGCAAGATTTTGTAGATGTGTTTGCGTATGGGGCTGACGCAGCACTTGCAGCGAGCGTGTTTCATTATGGTGAAATTGGCATTGCCGAATTAAAATCATATCTCCAAGCCCATGGAATTAGCGTGAGAATCTAAGGGATTTATAATGGTTGTGTGTGCTGGACGCGGAGAGGAATTTAGTTTTGCGAGAGTTATTGGCGTAGGTCTTATAGAGAGTGCGATAAACCTCACAAAAATTTGCCTTACAGAAAAGGTTGATGAGCTTATCTTTGTAGGAAGTGCTGGGGCATATGATGAAAAGATTAAGATTTTGGATATGTTTTGTGCTTCAGAGGCGACGCATATTGAATCTGCCTTTTTGACACAAGGTGCTTACACGCCCATAGTTACTCACAAAATATCACCAAAGCCTGTGGTATGTAATGTTTCATATGAAACATTGTGCGTCAATAGCTCAAACTATATCACCACAGATTCTCGTGTAGCACAGAGATTTTTAGAGCAAGGATTGAGGTTGGAAAATATGGAGTTTTTTTCCGTCATGGAAGTGGCTCAACATTTTGGGATTGGTTGTCTGGGGATTTTTTGTGTGAGCAATTATTGCAATGCTAATGCACATCGAGATTTTTTGGATAATCATACACGCGTTAAGGAGCGTCTAGAATCTCTCGCGCCTATTTTGGCAACGCGTAATGAATCTAAGCATACATAGGACATCATAATGATTGACACACCAAAGAAAAAAAATATTTTTAGTTATACACTTAGCGAATTATCAGAAAGTATTACACCAAAGTTTCGCGCACAACAAATTTATAAGTGGTTGTATATAGAATACAAGATAGATTTTGAATCTATGTCCAATCTTCCAAAACATTTGCGCGAAGAGCTATCCCAAGAATATAGCGCACAGAATCTAGAGATTCTCAAATGTGAGCAAAGTCGCGATGGGAGCAAGAAATATCTTTTTCGCACACACGATGGACATACATTTGAATCTGTGCTAATCCAAATGCGTGATAAGCAACGCGATGCCAATGGCAAGATTGTGAGTAGTGAGAAATGGACAATCTGTCTTTCTTCGCAAATTGGCTGCAAGGTCGGATGTGCATTTTGTTTTACTGCAAAAGGTGGCTTTTATCGTAACCTAGAAGCTGGAGAAATAGTGGAACAAGTCGTGCAAATCAAACGAGATAATGCTATCCCACCACATAAGCGTGTAAATATTGTGTATATGGGTATGGGTGAACCACTTGATAATTTTGAAAATGTTACCAAAGCAATTAGAATCTTGAGTGAAAAAGATGGCTTGAGCATTTCAGCACGTCGACAAACTATTTCTACAAGTGGCATAGCCCCCAGAATAAAAAAACTTGGTATGCTTGATTTGGGTGTGCAGTTAGCCATTTCTCTACATGCGGTTGATGATACATTGCGTAGTAGGCTTATTCCGATGAATAAGGCATATAATATCGCACAGGTGCTCGATGAAGTGCGGGATTTCCCTGTAGATGCACGAAAAAGAGTGATGTTTGAGTATTTGATGATAAAAGATCTCAATGATAGCCTCAAAGAAGCAAAAAAATTACTTTCATTGCTTGATGGCATACGCGCTAAGGTGAATCTTATTTTGTTTAATCCTCATGAAGGGAGTGAGTTTTTGCGACCTAGTGAAGAAAGAGCAAAGGCATTTGCAGATTTTCTCACACAAAAAGGATTGCTTTGCACGATTCGAGAATCTAAGGGGCTTGATATTAGTGCAGCATGTGGGCAACTGCGTGAAAAAGAAAAATTACAACATGTTTCATATGAAACATAAAGGAAGTAGTATGGATATATTAGATTGGGTTTTGGTGGTATTTTTGGTGCTTGTGTGTGTCGGTGGAAGCATTTGGTTTTTGTATTATGCATATAACCAAGATTCCAAAAAAAGAGATTCATAAATTATTAGTAGTGAGGTAAAACAATGAATGTAATACTTGTGCATATTTGCTGTTCTGTGGATAGTCATTATTTTTTGCAACGATTGCGTGAGCAATATCCAGATTCTAAACTTGTGGGATATTTTTATAATCCAAATATCCACCCAAAGACAGAATACGATTTGCGTTTGCTTGATGTGGAGCGAAGCTGTAAAATGCTTGGTATAGAATTATATGAAGGTGAGTATGATACATTGCATTGGCTTGAGGATGTGCGAGGACTAGAGGAGGAACCAGAAAAAGGGGAGCGGTGTGTAGCGTGCTTTGATAGTCGGTTGATACGCACAGCAAGTTTTGCTAAGCAAAAGGGTATAGGGACTTTTACAACGACTTTGCTTTCTAGTCCGATGAAAGAGCGTGATATACTTTTTGCGCAAGGAGAAAAAATAGCGCGTATGCATAATCTCGCATTTATCAAAATCGATGTGCGTAGCAATGGTGGCACTCAAGCACAAGCCCAACTTGCTAAAAAAGATAATTTGTATAGGCAAACATATTGCGGTTGCAAATTTGCATTGATAAAACAAAGAAACGCACAAGGCAAACTTTCTCTTGAGCTTGTGGAAAATCTTGGAAGACAAGTTATGCCCGCAAGCAATGAGGAGAGAATCCAAGTTTTTAGTCGGCGCAATGCTCTCGAAGAAGAGCATGTGCCATATATCCTTACTAAACGCTCCATTATGGCATGGAGAAATTTACGCAGCACTGCCAAACGAGCAGGGCAATCTATTGATATGTATGTGCTTGCAGATTCAAAGGAAAAACATAATGCCAAAACCGGAGAGATTCAGTGGATACACACTGATGTGCTATCACCATATTCTTTTTATAAGTTGCTATATCCAAAGGATATGAAATACATTCAAGACAACAATCACATAAGTAAGAATTCATCTTGTGAGATTACTATAGGTGTAGCAAGTAAAGATGATAGTATATTTTTGTGTCTGCAAGACATAAACACTCTGTGTAATACACAATACCAAAGTATTAGGGAACTAAATGCAAATCCATTGCCTTATGAGTTAGAAAACGCATTGCGGATTTGCCTCTGTGGATTGGGGAGTATTAATCCTATCATTGTCTTAGATTCTCGTGTAGAATCTTCTCTCACGATTTTTATTCATAGTCTCTTTCAAGAGGAAAATGTCTTTCGTCTTATAGAGGGAAAAAGGACGCACGAAGATAATAAAGTATTTTAAAGCCTTTTTTTGTTACTATGGCAGGAATTACATTGTATTTTTAAGATATTAAAAGGAGCCCATTATGATGGATGTTAATAAAATACGCGAGATTTTACCACATCGTTATCCGATGTTGCTTGTCGATAGGGTTGTGTCGTTGGTGCCAAATGAAAGGATTGAAGCATACAAAAATGTTACAATCAATGAAGAAGTATTTATGGGGCATTTTCCTAATCAGCCTATTTATCCGGGTGTTATGCAAATCGAGGGAATGGCACAGGCTGGAGGACTACTTGCTTTTAGCAGTATGTTTGGTGATGATACAGCACAAGCAAAAGATAAGATTGTGTATTTTATGACGATTGATAATGCTAAATTTCGTGTGCCAGTTGTGCCAGGAGATAAGCTTGTGTATAGACTTGAAGTTCTTGCACATAAAGGTAGTGTTTGGTCATTGGGTGGTAAGGCATTTGTTGATGATAAGGTTGTATCTCAAGCAGAGCTTAAAGCGATGATAGCAGATGCACACAAAGGATAAGCTATGGCAACAGAAAATATCGCACCAACAAGCATTATAGAATCTGGCGCCAAAATTGGTAAAAATGTCAAAATTGGACATTTTTGTGTGATTGGTAAAAATGTCGTTATTGGTGATAATTGTGAAATTGGCGATCGCGTTACTATTGCTGGGCATACAACTTTGGGTGAGAATAATAAAATTTTTACAGGTGCATGCGTGGGTGTGCCACCACAAGATCTCAAATATGCTGGTGAAGATACACAGCTTATTGTGGGCAATGGCAATATCATTAGGGAATACACGACACTTAATACCGGCACTATTGGTGGTGGTGGCGTAACGCGCATAGGTGATGAAAATTTATTTATGGCATATGTGCATATAGCCCATGATTGTCATGTCGGCAATGGTTGTATCTTTGCAAATGTCGCTACATTGGGTGGACATGTGCATGTAGGCAATTATGTGAATTTTGGTGGTTTAAGTGCTGTGCATCAATTTGTGCAAGTGGGCGATGGATGTATGATTGGGGGGCTTTCTGCGCTTGTGCAGGATTTGCCACCTTATTCTATTGCGCATGGTAATCATGCTCGTGTTGTTGGGCTTAATAAACATCGTATGCGCAAACTTTTTAATCGTGAAGAAATAGATTCTATTGCCTCAATGTATAAGCGCCTTTATTCACGAGAAGCACCGATAAAAGAATTGGTCCAAAGAGAGTTAGATTCTGGTCATCTCTCGCAAACACAACAATACATTTGTGATTTTATTTTATCAGCAACTAGGGGCATAGCTTTAGGACACAAAGGGAATGAATAATGATGGAACCAAAATATTGTAGTTTTTGTGGTAGGAGAGAAACTCAGGGCAATCCCTGTATAACAGGCAACAAAGGCAATTCTGTTGATGTGTATATTTGCAAAAATTGCATCACGGTAGGCGAAGAGATTCTAAGAGGTTATAAAGAGCCACACGAGATAGAATCTGCTCATACATTTCGTATCCCAACACCAAAAGAATTAAATGCAAAACTCGATGAATATGTCGTAGGACAAGATGAAGCAAAAAAAGTCTTTAGTGTTGCTGTGTATAATCATTATAAGCGCATTAGCGATGATGAGTATTCCCTAAGTCCAGAACTTGCGGATGTGGAGATTGCTAAATCCAATGTTTTGCTCATCGGTCCTACAGGAAGTGGCAAAACACTTATGGCACAGACTTTAGCGAAGTTTTTAGATGTGCCTATTGCTATTTCTGATGCGACAAGTCTCACGGAGGCTGGATATGTAGGCGAAGATGTAGAAAATATCCTTACACGCTTATATCAAGCCGCAGATGGCGATATACAAAAAGCACAAAGAGGCATTGTATTTATTGATGAGATTGATAAAATTTCGCGCTTATCCGAAAATCGATCAATCACGCGTGATGTAAGCGGAGAGGGTGTTCAACAAGCGTTGCTAAAGATTATTGAAGGCAGTGTGGTCAATATTCCTCCAAAAGGTGGCAGAAAGCACCCAAATCAAGAATTTGTGCAGCTTGATACAAGTCATATTTTGTTTATTTGTGGTGGTGCGTTTGATGGCTTAGGAGAGATTATAAAAAGGCGTGTTGGGGGCAATGTGCTAGGATTCCATGGCAAAAAACACGGCAAAAGCGATGAGCAATATCTTTTAAGTCTTGTGGAGCCTGATGACCTTGTGAGTTATGGACTTATTCCAGAGCTTATAGGGCGTTTGCATGTTATTACAACACTAAATCCTATAGACAAAAACGCAATGATACAGATTCTCACTAAACCCAAAAATGCACTTATTAAGCAATATCAAAAGCTTTTTGCTATGGATGGTGCGACACTAAACTTTGAGCAAGATGCGTTGGAAAAAATTGCTGAACTTGCTATAGCGCGCAAAATTGGCGCGAGAGGCTTACGATCAATCATTGAGGAGCATATCAATGATTTAATGTATAATCTCCCAGATTTGCGAGGCTGTGAGGTTACAATTACCAAAGATTGCATAGAAGGCAATAAAAAGCCAATTATCATCAAGCAGTCAAAAACGAAAAAAACGTCGTGATACATGTTATAATACTTTAAAGATTCTAAGGAGTGTGCAGTATGCTAATAGATAGATTAATAGGATCGTTTTCTAAAGATGTTGCCATAGATTTGGGAACGGCAAACACCATTGTATCTATTAAAGGTGAGGGGATTGTCATTAATGAGCCTTCGGTAGTCGCGGTGCATAGCGATAAACATGGGTATGGAGAGATTCTCGCTATAGGGAGAGAAGCCAAGGATATGGAAGGTAAAACTCCGCATAAGATTGAGATTATCCGCCCTATGAGAGATGGTATCATCGCGGATTTTGAGATGACTGAAAGAATGATAAGATTTTTTATTGAAAAAGCTTATAAACGAAAAAGCCTTATTCGTCCAAGAATTATGGTGTGCGTGCCATATGGACTTACAGGTGTGGAAAAAAAGGCAGTCAAAGAATCAGCGCTTGCGGCAGGTGCGCGCGAAGTATATTTGATCGAAGAGCCTATGGCGGCAGCTATTGGTGCTGGATTGCGCACAGAAGAAGCAAAAGGTAATCTTGTCATAGATATCGGTGGTGGGACTACAGAAATAGGTGTTGTATCCTATGGTGGCTTGGTGATTAGCAAAAGTATTAGAGTAGCTGGAGATAAGTTTGATACAGCAATTTCAGAATATGTGCGCAAAAAGTATAATCTCCTTATTGGTGAGCGCACTGCAGAGACGATTAAGATTGAGATTGGATCGGCATATTCTTTAAATGAAATGTTGGTGTATCAAGTGCGTGGGCGTGATAATGTGAGTGGTTTACTTAACACTATTGATCTCACAAGTGAAGATGTGCGAGAAGCCATCAAAGATCAGCTCAAAGCTATTGTCAATGCCCTAAAAGATGTGTTAGAAAAACTTCCACCTGATCTTTCTGGAGATATCATCGAAAATGGTATTGTGCTTACTGGTGGTGGTGCGCTTATACGAGGGCTTGATAAATACATTTCTGAAATCGTGCGCTTACCTGTGTGGGTAGCTGAAGAACCATTGCTATGTGTCGCTCGAGGCACAAGCAAAGCTATGGAAGATGAAAAACTTCTCCAAGAGTTAGCAATCAACTAATATGCGTTATAAGACTCTTATTTTTCTCGTCTTGTTTTTTGTCACAATTATCGTGACTATGGAGGTTAATAAGGGCTTTGAAGCGCGTGTGCTAAATGTTGGCGATAAGGTGCGCTTATTTTTTATTTCTGGCTGGGATCAGGTGTGGTTGTGGTATAGGACACATTTTAGCCAAGCTGATGAAATTAGGACTTTGCGTCAAAAAGTCGCCGATTATGACAAGATTCTTCTTCAAAATACCGAACTTATAAATCAAAATACCGAGCTAAAATCCCTTATTCATAGTGATTTGCACAATGAACCTGAATTTTATCTTGCACGAATGAGTGCGTATGTGCAAATGGGGCAATACGATAAGGTTTGGCTTGCGCTAGATTCTCATGTGCGCCAAAAGTTAGAATCTACCCAAGAATTACGAATTTTGGGTCTTGTGCGCGATAATGTAGCATTTGGTATCGCAAAATTTGAACATACAAGATTGCAAGGGTTTTTGAATAATGCTAAAGAATGTAGCTATGGTGTGTTTATTGGGAAAAATAAGGCAATGGGCATTGTAGATAATACGATAAAAAGCAAGAATGATGCATATATCAATGTGAGTTATATCCCTAAATGGACAAGCGTTGAGGTTGGTGATGAAGTGTATACAAACGGCTTAGATGGGATTTTTATAGAAAATGTTTTGGTTGGCAAGGTAATGGAAGTCTATGAAGAATCAAATTTTTTGCGCGTGAGTGTGTTGCCCTATGCACAGACACAAGATCTTGGGTATGTGTGGGTGGTGGATACAAGCATATCCGAACTCTAATGTCATAATCATCAATGCCCCACGCTATAGATAATAACGGATATTCTAGTATCACAAAAATTCTAGAAATGCTACGCTCTCCATGCAATAAACACACGCTTGATGAAGCGATTTTACAGCTTTGTGTGTGCAATCCTTTTATCCAAGATTCTAAAGCTTCTAAAGATGCAGAAAACCTCCCTGATAAACAATCTCATATCCATACAAAACAAATACCTAATCCACAGATTCTACACGATTTGGCAAAAATCCTTGCACAGCGAATCTTTGAGCTTTTGGAGAGTGGCACAATATGTGAGCTAGAATACATAGGGATATTTTGGGTGTTAAAACATATAGATACCCCATTTGTAGATACACGCTTTTTGGTGTTTTTGGAGCAAATGCAGCCACTACTTTTTGGTGATGGGCTTAGTGAGTTAGAAAATATTTTGTTTCTGCAAGTATGTAGCGTGGCACATATGTTTGTGCATGGTGCAGATTCTGGTATGGAGTTTTTTATCGCGCATATGTGTTTGCTTGATATGGATTTGGCGCAGAGTGAGGGTATAGCGGAATTTTGTATCAAGTATTTTCCTTTGCTTGGTGTGGATTTTGATGTGTGTTTAAGGGCATTGATGAAAGCCCTTGATTCTGCTATGAATCTTACACCAAGGCGACGACGAAGCCTTTTAAACTGGCAATTGCATTGTTTGTGGAATATCCAAGGATATTTTAATACCACTCGTTGGCTTGAGCTTTATCCCTCCTATGAGGCTGTGTTTTATGCACTTTTAGATCGCGTTAGGGATACATTTTTGCACGACAAGGAGTGCGCATTAGGCTATCTTGATGAAGCACTATATATGCAGTTTTTTATTTATCATATATGTGGCAATAGTTTTCATACTCAAGAGCAGTGGCAGGAATTTTGTGAAAAGATAGATCGCAAAGCAGTGGCTGTGTATGAGATGTTTGCACCATATATGCGTGAATGTGTGCCTATCACGCCACATAAACACACAAAAGAAATTATTGGTATTATAAAAGATCGCATTGTGGGGAATTCTCCATATAAGGTCGAATTTTCTTTATTTCAGAATCTTTTGCGCACACAGGCTTTTTCTTCTCGTTTTTGTATCAAAATCTATAATATGGCATTTATTGAAAAGAGTGCTGATGATGAGAGTTTGCGTAAAGAATTAGAAAATCTTGGTATAGAAATTTGTGATGTTGCAAAGAGGGAAAACATAAAGGGCTTTTATAATTCTCATCTTAACAAAGTGTTATTACTTTGGGAGGCGATACGCGCTGATAGTGTGCGTTATCTCATCTCCCCAAATAATGGTTATGGGATTAGTGATTTTTTGCTTAGTGTGCGTGTAGCGCCTATACAGATGTATTATTCACACGGAAACTTTGTCTATGACATTCCTTTTTTGACACAACGCCTCACGCATATTTGCAATGCCCAAAAGCGCATACAACATTGTGGATTTGAGTTTGTCGGTGTGCCTGTAAAAATGGATAAGCGTTTTTATAATCCCCCTATAGATTCACACATTATAAATGCTCTAAGGTTGCAATATCCAAGTGAATCTAAGATTTTAGGCACGATTGGGCGATTAGTAAAAATTGATTCCTCACAATATTTGCGAAGCGTGTTATATATCATGCGCCATTATCCACAAAGTATTTATTTGGCTTGTGGCGGAGGCAATGAATCTGCAATACGAGAGAAGATCATACGCGAGGGTGGATTGGATCTTTTGGATCGCTTTTATTTTGTCGGATATGTTGATAGTGCGTTATATGGACATATTATTGATATATGGCTTGATAGTTTTCCGCTAGAGCAAGGAGAGAGCCGCATAGAATATGTGGCTAAAGGCGGTG
Source organism: Helicobacter sp. TUL (assembly GCF_002287135.1). Taxonomy (GTDB): domain Bacteria; phylum Campylobacterota; class Campylobacteria; order Campylobacterales; family Helicobacteraceae; genus Helicobacter_F. Next base: position 19,424 of record NZ_NESU01000002.1, read on the forward strand.
TAGCATTGGTGCTTTCTCGTGAGAGTAAGCAAGAGCGTATTAGTAGAATCTCACGCTGGGTAGATCAATATGCAGAGATTTTATCAGAGTTTTTAACGCTTTATAATACGCCTAGTGCCAATATATCGCAGATTCAGACTATTGTGCTTACAAGTCTTGCAGATATAAAAACACTTTTGTGCGAATGTATGTATGTGGCATTTGATATACAAGAATATGAGCATAAAGCCCTAGAGCTTTTGCAAAGTCAATCCATAGAGGCAGTGCGCGCCCATAGCCTTTTGGAGCGTGAAATCCTAGATTTTGTGCGAGAAAAGATAGGCACACAAAGCTTTTTAGAATTATTAGATTCTCTAAGTGGCAAGGATTAATGAGCGTCCTTATTCCTTAGAATCTTGTTGTGGTGTAAGAGAATGGCTAAAGTCTTGAATGCTTTGCTGAAAGATATTTTGTGTTGGCGAGGCGGGATTAAAGAGTGATTGTGAAAGCTTGGTGTGGCAATCCATACAATTATCAATGACTTTATGAGCATTCATAAGGGCAGGAGTGCGCACTTTTTGGACATCATGACACGCAAAGCAGTCTTTTCCACAGCCTCCACCCATATCTATTTGCGTCATTTTTTCTTCGGTATGGCATGTTTTGCACTCACGCATAGGCATATGACGCTTATCTTTAGCATAATCCAATGTAAAATGACATGTAGCACAATCTCCAGAGCAAGTAGCCCATATTACGCCTACAAAACATAGCAATAACCATACACTTCGCATCTTATCTCCTTGCCTAAAACCCTTGATATACAAAATACACTATCACGCCAAAAAGCCTATAACGCCCATCGTTTCGATACATATCTGGCACAGATGATTTAAGCGCAATTCCCAACCCAAATTCATCTGCTAACCTAAAATCTGCTCCTATTTGCGCCACTAAGCCACCGATATTTTTTTGATTATCGCTTTTATCCGTATAATACAAACTCATATATTCCGCTCCCAAAGCTATATAAGGCAATGTATGTGCGAAGTTATAGCCTATTTTGCCACCAGTGCCTATGCTATAGTATCCTCCATCGCTAAGAGCACTAAGGGGCCACACATTACCTTCAAGATATGCAGCCACTACTAGATTATCATATAGCCACCCACGCTCAAGTCCAAAGAGAATCCCAGAGATATTTTTACTTCCATAGCTTCCTTTTTGTTCGCTGAGATTGGCATTGCTCCAGCCTATTTTGAAACTATCATATGCCAAGGCAATTTGCACAAGAGAACAAACAAGCAAGGCTTGTAGCACGAGTTTTTGAGTGTTTTTTAAACCCTTGCTCATTCACCCTCCGCCCATAAATTGCAATATTTCGATTTCATCATTTTCACATAGTGGCGTGCTATCCCAATCTTTTGCTTGTATCACAGCTGTGTTTTGTGCTAAGGCAATCATTTTTTCTTTGACGCCTACTTCTTTGATGAGTTCGGCAATAGATTGTGCTGTGGTAGTGTAAGATTCTCCATTAAGTATGATTTGCATAGATTTCCTTTGTGATTATTGTTTGATTTTGCCAAAAAATCTTTCAAAAAAACCGGCTTTATTATGTTGTTTGGATCGTGCTATGGCTAATGCACCGCTTGGGACATTGTGTGTGATACTGCTACCTGCAGCAATGAGTGTATTGGATTGAATCTCCACAGGAGCGATGAGTTGGCAATCACTTCCTACAAAGACATTTTCACCAATAAGCGTTTTGTGTTTGGCTTTGCCATCATAATTGCATGTAATAACACCAGCACCTATGTTGCTTCCTGTGCCTATTTCACAATCTCCAAGATAGCTTAAATGTCCAGCTTTGACACCTTCTAGCTTCGCGGATTTGAGTTCGACAAAGTTTCCTATATGTGTGCCTGTGATATGAGAATTTGGGCGCAAATGCGCCATAGGTCCTATATCGCTTTGGATAATGACACTCGATTCTATAACGCTATGAGCCTTGATATGTGAATCTTGCACAAGGCTTTTGCCACTGATACGCACACCATTTTCTAGCACACATTCACCTTTAAAGACAACATCAGATTCTATATAGATTGTGTGGGGCATGTCCATTTTTACCCCTTGTGCCATAGCGCGCTCGCGTAATCGTGTAAGCAAGACTTCTTGAGCTTGTGCAAGGTGCATTTTGCTATTCACGCCCATATATTCATTTTCATCAACAAAAACACCACATATTTCCACTCCGTCATTTTGTGCGAGAGAAATAACATCGGTGAGATAGTATTCTTTTTGTGCATTGGCATTGCTAAGTTTTGGGATATAGCATTCCAAAATTTCTTGGCTAAAGACATACACACCGGCATTTACACTTTGAATCTCTAGCTCTTTGTTAGTAGCATCTTTTTGCTCGATAATTTTTAGGACTTTGTGCGTGGTGAGGTTACTAGGATTGTGTATTGTCTCATCTAGCATGACACGCCCATAGCCATCGGGATTATGTAGCCATAGCATGCTCATAACAATTGCTTCTTGGCGCATACACAAGATTTTAAGGCTTTGGGCTTGTATAAGTGGCATATCTCCATTAAGCACTAGCACACGCTTATGTTTTGGGAGTATATTGCGCAATGCCCCACCTGTGCCCGGAAAATTTTCTACATCTTGTGTATGCAGATGTAAAGTAGAATCTAACAATGCTCCGAATTCCTCATGCAATACTTGTGTGATTTTTTGGGCTTGGTGATGAAGCACGATGTGAATATCATCACTTAGTTCTAGCGCCTGTTGTGTGATGAGCGTAAGCATACTTTTACCACAAAGAGTGTGCAAGACTTTGGGAGTGGTGGATTTCATGCGTGTGCCAGCACCGGCAGCTAAAATAATAACAGAAACAGGTAGATGAGAATCTTTCATATAAATCCTTAGGGCAGGGAGTAAATCATTTTATGGAATTTTAACACACTAAAGCCTATAATCACTGCCTAAGTTTAGTATTTAAGGTATAGATTTGAAAAAACTTTTGTGTGTATTGTGCATTGTTTCTGCATGTTTTGTGCTACTAGGCGCAGAGGAAGAGCACCCATATATGATAGAAGTCCAAAACCCATATACACCAAAAGAACCTTTGGTGCCAAATCTTGTCCCACAAGTGGATAGCACACCTTCTGCGGAGCAACAAACCCAAGAGATTACTTCCACACCAAATGTGCAAATGCCTCCAGAGCAGATTATCCCAAAACTCAATCTCTCCCTAACGCCACCAACAGAGCCAAAAGAATTAGTAACTACACTAAATGTCGTCATCATTATCACGCTCCTTGTGCTTGCTCCTTCGCTTATTTTGGTGATGACAAGCTTTACGCGTATTCTTATTGTGTTTGCATTTTTGCGCACCGCACTTGGCACCCAGCAATCTCCACCAACACAGATTCTCGTTTCTCTCTCGCTTGTGCTGACATTTTTTATTATGGAGCCTGTGGTAACCAAAAGTTATGAGAATGGTATTAAGCCCTATATTGATAGCCAAATTTCTTATGATGAGGCTTTTGTGCGTGCTACAAAGCCTTTCAAAGAGTTTATGATCGCAAATACCCGCCAAAAAGATCTCGCACTCTTTTTCCGCATACGCAATCTTGATAATCCCCAAACTATTGATGATGTTCCGCTAACCGTTGCCATTCCGGCATTTATGATAAGTGAGCTTAAGACCGCATTTTGGATAGGATTTTTGTTGTATTTGCCATTTTTGGTGATTGATATGGTGATAAGCTCCGTGCTTATGGCGATGGGTATGATGATGTTGCCTCCTGTGATGATTTCACTACCTTTTAAGATTCTTGTTTTTGTGCTTGTTGATGGGTTTAATCTCCTCACAGGGAATCTTGTAGCAGGATTTAAATAGCTTGATATGTCCACATTTTGGAATCTGTGGTGGTTGCAGAGCGTATAAAAATTATGACTTTGATACATATGCTACAGAAATTGCAGAGCGCATACTTGGTGGAGAATCTAGCACACCCATTGTTTTTGCTTCCCCAAAACAGGGCTTTAGGGCAAGGGCGGATTTTAGATTTTGCACATATGAAGGGTTTTATTTTGCGACTAATGCGTTTGGCAAAAATGAGCGCACTAAAATCACACAATGCCCCATATTGCTAGAATCTATACAGATTCTCATAAAGCATATTCGTGAGATTCTTGCTCCGCTAAGTGCTACACATACATTGCGACATAAGCTTTATGGTTGTAGTTTTCTTTCCACATACAAAGCGTGTGTTGTGACATTTATCTATCACAAATGCCTAGATACTACATGGCAAGAAGAAATACATACGCTTAAAGAGCGTCTCACACATATCATACAGGAGAGCTATGCGGATTTTGAGATTCATATTATTGGGCGATCTAGGGGGCAAAAAATCTCTTTTGGTAGCGAGTGTATCATAGATAACTTTGGCATATATCTTGATAGAGATTCTAAAGATTTGCTTGAGCAGCGTGGCATTAATTTCACACAATGCACTATAAGCAAAAAAGAAAGTCTTTTTTCTCAACCAAACCCCTTTATCAATGCCAAAATGCTTTATTTTTTGCTTACCACATTGCCACAGGTTGTGCCAAATAGTATGCAAACTGATCTTGTGGAATTATATTGTGGGAGTGGGAATTTTACTATACCGCTAAGCCAGATTTTTAGGCGTGTGTTTGCTACAGAAGTTGTAAAAGATTCTATCCATACCCTCCAAGAGACAATCCAAAGCCATAATATTACTAATATCACTCTTGCTCGTCTTAATGCACAAGAAAGCATCGATGCATTGTGTAGGCAACGAGAATTTTTTCGGCTCAAAGATGTGGATTTGGACAGTTTTGATTTTGGCGCTATTTTGATTGATCCACCTAGAAGTGGTGTAGGTGATGAGGCTATGCTAGAATTTATCACACGATTTAGGGTTATTGTATATATCTCGTGTGCGCCACAAACGCTCTGTGATGATTTGCGAGTGTTAAAACGCACACATACCATACATACTTTAGCACTTTTTGAGCAATTCCCTTATACACATCATATTGAATCTATTTGTATCTTGACACGTTAATGTGCATATATGCGGTGTCGCAATGCAGCCCCATAGAGACTAATAAACAACAATATAAGCCCCAATACAAGACTTATGCGCGCTGAATCTAGCTTGTGTAGTGTGGGCGGTGCATTGTGAAGATTATTGCCTAGAAAAGAGGCGATTTTTTGTATATCCTTGTTGTTATAGGAAAACATAACCCCTTGAGTTAGGGCTTGTGGTAGTGGAGTGCTTTGCACGATTTGGTGGTTTTCATCATAAAGCAGTGCAGAATCTATCTCAATCACGCTACCTTGTGGCGTAGCAAATACCCACAACTTTGAATCTTGAGGGATAAACTCTCCATCACTTAGCATGATGATTGTATCACCATAAAGCTTTGCGCTCTCTAGTGCCAAATCCCCATTGCTTGCACCTGTATCTAGTGCATTTTCAAAGACCTTATCATGCCAAGGGAGTTTATTTGTGTGTAGCTTTTGGAGTTGTTGTATTTGCGTGAGATAATCACAGCTAAATGGCGAAAGAAGATAGGCATTTTGAGCAAAGATAATGATACTTGAGCATGGCTTATATGTTTTTAGTAGAATCTGAACCTTTTTTGTAGCCATTGCTAAGCGTGAGGGGAAAAGGTCTTTTGCTTGCATAGATTTAGAAACATCAAGCACAAAGACTATTTTAGGATTCTCATAAGGCATTATAGGCTCAAAAATGAGCATTTGCACTAATCCATAGCCAAAGCACACAAATGCACCGATACTTAGACTTAGTGGAGTGAAATATTTTTTGTGGTAGATATACCTTAAGGCAAAAACCACAAGCAAACACAGGCTTAAGCCACCATAGATAAGGATATGTTGCATTTAGCGCCTTTTTATGAGTAATCCATAATATCGCACCCACCAGATTCCAAGCAGCAAGATTCCAAGTCCAAGCACAAACACGCTAATATCATAACCATAGGGCTTTAAAATCGTGTGTGGTGTGATTTCACCAATTTGCTGATAGATTTTTGCAAGATCGGTTTCATTTAGGGCACTAAAGGCTTTGCCACCACTTGCTTTGGCGATGAATTCAAGACTTTGGCTATCGCCTCCATCGCTGATATTGACAGGATAGATTCTCACACCCGTTTTAATAGCAAGATCTATTGTTTGTGCAGTGCTCATTTTTGAATGCGTATCAAAGCCATCGGTTAGCAAAATAATGCTTCGTTTTATGTCGTTACTAAGTGTTGTATCCACAAAGTTTTGAAAATCTTGCGTGTCATCAAATTCTATAAGTGTATAGATTGTGCGTGCTAGTGCGTCATTAATGGCTGTTTTACCACCGGCTAATCCAAGTGTTAGGCTATCAATGATATGGTGCAAGAATTCGCGATCTTGGGTTAGGGCATTGAGGATTATCGTATGCTCCCCAAATGCTACAATGAGTATGCTATCATATGGATTGTTGTCGATAAAGTCCTTGCTAAGTCGCTTAAGCACTTCTAATCGATTTTCGCCAGTATGACTAAAATCCACTGCTTCCATAGAAAAGCTTGTGTCTAGCACAAGGGCAATTTGGCTTTGCGTGATAGGCATAAGGATATGTTTTGTTTCTAGCAATGGCTTAGAGAGCGCACCTACAATGCACGCAATCCCAACAAATTGCAAAAATGTCAGCCAAGAAGATTTGTGTTGTTTTTGGATAAGTGGGAGATGAGGCACAAAAATTCGTGTGCGTGTGTTTTTTAGCCACCACCACGCAAGAACAAACAGAGCAAAAATAAGCCAAAAAAATGGATAGGCAAAACTCATAGATTCTCACAAATGTGTTGGTATTGGGCAAGGAGTGCTAAATCTAAAGGAGGAGGGTTTTTGGAAAACTTATAAGTGTTGAGGTTTGGGAGGAATTCTTGGATTTGGGCAAGTGCGCGTTGATTAAGAATCTCTTTTGCCTTGGCTTTGGCAACAAGTGCGCTAAATTCTTTGGCAAATGTTTTAGAATCTTGTGTGTCAAGGGATTTTAGCTGTTGTATGATAGGGTTTTGTCTTTTGTGTAAAATCACATACGCACAGATTATGCACGCCACCATAACGCATACACCCACCACAATCAGGGGCATAGCCCAAGGCGTGATAGGTTCAAATATATCCGTGAGTTCGTGCATTGTTATTTTTTGGGTCTAAAATATCGCAATACCAAAAAGCTTACAAAGGCTATGCCACACACAACAATAATCGTGCTAAATGCCTCAAAATACCCAAAGGGTTGGGCGAGATTAAATACTTCTCCCATAATTATGCTTTGTGTGTGGTGTTTTGTTTTTCTATGGCTTCTTGACAGCGAGCACATATCTCCTCTGCGCTAGTTGCCACAAATTGCCAACAACGCGGACATTTATGTGCTTTGGCTTTTGCTATGGCAAAATGCTCTTGTGTGCCATCTATATCAACCACAAAGCGTTTTAGAATCACAAAATCTTCATCACTTTTGCCCCAACTACTTACAATAAGCCACCTATCAATTTCGCCAAATTCACAAGCATTGGTGCTGATAAGATGAAGTTCTAAGGAAGATTTGATGATCTTGTCTTTTTTGAGTTCATCAAGGATTTCCCCAAATTTTTCACGAATTTTCATTAAACGCGCAAAATCCACTTCACTAGATTGCATACCTGCCACGCTTTGAAGTGTAGGATTGCAAAGATCAAAAATATCTAGCGCTTGGTCTTTAATATGGGCATTGGCATATCCAAATGCTTCATATGCAGTGTAGGTGAGCGTTGGTGCGATGACAAAGAGTAGTTTTTTGAGGATAAAAGCCATTGCGCTTTGGATAGATTGGCGTCGCGTAGAATCTAGACTATCGCAATATAGGCTATCTTTGCACAAATCCATATACACGCCGCTAAGGTGGGTGCTAACAAAGTTCATAATAACGCTAAAACCTTTGGTGAAGTCGTATTGCAAAAAGAGTTCTAAGGCGTGTTCTAGCTCTTCATTGGCTAGAGAAACGATGTAGCGATCGATGTCTGAAGATAATGGCGTGATAGCTTGTAAATCCTGTGTGTTTGCAAGCAAAAAGCGTATAGTATTACGGATTTTTTTGTATTGCTCACTGACTTGTTTGAGAATATTTTGGGAGATTCTCTGATCGTTTTGATAATCGCTAAGGGCTACCCATAGGCGTAAAATATCGCTACCATAATCTTTAAGAATCTCTTGTGGTGCGATGACATTGCCTTTGGATTTACTCATTTTTTCGCCGCGTTCATCCATAGTAAATCCGTGCGTAAGGATATGCTTATACGGCGCTTTTTGGTGTATCGCACAGCTTATGAGTAGTGAGCTTTGAAACCACCCTCTGTGTTGATCGCTACCTTCGAGATACATATCCGCAGGGTATTCTCCAGCATTATATGCTTTAGATTCTAGGACGGCTTTCCAAGTGCTACCGCTATCAAACCATACATCAAGAATATGATGAATCTTTTCATAATGTGCGCTTTGTGGTTTGTGGCTTGGAGGTAAAAGTTCCTCTATGTCTTTGCTCCACCACGCATCACAGCCCTCGCGATCAAAGATTTGTGCGACAAAATCTAGCACCTGTGGATCTAGCACGACAGAATCTGTGCGTTTGTCTTTGAAAAATGCGATAGGCACACCCCAATCCCTTTGTCTTGAGATACACCAATCTGGGCGGTTTTGTATCATAGAAGTGATTCTATTGCGCCCATGTTCGGGGTAGAATCGCACCTTTTGAAGTTCATCAAGCGCTACTTCGCGTAATGTTTTAGATTCTGTGCCAAAGGGCTTATCCATGAGGATAAACCATTGCTTTGTAGCACGATAGATGACGGGTTTATGTGTGCGCCAACAAAATGGATAGGAGTGCGTGAATGTAGAGCAATGCAAAAGGTTCTTTCCTAAAAGCTCCAAAATACCTTCATTTGCTTTAAAGACATGTTGTCCGATGAATGTATCTACCACATCATCACGCAACAGAGCCTTGAGTTTTAGGGTTTCATCATAGCAACCACTATCATCAACAGGCATTAGCACTTCTATGTCGTATTTGAGACAGGCATAATAGTCATCTTCCCCATGCCCTGGTGCAGTATGGACAAGCCCACTTCCCCCGCTCATCAATACATGATCACCTAAAATAAGCGTCGAGATTCTGTCATTGAGTGGATTTATTGCGTGGAGATTCTCAAAATCTTTGCCTTTATAGGTTTTTAGAATCTCGCCTTTTGTAATCCCAAGTTCCCTAAGATTAGACACAAGAGGTTTGGCGATGATGTAGTGATCTGTGGTGATGACATATTCTTCATTGGCATTGAGACAAATCGCCTGATTTGCTGGTAGTGTCCAAGGTGTTGTCGTCCAAATCACAGCCTTAGCCTGCGCAACACCAAGTTTTTGGCATGAATCTTGTGTGAGTTCAAACCCTACAAAAATCGAATAATCCTCTTTGTCTTGATACTCAACTTCTGCTTCAGCAAGCGCACTTTTTGCTGCCCAACTCCAAAATACTGGCTTACTACGCTCGGTTAGCAATCCTTTTTTTGCAATCTCACAGAGTGCGCGATAAATATCTGCCTCAAAGGCAAAATCCATAGTTTTGTAAGGATGTGTAAAATCCCCCAAAATACCCAAATCCTGAAATTCTTTGCTCTGAATCTCAATAAAATCTCGCGCCCACTCTCGGCATAATTCTCTAATTTGTGTCTTTGGTAGCGTATCTTTTTTTTCTTTACCGATTTTCTCCTCTACTTTTTGCTCAATTGGCAATCCATGGCAGTCCCAACCTGGCGTATAGGCTATTTTTTGCCCTTGAAAATAGTGTAGTTTGATGACAATATCTTTGAGAATCTTATTAAGTGCGTGTCCGATGTGGATATGTCCATTTGCATAGGGCGGTCCATCATGAAGTGTAAAGCTTTGTTTTGAAGTGGCGCGATCTCGCATACGCGTGTATATGCTATCTTCTCGCCATTTTTGATAGACATGTGGCTCATTTTGTGGGAGATTTCCACGCATAGGGAAATCTGTATTTGGTAAAATTAGTGTATCTTTGTAATCCATCTCATACCTCGTGCGTTAGAATGCCACGCATTGTAACAAAACTTGTATTAAGAAGTTTATAATTTTTGTGATTTGGGTGCATTTGGCTTGGTATTCCTTTGACTTAAAATTTTCTTAGTCAAAACACAAAGTTTTAAGCTTTTGCGTGTTAGAATCGTGCTCTATTTTGCTTGAAGGATAAGATAATGGATTCGTGTATATCCCTTGTGTTTGAGACTTTTAAAACTTGTGGAGTTGCCATTGATACGCTTTTGAAAAACCCATCGACACAATATCTAGCTTCACAAAATTCTAGCGGAGATACACAACTTCAAGTCGATGTCCAAGCTGATAAGCTTATCGAAGATAAACTTTTAGCGCTTGAATGTGTCAAGGGTGTGTGCAGCGAAGAAAAACAAGAAGCTGTTTACAAGACACAATCTAGTGGGCAATTACTCATCGCATACGATCCGCTCGATGGTTCTTCGCTTGTGGATAGCAACCTAAGCATAGGCACCATTTTTGGAATCTATGATACGCATTTTGAGGCAAACAAGCTTCTTGCAAGTGGGTATATCGTGTATGGACCTAGATTAGAGATTGTTTTGGCACATACGCAAGTGGAGCATTGGCGTTATTGCGGTGGTGTGTGGCAGAATCTAGGAGTGCTACAATTAGGCAAAAAAGGCAAGATTAATGCACCAGGTGGCACACAGCAATATTGGGCTCCTTATCATAAAGCCTTGATAGATTCTCTGTTTGCACAAGGTTATAGATTGCGGTATTCTGGAGGTATGGTGCCAGATTTACATCAGATTCTTATCAAGGGTGGCGGACTTTTTAGTTATCCAGCGACACAAGATGCACCAAAGGGCAAACTCCGCAAACTTTTTGAGGTTTTTCCATTGGCATTTGTGTATGAGTGTGCAGGTGGGAAGGCTATCGATGGTAAAAACCGCCTTTTGGAGCTTGGTGTGGAGCGAATTCATGATACGACACAATGCTTTTTTGGAAGTAGCGAGGAGATTATGCAGGTTATAGAGGCTTATAAGCTTGCTAATGCGTAATGTGAAGTATGAATACTAGAATCTATGTAAAGATATGCCATGGAAGAAGATATTTTTGTTAAAAACCTCCAAGACCAAAGCAAGAAACTTCAAGAATGCCAAGCTTCTCATACCCTACATTCGTGTATGCCTTGTGCATTGTTTTTTGAGTGCGAAGTGCGCAAAGCCTATGTCAAGGCAGTGTATGAAAGCATGAATAAAGGACAAGAGGGGAATTTTGATTTTAACTAAAGGAATTGCATGAAAAAAAGCTATATTACTTCACCAATCTATTATGTCAATGATGTGCCACACATTGGACATGCATATACAACAATTGTTTGTGATATGCTAAAAAAATACCGCCAACTTCAAGGTGAAGAAGTGTTTTTGCTCACCGGCACTGATGAACACGGACAAAAGATTGAGCAATCCGCTAAAGCACATAATCAAACCCCCCAAGCCTATGCAGATTCTATTAGTGCAAAGTTTCGATCGCTTTGGGAAGAGTTTGACATTGATTTTGATTTGTTTATACGCACTACAGATTCTGCACATGCCAAAAGCGCACAGGCTGCGTTTGAGAGTATGTATAAAAAAGGAGATATTTATAAGGGCATATACGAGGGGTGGTATTGTATCTCGTGTGAAAGCCATTTTACTAAGCACCAAGTAACCGATCAAAAATGCCCTGATTGTGGCAAACCAACGACTACAATAAAAGAAGAAAGTTACTTTTTTGCCCTCTCCAAATATGAAAAAAGGCTTTTGGAATGGTATGAGCAATGCCCTGATGTCATTATGCCAAAGCACAAACGCAATGAAGTGATACGCTTTGTAGAATCTGGACTTGTGGATCTCTCTATCACACGCACAGGTTTTAGCTGGGGCGTGCCGTTGCCTGAAGGTATAGATTCTGAAAATACCCACAAACATATTTTGTATGTGTGGCTTGATGCGCTCATAAGCTATATAAGCGGAATAGGCTATAAAGAGGTGTTGCGTCTTGATTTGTGGCAAGATGCGACACATATTGTGGGTAAGGATATTTTGCGTTTTCATGCGGTGTATTGGCCTGCATTTTTGATGAGCCTTGAGTTGCCATTACCACGCAAAATTTACGCACACGGCTGGTGGACTCGCGATGGTGTCAAGATGAGTAAAAGCATAGGAAATGTTGTCAATCCTCAAGAAGTCGCACAAAGTTATGGGATTGAGGCGTTTCGATATTTTTTGTTGCGTGAAGTGCCATTTGGACAAGATGGAGATTTTAGCCAAAGGGCTTTGATTGAGCGTATCAATTCTGATTTGAGTAATGATATAGGCAATCTCCTAAACCGCCTCATAGGAATGGCACAAAAATATTTTGACCTCACGCTCTCTAGTGCGGACATACAACGATTCTATCCCCAAGAGGTGGCAAAGATTGCTCCATTGCTTCAAAAGTTTCAAACTGCGATGAATGATATGCAACCACATATCGCCCTTGAGGAACTTTGGCAACTTTTGAGATTAGGCAATAGCGCGATTAGCACATATGAGCCGTGGAATATGATGAAACAAGATAAGAGTGAATCTACCCAAGCCTTGCTAATGCTTATTAGTAATATTTTACTAAAAGTCGCTTTGTGTTTGTATCCCATAATGCCAAAAACTGCCAAAAGCATAGCCTCTGTTTTGCAATGCACGATAGATTCACAAAATTTTGAGCATTATGTCGTGCAAAATACATTTATAGAATCTAGCACACTAAAACCTATTCCTCCGCTTTTTCCGCGTATAGAATCGCCATTGATGTCAGAGCCAAGCCCTGCGCAAACTTCTTCATCAAATACTGCCAAGGATTCATCTCCTACGCCTAGCACGCAAACATTCCAAACCATAGGCATAGAGGATTTTCAAAAGCTTGATTTGCGTGTAGGTGTCGTGCTAGAATGCAAAAGAGTGCCAAAGAGCGAAAAACTCTTGCAATTCCTCATTGATTTGGGTGAATCTAAGCCACGACAGATTCTCTCTGGAATCGCTAAATATTACAATCCCGATGAGCTTGTAGGCAAGCATGTCTGTGTAGTTGCCAATCTCAAGCCTGTGAAGCTTATGGGACTTCTTAGCGAGGGTATGATTTTGAGTGCACAAGATGATGAAGGCTTAGCACTTCTTAGTGTTGCAAAAAAGGCAGGAAGCAAGATTTCTTAATGAGAGTGTATGCCCAACTCCTCCAAAAACTTAGTCAAGATTCTATGAGTATAGAATCTCTTGATAGGTTTTTTCGCGATGTGAGTGGGAGTGGAGAATACCTAGATATTGCGACACAATTAGAGATTTTAAAACTTTATGATTTTCCTTTTAGACAAAATGGAAATACAATCGAGCTTAGCACCGCGACCTTGGGCTTACAAGAGGCGGTGTTTTGCTTTGTAGATATCGAAACAACTGGCGCAAAAATAGAAAAGCACGATATTATCGAAATTGGTGCTGTGAAATACCAAAATGGCAAGGTAATTGATCGGTTTGAAAGTTTTGTATTTGCTCCATATGTGCCAGAGGAGATTACAAAACTTACAGGCATACGCACAAAAGATCTCTCTAATGCGCCACAACCTCAAGAGATTCTCACACAATTTAGGGATTTTTTGCGTGATAGTGTGTTTGTCGCGCATAATGTAAGCTTTGATTATAATTTTCTTAATCAAGCCTTTTTGCGCTATAGGATTGTGCCTATGCTGCTACCAAAGCTTTGCACTATCGGTTTAGCGCGTAAAACAATCCTCTCTCCACGCTATGCCTTAGGGTTTTTAAATGCATTTTTAGGGATTAATACCCCTGCTTCTCATCGTGCGTATGCGGACGCACTCACTGCGCTTGAAGTCTTTAAAATCGCGATGATGTATATCCCAAATGAGATACAATCTATACAGAATCTGTTGGATTTTAGCAAAAAGGGGCGAAAGTTATTATCTTAGGCGTGAATCTATTTTTTCTTAAGGGGGCTTATATGATAATAAACATATTTCAAAGAGGGGTTTTATGGAAGCACCACTGAGTATATTTCAAATGCAACACACATTTTTTCCATTTCTTGCTGTATGTCTTTTTGCTTTTATTCATCTATATATTTATAAGGCATTGCTTAAATCATTTGCAAGTAGCGCACTTTTTCGAGGGTTTTGGCTTGTTGTGGTGTGGTGTAATTTTATAGGCACTGCAATATATTTTTCGTTTCTTCACAAAGCTCCGCCAAATCAAAGCCTCTATCTTGTGCTTTCGGTGTGTATGGGTGTAGCGCTAAGCTTTTTGGTTGTCACACTTTGCTACCAAGTTTGCTCTTTTGGTATCTTGTGGATAAAACATAAGCGCACACGCACACGCATAAGATTCCATATGAAGCGTGTTGCAGGGATTATGGGCATTGTTATGGTAGCCTATGGGATTTTTGTAGGCACACAAAAGCCTCAAGTTGTGTCATTACGCCTTGAAATAGATGGTTTAAGCGCACCACTAGAAGTTGTGCAGCTGAGCGATATACATATTGGTGGGTTAATTGAATCTACGCGTGTGCGTGATATTGTAGAACGCACAAACGCACTTAATCCAGATGTGATATTTCTCACAGGAGATATTGTAGATTCTCCTTTGGAGATTGTGCGAGATGCTGTGTCAGAACTCGCTAATCTCAAGGCAAAGTATGGCGTGTATTATGTGTTGGGTAATCATGAATATTTTCATGACGCACATAATATTTTAGAATCTATGCACGCAATGGGCTTTAAGGTATTGCTTAATGATATAGATGTGATCACACACGCTCATACGCCACTTATCATAGCAGGGATAGATGATCTTGTAGGAGATCGAGAGGCATTTTTGTATCATGATCTTAAGCCCGATATATATCAGACATTGCATAAGGCTAGGGAAACAAATCTCATATCTGCGCCTATGATTTTGCTCTCTCATCAACCAAAGGTTATCTATGACTTAGAATCTATTTCTGTAGCAGAGTCGGCGTTGGTGGATAATATTCGCCTTATCCTTAGTGGGCATACACATGGCGGACAAATTTTTCCATTTTCTCTCCTTGTTTCACTCCAGCAACCCTATGCCAAGGGCTTAAAAAAACTGCCAAATTTTGCGGAGTGCTATTTATACATTAATCAAGGCACGGGGTATTGGGGACCACCTATGCGTGTGGGCAGTGTCAATGAAATCACGCACTTCACACTTTTACCTAAATCTATATTATAGGGAGTATGTTATGTTGCAATTTTTATGTAAGGTTTTGCAATCTAGGACGACGACATTTGAGCAAGCTAAGGCAGAGGGAGAGATTATCCAAGATATAGAGGTATACCCTAGTAAAAATATCCTTGTGTGTGGCAATGGAATCTATACATACAAAGATACATCTGAATTAGATGAGTTAGTAAATACTCTCGGGGGGGGGGGATTTACATGCTATAGATAATAGCAAGTCTTCTCCAAAGCAGTATTCTAATTTTCATTTTCGTGATATTTTTGGTCGTTATCATCGATTTTTCCGCCCATATACACGAACTTTAGTGCCTCTAAAGGTGAGAGTTTTTACTGATGCATATTGTTATTCGGATAGTTCCGAAATTCTTATTACAAAATCCAAAAAAGCGCTTATTTCACAGACTTCATACATTACTCATGAATTTGCGATGCCACGAGGATTAACTACACTACGCCGTGCATTGTTTGTGCTTAGACAAATATATAAATGGTTGAAATTTTTTATTGCCAAGACTCATAATATACATGGCACAGTTGCTGTCATGCATCAAGCACGACATTATGGTCATTATCTTGTAGAGAGTGTTTCAAGTATGCTCCAGATTTTAGAGAGCAATGTAGAGATAGATTATTATATTCTCGATATTTCTACGCCATTTGCGAAAGCAATGGTAGAGCTTTTGCAAATTCCAACAGACAAAATTCTCTCTCCTACTCCACATCGACTTATGCATGCAGATCGCATAGTATTACCAACACTCACTGCTGATGTAGAGATTGTGGAATACCGTGATCGCATATTGTGGGGCCGTTCACTTTCACAACCACTCAATATTTTAGATTTTTATACACGCCTTGCTTATGATACTACCTCATCCCATCCATCACGCAAGATTTTTCTTAAACGACCAGAAAATTCTAATCGTAATTTTGAAAATCCACAAGAGGTAGAGGCAATATTTGCAGAGTATGGATATGAAATCATTTTACCAGATACCTTAAGCCTCTTAGAGCAAATAACACTTATGCAAGAAGCTAGAGTCATTGCAAGTATGCATGGAGCAGGATTAGTTAATGTGCTTTTTGCACCAAGTGATGCAGTGGTATTTGAGATTTTTTCTCAGTATTACTATGATGCTGCACTCCAAATGTGTGCGTTACTAAAGCACCAAAAGTATTTGTATATGGTTGGTGAGACGCACGATACTTCAATGCATCCACAACAAGAAAGCGTTTATATAAAGCCACAAAAACTTCGTCAAGCTTTGAGGATTGTAGAGCAACATGTATAGCAATATCTATACATGTGGGTTGCTATGGATTTATGGAAGTGTAGCAGAGTATTTTAGAGAGTTTCGCGCACTATAGTAGCAAATTCGGCAAAGAGCTTACGCGCTTCTTTTGGTCCCGGACTTGCTTCTGGGTGGTGTTGGACAGAGAAAATAGGTTTATTGTGGTATTTAAGTCCCTCAATCGTCCCATCAAAAAGGTTTCTGTGTGTAACTTGTGCAATAGATTCTATAGAATCTGGGACAGAATAATTGTGGTTTTGTGCGGTGATTTCAACTTCTTGTGTGATGAGGTTTTTGACTGGGTGATTGCCCCCATGGTGCCCAAATTTTAATTTAAATGTTTCAAAGCCGTGCGCGATAGCTAAAAGCTGATGTCCTAAACAAATACCAAAAATAGGAATATTTGCATTGATAAGTTTTTGTATTTGCGCGACTTCATCTTTAAGCACAAGAGGATCTCCTGGTCCATTAGAGAGGAATACGCCACCTATTTCTTTGCGCTCAAATCTTTCCAAGACTTCATCAGCGCTAAAAGTATAAGGTATCACTTCCACTTCTAGCCCTACGGCGTTTAATTCATTAAGGATATTGCGCTTTATACCAAAATCTATAGCAAGGATTTTTTTATGCCATTGCGGTTTGGCATAGCTCAAACTTTCAAAGCTAAATACAGAATCTTGGTGCGTGTATGGTGTAGGCGTGGAAACTTGTTTGATGTAGTTAATGTCTTGGATATGTGGTGCGGAAGCTAATTGTGTGGCTAAAGATTGTGCATCGTGGATATGTGTGCTAGCTATCATCATCATTGAGCCTTGTTTAGTTAGCATTTTGATTAACGCGCGTGTATCAACACCACAGATTCCAATGATATTTTGTGCTTTGAGAAAATCTCCCAAAGATTGCGTAGCGCGGAAATTTGAGTAAAATTCATTATAGTTTGCGACTATCACGCCTTTGCAAAATGTTTTGGTAGATTCTTCATCTTGAGGATTCACACCCACTATGCCAATTTCTGGCATACTAAATGTGATAAACTGCCCTGCATAGCTTGGATCAGTGATGATTTCTTCATAGCCACTTAATGAGGTATTAAAGACTACTTCACCTACTGCGCTACCCTCTGCACCAAAACTTTTGGCTTGTAAAAATACGCCATTTTCAAAATATAAAGAAATTGGCTTAAGATCGTGATGTGGTGATGTATCAGGCATTAGGCAAGTCCTCTTTTGCGTAATTCTTCTTCATACAGCTTAGCAAAGACAATCTCATACTCTTCACTTCCATATACAAGCTTCTTTTTGTATTTTTCAAGTTTTTTGAGGACTTCCTCTTCGCTTTTTTCATAGATTTTGGAGTATTCGTTGATAGATTTATGGATAATGTTTTTGATGATGATATCAGATACTTTAAAGGTAATCACACCTTCTTTGAGAAGCCTTGTAAGAATGTGGTGTGAGAGATCACTACAGCGCTCTTCCCACCTAAGAGAAAAGTTTTCATCTTGCGCAATTTGGCGCTTAAACATTCTAAACATATCGCCTTCATCCATGCGATATACTTCTATCTCATCTGTGTATTCTTCGAGTAATTCTCGCGCTTTTTCATCAATGGCGCGTTCGGCTTGAATGTTTTCTTGCAAGACTTGTAGAGCAATTGCACTAAGCGATTCTAATGAGCCCTCGAGTGTTATAAAATTCGCATTCACCAAATCTAAACCGATTTTATTTGCTATATATGGTGCGTGTTGGGCTTTTAATCGCATAATGCTCTCCTTAATTCTTTCTCATAATTGTAGCGTGTATAAGGTAAAAAAGGCTTTAAGGTTCTTGGTGTTTTTCGTAAATATAAGGCACAGAATTTATACCTGCTGCACTTACACGCTCACTTAAGGACATAATGTCGCTAAAGTCATCATTTGCATATTTTTTGGGCAATTCATATCCGTGTTTAAAGACTTCTTGCAGCAAGGCGACCTTTGCTTGTGTGTTTGGTTGTTCTGCTAAACGTTGGCGCAACATAGAGGATTTGAGTGCAGAATCTTTGCCCAAAAATCCCACAAGCACGATATACACATTGCTTTCTTTGAGATATTTCTGGAGATTTCGGATTTCTTTTTGGCATGATGGGCAGTTTGGATCTGCTATTATGTAGGTAATTTTTGAGGATTGTTTCGCAGATTCTAGAGAAACTATCTCGTGGGGTTTAAGTGTTTGGAAAAATTTTGCTATTTCTTTGTTATCGACTTTTTGGCTACTGCCTTGTGCTTGTTTGATAAAGTTTGCGACATCAGCAGAATCTGTGAGATCTTGAGAAAAAAAGACATTTGTTGCACCAAAAATCAAACTCGCATCACTTGTCGCAAATAATGGGACTTTCAGGTCACCTGTTTGCACAATAACAAGTTTTAGAGATTCAGAGCTTTTGAGGTTTTGCACACTTAGGACTTTGACATCTTGAGAGGTACGTTGTTTAATAAGTGCGGTGAGTTTGTTTTCAAAACTTGCACTTGTGGCTATATTTAGGCACACAAAGAGTAAAAAAAGGGCTTTAGCAAAGGCTTTCATGATCTATCCTTGTTTTAAAAAAATTACTTTATAATTGTATTTGCTTTTTACAAATAATCACAAAAGGTTTGGCTTGAATCTCACACTAAGCGCGAGTATGTATTATCCAAAAATATTTAGCAAAACACATCGAGATTCTAAGAGACATAATGTGGTGCTTTTAGGCATAGGCGGTAATCAACCCCAAACCCCTAAAGCCTTTAGAAATCTTATAAGAGTGCTATATGCAAATCCCAATATCTCACATATAGAATCTAGCCCACTTTTAGAAAATCCAGCTTTTGGGTTTATTCATCAACCATCGTTTATAAATGCTACACTTTTTTTGCACACAGCATACACACTCACAGAATTGTATGCTTTAGTCTTTTACCTAGAGAGACGCTTTGGTCGCCCTAGAAAACGCGCGTTTAAAAATGCACCAAGAATCATAGATATTGACATAATTTTTTTTAACACATTGATTTTAAAGCGAGGTTATCTTACAATCCCACATCCACATTGGCAAAACCGAGAGAGTGTGTGTGTACCGATGAGTTTTATGAAGTTTCACTAAAGGGGTGTTATGGCAAAAAAATTGCATACTTTTATGGGGGAAACTCCCGCAGAAGCAATGAAAAAGGCGCGAGATAGTTTTGGAGAAGATGCTCAAGTCGTCGAGACAAAAGAAGTGCGCAAAAAAACGCTCAATCAAGCGGGTTTGTATGAAATGACGGTGATGGTTGATGAGGATGTAGCCACTCAAAATACAACAGATTCACAAAATATCGTGCAAAATAGTGTGCAACAAAGGTTAGAGGAAATTGCGCAAAGACAACTTGCCAAAAAGCGTGAGGAAAAAGATAAGGGGCTTGATGAGGTGAGTTTGCAATTAAGTGATGCGGTGCGTGAGATTTCAGAGATTGCCAATGTCCCTACAAAGCTCCCAAGCACCCCACCACAGACACCCAAAAAAGTTGTTAGTAATCTCACAAATGCCAATCCTTATAAAGATGTCGCCCAAACGCCCACACCAAAAGATGTGGATTCTAAAATTGAGGATATGCAACGCGTTCGTATCAATCAAGCCCAGCTTGAGCGCGGTGAGCTTAAAGAGATTCGCCAAGAGCTTGATAAGATTAATGATAAGATGAAAATTATCCAAAATATGTTTTGGGAAGAGCGCGCACCAGAAGGGCTACAGATACCTCAAGAGTTTGCAGAGATTTATAGAATCGCTAAAGGTAGTGGTATGAATAAAGAGCATTTAGATATGATTATGCGCCTAAGCCTTGAATTAATGCCTCTAAGAATGCGAGAGAATTCCACGACAATCAAGCGGTATTTTCGTGAAGTATTGCGCAAGATGATTTATTGTCGTAGCGAGAATCTACAGGTAGGGCAAAAACGCATTATGATGTTTGTTGGTCCTACAGGCGTGGGTAAGACTACGACATTGGCTAAGCTTGCGGCGCGGTATTCTTTGATGATGGAAAAGCGACATAAGGTGGGTATTATCACACTTGATACATATCGACTTGCCGCAGTTGATCAGTTAATGGCATATGCACGTATGATGCGCCTAAGTATTGATACGGTGGTAGAGCCAGATGAGTTTGGTAAAGCCATAGATTCACTAAGGCATTGTGATTATATTCTTATCGATACTGCCGGACATTCCCAGCACGACAAACAAAAGCTTGAAACACTAAAAAATTATATCAATAATGACTACAAAATTGATGTTTCCCTTGTCCTTGCACTTAATGCCAAATACGAGGATTTGCGTGATACATACAATGCATTTAGCGGAAGCTTAGAGCTTGATACTTTGATTTTTAGCAAACTTGATGAGAGCAGGAATTTTGGCAATATGTTTTCGCTTATTTATGAGACCAAAAAACCTGTAAGTTATCTTTCTATAGGACAAAGTGTGCCAAATGACTTGCTTGTGGCAACAAATGATTATCTTGTGGATTGTTTGTTAGAGGGGTTTAGAAAACCTCAAGAAAAGCAGAGCTTTTAGGATTTGGTATGCCCACTCATCAAGCTAGTGCCCTACAAGATCTTGTCCGATCGCGTTCCAAGGTGCAATACAGCACGACGCGTTTTATTGCGGTTACTAGTGGTAAGGGTGGCGTAGGAAAATCTAGCATAAGTGCCAATCTTGCGTATGCGTTATGGAAAAGTGGCAAAAAAGTTGCCATTTTTGATGCCGACATAGGCTTAGCAAATCTTGATTTGATTTTTGGAGTAAAAACGCCCTACAATATCTTACATGCGTTGCGTGGAGAAGTCTCGTTTAATGAAGTGGTGCATACGATTGAAAATGGATTGTATCTTATTCCCGGTGATAGTGGTGATGAAATTTTAAAATACATAAATACCGGAGTTTTAGAGCGCTTTTTGGAAGAAAGCAATATTTTAGATTCTGTAGAATATATGATTATTGATACAGGTGCTGGGATAGGCGGTGTAACACAGCAGTTTTTAGATGCTAGTGATATGCTTATTGTGGTAACTATGCGTGATCCCTCCGCGCTTACTGATGCATATGCCACCATCAAGCTTAATGCCAAAAGTAAAAATGACATCGCGCTTATTATCAATATGGCACAAAACGCTAAGGAAGCAAAGGCAGTGTATGAACGCATACGAAATGTAGCATTTGAAAAGATTCCTTCATTGCATTTGCATTATTTGGGGTTTTTGGCACAAAGCAATGTCATTGCTCAAGCCACACGAGCTAGGGAATTATTTTACAAAGTCCAACCTCTCTCACCAGCAAAGATTCAGCTTGATGAGATTTTAAAACAAATTTTTGCTTTAGAATCAAAACTTTTTTCTGTGGAACAAAATATGCTTTTACAATCTCAAAGCGCATTAGGCTCTTTTTTCAAAAGAATGTTGGGGTATTTGTAGGTAGGGAGTGATGAAGCCAGATAATTATATGAGCTTTGGCATTGTTTCAGGATTTTTCATAGGACTTGCTTTTTCTATTGTAAAGTTTGAAGATCCGGCATTTATAGTAATTTGGACAATCATCACCACCATTGGAATCTACCTCATCATAGCCGTATCTATCGCGTTGTATTTTTGGTTTTTGGATTTTAGTAGATCAAGCGTTAAAAAAGACAAGCTAGAACAAAACTTGGAATATTATCGCCTAGAATTTGATAAAAGGGAGCGCGAGGTGGCAAAGATTCGTGCGTTTTTGAAAAGTATAGAATCTGATCAAGAAGAAGAAGGTGCTAATGCCTAAAGAATATACACATAAAGACAAAAGGTAGCAAGTATGCCAAAGCAAACAAATGCCTATAATCAGAATCTCAAATACGCACAAGATGAACTTGCTACGCAATATCTTCCGGCAGTTAAGGCTATGGCGTTTCGCCTAAAAGAACGCTTGCCAAGCTCGATTGATGTAATGGATTTGGTATCCATAGGTGCAGAAGAGCTTGTTAAACTTGCTAGACGCTATGATAGCTCGATTAATGATTCATTTTGGGGTTTTGCAAAAACGCGTGTCAATGGCGCTATGTTGGATTATCTGCGATCTCTTGATGTGCTATCGCGATCCAATAGAAAACTTGTAAAAAGCATAGATCTTGAGGTTTCTAAATATTTTAACCAATACCAAGAAGAACCAAGCGATGAATATCTTGCTAAGGTGCTTAATGAAGAGGTAGCAAAAATCAAAGAAGCGCGTGTAGCGAGTGATATTTATGCGCTTGTGCCAATTGATGAGCAATATAATGCGATTGTTGGGGATAATATTTTAGAGGACTTGCAACAAGAAGAGCTCATCGAAATTATCTCTAAAATCTTGAGAGATTTAAGCCAAAGAGAACAAATGATTATCCAGCTGTATTATTTTGAAGAATTAAGCCTCAAGGAAATTAGTGAAGTTTTGGGCATTACAGAATCTCGCATTTCACAAATAGCAAAAGAAGTTATTAAAAAGATACGCCTTGCGCTAGGAGAAACTAATGGCTGATATTCTAAGTCAAGAAGAGATAGACGCGCTCTTAGAGGTTGTCGATGATGGCGGAGATGCCGAGAGTTTAGAAAAAGAAGATGTCCTCCACCAAAAGCAAGTAACACTTTATGACTTTAAACGTCCAAATCGTGTTAGTAAGGAGCAACTTAGAGCATTTAAGAGTATTCATGACAAAATGGCGCGCTCCCTTTCTTCACAGATTTCTGCGGTTATGCGATCGATTGTGGAGATTCAGCTCCATAGTGTGGATCAAATGACTTATGGGGAATTCTTGATGAGTTTGCCAAGCCCTACAAGCTTTAACGTCTTTTCTATGAAGCCCTTAGAGGGAAGCGGTGTGCTAGAGATAAATCCTAGTATCGCATTTCCTATGATTGATAGGCTCTTGGGTGGCAAGGGTGATCCATATGAGAATGCGCGAGAATTTAGCGACATAGAGCTAAATTTGCTTGATACAATCTTGCGCCAAATGATGCAAAACCTCAAAGAAGCGTGGTCTTCGATTACTGATATTTTTCCAAGCATTGATGCTAAAGAATCTAGTCCAAATGTTGTGCAAATTGTGGCACAAAATGAGATTGTGATTATGGTGGTTATGGAGATTATTATTGGGCATTCTAGTGGTATGATGAATATTTGTTACCCTGTGATTGCCCTTGAAACCGTGCTTTCTCGCCTAGCGACACGAGATTTAATGTTGAGTGATACAAGCTCCAAAAAATCTCGTAACAAAGAACTTCAAGCACTTGTCGCTGGAGCAAATGTTATTGTTTCGGCATTTATTGGTGAGACAGACTTGACATTGCGAGAAGTTTTGGATTTGCAGGTAGGGGATATTGTGCGCCTTGATTCTGTCGCAGATGATACCGTGCGTGTGTGTATAGATGGGAGAGAAAAGTATATTGCCACCATAGGTTTGCAACGCTATCGCAAAACAATTTGTATCAAAGAAGTTATCAAAACAGAAAAAGATTATGTCAAAGAAGTGCTTGAAATGCTTGAAGCACAGCGTAAAAATAAAGTTATTGATCTTGAAGAAGAAGAAAGCGAATAGGAGATCGTATGAAGCAGTTTCTTGATTTAGTTATCACCGAGACAATCGCTACTATTGAAGGATTAATGGGGCGGAATGCAAGTGTAGAGCACACAAGCGATAATAATGTAAGTCTTGATATGCTTCCTGCAAAATATGGCATAGCATATATTCAAGTTGGTGGTGATGGCAGTGGCGAGCTTGCAGTGGTGATCCCATCGGCTATGGGTAGTGCGTTGGCTGATATGATGTTGGGAGGCGATGGCGAGAGCAAGGAAGATCTAAGTAGCGATGATCTTGATGCGATTAAAGAGATTGTTTCTAATGTTTTTGGCGCCATAGCCACAAATCTAGGATCACAAAAAGATTTACCAAAGCTAAGTTTTACATGCACACAAATAGATTTTGTAGAGCAAAGCATTGATTTAAGTAGATTCCAAAAAGCATATATCTTTCATTTTACGCTAGATTCTTTAAATGCGGATTTTGTGCTACTTGCTTCAGAATCTTTTGTAGAGCTTTTTGAGTCTAAACCCCAAGCTACAGAGGCACATACCCCAGAGGCACACGCACTTTCAGCCACCGAATTTAAAAATATCAATATGATTTTAGATGTGCGCCTTAATGTCAAGGTGCGCATTGGGCAAAAGAGAATGCTCCTTAAAGATGTTATTTCTATGGATATAGGAAGTGTTATTGAGCTTAATCAACTCGCCAACGATCCGCTAGAAATTCTTGTTGATGATAAAGTCATAGCGCGTGGGGAAGTGGTGATTGTGGATGGAAACTTTGGGATTCAAATCACTGATATAGGTTCTAGGCGTGAGCGTTTGGAGCAATTACGCGGATAAGTTACAAATATTTGCGTGAAAGCACAATACAAGATGAAAGCACATATTAGGAGAGCAGAAAATGGAAAATCATGCGATACTTAAGGAAATAGAAGGTTTTAGAGATAGTTTTAATTCTGTTGTGCTTGCTACGCTTTCACAAGATTCTATGCCTTGTCTTAGTTATTCACCCTTGTTGCGTTATGAGGGTGGGTATTATCTTTATATTAGCGAGGTAGCCAAACATTTTAGCAATCTCCAAATGCACCCAAAATCTGCCCAAGTGATGTTTATAGAAGATGAGAGTAAGGCAAATATACTTTTAGCGCGCACGAGGTTAACATATGATGTGCATGTAGAGTTTTTGCCAAGAGATGCGTTTTTTGATGCGGTATATGATAGCTTTGAATCTCGTGTAGGAAAAGATGGTGGTGTTTGTGTAGTGCGCGGTATGCAAGACTTTCATCTCCTCAAATTACATTTGCAAAAAGGGCGTTTTGTTAAGGGATTTGGACAAGCGTATGACATAGATGAGCGTGGAGAGATTACACACATTGGTGGCAAAGGTCACCCACCACATAAGGCATAATGATGATCCTATATTTCTAAGATATTTCAAACTTTAGCACAATCTAAGGATTGTCTTTATACCATATATTTAAAGTTTCCGTGCGAGACCAACAAGCTAGAATCTTCTTGTCCTTACAACAAAGATCCTGCTGTATTTTAGAATAAAAGAATCCTATGCAACACAAACATTCTATTATTATGGGTGATATTCCGCTTGGCAAGCTCTTTTTTATGCGTTTGGAAAATGCTTTGCTCCTTATGGAAAGAGGCGATGTGATTGAGATTTTGAGTGATTATGGCAATTTATCAGCAGAGCTTGGGGCTTGGTGTAAGTTTAAAGGCGAAGCATTTTGTGAATCACAAAGCCTTAGTATGGGCTTTGCGTATTATCTCAAAAAATGCTCTAATACAAGTTTTTGTGATTTTTCACATAAAGATTGTGACAAGGCATATGATTTAGCTCCTATTGCACCTAGTGAGTTTGGCTTAAGCGCAAGAGGCAGTAAGCCACAAGTTGGGAGTCCAAACTATTATTTTTCTCTTAGTGCCAAAGAAGTTATTTGGAGTGAAAATATCACAAAAATTTATGAAGATTCTAAAAATGCGCAATGGAATGCCACGCGCGATATTTGCTGGAGCGAGATTCCACGCTTTTCACCGATTATGGAATCTAGCATTGCCCAAATTATGACATATTTGGTTGAAAATGAACTCTCTGCATTGTATGTGCCTTCAAAATTTTTGCCACAAATTTCTCCTTATTTTCACGAAGTGCCTTTGTTGCTTTCTAGTATTATTGGTGATGAAGCAAGGCATATAGAGACCTTTATCAAGCGTGCAAAAGCCACAGGGCTTGGATTGCAATACTCTACTTTAGCCACACAACAAAGCCTATATACGCTTTTTAGAGAGCGTGATTATTTTGCATCGAGTTTTTTATTGCATATTATGGGCGAGGGGACTTTTATTGATTTGCTTAGATTCTTAGAAGACTTTGCACAAGATGAGCCTACTAAAAAACTCCTTTCTTTAGCGCGCAAAGATGAAAAAAGACATGTCGCTTATGGGATTAATAATGTCAAAAATGCCCTCACGCACAACCCTGCCAAAATTAATTTTTTAAAAGACATTGTGTTTAAACGCAAACATTATCTTGATGAATTTAGCACCGAATCTACGCTACTTTTAGAATCATTGGCTATTTTTGCTGGTGGGGGTGATGAGGTGAGCAAAATCAAACAAGGCTTTGAGGCGGTAGAAGATCTCAAACAAAAAATGGAATCTAATCGCACCAAAAGACTTATAGAATGCGGTATAGATGAAGAATTAGCAAGAGATTTGAGCAGGGCGCATACACCAAATTTTATGTAGGTTATTTTTTGGAAGTTTTGCTTGACTATATGGAGCAAGATTTTCAAAAGGTAGCTTCATGATACCTAGAAATCCGTGTGATTTACAAAAGATTCTATATTTAAGGAGCTAAGAATGCTACAACTAGATACTATTGTGACTGCATGTCAAGAATTTGGGGAAAAATATATCACCCCTTATACCAAGAGAACTGATGAAGAAGGAAGATTCCCACAAGAGAGCTTTGATGCGTTGAAAAAAGAGGGTTTTACTGCTTTGCTTGTGCCAAAAGAATATGGAGGATTAGGCGGCGGTGCAAAAGAACATGTGCAAGTTTGCTATGGACTTGGGCGTTTTTGCGCGACAACAGCGCTTTGTTATATGATGCACAATACCGCTGTGTATGCAGTGAGTATGTTTGGGAGCAAAGAGCTAAAAGCCGATGTGTTGCCAAGAGTAGCAAAGGGCGAGTTACTTTTTGCCCTTGCTTATAGCGAGAGTGGGTCTGGGACACACTTTGGCGCACCTGATATTACAGAAAAGCAAGATGGGGATTGTAGAATCCTAAATGGTCGCAAAAGCTTTGTAACATCAGCAGAATATGCAGATTTTTATCTTACATATACAAATTCGTGTAACAAACAAGGCACATACAATTCTTGGCTTGTAGATTCTAGGCTTTCTGGAGTTGTCGCAGAGCAAGGCACTTGGAATGGGCTTGGTATGCGTGGTAATAATTCTAAACCAATACAATACAATAATGTGCGTGTGTCAGAGAAGTTTTTGCTAGGAAATGATGGCGATGGAGAGACACATTCTGGCGCTTTGATTATGTATTTTATTACTGGGCTTGGTGCAGTATATAGTGGTTTGGGTGATGCGATTTATCGTTGTATTTTGGGGCATACCAAGGAGAGAAAATATACAACTGGTGGTAGCTTAAGTGATATTGAGTTAGTTAAGATCCATTTGGCTGATATTTATACAAAAGTCCAAGGTGGTATAAGCTTGACAATGGAGGCGGCAAGAAGTTTTGACGCTAAAGAAAGTGATTTTGCACCCAAAGTGTTTGCGTGTCGCATACATGTTATCCATAATGTAATGGATATCGCTTCACTTGCTATGCGACTTGGCGGAGGAAAGGCTTATAGCAAACATTTAGCTCTTGAGCGATATTTTCGTGATGCGTTTGCTTCACAAGTTATGGCGCCAAGCCTTGATGTATTAAAAATCTGGCTAGGTTCAGCGATTACAGCATAAGGAGAGAATATGAAAACATTACTTTTAGGAGCCGTGGCTTATGATCCAAAGGTCGTGCCAATTTGGGATATTATCAGAGATTACACTAATGCGTTTGGCTGCAAACTAGATTATGTGCTTTTTAGCAATTATGAGCGACAAGTGGATTCTTTGCTTAGGGGGCATATTGATATAGCGTGGAATACCAATGTTGCGTGGATTCGCACCCTCTATGCAACCAACAATACAGCAGAGGCGTTGATAATGCGTGATAGCGACATTGATTTTAAAACACATTTTGTTAGTCGCAAAAATGATTCGATCCGCACCCTAGGTGATCTAAAGGGTAAAGTCTTTGGTGTGGGGAGTTTGGATTCTGCGCAAGCTGCGATTATGAGTATTTATTATTTGCAACGAGATTCTGGCTTAGAGATTGAAATTTTTGAATCTTATGCGGAATTTACACGACAAGGGCGTAAAAATGCAGATTCTATAGCGCTTATTCGTTACAACAGCGATCTTGGCAAACATGGAGACACAGGGACAAGTGAATTTGATGTGCTAGAGGCAATCAAAAAAGGCGAGCTTGATGCAGGAAGTATAGGATCAAGCACATGGATTAGAATCTTAACGCAAGGTGAATACCCAACAATAGAGAGTTTTTGGGCTTCACCTGGGTATTGTCATTGTAATTTTAGTGTGCTACCTAGCTTGGATCGCGAATCTAAAGAGCAATTTTCTGCTATGCTTCTTAGCCAAAATGACAAAAAACACGATCCTCTCATCACAAAAATGATGCAAATGGAGGGCTTAAATGCGTGGGTAAAAGTGGGCAAACAAGAACTTGCCGGATATGACGCAATTTATGAGGCGATGAAAGAACAAAACTTGCTAACAAATAATCTATAAGAATAGGGCATTTAGCATTCTCTTGCGTTATAATACACGCATTTTTTACAAGGAGAATGCGATGCGAAGTGATATTATCAAACAAGGCTATCAAAGGGCTCCGCATAGGAGTTTGTTGCGTGCTACAGGGCTTAAAGATGAGGATTTTAATAAGCCCTTTATTGGTGTGGCAAATAGTTATATAGACATTATCCCCGGACATTTTTTCTTAAACAAATACGCAGAGATTATCAAGGAGGAAATCCGCAAGGCTGGTGGTGTGCCATTTGAGTTTAATACTATTGGCGTGGATGATGGTATTGCTATGGGGCATAATGGTATGCTGTATTCCCTCCCTAGTCGTGAATTAATCGCTGATTGTATCGAAACGGTGATGAATGCACATAGCCTAGATGCGATGATTTGTATTCCAAATTGCGATAAGATCGTGCCTGGTATGCTTATGGGGGCATTGCGTGTCAATGTGCCAACGATTTTTGTAAGTGGCGGACCGATGATGGCAGGGAGGCTAAGCGATGGCAGTGTGCTAGATCTAAATTCTGCTTTTGAGGCAGTGGGTGCGTTTGAAAGTGGCAAAATCGATGAAAAACGCTTGCACGAAATAGAATGCAACGCCTGTCCTGGTGGCGGAAGTTGTAGCGGTATGTTTACGGCAAATTCTATGAATACGCTTTGTGAGGCTATGGGGGTAGCTTTGATGGGTAATGGAACAATCCCAGCGCTTACAAAAGAGCGCGAGGAATTGTTGCGAAAGGCTGCAAGACGCATAGTAGAGATTGCCCTAGATTCTCAAAAGAGTGAGCAGTTTAGATTCCGTAATATCCTCAATCACAAAGCCGTGCATAATGCCTTTGTTGTGGATATGGCAATGGGGGGAAGCACAAATACGGTGTTGCATATGCTTGCTATTGCTAAAGAAGCAGAGGTAGAGTTTAACCTCCAAAATATCAATGAGATTGCCAAAAATGTCGCTCATATCGCCAAAATTGCTCCAGCACTTAGCAGTGTGCATATGGAAGATATTAATCGCGCAGGTGGCGTAAGTGCGGTGATGAATGAAGTAGCCAAACGAGATACACAAACTTTATTTTTAGACGCCCTAACGATCACAGGAGAGACTTTAGGCGAAAGAATTAAGGGCAAAGAAATCACTGATACCCACATTATCCATACCAACGAAAATGCTTATTCACAAGTTGGTGGGCTAAAGATTCTCTTTGGGAATCTCGCAGAGCAAGGTGCAGTGCTTAAAGTAGCAGCCGTGGCAGAATCTATGAAAGAATTTAGGGGTAAAGCGATTTGTTTTAATTCCCAAGCTGAAGCGATTAAAGGCATAGCAGGTGGCAAAGTCAAAGCAGGAAATGTAGTTGTTATCCGTTATGAGGGTCCAAAGGGAGGACCAGGAATGCAAGAAATGCTAAGCCCTACAAGCTTGATTATGGGAATGGGACTAGGCGAATGCGTGGCACTTATCACTGATGGGCGATTTAGCGGGGCAACTCGTGGTGCATGTATAGGACATGTAAGCCCAGAAGCAGCAGAAGGAGGGCTTATCGCACTTATTGAAGATGGCGATGAAATAGAAATTTCTGTTGCAAGGGGAGAGTTAAATCTGCTTGTAGATTCTAAAGAATTAGAATCTAGAAAGGCAAAATGGCAAGAACAAGGTGTCGCAAAGGCAATTATGGCTAACAAAAATATCACAAGCAAATGGCTTAAGCGTTACTCATTGCTTGTTAGCAATGCTGCAAATGGCGCGGTGCTAAAAACAGAGCTGTGAATTTCTAAGCCATAGGCATTTTAGAATCTTATTTATAGATTCTGCGTTTTAGGATAGGGATAGATATGAATGTTGTTTTGTTAAAAGGTGAGGACAAAACTAAAGACATACAAGAATATTTTATAAAAGATGAAAAACTTTATGTAACTTTTAAAAATAATAAAACCTACACTTACGCAAAATCAAGTTTTGAGATTCTACCAAAAGCTACAAATGTAAAGGTGTTTTGCTATCTTAAAGAACTCTCTCATATTGTAAGTGAGGACAATGAGTTAGACCATTTGAAAAAAAGATATAGTGAAATTGCCTATATACCAAAAGACTGCGTATTATCTGCTTATTTGAATCTCTCTAGTTTTGTATATGACACACAATCAAATCTTAATCCAATACTTGCACCTTTTGGTTTAAATATGTCGCAATCCAAAGCATTGAAAAACGCATTATGTAGTCAAACAAGTATCATTGAGGGACCACCTGGCACAGGAAAAACACAGACTATCTTAAATATCATAGCAAACCTCATCTATCGTGGCAAAACTATTGCAGTCTTATCAAATAATAATGCTGCTACACAAAATATTTACCAAAAACTTAATAAATATGGGCTTGACTATCTCTGTGCAAATTTAGGTAACAAAGATAATAAAAAACAATTTATAGAGCAACAAAGTGGAATATATGGAGAGTTTGATACTAAAGAATTGCATATCGAAAAAATGAAACACGATATAAATGAGTCTTATCAAAATCTGCATAAAATTTTTGAACTACAAAATGAGATAGCTACAAATAAAGAAATATTAGAATCTCTAAAGTTAGAATATGAATACTTTAAAAAGCAAGAATATCAAAACACCATATCTTTAAAAACACGATTATTTCAAAAACCAACCGCTCATAGAATCCTTATGATAAAGATAATTTTAGAGGAATCAAAATATATTAGTAAAATTCCTCTATGGTTAAAGCTTAAAATGATGTATTGGTATGGCATAGGTGATTTTAATTTATATGCCAAATCCAAGCAAGAGATTCTAAAAATATTTGAAAATTTCTACTACACACATAAAATTGAGGAATTGCAAACAAAAATTGATACTATGCAGCAATCCTTAGAAAAGCTCAATGCTAAAAATCCCTTAAAAACTCTACAAGATTATTCTTTAGCGCTTTTGCAATATCATCTTCAAGGGAAATACAAAAATAATAGCACGAGGAAAATATTTACATCAGATGACTTAGTAAATAATGCTAAGGAATTTTTGCAAGAATACCCTATTGTGTTTAGCACCACCCATTCTATCCTCTCGTCTCTTGGAAGAATATCAGAAAATCCATTGTTTGATTATGTCATTATTGATGAATCATCACAAGTAGATATTGTTAGTGGGGCACTTGCCTTATTGTGTGCAAAAAATGCTGTTATCGTGGGTGATACAAAGCAGCTACCAAATATTATTGAACAAAAATACCAAAAAGATATTCAAGATAAGAATGCTAAATATAATATTCCAGAATACTATGATTATTCTAAACACAGCCTTTTAAGCTCTATGAATTGTATTGTAGATTCAGGCTTTCGTGTATTGTTAAGGGAGCACTATCGTTGTCACCCAAAGATTATAGGTTTTTGTAATAAAAAATTTTATAATAATGAGCTTATTATACTTAGCCAAGAAGAATCCAAACTTAAGGATGTGCTTAAGGTTTATATTACCCAAAAGGGCAATCATGCTAGAGGGCATTATAATCAACGAGAAATTGATGTGATAAAAACGGAGATTTTGCCGCCACTGCAAGAGTGTTTTGATAAAGATGAAATTGGAATCATCTCTCCTTATAAAACGCAAAAAGAGCATTTGCAAAAAGACATTGTGGAATTACAAATTGATACTGTGCATAAATATCAAGGTAGGGAGAAGGAAGCTATCATACTTACCATGGTGAATAATGTTATTGGGGATTTTATTGATAATGAAAACATGCTTAATGTGGCAGTAAGCAGGGCAAAGAGTGCGTTAAGAATCGTTGTGTCTCATAATATAGCCACAAGCAATAATAATATAAGTGATTTTATCAAATACATACAATATCATAATGGTGAAGTTGTGCAAAGTGAAGTAAAATCAATATTTGACTTGCTGTATAAGGCAAACCATCAAGCACGCCTGCTATATCTTAAAAATAAAAAGAAAATATCACAATTTGATTCTGAAAATCTCGCTTTTTATGCAATACAAGAATGCCTTAAGTCTTATTCTGCATTAGATGTTGTTTCGCATATTCCACTTTCTAGGGTTATTGGAGATAGCAGTGTTTTAGATGAGAAACAAAAACAATACGCATATAATCCTCTCACGCATATTGATTTTGTTATTTATAATATTATGAACAAGATTCCAGTTTGTGCCATAGAGGTTGATGGCTTTGCTTTCCATAATGCAGCTACGCCACAATTCAAAAATGATGCATTAAAAGATGCTATTTTACAAAAATGTCATATACCCCTACTCCGATTACGCACAAATGGGAGTGATGAGAGGGGGCGTATAGAGGCTATTTTGAGTGAGATTATGGAGAAAAGAGAGGGAGTAATATAGCCTTTGGGATTTTTTGTGTTGTGTTTATATTTTTGATTTTTTGGCTAAAATCCCTCCCACAAGAAGCGAGAGATCACATAGAGATAAGCTAGATTACATCAAGGATGAAAATAATTATATTGAAATCACCAATAAATATAAGATATTTATATTGCTATTCACCTAGATAACATAAAAGACTTTCTTAATGATTTGCTTATACGTTTTCATAAGGACTTGGTATATTATGCAGAGAAATAAAGGTGGTGGCAAGTGCCACCTAGAAAGAAATGACATTATAGCAAAGTTTCATGGTCTTTGCTTAAAAATTTATAAAAGGAGTGAATTGTGAGCCCCAATCAATCCCTACAAGAGAAATATCCGCATTTAGAAGTGAGCGTATTAAAACTTAGTGAAGTGCAAAAGAATAATGAGAGTAAAAGAATAGATTCTGAGTTTTTCAAGAAAGAATATTTTGATACTATGGAGACTATACAATTAAATCAAGTTGAATATTTGGGTGATAATATGAGATTTAATTCTTGGTATTTGCAACCGATCAAAAAAAGTTTTGAATTAAAAGAAGTGTCCTCTAAATTACTACAAGAGGCTAAAGCCAAAGTAGAATCTGCGATAGCAAATGGAGTTACATCAAAATGAATTTTTATATGATTGTGTTAGTAGGTTTGGGTGGCTTTTTGGGTGCGGTGTTGCGATTTTTTGTTTATGAGATAATTTCTAAGCTTACTCATATGTTTGGCTATGCTTTTGGGACACAAGTTTCTTCACTTATTGCGACATTTTTTGTCAATGTTGTTGGCTCTTTTGCTCTTGGGCTTTTGTTTGCGTATGTCCAAAGCGGAGATTTAAAGCTATTATCCAAAGATATTTGGACACATTTTTTTGGCATAGGGTTTTTAGGGGCATTTACGACATTTTCTACTTTTTCGTATGCCAATGTATTGCTTTTGCAAGGCGGCTTGTATGGGCAATTGTTGCTTAACATCATCGGCAATGTCGGAATCTGCCTTTTGGCGACATTTTGTGGATTTGTGATGTATAGAGGTTCTTGATATGAGTCTTTAACTCACAAGTTTAAGCCCAACGCTAGAGCCGACAATAAGTGCAAGGAAAAAGAGTTTGCTTGGGGTTTTAGATTCTTTAAAAAATATAACCCCCACAAGCACGCCACCACACGCACCAATTCCTGTCCATATTGCATAAGCACTTGACATCGTAATCTCACGCATTGCCACACTCAAAAGCCCAAAGCTTATGATAAATAGCACAGCAATCACAAGTAAAAAAAGTTTATTGTTGGTATCGCTAAATTTTTTCATACTAAAGACACCTGCTATCTCTGCCAACCCTGCCAAAAAAAGACATATCCACGATATAGTAGATGAAAAATGTTCTAGCATGTATGTTCTTTTGCTTGCGCGTTTTTGTCTCGCATAAGGTTATCAAGACCAAGTTCTACGGAAATATCTTGCGTGATTTTCTGTTCGCTTTTGCTTTTGCTTGTGAGTTTTAGCCCTATGACACCAAAAAGCAAAGTGCCAATGAGTATGATTTGCACAAAATCTATGCTTTCACCAAAAACTAACATTTCGGCTATGACAATTCCAGCCGATCCAATCCCGACAAAAACGGCATACGCCACACTTACTTCAAGTTTTTTGGTTGCCAAAATCATAAGGCAAAACGATATGAGAATCCCAAGAAATGTAAGGCAATACAGCCAAAAGCTATTGGCATATTTAAGACCGCTTACCCAAAATATTTCAACAATACCACCAAGGATAACTAAAAGCCAACCCATACATACTCTAGTTTATGAAATGAAAGGAATGTGTGTTTATGTGTCGCCAAGCTCTTTTGCTCGATTAACCGCCGTAATTCCTGCCTCAATAAACGCTCCGCGCACTCCGCATTTTTCAAGTGTCGCTAAGCCCCTTGCGGTCGTGCCAGATGGAGATGTAACGGCAATTTTTATGTCATCAGGATTTTTGTGTTGCAAGAGTGTAGCAAATGCCTCAAAAGTTTGTGCGACAAGCTCTTTGCTTTGCTCATAGTTTAGTCCATGGTAGATTCCACTATCGATGAGACTTTGTGCTACTAACGCTAGAAATGCCGGTGTGCTACCACTTGTGGCAATAGAAGCGTCAATAAGTGATTCGTTGCTTACCATTACACAATTCCCAAAGCTATTGACAAGCTTATATACCGCAGATTCTATGATTTTAGAATCCACATCTGCATTGCTTTGCACATACACACAATTTGCGGATTTGCCATAGAGTGCTCCGATATTTGGCATAATACGCACCATATTTTGTGCCTTGAGTGTTTCTGCAAGTGTCGCAATACGCACTCCAGCCATTACGCTATAGACAATATGTGCTTCCCCAATATATGTAAATGCCCTTAGTGCATGTGGTTTCACACACAACAACACTTCAGCATCTTGTATATCTAGCGGTGTATGAGAATCTGCAAAAAGCGGCTTGATATGTGGGTGTGCGAGTGTATCACAAAGATTTTTAGCTTTTGAGAGATCGCGTCCGACTATGAGGATTTCATATTTTTGGAAAGCTTTAGATTTAATCATACCCTCTAAGATAGCGCGCGCCATATTGCCATAGCCCACACATATGAGCTTGGCTTGTTTGGTGGATTGTGTGTGAAGACTCATGGAAGTTAATTTGTGGCTTGGGTGTTTGTTTCGCTTTTGTCGCAATACACTCTTATAGGTTCAGCAATGGAATATTGCGGATAATTAATACTATCTAGCACGACTTGCGCCATTGTGTGGTTATCGAAATTAAAAACGAGTGGAGCAAGAAAATTTATCGTAGAATCTTCGATAGGGTTTTGGAGCACCATTATATTAGCAACAAGGAGATTCTTGCAATTATCAAGATCAAGAAGAAGTTTTAATGCAGTGGGTATTTCAAATTCATAATTACGCAATAAAAAAGGATTTACAAGGGTAAATGTGGGCACACCGCCATCGCCATCAGGATTACTCACTCTCATAAATAATTCATCAATTTTTTCGAATTCCATACGAGTAACCCGCTCAAAGCCCAAAATAGGCGATTTGACTTCAAAAATCATAACAAACTCCACCGCTAAGATTCGAGATCTACTAAATTAAACCTTTATTCTAGCATAAAATACTTATGATTTTATTATAAGTGCAAGTGGCGCTATGGTAGAAATTTAGTGCTACAATTAAAATATGTGATCACATGTAGATTTATTTCAAGACAAGGTGCAAAATGAAAAGTTTTTGGCTACACGCTGTGTGGATAGTATGGGTTATTGTAGGCGTGAGTGGGTGTGGTAAAGATACAAGCTTTACTTGTGAAAACGCACAGGTGCAAGAGAGTATCAAACAAATGCTAAGCATAGAATTACACGATTTACAATCTGATAGCATAACGCTTTTTGATATTCAAACATTAGATACAAACGAGAATCTTTTGCAATGTCAAGCGATGATAGAGGGCAGTGCACCCCAAATTATGGCGCTTAATCCTTTGCATTATGAGGTAACAAAGGATTTGCGTGTAACATTGGTATTCACGCTCCCTCAAGAGTAAGGCACATATTACAAGGTTTATGGCGTGGGCATACGACCATATGGGCGATTGCGAAATTGTTCATAAAATAGAGGTGGCTTAGAGAGATAATTGGTGTAGTCTTGTATAAATTCGTATTTTTTGTAGGGCTTTCCTAAGCCTAGTATATCCTCATCTTCATCTTTCAAATTTTCCCATAACTCAAGGTGTTGTTGTAATTCATCATCATAAGAATCTTCTTGGGAATCTAGATATTGCAAATGAGAATAATCTATTGCGTTTTCAGACGCATAGAGATGTGCAAAAAGTAGCAAAGCAATTATCCATAGCCTAGAGAAATTCAGATACATATCGCCTCCGTATTTATAGGGTTTTATATTATAGCAAAAGCCTTAGGTTTTATATGTTTTATCTTGGGACTTTGTTATAATCGCAATCACAAAACATCAATAAAGGGGTCGTATGGAATTTTTTACTAGTCTTAGCGAGGGTGTGCAATTTGCTATACAGATTGTTGTCGTGCTTGTATGTCTGTTTTATGGTGCGCGTAAGGGTGGCGTAGCATTAGGATTGCTAGGAGGTATTGGCATTTTAATGTTGATATTCCTATTTCATGTTAAGCCAGGTAAGCCAGCTGTAGATGTGATGCTTACGATTCTTGCGGTTGTTGTTGCTTCAGCGACTTTGCAAGCAAGTGGTGGTTTAGATGTTATGTTGCAGATTGCAGAGAGAATCTTGCGCAGAAATCCGAGATTTTTGACAATCCTTGCGCCTTTTGTAACGTGCTTTTTGACAATTCTTTGTGGGACAGGGCATGTAGTGTATACAATTATGCCTATTATCTATGATATTGCTATCAAAAACAATATACGCCCAGAGCGACCAATGGCAGCCTCTTCTATATCCTCGCAAATGGGGATTATTGCCTCGCCTGTATCTGTGGCGGTTGTAAGCCTTACTGCTTTATTACTTAATGCAAAACATCCATTAGCAGGTTTTGATGGATATATTAATCTCTTGCAAATTACCATTCCTAGCACACTTTTTGGGGTGCTTTGTATAGGGATTTTTTCTTGGTTTAGGGGCAAAGATCTTGACAAAGATGAAGAGTTCCAAAACCACCTCAAAGATCCAGAATTTAAAAAATATGTCTATGGGGATACAAAAACACTGCTTAATGTCAAATTGCCAAAAAAAGATTGGGTAGCGATGTGGATCTTTTTGGCAGCTATAGGGCTTGTTGCACTTATTGGTGTATTTGATGCGCTTAAGCCAAATTGGGGACAAAAGATGAGTTATACATATACAATCTCACAAGATAGCACAATTTCTTGGGTTCCTAGTGGTGATAATAAAGGCACAATTGATCTTAAGACACTTGGACTTGATCAAACAAGCAAGACTACTCAAGATGGCGAAAAAACAAGCAATTTCAAAGAAGCATTAGATTCTGGTGTGCTTGTAGCAAATCCACAAAAAGATAAGTTAGGCAATCCAAGTTATGACTATATTTCAATGGTCAATGTGATTCAAGCCTTTATGTTGTTGGCGGGTGCACTGATTATTATTTTTACGAATACAGATGTTAAAAAAATAGGCTCAAATGAGATTTTCCGATCGGGCATGATTGCTCTTGTGGCAGTGTTTGGAATCTCTTGGATGGCAGATACGATGTTTGAGGTGCATACTCCAATGATGAAAGCCGTGCTTGGCGATGTAGTAAAAGATTACCCTTGGACATACGCGTTGATGTTACTTCTTATTTCAAAATTTGTGAATTCTCAAGCCGCAGCTATAGCGGCATTTGTGCCATTGGCACTTAATATTGGTGTGGAGCCAGGTATCATCGTAGCTTTTGCCGCAGCGTGCTATGGCTATTATATCTTGCCAACATATCCAAGCGATCTTGCGACAATTCAGTTTGATAGATCAGGGACGACAAGAATTGGGCGATTTGTGATAAATCATAGCTTTATTTTACCCGGTCTTATAGGGGTGTTTTCTTCTTGTTGTGCAGGTTATGTGCTTGCAATGGTTGCAGGGTATCTGTAATAATGCGGTATCATAGGGGTTATTTGCATAACTCCTATGATTTAGCGTAATATTATTTGTGATTGGCTTATTTAGCCTACCCAATGCAGTGTATCAAAGTGTTCTTTGATTGTAGAATCTACCAAGATCTCGCTTATAAAGGTGTATTGTTTATGCTTGTTTTTGAGGAGAATATGCAATTCCCTTGAACCTTTATGTGTATGAGAAAATTCTTTAATCTTTGCAAATGTGTGTGAGATGTCATCTAATTGGGAATCTTCACAATCCACGATAAGTGTGAGCGGTGTGCAGGTGTCTATCACTTGAGGGCGTAGATCAAGCGGAATAGGTGCAGGTGTTTTATCAAGCTCATCTTTTTGTTTTTTTAGTCGCACTTTTTGTTCTTTGGCTTCCTCTAGGGTGAGTATTTCTAGCACACGCACCTCTTTTGCGTCATTTATCTGCTCTACCTTGCATTTAAACACAAATGGTTCATCAGGATCAGAGTTTATAGTTTGTAACTCCTCGAGTTTTAGCAAATGTTTTTCAAAAATAGTAAAGCTTGAGCTGCCACCAAAATCTAGCAATCCCACGATACCATAGGGCTTACCTTTTTTGCTAATCTTGCGTTTGATTTCAATAATTTTCCCCACAAGCATACATTGGCTACCGATTTCAAGCTCCTCAATATCTGCCATCATACTCACACCCTTAAGTGTGTCTATTTGTGGTTTAAATCTATCTAGTGGATGTCCGCCAATGTAGATTCCAAGGCATTCAAACTCATATTGCAAAAGCGTATTGGAGTTATATTCTGGGGTATTGTGTATGTGAAGATTTATGCTCGTAGTGTCAAAATCTTCTTCAGCAAAGAGTGAGTTGGTGCCAAATTGCGCATTGCCTTTGTCTTTTTGCCGTCCTATTTCGCAAATATTTTCGACATTTTCAAACATACTTTTGCGTGAGAATCCTAGATTATCCAAGCTTCCACTTTTTATGAGGGGCTCAAGCGATCTTTTGGTAAGTTTGGAAAAATCCACGCGCCTAATGAAATCAGCCAAGTCTTTAAACTCACCATTCTTTTCTCGTTCGTTGATAATATCCTCAATAGGTGCATCACCCAATCCCTTGATAGCACTAAGCCCAAAGACAATTTTTTTCACACCATTAATTTCACTTACGCCAAAATCATTTTCGGAATAATTTACGTGTGGTGGCAATACTTCAAGGTTGAGTGCTTTTACTTCATTGATGTATTTTGCTACAGATTCTACTTTGCTTGTCTCGCTTGTAAGCATTGCAGCCATAAATTCATGTTGATAATATGTTTTGAGATAGGCGGTTTGGTAGGTAATCATCGCATAAGCTGCGGAGTGAGATTTATTAAATCCATATCCTGCAAATTTGACAATAAGCTCCCATAAATCCTCGGCTTTTTGCCTATCTAAACCATTGTTGTGCGCACCATCGGCAAACTCTTTTTTGAGGCGTAGCATTTCATCGACTTTCTTTTTTCCCATTGCGCGTCGCACCAAATCCGCACCGCCAAGTGAGAATCCACCCACTGCTTGGACAATTTGCATGACTTGCTCTTGATAAACGATGATTCCATAGGTAGGTTTCAAAATTGGCTCAAGTATGTCAAAAGCATATGTTATAGGTGCTTGTCCGTGTTTGCGCTTGATAAAGTCATCAAGCATACCAGATTCCATAGGACCAGGTCGATAGAGCGCAAGCATCGCGATTATGTCCTCAAAGGTGCTAGGTTTTAACTTCTTGCTTAGGTTTTGCATACCCTCAGATTCTATTTGGAATAATCCAAGCGTGTTGCCACTTTGGATTGTTTCAAAGACCGCAGGATCTTCCATAGGCATAGTAGAAAAGTCTATATCTTTGCCATAGCGCTTTTTTATGAGCTTGAGTGCATCATCGATCATAGTAAGAGTTTTTAAGCCCAAAAAGTCAAACTTGATAAGATCCACAGGCTCAAGCCAATCCATAGAGTATTGCGTAACGACACCTTTTGTTTTGTCATTGGCGTATAGCGGGACTTTGTGCCAAAGCTCTTGAGAAGAATCTATGACAATAGCCGCAGCGTGGATACCGGCATTGCGCTTTAAGCCCTCAAGTGCTAAGGCACGATCCCACACTTCTTTTGCTTTGGGATTTGTTTGCACAAGTTCGCGGATTTTTGGTTCTTTTTCCCACGCGCCCTCTTTTTCTTTGCCATCTTTGCCTGTGTGTTTGGTAAGTGTTATACCTAATTCATTTGGAATAAGCTTGGCAAACGCGTCGGCTTCAGAATATGGCATTTCTAGCACACGCCCTACATCGCGTATCACACCTTTTGCCAAAAGCGAACCAAAGGTGATCACTTGTGCAACATTGTATTTGCCATACACACGCGTGACATATTCGATCATTTCACCACGGCGACGCTGACAAAAGTCCATATCAATATCGGGCATACTTATGCGTTCAGGATTTAAGAATCGCTCAAAAAGCAAATCATATTTGATAGGATCGATATTGGTGATAGCAAGACTATAAGCCACAAGGCTTCCTGCCGCCGAACCTCTTCCCGGTCCGACAGGGATTCCATTAGTTTTGGCAAAATTGACAAAATCCCACACGATAAGCATATAGCCCGGAAATTTCATATTAGTAATAATATCTATCTCACGCTCTAGCCGCTCTTTGTAGCGATCATGCTCAGATTGTGGCACATTTTGGAGGCGTTTGGCTAAGCCCTCACGACATTTGTAAGCAAAATACACAGAATCTGTGATAGATTCTAATGGCATACCTAAGATGTCTTCTAACCCTTCGTTTTTGGCATATTCTTGTGTGTTTTTAAATGTCGGAGGAGTGGCTGGGGTATTGTGTAGGATAATTTCACCCGTATGCTTGTTTTTTATTTCTTTATTTTTTAGGCTAATGTTTAGTTGGCATTTTTGGGCAATCTCTTGTGTATTTTCCAACACTTCAGGAATATCCAAAAAGAGTTGTTGCATTTGTTCTGGAGATTTGATATAAAATTCCTTGACGATATGTTTGAGACCTTTAGAATCTCCCATAAGCACACGAAAGGCGATATTTTGTGAATCTGCGTCCTCTTGGAAAGTATAGTGCGTGTCGTTTGTCGCAATAACCTTAATGCCAAGCTCTTTGCCAAGTCTTAGAATCTGCTCATCGATGAAGTATTGATCGCCAATTCCATGACGCATAATTTCTAGGTAGAAATCTTCCCCAAAAATATCTTTGTATTCAAGCGCGATGTCTTTTGCAACTTCATAGCCTTTTGCACCAAAACGCACATTGCGTTCATTTTTTGTATTAAGATGCCAATTTATTTCGCCTTGCAAACACGCTGAACTACAGATTAGCCCCTCGCTTCTCTCACGCAGTAGTTTTTTGTTGATTCTTGGATAGTAATAAAATCCATTAATAAAAGATTGGGAGCTAAGATACATAAGGTTTTTGTATCCAACTTCATTTTTGGCAAAAAGGCAAAGATGAAAGCGTTGTTTGATATTTTTATCATTAAGTTCATCGCCATTGTGGATATAGGCTTCTAAACCGATGATAGGATTTATACCCTCTTCTTTCATTGCGACATAAAATTCTAATGCCCCAAACATATTGCCATGATCGGTAATTGCAACAGAAGTCATACCTTGTTGGCGAATCTGCTTTGCAAGATTTTTGATTTTATTTAGCCCATCTAAAAGGGAGAACTCTGTATGCAAATGCAAGTGCGTAAAACTCATAGTAATCCTTTACCAGAGAGGTTTTTGGATAGATTATGTAATCTTTGTATTATAGTGGGATATTTATTTAAAGCCGATAAAATCTTTGCACGATTTTACGATTTATGCATATCATTTATGGAACGCTTAGGGATAAGGACTTTTATTGAAATCAAGTTTTTTAGGGACTTTAGGATATGTTGGCTTGTTGTGCATAGGGCTATGCTTGCAAAGTTGTATATCCCAAAATTCTGCGCTTGAAAGTAGCACGCAAGTCTCGCGCACAGATTCACAAAAACCTAATGCAAATTCACATAATTCACAAACTTCTCATAATGCAACACAAAAAAATGACACAAAGTCTCCAAAGACCAAAAGAGATGTGCAATCAACACCGCCAAAGCCCACTCCTTATACACAAGATTCACAAGCACAAAATGCTATTGGCACCCAAGATAGCACTACAACCCAAGAGCAAAAACCCAAGGATTCACAAGGATTAAAATTTGACTACAAAGACCTTGTCGCGCAACCCAGCGATGGAGAATCTGTGGATTATAACTATACAGGCATAGTGCGACTTTATCATAATAATGGCACTCTTGCGTGGGAGATTAGCTTCAAAGACGGCAAACAAGATGGTTGGACAAAATGGTATTATGATAATGGACAGGTTCGCACACAAATGTTTTTTGTCAATGGTGATGCCAATGGAGAGTCGCTGTGGTATTATCGACATGGGGCTTTGCGTGAGAGAGGCAATTATGCCAATGATTTAGCCAATGGAGAATCTAAGCTATATACGCCAAGTGGTGTGCTTGAATACACTATTATCTATCGTGATGGAAGGGAAATTTCTCGCACAACACATAATATAAAGGGAAAAATCTAGTATTATGAAACGCTTACATGTAGCACATTATTCGCACATTAGCCTTGGTATCATCAATATGTTTATTTCCGCACTTTTTTTTGCAATGATGAATGCGTGTGTCAAGATTTTGGCTCCTGCAATGAGTGCTGTTGAGAGTATCTTTTTTCGATCTATTATTATGGTGGTGTTATTGCTCGTATTTTTTGCATTTAAACCACCAAAAAAGAAGACAAAGCAAGGCGGTTGGTGGCTGTTATTTTTGCGCTCGCTTTTTGGTGGGTTGAGTATGCTTGCGCTTTTTTATAATATTACGCACATTTCACTTGGTGTGGCTTCGACTTTTTCACAAACAATGCCTATTTATGTTGTATTGTTGTCTATGATTTTTCTTAGAGAGCGTGTAGGGTTTGTGGTTTTGTTTGCGACTTTACTTGGTTTTGGTGGCATTGTGCTTATTTGCGATCCTCATTTTAATTCAATTCCTGTATTAAATATTATCGTGGGGATCATTGGTGGATTCATGATGGCACTTGCTTTTATCAGCCTACGCA
Source organism: Helicobacter sp. TUL (assembly GCF_002287135.1). Classification (GTDB taxonomy): domain Bacteria; phylum Campylobacterota; class Campylobacteria; order Campylobacterales; family Helicobacteraceae; genus Helicobacter_F. Next base: position 63,764 of record NZ_NESU01000002.1, read on the forward strand.
ATCTTAAGGGATATTTTGATGATAATGTCGTGGTATTGGTATTTGGGATTACAATGAGTGTCGTTAGTTTAGGGATTTTGGTTACACAAGCATTTTTGGAGCATTCTTGGAGTGCAGTATGGAGCAATCCTAGCCCAAGTGAATGGATTATTGTATTAATTATGGGGATTTTTGGGACATTTGGGCAGTATTTTTTGACAAAAGCCTATATGTTGGCACCAGCTGGTATCGTTGCGCCCATTGATTATACACGCGTTGTGTTTGGGCTTATTTTTGGTATTATGCTTGGTGATGCACTGCCACATATAAGCGTGGCACTTGGTATGGTGCTTGTGATTCTTTCTGGTATTATCATTGGCTTACCAAACCTTTTAAAAGATCTTAGAAGTATTAAAGGAGAAAGGATATGAATCTTAGCACTCAAGATATAGCTTCATTGCTTAAGAATGCAAAAAGCATAGCCATATGTGGATTAAGTCCAGATTCACAAAAAGATAGTTTTCAAGTAGCACAATATTTACAAGAACACAATTTTGATATTACACCCATTTATCCAAAAGAGGACACAATTTTGGGGGAGAAAGTGTATCGTAGCCTAAGCGAAGCGGTGCAAGATAAAAAGCATTTTGATATTGTTGTAGCTTTTCGTAATGCAAGGGCTTGTGAGGAACTTGCAGAAGAGATATTGTTGTTACCACACGGGAGCGTTGGGGCATTTTGGATGCAATTAGGCATACGCAGCGATGAGGTGGCACGCCGCCTTGGTGATGCTCATATCCCAAATGTGCAGGATAAATGCATAAAAATCGAATATGCTAGGTTGTAATTTACCTCAAATGCAAGAAATTCGAATATAATAGCGTTAGTATTTTCATATGTAGGAGAATTTAATGAAGAATTTGTCCGTTCGTTCGCAGTTAAGTCTAGGTTTTGGTATTCTTGTCGCACTTATTTTGGTTATTGTTGTCGTAGGATACATGAAAGTAAGTTTTATTTCTCAAACATTAGAAGAAATTAATCAAGTCAATTCTGTCAAACAAAGGCATGCTATTAATTTCCGCGGTAGTGTCCATGATCGATCTATAGCTATTAGAGACATTATTTTGTTTGTAGAATCTAAAGAAATGCAAGAAACCTACAAACGTATCCAAAAGCTTGAGGAAAACTATGCTACCAATGCCAAACAACTTGATGAGATTTTTCAAAATGCTGATATGGTAGATGAAAAGGAAAAAGAGATTCTAAATAACATTAAAGCAGTAGAGGCAAAGACTATGCCTTTGGCAAAACAGCTTATTGATTTTGCCCTTGTTAATGAGAATGCCAAAGCTACGGCGTTGCTAGATTCTAAAGTGAGAGGGTATTTTGTAGAATGGCTTGCAGTTATTAACCAATTTATTGATTATCAGGAAGCTAAAAACAAGGTAGCTAATGATATAGCACAAGCAAGCGTTTCTTCATATCTTACCACTGCTATTTGGCTTACTATTATCGCTGTTGTTATTGCTGTGCTTGTTTCTGTGTTTATTATCAAAAACCTTATGTCTTCTCTTGGTGGCGAACCTAGAGTGGTGGCAGAGATTATGCGCAAGATTGCACAGGGCGACCTCCAGCAAGACATTAGCACAAAAGTCCCAAATAGTTTGCTAGATGCTACAGCAAAAATGCAAGAGCAACTTAAAATAATTGTGCGTGAGCTTACAAGCAATGCCCAAGAGCTTAACCTCAAAGCTCAAAGTGTGGCAGAATCTTCAGACAAAGCAACAAGGGCATCAACCCAACAAGTGCAGTCTTCATCAGATTCAGCACAAAAGATTCATGAAATTGCACAAAATACAGATAACATAGCCCAAGTGGCAACACAAACAGAGGAAAACTCCTCACGCACAACAGAGCTTTCTCAAAAAGGTCGCGATGCGCTTACACAAACCGTAAGTGAGATTGAGAGAATTGCCGAGACGGTAAATAGTTCTAATGAGCATATTAAATCACTCGAAAAACACGCACAAGATATTAGCTCAAGCACACAGCTTATCAAAGATATTGCAGATCAAACAAACCTCTTGGCGCTCAATGCCGCAATCGAAGCAGCAAGGGCAGGTGAGCATGGAAGAGGTTTTGCGGTGGTGGCAGATTCTGTGCGTCAGCTTGCAGAACGCACCCAAGATGCAACTTCAGAAATCGCAGCAATGATACAAATTATCCAAAGTGAAACGCAAACAAGCGTTGAGGCTATGGAGGCGGCTGTGCCACAAGCTGAAAAAGGCTTACAACTTGCGCACGAGGCGACAAATATTCTTAATGAAATTTACCAACAAGCCCAAGATTCACTCACAAAAGCAAAAGATGTGGCAAAAGCTTCACATGAGCAAGTAGAGGTTATCGGACAAGTAAATACGACTATTTCTGAAATGGCAGAAATTTCTAAGCAAACAGCCGAGCTTATGGAGCAAAATACGAGTGCAAGCGAGAGCTTGGAGCAAATTTCAGCAACGCTCAAACAACATATAGCGCATTTCAAAATATAGGTGTCATATGCTACAGACTATTAATCTCTCAATGCGTTATCCGACAAAAAAGCTCTTTGAAAATGTCAATATTACTTTAGATTCTGGAAAGCGCTATGGGCTTATTGGGGCTAATGGTGCTGGAAAATCAACTTTTTTAAAAATTTTAAGTGGTATGTATGAGGCTAGTGGCGGAGAGGTAGTTATTTCACCAAATGCTAGACTTGGAGTTTTGGGGCAGGATCAATACGCTTTTGAGGATTTAAGTCTAAAAGATGCGGTGCTTATTGGTAATAAGCGATTGTATGATGCTATAAAACGCAAAGAATATTTGTATGAAAATGCAGATTTGAGCGATGAAGCAGTAAATAATGAATTAGGTGAGCTTGAAATGGTTTGTGCCGAAGAGGATCCTATGTATGAATATGATGTGGTGATACAAAAGATTCTAGAAGATTTGGGATTCCCAGCACATATGCATGATGATTTGATGAGCACATTAACAGGTGGGGATAAATTTAAGATTCTCTTAGCCCAAGTGCTTTTTCCTAAGCCTGATATTTTACTTTTAGATGAACCAACAAATAACCTTGATTTGCCTTCAATTGCGTGGCTAGAAGAAAATTTAAAACGCCATGAGGGCACAATGGTTGTGATTTCACACGATAGACATTTTCTTAATAGTGTTTGCACACATATTTTGGATATGGATTTTGGAAGTGTGCGCGAGTTTAGTGGGAATTATGATGATTGGTATATTGCTTCTACTTTGATTGCCAAGCAGCAAGAAGCCGAGCGCAACAAAAAGCTCAAAGAAAAAGAGGAATTAGAGAATTTTATCCGTAGGTTTTCAGCCAACGCATCAAAGGCAAAACAAGCCACAAGTCGCCAAAAACAGCTTGATAAATTGGATATACAGAATCTCGCAGTAAGCTCAAGACGCGATCCTAGTATTGTTTTTAAACCAAACCGCACGATTGGTAATGAGGCATTGGAATGTGAAAATATCTCCAAAAGTTATGGCACAAAAAAAATACTAGAAAATCTAAGTCTAAAAATTTTGCCCGGTGATAAGATCGCGCTCATTGGAGCAAATGGTGTGGGCAAAAGCACATTATTACAGATTTTGGTTGAAGAACTTCCTGCAGATTCTGGCGTTGTGAAGTGGGGTGCGACTATAGAGCGTAGCTATTTCCCTCAAAATGTGAGCGAAGAGATACGAGGTGAGGAGAGCCTGTATGAATGGCTTAGGGGTTTTGATAAGAAAAAAGAAAGCACAGAGATACGCAACGCGCTTGGAAGAATGCTTTTTAGTGGAGAAGAGCAAGAAAAATCAATCAACGCCCTAAGTGGTGGGGAAAAGCACAGAATGGTGTTAAGCAAAATTATGCTTGAAGGCGGAAATTTCTTGGTGCTTGATGAGCCTACCAATCATCTTGACCTTGAATCCATTATAGCACTTGGCGAGGCATTATATCGATTTGGCGGGAATGTGATATGCGTAAGTCACGATAGAGAGCTTATTGATGCCTATGCTAATCGTATTATTGAGCTTATACCACAAGAAAATGGTGCAGCAAAGGTTGTTGATTTTCGCGGAAGTTATGAAGAATACTTAGAATCTACAATGTCTTAAAAGTTTGTGTGGGGCTTTATAGCCCCATTTTTCCTGGATTTAAAATATTATTAGGATCAAAGGCGTGTTTGATAACTCTAAAGAGATTCATTTCCTCCTCACTAAATGCTAGTGGCATAAATGGAGCTTTTGCTAGCCCAATGCCGTGCTCACCACTTAATGTCCCTTCTAAATCCACAGCGACTTTAAAAATCTCTTCTATACATGCATAGCCACGCGCCAATTCCTCTGGATCATCAGGGTTTGGCACCATGACATTGGTATGCACATTGCCATCGCCTGTGTGTCCAAAACACGGAATTTTGAAGTTATATTGTTGGCTTAAGCGGTTGATATGTTCCAAAAGTTCTGGCAAACGCGAACGAGGGACGGTAATATCTTCATTAAGTTTCTTTTTGCCATAAATTGTGATACTTTGACTAGCATTGCGCCTAGCAAACCAAAGATCTTCCTCTTCTTGTGTATTTTTGGCTTTTTTGAAATCTATGCACCCATTTTCTTTAAATTTTTGTTCAAGTTGGGCAAGCTGATAGTCTAGCACCTCTTGCATATCCCCATCTACTTGTGTAATAAGGATAGCACCAGCGTCTGTAGGCAAGCCTTTAGAAAAGCGTTCTTCAACTGCACGAATACTCAGGTTATCCAAAAATTCCATAGCCACAGGTGTAATACCACTTGCCATTGTTTTATAGACAGCATTCATTGCGTCATTGATAGTAGCAAACACACCCATAGCAGATTGGCGAAGTTTTGGCTTGGCGATGAGTTTAAGCGTGATTTCTGTGATGACTGCTAGAGTTCCTTCACTAGCAATGAGAATCCCTGCGATATTATATCCCGCCACATCTTTAATCGTTTTTTTACCGGCTTTGATAATATCGCCATTAGGTAGCACGGCGCGTAGTGCCATAACATAATCTTTGGTGATACCATATTTTGCAGCGCGCATACCACCAGCATTTTCACTGACATTGCCACCCAAGGTGCTATATTCTTGGCTTGCAGGATCTGGTGGATAAAAGAGTCCTCGTTTTTCTACTTCATTTTGAAAATGTTTGTTAACTACCCCTGGTTGCACGCGCGCGATGAGATTTTTTTCATCAATTTCTAGAATCTGATTGAAGTATTTTTCAAGTGCTAGGACAATCCCACCATTTGCTGGTAACGCACCACCTGTAAAGCCACTTCCTGCACCACGAGGAATGATAGCTATTTTGTGCGTGTTGCAGTATTTGAGCACTTCACTTACATCGCGTTCATCTCTTGGATATACCACTGCTTGAGGTTCATAACGCTCCCTTGTAGCATCATAGCAATATGCTATGCGATGTGCGGTGTCATCATAGCAATTTTCTTCGCCGACAATATTTTTGAGTGCGCGTATATGCGCAGAATCTAATGGTGCGATCATAGTAGCTCCTAAATATTACATTGATTAAAGAATATATCAAGCGGATAATGTTTTCCGCTTTCTTTTAGATCGAGATAAGCATCAATAAGGCGATATTCATCTTTGCCATGCAGTGCGCGTCGTTCTTTGGCTTTTTCAATCATTTCAAGCTCAAACATTACATAAAATAGCGCATTTTCGGCGTGCTCATCATTATTGGCTAATGATTCAAAAAGTTTATACCACGCATCGGGTTGGAGTATATTTTGGCTTTGTTGGGCAAGTTCGACATAATCTTGGGCGCAAAAGTGCATTTGTTTGCAGATATCTGAGAGGTTTTGTGCATCAAACACATCACTATGAGCGACAAAGGCTTGTATGAGTGAAGGTTTCATAGAGGCATTATAGGTTATTTGCAAACTAAAGAGTCGTTCTAAATCTTTAGCTGATCCATTGCTTAAAATTTGAATGAGTGCAAAATCTTTAATTTCTTGAGGATTATTTTCGCTAAGCGCATTAAAGGCAAATTTGTTATCGCTTTGAATCTTATTTTTTAGGTTTTGGATAAAAAATTTATTCTCTTTACTAAGATTATAGGTGCGTAAATCCACATTTTTACCATTCATCACATCTTTGTAATTTTCAAAGAGTTTATCAATCTTTGGTTCAAAGCATTCTTTTGAATCTAAGCGTGGTTTGAGGTAAAAGCGCGCTAAAATTTTAGAAAGCTTGGAAATATCGGCATTTTTATATACTCGAGATTCTATGGGTTTGTTGAGCGCTTGTTCGTTTATTTGTGAAAAGAGATGATTAAAATCATTGCGTGTGCGGTAGGATTGTATCAAGGTGTTTGCCCAAGATGACGCAAAAAGCAAAGAGCTACAAAGACAAAAAATAAGCACGATGATAATAAGCCATAGTGTAACTGGGAGATCAAGGTTTCGATTGTTTGGGAGTGTGAGGGTAAAATTTCCAAGCTCAAGCGTGTAAGCATATATCCCCAAAACTGCACAAAATATCACTACAAAAGCCATATAGTATTTAAAGCGCATTCTTACTCCTTGTTGTTTTTTGATGTTTTTAATTTCTGCTCGAGAATCTGCGTTTTTTCTACATGTTCACGACAATCTATGCAATATTTTGCGTGTGGTTTGAATTTCAAACGCTCAATATCTATTTCATCATCACACATTTCACAGATTCCATAGGTTTTATTTTTGATTTTTGTAAGTGCGTAGTCTATATCATCAATTTCTGCCTTTTGTAGCTCTACGATATTGGCAACTTTTGTCTCATATAATGCAGCTGCCACGACATCACTATCATCAGAAAGTCTAGAGTTATACCATTGCTCCATAAGCTCTTTTTTCTCCATCATAGAATCCGCTAGAGTCTGCCTTCTTTGTGTTAATAATGCGTGAAAAAATTCGTAATCCATATTCCCTCTTTTGGCTGCTATTTGTGATATGGGTGATTTGCCATAATACTTAGCGCTCGATATATTTGCTCACATAGCACAAGCTTAGCGATTTTATGACTTAGGGTTAGTGGTGTGAGACTTAGATTCTGCATAGAGTGCAAAAACTTTTCCTCAAAACCATACGCACCCGCAATAAAAAAATTGACTTCTTGGTGATTTGCAATAAGTTTGGCAAATTGATGAGAATCTAGCATTTTTGCTTGTGGGTGTAGCGCGATACAGAGGCTTGAAGCTGTGTTTTTTAGAAATGGCATAAAGGCATCAGAGTAAGATTCTTGTGCTTTTGGGGCAGAGATTTTTTGTGCCTTGGCAATGGCATTGTTAAAGATATTATGTATGTGTAATCGCGCACCAAAAGCCTTACATTTCATCACAAAATCCTCTACAAGCGTCTCTGAATCTGCCTTGTTAATACAATATAGGTTGTACTTCATGATGTTTTGTAAGGTATCTTATCAAATCCGCAAGAGTTTTTTTCAAGTTTTTGCGCTCAACAACCATATCAATAAGTCCGTGTTCTAGCAAAAATTCGGCAGTTTGAAAGCCCTGTGGTAAGTCCGCACCAATAGTTTGTTTAATAACGCGAGGACCAGCAAAACCGATGATTGCACCTGGTTCGGCAATAATCACATCTCCCAAAAATGCAAAACTTGCACTTACGCCACCAAATGTCGGATCGCTAAGCACAGAGATAAAAGGAAGCTTGGCGGCAGAAAGTTTGTTGAGTGCAGCAGATGTTTTTGCCATTTGCATAAGTGAGTAAGTGGATTCTTGCATTCTTGCACCACCGCTTGTAGAGCATATGACAAGGGCTTGGTGTTTTTGGATAGCGCGATTGATAGCGCGCACAATTTTTTCACCCTCTACAGAACCCAAAGAACCGCCCATAAAGGAGAAATCAAACACAACAAGTTGTATGCTGATACCATCAATAAAGGCTTCTCCTGCTATCGTAGAGCTTGGTCTACCGCTTTTTTGCTCACCTTCTTGGATTCGTTGTTTGTAGCTTTTTTTATCCACAAACTCTAGGGGATCGACAGGACGCAAGTCTTTATCATACTCCTCAAAACTTCCAGTATCGCATAAAAGCTCAATTCTCTCTTGTGCAGAGATTCTAAGATGGTGATTGCATTTGGGGCATACTTGTGATTGAGAAAAGACTTCTTTGTAATACATAAGCGCATTACAATTAGGGCATTTTACCCAATGTGAAGGCGCTTCATTCTTTTGGGCGCGTGGCTCAGCTTTTTTGGATTTGAAGAAATCGCTAAATGACATAACCTAATCCTTGCTTTGTGTGAGAAGTTGCGTAATGGTATCAAAAATTTGCTTATCTTTGCTTATAAGCAAAAAATCTTCATTATGGTTTATATGTAGCCCTTGTGCGAGAAATAGCCCTGCTTTGCTATCATAATGGCGTATCTTGCCTACAAAAAGCATAAAACTTACTTCGTGAGCCATACTGATAGAGAGCGCACTTGCCCCCAAAGATCGGAATTTTAGATGATGAGCAAATAAGAGATTTGCAATGCTGGGATTTGAGTAGGCTTTTTCAAAAATGCCACATTTTGAGTTTTTGGTGTGGATTAATGGCATGGGTTTTGGGTTATTGAGATCTAATGTAAAAAGAAGATCATTACTTCGTGCTATGAGCGTTTTGGTGCAAAAATTTATTACAACAGCTTCTTTGCAATTTCCTTGTTTATCGCACAATGCCACAGAAGCACCATAATAGGGAATGTGTGAGAGAAAATTATCACTTCCATCAAGTGGATCAAGAATAATAAGAGAATCTGTGGGTTTTGGAGATAAAATCATGCCGCTTTCTTCAGAATCTATGTCTGCAAGATGTGATAGATGTTTGATAAAGATTCTTTGGCATTCTAAATCCGCACCTATGCTAATATCGCCACCGACACCTTGCGTGTGTTTTACAAAAAGTGTGTTATCTTTGGAATCTAAGAGTGTGATAATTTCTTTTGTAGCTTGTATGCTTGCGGTTAGAAATTCTGTGAGCTGGATATTTGGCGTGTGTGGTTTGATAATGTCTGGATTCATACAAAGTCCTTATAAATACACATAGTTTTGCGTTTATATCGGTTATATCTTTTGAAACACTAAAAATGGTGTATAATTATGCTAGAGTTTTCTTAAAGAAAGATACTATTTATACTATGCAGGGCTATATCTTAAAAGTCATACCAACTAAAACACAAGATTTAATCGTAAAGATTCTCACTTCACAAAGCTTTCGGAGTTTTTATCGGTTTTATGGGGCGCGTCATAGCACCATAGGTTTGGGGTATAAGATTGATTTTGAGGAACAAGCTAATACACATTTTTTGCCCCAAGTCCGCCATATTTTGCATTTATCCTTTGGGTGGGAGCGTGAATGGGAGCGTGTGTATGTATGGCAACGATTTTTGGGTTTATTAGAGCGACATTTAGATGAAGTGTATGAGGTAGGGGAATTTTATTTTGGGCTTTTGGATATGAGTGCCAAAAAAATCGCCAAACAAAATCCATTTCGTGTGCTTTTAGAATCGTATGCAAGTTTGTTGGAATATGAGGGGCGTTTGGGGCGACAGGAAGAAAATCGTTGTTTTATTTGTGATGGAATCTTAGAATCTCACATCGCTTTAGGTAGAGCCTTTTTGTTTGCTCACCCTCATTGTGTGCAAGGATTTGTCTTTGAAAAATCACAGATTCTAGAGTTTTTTACGCACACTTCGACATTGCACCTAGAAGACACACAGGTGCAAAAATTATGGCAAATCCTTTGTTTAGGACTTTAGTGGAGGTTTATATGAATGATAAAAATATATTACAAAAAAGAATTGTTTCGTGGATTTTTCTTATTGGGGCAATTATGTTAGAAGTCATAGGCGTGAGTATGCTTAAGGTGATTGCTAATCCTATCGTGGGCAATATTGTTATGATTGTTTTTGTGAATCTCTCATATGTATTGATGGCGTTTGCACTTCTTGGGATTGCGCTTGGCGTAGCGTATTCTGTATGGGAAATTTTGGGGCTTGTAGGGATTATAGTTGTTAGTTTTGTATTTTTTGAACCCGAACTCACGACATACCAATATGTAGGGATTGTATTGGGGTCTTTGGGGATTGTGTGTGTAATTATGGGTGAAAAGCATGAAGATTGTGAATCTATGCAGGATTCTTGTGATGAGGAGAGTGTGTCAAGCGTATCTTCTCATAATGATATATCTCATATAAAGGCGTAATATGGGATTTGCTTGTATTGTATTGTCAGGGATTTTAGATGTATTTGCCAACCTTGCGTTACAAAAGTCAAATGGCTTTAGAAATATAAAATGGGGATTTTTGGCTTTAGTGCTTGTAGATGGAGCATTCCTACTCCTTTCTGCCGCAATATCTTGGTATGATATTGTTTTGCCTGTTGCATATACGCTGTGGGGGGCTATAGGTGTGCTTGGTTCTGTGGCTGGAGGTTATTATTTTTTTGGACAAAGTCTTAAGTCCATAGGATATATTGGAATAATCTTAATAATAACAGCGGTGGGATTATTGAATTTTGCATAAGGGCGTGGGGAAACCCACGCTTGGCTTAGAATACGACATCAGATGGTTGAATATCTGAGCCATATATAGGAGCTAATGTTTGCTCATACGCTTCAAAGAGGAATTTTTCTTCAGTGAGTGTTTGGATTTCTTGGTTAAGCCATTCTAAAAGTTCTGTATTTCCTTTTTTGACTGCTGGAGCAATAACATCAGAATCTCCTAACTCTTTGATACCAACGCTAAATTCTGGATTCTCTTTTGCCCATGCAAAAAGTAGCGTATTATCATGTGCGAGTGCATCACCTCTACCATCTTTGAGGGCAGCAAATGTTTCGGTATTTTGCTCAAATTTTAAAAGTTTGATATTTGGGTAGTTTTTTGTGAAATAAAAATCCGCTGTTGTCCCTTTATTGACAAGCAGTGTCTTATCTTGGAGTTGGGCTATATCTGTGATTGTGCCATCTTTACTCACCACACCCAAAGCAACTTTCATATAAGGCTTAGCAAAATCTACAACTTCCTCTCTTTGTGGCGTTTTTGTGAAGTTTGCCATAATAATATCTACTTTATTAGATCGCAAAAATTCCACACGATTAGCCGCTTCAACGCTTATAAATTGTATTTTGTTTTCATCACCTAGCAAATCTTTGGCAATTCTTTTGGCTATGACAATGTCAAAACCTGCATTCTCGCCTTGTGTATTGATGTAGCCAAATGGTGGTTTATCACCAAAAACACCCACAATTAATGTTCCACGATTTTTGATTACTTCAAGTCCGTTTTGCGCGCTAGATTCTCCTTTATTAGAATCTGAACAAGCACCTAAAAACAGAGCTAGCATAATGCTAAAATTTGCGAGTATCACACGCCACATTTTTGTATTCATCTCATCTCCTTTTATGTTACAATGGTATTTAAGTTATCTAACTTAAAGGACATAAATTATACCAAAATATTTAGTTTGGTGGCGATTATAAGGAAATGTATGACACAGATGACACAAACTAGAGGCAAGGGCGATAAAGATAATGTAAGCTTTGCGGACGCTATGCTTAACCCAAGTGCGAGTTTTGGAGGATTGTATACTCTCTCGCGCCTTCCGCATTTTACACCACATATGTTGCAAGAATTTGAGAATCTCTCTTATATAGAGCTTTGCAAACGCGTATTTGAGCTTTTGGATTTGGGAGTTGAGAATGAGCTTTTGGATTTTGCACTGCAAACTTATGCGAGCTTTGATGATCCACATACACCTGTGAATCTTGCACAATATGATGAGAATCTGTTTGTATTAGAGCTTTATCACGGACCTACAAGGGCGTTTAAAGATATGGCACTTCAGCCATTTGGGCGTATGATTCAGAGTTTTGGAAAAGGCAAAAAGTATTTGATTTTAGTAGCTACAAGTGGGGATACAGGACCTGCGACTTTGGAGAGTTTTGCCAAAGAACATCTTGGAGAGGATTGTAGTATCAATGTGGTATGTCTGTATCCCAAAGATGGCACTTCAGATGTCCAACGCCTGCAGATGGTAACCACAGATTCTGCAAATCTCAAAGTGCTTGGCATTGAGGGTAATTTTGATGATGCACAGCATACGCTAAAATCTTTATTGCAAGATACAGAATTTATAGAGTTTTTGCATAACAAGGGCATTGCACTCTCTGCGGCAAATTCTGTGAATATTGGGCGTGTGGTTTTTCAGATTATCTATCATATTTGGGCGTATTGTCGGCTTTGTAAAGATGGTGTGCTTGAGCATATGCAACCTCTTAATATTATCGTGCCTAGTGGGAATTTCGGTAATATTTTGGGCGCGTTTTATGCTAAAAAAATGGGTGTGCCATTGGGCAAGCTTATTAGTGCTTCAAATGCCAATAATATTTTGTATGATTTTATTACTACAGGGGTTTATGATATACGCGACAGAGAGCTTTTAAAGACTTCTTCACCCGCTATGGATATTATCAAAAGCTCCAATGTGGAACGAGTGTTGTTTGAGCTTTTTGGTGCGCAACGCACAAAAGAATGTATGCAATCCCTTCAAAATACTGGAGTATATAAGCTAGATTCTAAGGAATTAGAGGCGTTGCAAGGGTATTTTGCAGCAAGTTTTTGTAATGACGCACAATGCAAGGACTTGATTGCGGAATCTTTTGCAAATGGGTATCTTTTGGATCCTCACACAGCATGTGGGATAAAGGCATATAAGGAATTCGCAGCAAAAGAAGATAATGGCGCCAAATTTGTGCTTTGTTCAACAGCACAATGGAGTAAATTTGCACCAACTGTGGCAGAGGCATTGGGCGCAACTAAGAATCTTAATGATAAAGAGGCAATCGAGTTTATATTGTCCTTAGATAGCACCCAAAAGCTTACGCCACATATTGCAAGGCTTTTTGATAAGCCTGTGGTGCATAATGAAGTTGTGAGCGTTGATAAGGTCAAACACACCATTATGCAGTGGTTGCAATAGGAGGCAATAATATGGATATTACGACCAAAAATTGGCTTATTCCGAGTATCGCGTTTTTCTTGTTTTTGTATGTGATGGTGCTCTTGGCAATTTTTGCTTACAGAGATTCTAAAATGCCGCTTTTTGAAGGTGCGCAAAATAGCTCGGTAACGACTATTGAGGATTTTCAAAAAGAACTTAATAAATACGCAAATTGAGATTTAAGACATCAAAGTTTTAGTCGATTTTGTGATACAATAGATAAAAAACTAGAGGTGTAAAAATTATGGTTAGTGGTGTAAATTCTTCTATCGTAGCCACCAATGCCTTAGGTGTTAATCGTAATCAGAGGCGTGATGGCGGTATCCAAGCACAAGGAAATGAAGAGAATAAAGAAATGGTAAAAGAAGTAGCATTTGATAAAGTAAGTGATATTAAAGAAAGAATTGCCAAAGGCACATACGTTATCGATATTGATAAAACTTCTAGGAAAATGGCATCAGATTTGCTTAATCTCTAAAACATTCGCCCTTTGTGGCGGTATTTTAGGGAGTGAAGAATGTTACAGCAGTATTTAGATGGTGCTATTGCAGATGTCAATAGCCTTATAGATCTTACCAATCAAGATATAGCAGATATTCAAGTCGCCAATAATGAGGCGATATTCTCTCGTAATACACAAAAAAATTCCCTCATCAAATCTTTTGAACAAAAAAAATCTCTTATGGAACAAGAGATGCAAAAACTCATACAATCTCACGATAATAAGCCTCTTGCAGAAATTTTGCAGCTTGAACCAGAGATTGATAAAGGGTTGGGAGATTTACGCCAATCACTCCAATCACTTAAAGATCTCAATAATGCGTATGCAAAGAGTGTATTTGCAGTGAGTGAGTTTTATGATTCACTATTGCGTAGGCTTGTCCCTTGTGAAGATGGTGGTTATAGCAATCCTAGTAAAACAAAAAGCCATCTTGTGCAGATTCAAGTCTAGCGAGGTTGTGTAATGGGTGGCATTCTCTCTTCTCTTAACACTTCTTATACGGGCTTGCAAGCGCATCAAGTTATGGTTGATGTGACAGGCAACAACATTTCTAATGCTAGTGATGAGTTTTATAGCCGTCAAAAAGTTGTGGTGCGCCCCGAGAAGCCTATTTATTTTCAAGATTATAATTTGGGTCGTGGCGTTAGTATCGAGACAATAGCAAGAGCGCACGATGAGTTTGTTTTTTCACGATATAGGCGCGCCAATGAAGAATCACAATTTTATGATACGCATTTTACCTATTTACGCGAGGCTAGTGCCTTTTTTCCTGAAGTCGATGGCGTGGGGATTTATAATGATTTAGAGCGCTATTTTGATGCGTGGAAAGATCTTGCCAAAAATTCTAGTGATCCAGCACAAAAACAAAACCTTGCCAAAGATACCAAGACGCTTACGAACAATATCCAAGAAACAAGAAGGCGTCTTGAGATTTTGCAACGCAAGGCAAGTGATGAGCTAGAAGTGGTAGTCAAGGAAGTGAATCTTGCGGCTAAAGAAATTGCAGAAATTAATAAAAAACTTAAAGAAATGGAAGATGGCTTGGAGCTTAAACAAGCCAATGAGTTGCGTGATAGGCGCGATGAGCTAGAATTTAATCTTCAGACACTTATTGGTGCAAATGTGTTTAAAAATCACCTAAAGAGTGATTATTCCGTGCATCCTATGCGCGCGGATTTTGATGATGAATATGTGCTAAATATTGGTCGTGGATTTAATATCGTTGATGGTGCGATGTATCACCCCATAGTCTTAGAAAAAGAAGATAATGCCAATCATCTTTGCCGTGTGTATTTTCAAGGCGATGATTTTAAGCGTGTAGAAATTACCGAAAAGCTTACACAAGGCAAGGCAGGATCGCTTATAGCATTATATAGTAGCGGTGTAGACGGCACACCTGTAGGCAAGATTCAAGATTATATCAATCTTCTTGATGTTTTTGCCAAGGGCTTTATCGAGGCAACAAATGCGATATATGCCCAGAGTGCAACCAATCTCGTTAAAAGCGATAAGCTTGATATTTGGGGTAAATATGCGCTTTTAGATTCTAATTACAATATTAAAGAAGGTAGTTTTGATGTCATTGTGTATAACACCACAGGCGAAGAAATGGTGCGAAAAACGATTAACATCGATAGAATCACAACAATTTATGATGTCGTAAAGGCGATTAATGCTAACACAGATGATAATAAAGACAATAATCCGCTCAATGATGTTGATGATTATTTCCGCGCTTATTATGATGATGTTGCCAAAGAGTTTGTGATACAAGCCAAAGACCCCGCAAAGGGCTTGTATGTTTCTATCAAGGATAATGGTAGCAATTTTACTGGAGCATTTGGGCTTAATCGATTTTTTGATGGCAATAGCGCTAAGGATATAGAGTTAAATCAAGAATATATCAAAGATTCAACGCTTATACGTCCGTGGCTTGCACCAGTTAATGGAAATTTTGATGTCGCTAATATGATGCAGCAACTCCAATATGATGAAGTGGATTTTAGTATTGATAAATTTACTCAAAAGCAAATGCGGATTCCAGAGTTTTTTCAATTTCTCACAGGGCGTGTTGCGACACAAACCGAACAAACCCAACGCACCAAAGAGACCAAAGATTCTGTGCTTTCTGCTGTCAAAAAGGAGCATTTGGCAATTTCGCAAGTAAGCGTTGATGAAGAAATGGTGAATCTTATCAAGTTTCAAGGTGGGTATGCAGCAAATGCCAAAGTCATCACTACCATTGATAGAATGATTGAAACGCTACTTGGTATCAAGCAATAAATCTATTTTTGTCTCTGTATTAGTTTTGTTGTATACTTTTTTGATACGCTTCTTGTGCTTTTTGGCGCGCTTTGATCGTTGTATTAAGCAATGTATCCTTGCCTTGCAAGTGATCAAGCCACGCTACTTGCTGAAGCACTTCTGACACAGCTCTAAACAAATCGTGTGGGATAAAGCCCCCAACTTCTGTCATCGCATACAAACTTCTTGCTAATGGTGGGTTTTCGATGATGCGTATTTCATATTCTCGTGCTACTGCCTTAATGCGTATTGCCAACTCATCGACACCCTTTGCCACGACTCTAGGCGCCATACCCAAATCCACATCTTCATCTTGATAGCGGATTGCCACGGCATAGTGCGTGGGGTTAGTTATCACGACAGAAGCACTTGGTATTTCTTGCATCATACGACTTCGTGCCATTTTTTGCTGTGTTTGGCGGATACGCGCTTTTATTTCTGGATTCCCTTCATAGCGTTTTGTTTCATCTTTGAGTTCTTTGACGCTCATACGCAAACTTTTCATATACTGATAGCGTTTGATAAGATAATCTGCCACTGCCATAATAAAAAATAGTATCAATAAAATACCAATTAAAATAAGTGCCTTTTCTCTAAACCACAGAATCTGATCATAAAGCCTTAGGCGCGATATGGTAGGAAGTTCTCCAAAAAATCCTACAAACACCACAAAGCCCACGACAAACGCGATAAAGACTTTAAAAGTAATCATAAAACCATCAAGAAGTTTTTTAAGTGAAAAGACATTTTTAATCCCCAAAATAGGATTAATTTTAGAGAGTTTTGGCTGTAGCACTTTAGTTGAAAGCAAAAACCCAAATTGCCCCACATTTGCTACAACACCAATAATCATTAGCCCCAAAAATACCGGTAACACCATTTTTAGCATTTCAATTCCTATGCCAAGTGTGAGCCACAAAAGCTCTTGTGCGCTAAATTCTTGGAGTGTAAAAAAACTTGTTATGTAGGTAAAAATCCCCTTGCACCCATCTACCCAATATGGAATCATAAAAAAAACCAATGCCAATCCGCTAAGCATCACAAAAAAGCCCACGAGCTCTATGCTTTTGCTGACATTTCCTTCTTCTCGTGCTTGTTGGAGTTTGTGTTGGGAGGGGGCTAAGGTCTTTTCTTCATCATCTGCAGGCATAGGACTTCCTTAAGCTCACTCCTTTGCGTGTGTCAATGTATCATAATACAAAAAGTAGTTTTTTGAATCATAGGATTTAAATTTACTTCCAAGTGGCTTGTCTGGGTTACTTATGCGTGAAAAAAATGGCGTGATTGTCGTAGCGTGTAATATTTCATTAGGCGGTGGTGGCAGTGTTTCAAGCAGGGCAAAAGACTGACAATCAAAAATATTGGTATGTTGAGAATCTACGATAAAAACTAAGCCTATGCTATATTTTGGGCAAAAATCTTTAAAGTGTTTTGGTTTTGGATCATTGAGGCTCTCTTGCTGAAGATACGCAGCAAATAAATCAATATGCATAAATGTAATATTTGGGTTGTTACGAATCACAAATTGATAGCTTTCTTGATTTGGCGCAATAACAAATGCGCGATTATAAAAACTCCTAAATAACACTTCATCGCCTACTTGGGGTTGGTTAATGGGAGTTGGGAGATAGCGCTGATCTATGGTATCAAAAGGCTCTATTCTTGCACTAGCTCTTCCTTCTTGGATAGATTCTATAGTAGCTTTAGCAATAATGATAGAGTGTGATGTGTTTTTGGTAAGTATCACGCCACTTTCACCCACTTGCAAATCATATGCATCAAAAACTACGATATCTTTTTGCACAGAATCTATAGTCGTTTTTATAACCTTTGTATCAATCCCAAACACGCAACTTAGCATAAGCGCTATGCATATAATCCATTTCATGCACACATTCCTTTGGTGTGGCGCAAAAACCACAAAATACCAAATCCAAGTCCAGGAGTTTTTACGATACTATCATCGTATAAAAATGTTTCTAGCTCTGCTCGTGGCAAAAGCATACTCTCTATCACTTCCCCATCGACACCACCACCCTCTGTGTGTTTGTGTTCTTGTGTAACTTGCGCATAAAAGAGATATTGTTTTGCGCCACTTGTTCCCACAGATGTATGAAATACCGCTACTTCTTGTAGATCTTGTGAATCTAGCGCATATCCGCATTCCTCTAATACCTCTTCTACTGCGATCTGGCGAATGCTTTTGCCTTCTTTGTCTAACAATCCTGCACAGAGTTCGTAGGTATAGCCATCGTTATTTTTCAAAAATACCGGAGGGCGAAATTGTCTTACGACCACTAGTGCATCTTCATCAATCCTATGGAGGATAATCGCCACACTATCAAGGCTTTGGACAAAATCCCATGCTTTTTTATAGCCATTTTCTGTATACAGCATTCTTTGGGGTTTGATATAGGGAGAATCTACGCATTGGGTGATTTGAATATCGCGTATATCGGTTTTCATTTATTGCATACCTTTTGTGAATCCATCTATTGGGAGGCTTACAATAATAGATTCTTTTTGCTCTTCTTGGACTTGGGCTAGGATTGTTCCTATTTGTCCCTTGAGATCATCGCTAAGGTTTGCAAATTGTTCTTTGTGTTCTTTATCAAGTTCTTTTGTCGCTGCTTTTATGTTGCCAAGAGGATTGACTGGTTGGTTATTTTTATACACGCCAAAATGTAAATGCGGACCTGTGCTAAGACCTGTGCTACCGACTTTTGCTATATATTGCCCTTTTTTGACATACTTGCCTGTTTTCATGCCCGGAGCAAATGAGTTGAGGTGCGCATATACGGTTTTTATACCATTTTCATGACGCACTTCTATGACATTTCCATAACCACCTTTTTGCCCTGCAAAGACAATTGTTCCGCTTCCTGCCGCACTCACAATCGTCCCCTTAGGGGCTGCATAATCCACGCCATAATGTGGTCGCACAAATCCAAGGATTGGGTGCTTACGACCTAGCGAGAATTTTGAGCTAATGCGCGCACCTGAAATTGGCAAAGAGAGCAAGAATCCCTCGATTTCTTTACCTTTGATGTCGTAATAGCGTCCATTGTATGCAAAAAGATAGTTTGGTTTTTTGTTTGTTTCTACCATAGCCGCTTTAATTTGGGCATTGCCTAGAGGTTTGCCTAAGCGATATTTGCGATTATAAATAAGGGCGACCTTATCCCCTTTTAGCACCGTGCGATTAAAGCTTATGCTATTTTTGTAGGCATTAAGCAATTCATTAACAAGTCCTTGATCATCAGTAACTTCCATGAGATCTTGATAGATAGAGCGTTGGACAGAGATTACAAGGCGTTGTTCGTTTTCAAAATATGTAACGGGTGTGAAGTCCATTTTGTAGCCATTTTTGTAGCGAAAAATGTGAATCTGCATACCATCACCGATAGGAATGAGGGCTTGTAAGAGGTTATTATCATCATCAAGAGCAGTGTAATATCGCACTCCTGCATAAATTTCGCTAGTGAGTTCTCTATCTTCTGCTGGTAAGTCATAATACACACTCGCAGGAATATTGTATTTTTGGAAAAAGCCAAAAAGTGTGCTACCACTCTCCCAAGTTTGATTATTTACTACCGCGCCAAAAATGCACTGCAAGGAGATACAAAATATAAGTATATACGATTTCATTAAGCCACCTTTTTAGATTTTTTGGACATTTTTATAACAACCATCATTGTCAATTCAAGATAAAAATCTGCAATGCTAACATAAAAATGATAAAAACTCTCTTGTATTTAATTTTTGTAAAAAAACCACGATTTTGTGTGTTCAGTATTTTGGGTATTTAAGAGGTCGCAGTGAAAAATATTGTCATTGGTTTTATGGCGTTGTGTGTAGCTATAATCGTGTATGTAGTCTTTAATGTTTTTGTTTTTGATAGAGAAGAGCCCATTCTTCAATCACAATCCGCATTACCCACTCATTGGAATTTGCAAGATGACTTAGTCTTATCATTTAGTGATGAGAGTGGCATACGCAAGTATAGCGTGGAAGTAAGCCTAGATTCTCAAGTGCTATTTAGCGATGAAGAAATTGTGCTAAACAAACCCAAAAAATTTCAGCTTTCACTCCCAAAACCTCTTACAGAGCTCAAAGATGGCACGACATTGCAGTATAAGATTTGTGTGCGTGATTGGAGTAATACGAACTTTTTTTCTGGCAACCAAACTTGTATTAATTTGCCTCTAATCATTGATGTGAGTGCCCCACAAATCCAAATTCTTGCACGATCCCCAAAAATATCGCGCTCTGGTAGTGCCTTTGTTCTCTTTAAAGTCAAAGATTTTGCCCTAGATTCTGTGGTGCTTAGTAATGGCAAGAATGAATTTCGTGCTTTTAAACATACCTTTAATGATGTTACACTGCCACCTGATGAGGCAGTGTATGGTGCAATCATCGCATGGCCCTTAGAAAATAAGCTTTTTGAAGGGAGTATCAAGGCTCGTGATAAGGCAGCCAATACCACAAACATTCCCCTTAATTTCCAAAAAAATCTTAGTGCGCCTATTCGTAAATCTAATCTGCGCTTAAAACCAGAATTTTTAGAATCCAAACTACGCTCACTCTTTGAAGAAGTGGGTTCTGCAGAATATGAAAGTTTTGCAGATGATAAGGAGCGGTTTGTATTTATTAATGAAGAAGTGCGATTACGGGATACACAGCAAATTTTAGAAGCCACAGGCACTACGATCTCTAATGTGAGCTATATGACTAATGGTGTTATGCCTTTTTCAGGATTGCAAAAAGCTATGGTTGTAGGGTATTTTGGTGATGAGCGTAGCTATTATTTGAATAAAGAGCTTGTGGGCATAGCGTATCATATGGGCGTAGATTACGCGAGTGTGCGTAATGCACCTATCATTGCGAGTAATGGTGGTGTGGTAGTTTTGCGACAATATTTGGGGATTCACGGCAATAGCGCTATTATCTATCACGGATTTGGTCTTGCGAGTTTGTATGCGCATATGTCAGATTCTACGCTAAAGGTAGGCGACAGGGTGCACATTGGTGATATTATCGGTTATACAGGTTCTAGTGGTTGGGCATTTGGCGATCATTTGCATTTAGAAATGCTTGTGCAAGGTCATGCTGTCAATGTCTTTGAATGGGAAAATCCTAAATGGATAGAAGAATCTGTTAATGCAGTTTTTGAGGAGGCGCATAGACAATTGCTAGAGCAAACCCAATCAAATTAATTATTACCAAATACAAAACAAGCGTGCATTTATCTTTTGGGGTGTAGAATTGCGTTTTATTTCAAGATTTTATACGAGGAGTTATTATGAGGCTTTTTCATAGTGTTGTATTGGTAGGCTTATTAAGTTTAGGGAGTGTAGGTGCAGCGCATTGGGGATATGAAGAGGACAATGGACCAAGCACTTGGGGGCAAGATTATCCAGAATGTAATGGTATGGAGCAATCTCCCATTAATATCGTAAGCAAGGATACAGCTTCTGTTGCTAATGCACTTGCTATAGAGTATAAGGCAGATTCTCAAAATATCATCAACAACGGGCATTCTGTGCAAGTTAATTTTGCAAAAAACAATACCATAACATATGGCGGTCAAGAATATGCACTTGTGCAATTGCATTTTCATACCCCATCTGAAAACACCATTGATGGCAAAAGCTATCCTTTAGAAATGCATCTTGTGCATAGCAGTTTAGATGGAAAATTGCTTGTGATTGGTGTGCTATTTACTGAGGGCGAGGCAAATACAGAGCTACAAAAGATTGTAGAAGCTGCTCCTGAACAAAGTGGTGTAGTGAGAGATTTTGAGGGCTTAAATCCAGCCAATATTCTTCCTAATAAGCTTTCTTATTATGCCTTTAGCGGTAGTTTGACAACACCACCTTGTAGCCAAAATGTGCAATGGGTTGTTTTGGGACAAACCATTAGTGCTTCTAAATCACAAATAGATTCACTACATACTATTATGCATACTAACGCACGCAATACCCAACCACTCAATGGTAGAGAGATTCAGAGTGCGCAATAATTTTATCTAAGCGAGGCTAGAATCTCTTTGAGATTGCCAAAGACATACGCCACCTCTTGTTTTGTGATGACATAAGGTGGCATAAAATAGATTGTATTTCCCAAAGGGCGCAAAAGTAAGCCTTTTTGCAATGCCTTGTTATATACTTCTATGCCTTTTCTTTGCCCTTCAAATCCTACGAGATCAAATGCGAGTATCATACCTCTTTGGCGCATATTTTGCACAAAGCCAAATTCTCTAAGAGATTGTGCTTGTTCCCAAATATATGCACTTAAAAGCTTGTTAGATTCTATAACATTTTCTTTGTCAAAAATATCAAGCACCGCGTTTGCACATGCACACGCTAGAGGATTTCCGGTATAAGAATGTGAATGCAAAAATGCCTTATGTGTTTCATAAGGTGCATAAAAATACTCATAGATTGCATCGCTTGTTACCACCACTGATAGTGGCAAATATCCACCACTTAGCCCTTTGCTAAGGCATAAAAAGTCTGGGATTACTCCACATTGTTCAAAGGCAAACATACTGCCACTACGCCCAAACCCCACTGCAATTTCATCAAAAATAACAAAGATTCCGCGATCTTGGCACATTTTTGTCGCTTTGGCGACAAATTCTGGAGTGTGCATTGCCATATTTCCTGCACATTGCACAAGTGGTTCGAGGATAAATGCCACGATATTTGGGTGTGAATCTAGCGTAGATTCTAAGTCTTTTAGGGCTTGTTCTGTGTTATGGAGTGTGGGTGCGGTGCTTGTGAGTGTTTTTAGCAAGATTGGATCATACACTTGCTTATACAAGCCTACATCACCTACGCTAAGCGCACCAATTGTTTCTCCGTGATAGGCGTTTTGGAGTGAAAGAAAAGTATCATAAAAAGTCGTGTTAGATTCTATGGCTTTGGCGTGGTAAGCCATTTTGAGCGCAACTTCGATGGCGCTTGAGCCATTATCGGCAAAAAAACACTTGCTAAGTGGCGCAGGGAGAATCCCACACAGGCGAGAAGAAAGCGTGATGATAGGCTCGTGTGAGAATCCCGCTAGGATAATATGCTCGAGATTCTCAATTTGGGCGCAAAGTTTTTGGTTGATATAAGGATTGCAATGCCCAAAGAGATTGACCCACCAGCTCGAAACACAATCAATATAGGCTTTGTCGTCAAAATCATAGACATACACGCCTTTGCCGCTCTTTATCGGTATGAGTGGGTAAGTCGCCTCGTGATCGTGCATTTGCGTGCAGGGGTGCCAAATATGGGCGAGATCTTGGGCTTTTAACATCTGTGAATCTTGCATCACGAATACCTTTGTGTGAAATTTGAGGCATTGTAAGCCCTATAAGCTTTTGTTTTGCTTAGTGGGGGTATAATGCCAGCTTGGGCATAGCAGGTGGTTGCTTTTAGAATCTAAAAGAGGAAAGTCCGAGCTACATTAAGACAGGATTCCATTTAACAAATGGCTGATGTAAATCAAGGGAAAGTGCAACAGAAAACAACCGCCAGCGTAAGAAAATGGTAAGGGTGAAAAGGCGGGGTAAGAGCCCACCGACATTGTAGCAATACATTGTGCCGTGCAAACCCAATCCGTAGCAAGAAGAGTAGGTTAGAAGTCTTAAATCTCTTAGCTCTTCGCAAGAGTGCGGTAGCGATGCCGCACCTAGATAAATAGCCACCCACGACAGAACTCGGCTTATGCTATGCCTAAGATCTCAAATCCAAAAAACCCTCATACACAATTTTCTTACATTTCTTGAATCTAGATTCAAAAACTTTTACTTTTTTGCCCTTTTTTGATTTTTTGTTTAATATTTTATGGCAATTTATGCGTTTTTTTTTTTTTGCGATAGAATCCATAAATTTTACGAATGTGAAATATATGTCATTTAAGGTAAGGGGGGAAATGATGAAAAAATGGTTTAGCTCTTTGCGCATTGCGACAAAGCTTTTGTTTTCTGTGGCTGTGATTATGGTGCTTGGGATTGTGATCTTAGCGACTTCGATCGTGAGAGAGGTGAGTGATGATATCGTGGCAAATACCAAAAACACGATCACGCAGGCTTCTAAAAACTACGCCACGACGATGAAGGGGCTCTTTGATGAGACGATCACGCTTGCACGAGGCGTGGGCTCTGCGCTCAATGAAATCTATCGCAAAACTCCAAGAGAGCAAGTCAATCTCGAGAGTGTCTCAAGCATCATCAAAAATATGCTTGATAATAGCCACGCGACTTATAGTTTCTTATATCTCTTAGATCGTCCGGCAAATGCGACGAGCTTTGATAGTCGCTATTTTACAGAGAGTGGGAAGTTTGCTATCCTCTATCATAGCCTAAGCGAGGAGCGAGAGAGCACCCAGCTAGAGCAGGCACGCGATGGAGTGGTAAATATCCCGGTGATCCGCCGAGTGCTAGATGAAGCCCAAAAAGGCGAGCAAAAGGCTTATGTGGGACAGCCAGCGATGTTAAACTTCGGTAGCGGCGAGTTTTTGGGGCTGAACATTGTGTATCCTATATTTGATTCAAGCAAGAAGCTTTTGGGGATTGTCGGCTATACCTTTAGCCTAGTGGATATTTCTAATAAGCTCACTGATCCTAAATTAGACTTATACGCGGGCAATCTTAGAATCCTTATGACAGATACGGGTATCATCGCCATTCACAACAACCCCAAACTGATCTTAGAAAATATGGGCAAAGCCAATCCGCGCCCAGAAGCCAAAAACACGCTCAATGCCATCGCGACACGCACCAGCGGTGTGTTTGATGACTATGTCGCGACTACGGGCGATGCAAGCTATGCAAGTGTGGAATCTTTTAGCACGATCAATGACACAAGCCACTGGTCAATCCTCGTAACCGCACCCAAAAAAGAAGTGTTAAAGCCTTTGTATGCGTTGCAGATTCACATTGCGATGTTGGCTGTTGTGTTTTTGCTTGTCGTGATGATAGTCGTGTGGTATTGTGTGAGGAAAATCGTGGGCGCAAGGCTACCTATTATCCTAAACACCCTCCTAAACTTCTTTAGACTCCTCAATCACGAAAAGGTAGAGGTCAAACCCATCATCATTAGGGCAAATGATGAACTAGGAGCTATGGGCAGAGCCATCAATGAAAATATAGAGAAAGCCAAATCAGACTTAGACCAAGACTCCGCTCTTGTCAATGAATCTCTTGATGTGATTAATTATACACGCGAAGGTCATGCTGATAGACGCATTACACTAAAAGGTGCTAATCCCCAGCTAAACACCCTAAAAGATTCTGTTAATCAACTCCTAGACTTACTCTCCTCTGCTATTGGTAATGACTTACCAGAGCTTAATCGTGTCTTTGATAGCTTTGTTAAGCTTGACTTCTCCACACAAGTCAAAGACGCACAAGGTAGAGTAGAAGTTGTTACTAATACATTAGGTGAAGAAATTAGACAAATGCTACAAGCTTCCTCAAACTTCGCCAAAGACTTAGCAGCCCAAAGTGAAGAGTTAAAAACCTCTATGCAAAAACTCACAGAAGGATCTCAATCTCAAGCTAGCTCACTAGAACAATCTGCAGCAGCAGTAGAAGAGATAAGCTCATCAATGCAAAATGTCAGTGATAAGACCATAGAAGCTACCAAACAAGCAGAGGATATTAAAAACATCGTAGGAGTGATAAAAGACATAGCAGACCAAACCAATCTCTTAGCTTTAAATGCTGCTATAGAAGCAGCAAGAGCAGGAGAGCATGGTAGAGGCTTTGCAGTAGTAGCAGATGAAGTAAGAAAGCTAGCAGAGAGAACGACTAAATCACTAGGAGAGATAGAGGCTAATGTCAATATCTTAGTGCAATCTGTCAATGAAATGAGTGAATCTATACGAGAGCAAACAGAAGGTTTATCACAGATTAATGAGGCTATTGCTCAATTAGAAGGAGTTACTCAAGAGAATGTAGAAGTAGCTAATAATACTAATGAGATTACTCAAAAGGTAAATACTATAGCTGATGAGATATTAGCTGATGTGGAGAGGAAGAAGTTCTAAAACACGCGTATTATGCTCTGTGAAATTTGCTACAAAACCTTAGGTTTGATGTAATCTTTTGAAGCAAAAAGTTGTATAATTATTTACTCATCACAACATAAGGATTTTGTATGCAACCCACTACACAAAAGCAGGTGTTTTATCGCAAAAAACGCTATCTTGTTTATGCTATCGCGGCGGTGGTATTACTAAGCTTCCCTTTTATCACTATTGATGGCACACATCTTTTTTTACTCTCTTTTGAACATGGAGAGCTACATTTATTAGGCACGCGATTTAATATGCAAGAATTGTATTTAATGCCATTTTTGCTTATTTTGCTTTTTGTGGGAATCTTTTTTCTCACGACATTGGCAGGTCGTCTTTGGTGTGGCTGGGCGTGCCCACAAACCATTTTCCGTGTCATTTATCGTGATTTATTACAAACTACTATTTTTGGTTTGCGTAAAAAAATTTCCAACAAACAACAACCTATGCGCCTTGAAAGTTTTGCTGATAAACTAAAGGCTACCCTTGCTTTTGTGATTATCGCATTTTTGTGCCTTGTTGCTGCAGCAAACCTTATGTGGTTTTTTGTCCCACCGGAAGATTTTTTCTCATATATTACAAATCCTTTAGATCACCCTGTGCTTATGGTGTTTTGGTTAGGCTTTGGGATATTTTTTATTTTTGATATTACCTTTATTCAAGAGAATTTTTGTATTTATATCTGCCCATATTGCCGTGTGCAATCTGTGTTGTATGATAATGATACGCTTATGCCTACTTATAATTACAATCGTGGAGGATTTGTATATGATAAGCACGGCACAAAAATTACCCAAAAGCTAAAATTTATTGATCCAAATGCTGAATGCATAGAATGTGAACAATGCGTCAAGGTGTGTCCTACACATATCGATATACGCAAGGGTATGCAATTAGAATGTATTAACTGCCTTGAATGTGTTGATGCTTGCACAGGTGTAATGGGCAAGCTTAATAAGCCTTCACTTGTTTCTTGGACTTCTCCTACAGCTATGGAGCATAGCAAAAAAGTTCAATATTTTAGATTCAAAACTATTGCATATATTGTTGTGCTTAGTGTCGTGTTTGTTACATTATTGGTGGTAAGCACCAAAAAAGAAGGTATGCTTTTGAATATCAACACGACTTCTGAATTGTATAAGATTCGCACACAAGAGGTTGTTGATAATACCTTTAGGGCAGTCTTTCATAATACAGATAGTGTAGATCATGAATTTTCTGTAGAAATTGTAAGCCCTAATAAAGATTTTGATATTGCATCAAGACTTGAGATTATCAAACCAAAAGAGCCTTTTGTTGTCAAAGCAGGGCAAAAGATTACACAAATGATCACCATAAGGGCAAGAGAGAATCTTTCTCGAAGTGATAGGGGTGATAGTATCTATCCAATCGTGTTGCGCTCGTTTGCAATTGATGATAAGGATCGCATTTTTGCTAAACGCAAAACAAACTTTACATACCCAAGTCAAGAAACAATTCAAACTTACTTGCAAAAACACCAAGAAATCGCAAAATAAGTCCATTATCCACTAGAATCTGTTGGGCAGATTCTAGTGTGTTTAGATCCTTAGACTTTCTACAGCCTCATAATAATCTTTTGCGCCAAAGATATAGCTTCCTGCCACTACCATATCCGCACCATTTTCTTTGACTAAAACAATATTTTGTGCGCTGATACCGCCATCAATTTCAATAAGGCATTGAGGATTGAGTTCATCACGTAAGATTCGTAAATCACGAAGCTTTTGGAGCGTATAGGGGATAAATTTTTGTCCCCCAAAGCCCGGATTCACACTCATAAGTAGCACCAAATCAATTTTTGGCAATATATAGCGGAGATTTTCAAGGCTTGTGTGTGGGTTTAGCACTACACCAGCTTTGATACCCTGTGATTTAATCTCTTCTATTAGCCTATCAAGATGACATACTTCTTCGATATGCACACTCAAAAATGCGGGTTTAAGAGGCGCAAAAAGTTTGACAAAAAATTCACTATTGCGTGTCATTAGGTGAATATCAAGTGGTTTTGTAGCAATTTTGGCAATTTTTTCTACAACAAGTGGTCCTATGGTGAGATTTGGCACAAAATGTCCGTCCATTACATCAATGTGCAAATAATCACATGTAGTTGCGCAAATAGCTTCCACTTCTTTTCCTAGATTCAAAAAATCTGCTGACAATAAGCTTGGTGCGACAAGCATTGTTTTTTTCATATGTTTATCCTTTGTATGCAAAATTACACGCATTGTAGCATGTTGTTTAGTCCGCTGTGCTTAAGCCCTTTAGCCATTGGCTATGTTGTGTTATATGATCTTTTTGGAGTAGATTATCGCGTAGAGATTCTAAGTCTTGGCATGTAAGCGCACCCATTACTTCTGCGCTTAATATTGTTTCATGAGATGTAACACTTAGGGCATTGAGAAGATTTTGGATTTCATCAATCAATGCACCTTTTGTTGTTATCTCGCCATTTTTGGTCGTATGTGGAGTTTGCATATCTGTCCTTATATGGTAAATGTGGCTAATTCTTGTGCGATTTGTGTATGAAAAGATTCAAAATAGCCCTGATTTTGTGGTAGTTTTGCTTGAAATTCTTGGAGAATTAACACATAATCACTTTCTAAAAGCTCACCTTTTAGCACTAAATATTTGAGGTATAACCAATAGGTATTTAGCACATCGCTTTGGCAATATTCTTGTATCTTTTCTAGCGCCTCTTTGTTTGTGAGATGTGGGTCAAAAAATATCTCATGCACTTGAGAACCACTCACATCATATTTTCCTACAATGCCACACATTTTGCACACAGAATCTAAGGTAAGTCCGCGCACAGCACCAAATCCACCAAGACTATCTAGTAAGTCTGTGTGAAAATTTTCGGCATAGCGTTGGCGGTAATTTTCCCATTTATTTTTGTTGTATTGGGGATTATTGATTTCAAAATACGCACCAGCTTGGATATGATACCGCATAGCGCGTAATGTAAGAGCCACCATATCAAATCCCCTACCATTAAAACTTACAATACTTGGTTGTTTGGCATTAAACCATTCCCAAAAATCTCGCAAAATCCCAGATTCTAGATTATTTAGGGCTTGTAAGTCTCTCGTGCTTTGCATATATGCTTCACTTGCTTTAAGTCCGAAGTTTCCGACTTTTATGAAATGCCCAAAATCATCACATAGCACACTTGAAATGCTAATGATACGATGAAAGGGGATAGGCAAAAACTCTGATCCGCTTTTTTGGGCTTGGTGTGCGAATGCTTGTGTGCATATTGCAAGCTCATCGCCATCAAAACCAAAATTTTGCGCAAGTAAATAGGTATCAGGAATAGTTTCTATATCAAGGACACAAATCATTTAAGCCTCCTTATACGCGAGATAGGATACAATCGAAGTTTTATTATTGTAGCAAAGTTCGCATAAAAGGAAACAAAATGTATGCATTGCTTAGTGTAAGCGATAAAAGTGGAATTGTAGAATTTGGCAAGGAATTAGTGAATCTTGGATACAAGATTTTAAGCACAGGCGGCACGCTAAAAGCTTTGCAAGAATCGGGTGTGTGTGCGGAGGAAGTAAGTAACTATACGCAAAGCCCAGAAATGTTTGATGGTAGGGTAAAAACATTGCACCCTAAGATTCATGGAGGGATTTTGTATCGTCGAGATGATGAGGCACATATAAAAAGCGCTCAAGAATACAATATAGATTCTATTAGTCTTGTGTGTGTGAATCTCTATCCTTTTAAGCAGACAATCGAGCGCACAGATGATTTTGGCGAGATTATTGAAAATATTGATATTGGTGGTCCTGCTATGGTGCGTTCGGCAGCAAAGAATTTTCATAGTGTGCTTATTGTAACCGATCCCAATGATTATACGCGCGTGATAGAGAATCTAAAACACCAAAACAATACGCTAGAGTTTCGCACCGAGCTTATGATAAAGGCTTATGAGCATACAGCAAGTTATGATTCTATGATTGCTAATTATATGAATAAGCGATTTAAACAAGGTTTTGGTGATAAGCAATTTATCGTGGGCAAAAAAGTGTTTGATACACGTTATGGGGAAAACCCTCATCAAAAAGGTGCACTCTATGAGTTTAGTGAGTTTTTTAGCCAACATTTGTGTATAAAAAAGGGTGAGCCAAGTTTTAATAACCTCACAGATATTAATGCAGCTATTAGTATCGCGAGTGCGTTTGGTGAATGTAGTGCCGTGTGTATAGTAAAACACGGGAATCCTTGTGGCTTTGCTATCAAAGAGAATTTGCTAGATTCGTATGTGAGTGCGCTTATGTGTGATAGTGTGAGTGCGTATGGAGGTGTGGTAGCGCTTAATGGTGTTATTGATGAAACATTGGCGCGAAAAATGAATGAAATTTTTATTGAAGTGATTGTGTGCGCAGGTATCAGTGATGCAGCATTGAAGGTTTTTGAATCTAAAAAACGCACAAAGATTTTTACCTATGCTTTGCAGGGACAAAATGTGTTACATTTACCGCGAGATTCTTATGATTTCAAGCATATCCAAGGTGGATTTTTGTATCAGCAAAGCGATAGCGTAGGCGCTCACGAAGTGGCACAAGCAACATGTATGACAAAACAAGTCGCCACGCCTTCGCAATTTAAGGATTTAGAGATTGCATATAAGGTAGCAAGTTTAACAAAGTCTAATTGTGTTGTGTATGTCAAAGATGGTGCTGTGGTTGCTATTGGTATGGGTATGACAAGCAGAGTTGATGCTTCTAGAGCGGCTATTGCAAAGGCGCAAGATATGGGCTTAGATTTGCAAGGGTGTGTGTTGGCTTCAGAAGCCTTTTTCCCATTCCGAGATAGTATCGATATGGCACATAGTGTTGGTGTGTCGGCAGTGATTCAACCAGGTGGCAGCATACGCGATGATGAAGTAATAGCGGCATGTGATGAGTTTGGTATAGCGATGTATTTTACACATACAAGGCATTTTTTACACTAGAATAAAATGAAATAGTAATAGGAGATTTTGTGTGATGTCTCCAAAATATTGGAGACACTAAAAAATTTAGAGTCTAGACTCGTAGCGACGAAGCATATATAAGCGCTTGAGTAATTTTTTCTTAGCGTTTATCTTTTGCTTTTTACGGCGTTCTGTTTGTGGTTCGAAAAATCTTCTAGCTCTTGTTTCTGTAACCACAAGATTTCTATCAGTTTGTTTTTTGAATTTTCTGTAAGCTTCATCGAAGCTTTCATTTTCACGCACCTTGATACCTGGCATATACATCACCCACTTTCTTTTATAAAATGAAGCCGACATTGTATGGCAAAAAAACTAAAACAAATATTAAGGAATACTTGGATACAATACCGCCTTTTATGTTTGTATGTGCTCGTAGCTCAGCTGAATAGAGCAACAGGTTGCGGTCCTGTAGGTCGGGGGTTTGAATCCCTCCGAGCACACCATTTCTCACTTACATCTTCACATAAGCTATGCTTCTCTTAGTTTTTGGTATCATTATCTACAGGTTTTATAATTATTATTTTTTAGTTTAGGTTGGATCTAATGGAACGCAATGTCAAATATGTCAGTATAGGTATTGTTTTTCTTGGGATTGTGATAGGGTTTTGTGTTTTTGTCTTGTGGTTGGGGCGATTTGATTTTGGTGTGAGTAAATACAAGACATATTATATTTTGACACAAGATGAAACTTCAGCAGTCGGAGTAAATACGCCTGTGAAATTTAAGGGCATAGCAGTGGGAAAAATCGATAGTGTAAGCTTTGAGGATCTCGCGCAAGGTGTCATCAAGATTACATTGTCTATAGATTCTAATTTGGAAGTGCGTGAAGATTCATATATTAGCATTGCCTCAAGCGGTCTTGCCGGAGCAAATTATCTTGCATTTTATCAGGGACAAAGCCCGCAACTCAATACTTCACATATCATAGAATTCAAAAAAGGCGGACTTGATATTTTGCTTCAAAAAGTCGAAGCCATAGGAGATAAGGGACTTAGTGTGCTAAGTGGTGTAAGTGAGCTTACTAGCCCACAGACAATTGAGAATCTCCAAAAAACCCTTTTGTATCTCTCTCAAATGAGCCAAGATATGGCGCATATCATGAAGCGCTTAGATTCTATTACCGCAAATATTGACACAAACCTTCAATCTGGTCAATATGATTTTCGCTCTATGCTTAATCCTAGTCTTTTGCAACTTCAAGAAACACTTTTGCAAGCTGATCATTTCTTTTCTAAAGCCACGCATTTGGTGGATAAGATTGAAAAAAATCCATACGATAGTCTTTTTGGTAAAAAACGCAGCAGTGATGAATAATGTGTAATCCCCAAACATATAAGGAGTGGATATGAAGCTAAGGTATATTGTTATAGGTTGTATTGTGGCGTTATATGCAGGATGCGTGAGTGTAGATATAAAAACAGAGATACCAGATGTAAGTTTTTATGACATTTCTTTGCATACCCAAAAGATTCTCAAAAATCCCAAACATAGCTATGGCACGATCATAAGCGCGGCAATGCCCTATGATAGCACAGACATATACAAGCTAGATTTGCAAAGTCTTCGCACGCGCATTATCCCAAATGTTCAATGGGTAAGCAAACCAAAAGAAATGCTTATCGCGACTTTGAGTGGTATGATGAGTGAGCAGGGGCTAAATCTCATTAAGCCGCCATTTGGGAGTGTGAAGGTAGATAAGATTTTAAAGCTTCATATTGATAAGATTCTTATTATTCAAAGAGATGGGAAGGATTATGCCACATTAAGCATACATTATGATCTTTTAAGCGCCAAAGATGCAGGGGTATTGAAAAATGGCGTGATTGTGCGTGAAAAAGAAATACTCAATATGCAAGATTTTGCGCCAATATTTTTGAAGCTAAGCCAAGAGGTGTTTTCTGAAATCATTGGGCAGATTTTGTAGTCTTATATTTTATTAAGAGTCTTTTTTTTTTTTTTGATACAATTCCGCGCATTTTTATAACATATGGAGGAAAAATGGAATTATTTTTACAAGATGATACACTTATTACTTCTAAAACAGATACATCAGGAAGACTTCTTTATGGCAATGAAGATTTTTGTCATTTTGGTGGATTCAAAGATGAAAAAGAGTTTATCAACAAACCACACAATATTATACGCCACCCATCAATGCCAAAGGTTGCTTTCAAACTTTTATGGGATACGGTTAAGAGTGGAGAGGAATTTTTTGCTTTTGCATGCAACAGATCTGTAAAAACTAATGATCTTTATTGGGTTTTTGCTAATATTACCCCATCTTATGATGTTAATGGTAAGATTTGTGGCTACTATTCTGTGAGAAGACGAGCAAGTAAGGCAGGTGTAGAAGCACTAAGTATGATTTATAAAAAGTGCCTTGATATTGAGACTACTTCAGGTATGCAAGCTGCACAGGACTACATTATTGGGCTTCTTAAAGAGCGTAAGCAAACTTGGAATGAATTTATGGTTTCTTTGCAAGAGCAAGGGAAAGTAGGAGGATATCGATGAAAATTTTGCTATGGATGGCGATAGTTCTTGGATTGGTAGGCATTATAACAGATCTAGTATGGCAGGGTTTTTCTCCAAGTGTAGTTGTTGTAGCACTTTTGGTTATAGTGCTTGGGATAGCACAATACAAGATGGGCTTACGTGCCAAGCTTATTGAGAGGATTCTCAAGGTTTCTGAAAAATACAAACGAGGGGAATTCGAAGAGAGAGTATTATTTATACAAGGTGATGCGGATTTGCATAATTTGGCAAATAATATAAATATCTTAATTGATAACATTGAAGCATTTATGCGTGAGATAGCCACTGCTGTTAAATGCACACAAGAAGGCAAATTTTATCGCAAGGCTATGGCACAAGGACTCAAAGGATCTTTGGCTACTAGTATTGAGACTATAAATTCTGCGCTTGATAAAGTAGAGGAAGGTGCTAAGGAAAATATTTCAAATGCCCTTGCAAAAGAGCTTATGAATATGAGCTTGCAAAATCAAAATACTGATTTAAGCAAGGTTTCTAAGGATTTGGGATCGGATTTGGAGCGTATGGATACAGCAGATTCCCAAGTTTCTTCTATTGCCCAAGTTTCTCAACAATCCCAATCTGATGTGGCACAAATTACTTCATCTATTGATGATTTGATCGTGATTATTGATGATAACAACAATATGATAGAAAGTTTTGCACAAAAATCTCAAGATATAGGTTCTGTGATTGGCATTATTCGCGATATTGCGGATCAAACAAATCTTTTAGCACTTAATGCTTCTATTGAAGCTGCGCGCGCTGGAGAACATGGAAGAGGGTTTGCAGTGGTGGCAGATGAGGTGCGAAAACTTGCTGAAAAAACACACAAAGCTACAAGTGATATTGCTATTGTTGTGCAAACAATGCAGCAAGAAGTCAATACGATTTTGGAAAACTCTTCGCGTGTTACGCAAGTGGCAAGCTCCGCACACAAAAATGTGGGGCATTTTAATGAGATTTTTGCAGGACTTAGTGCGACAACACAAGATCTCTTTAGTGTTTTTGAAAGACTTTCGCAAGGTCTCTTGCTTAGCGTATCTAAGCTTGATCATATTTTATACAAATCCTCGCTATATTTGAGCTTCAATAAAAAACAAGAAGTATGTGATTTTGATACACTTAATCCTATTTCTAAATATCTTGATGATGCAAATCTTATTAAAAAGATTAAAACGCTAGATACAGATAAGATTCAAAACATAGAATCTAAGCTCAAGGCAAGTGCGAAGGCTGCGCTTGGGGTTCTCACACAAGAAGTTACGCAAGAAACCTCTAGTATAATTGTCCAAAACCTACAACAACTTGAGCAAGATTCACAACAGGCTGTGACACTTTTAGATAGTGTCAATGCTTAGAATCTAAGTCATAACATCAAGGAGTGTGTATGAGTGGATTTTTTGTGGCATTGGGAGAGATTCTAACAAATAGTAATGTCGTGTTTTATATCATCGCCTATCTTGTGGGTGGCATACCTTTTGGGCTTTTTTTGACAAAGGTATTTTATAAAATAGATATACGCACTATTGGATCTGGAAGCATAGGCGCTACAAATGTCTATCGCGCTATTAAAGAGATTAATCCCAAAAGTGCCAAAATCCTTGCTTTAAGCACTATTATCCTTGATGCGTGCAAGGGAATGTTTGTTGTGCTTGCTGCCAAGCTTTATGGATTGAGCTTTGATGCACAATGGCTTATTGCGTTGCTTTCTATTTTGGGGCATTGCTATAGTCCATTTTTAGGCTTTCATGGAGGCAAGGGTGTAGCAACTGCGATTGGATCCACTATTTTGCTTATACCTATCGAAGGAGCTTTGGGGCTTGTCGTTTGGGGCTTTGTAGGTAAGGTGCTAAAGATTTCTTCACTCTCTTCGCTCTTTGGCGTGCTAAGCGGTATTATCTTGACTTTTATTATTCCGCTTGTGTTGCCTATTCCAGATTCAATTAATATCCTTGCACAAGTGCATACTCACACACCTGTAGTGCTTATAGGACTTCTTATTCTTTATACACACATTCCTAATATCAAGCGTTTATTAAGCGGTCAAGAAGGCAAGGTGCTTTAAAGCGTGCAATATTGTTTGGAGATTGAGAATCTACGATTTTCTAGTATCGTAGGCATTTTAGAATCCGAACGCACAAATGAGCAAGAAGTGTGCGTGAATGCAAAAATTTTTTATGAATACACAAGCGCGTATTTGGATTATGTATCG
This sequence comes from Helicobacter sp. TUL, assembly GCF_002287135.1. Taxonomy (GTDB): domain Bacteria; phylum Campylobacterota; class Campylobacteria; order Campylobacterales; family Helicobacteraceae; genus Helicobacter_F. Next base: position 99,436 of record NZ_NESU01000002.1, read on the forward strand.
GTAGTATCTTGTATCCAAGAAACCATACGCACTAGAGCATATGGTTTATTAGAGGATCTCATAGAGGGCGTGTGTGAGGAATTGCATACGCGATTTGCGATGATTACAAGCATTGATTTTCATATTGCAAAACCCCAAATTTTTTCACATTGCGTGGTGGGTGTCCGAGCGCAAAAACATTTTTGATACTAGCAACCTCTTTGCATAGCTTCTAGTTTTTTGGCTTTGTAAGTATGGAAGTTTTTGCCTAAAATCGCCTCTCTAGATTCTCGCACAAGCGTTAGATAAAAATGCAGATTGTGGATAGAGGCTAAGCGATAATAGCTCATCTCTCCACTTTTATAGAGATGATGAAGATAGGCGCGTGAGTAGTTTTGGCAGGTGTAGCAATTGCATTCTGGATCTAGCGGTGCAGAATCTAGCCCAAAGCGCGTGTTTTTGATATGAATCTTGCCAAAGTTTGTAAATAGCGTGGCATTGCGTGCATTGCGTGTAGGCATCACACAATCAAACATATCTACTCCACGCTCTATGGATTCAAGGATATTTTGCGGCGTTCCCACACCCATAAGGTATCGTGGTTTGTTTTGTGGTAAATATGAGGTTGTAGATTCTATTGTCTCATACATTTCTTGAGCGCTTTCACCCACGGCTAATCCGCCTATGGCATACCCATCAAAATCCTGCATATCCGTAAGACTTAACGCAGATTCTTTGCGTAATTGTATATCGGTGCCTCCTTGCACGATTGCAAAGAGATGATTTGTTTTTGCATTGCCCAATGATTTTTGGTGCAAATGATATGTAAGACTTTGTTTTGCCCAAAGACTCGTGCGCTTGATAGATTCTATAATTCTCTCTTTTGGTGCGGGAAGCCCTACAAGATCATCAAGCACCATCATAATATCGCTATTAAGCGCGTATTGAATATCTAGCACTTTTTGTGGAGTAAACATATGCTTGCTCCCATCTATATGGGATTTAAATTCCACGCCATTTTCTAGGAGTTTTACATTACTTCCCAAGCTAAAGGCTTGAAACCCACCGCTATCACTAAGATAATTACCCCCAAAGTTTGCAAATTTGTGAATACCGCCAAAAGTTTTTAGCTTTTGTATGCCACAACGCAAATACATATGGTATGTGTTTGCAAGGATTATAGGTGCGCGCAGATGAGTGCTAACATCATAGCTATCTAGTGCTTTAATGCAACCTTGTGTGCCTACAGGCATAAAGATAGGCGTTTGAATCTCGCCATGTGCAAGCTTAAGCGTTAGCGCTCTAGCTTGGAGATCTGTTGCATCAATACATACTTGCATACTTTCTCCTTACGAACATAAAGTTATAAAATTATTGCTGATTTCAGAGGCTCTTTAGTCTTGGCTCTTTATAATATGCCAAATTTTACCTTGTGTATTTGAAGGATATTTTTGAAAAAAACCCTTGTTTTTGCCGATGGCATTGTAGCAAAAATTTTTATCCAAAAAATTATCACGCAATATTTTAGCAACAACGCCTATGCCATTGTATGCAAAGATGCAACGATACTTCCAGAGCAAATTCCAAATTCTATCCAAACATATTGCTTTGATTATACTTCAGCATTTCGTTTAGAATCTCTATGTAGCAGAGATATTCAAGATGTGTTTATTGTGATTGAGGATCCAAAGGAGCGTTTTGTCCTGTATGAGCTTATCCGAGGCTTTAATGCCAAGGTGCGTATCGTGCTATATAATAACCACGAATTCACCACACACACCACAGAAGGTAGCAATAATGTTGTGATGTTGCGTGAGGATTTGCGCTTAAAGGATATGGTGGATACCAATCTTGTTGTGATAGATTCTGAACATCTTGTGGCAAATCGTCTTACGCAACGACTTGCTAATGTCCCACTGATACCGCGTGGGTTTGGGTTAGAGCAGGGTGAGCTTATGGAGATTGCTATTCCTCCGGGTAGTATTTTTACATATCGCCATATTGGTTCTATCCAACAAAAAAAATGGCGCATTGTGGGGATTTATCGCCGTGCAGAATTTATTCTTGCGACACATACGCTTGTGCTTCAGCCAAATGATGTTATGCTTGTGGCTGGTGATAATGTCGTGCTTAGTGAAATATATCGGAGTGCCAAAAGCGACATCGGTCAATTTCCTGCCCCATTTGGTAAGGATATTTTTTTATATGTCGATCCTACGCGCCTAAGCGTCCAAGCTATTTTAGATGACATACAAGATGCGCTTTTTTTGCATACACATATCAAGTCTGACACGCTTCATATCATTGTGCTAAATCCTAGCAACTTTGCCCTTTTAGAATCTATCCGCTCTCATCAAGCCCCAAAGGTGCATATACACTTTGTGTATGATAATACCGATTTTTGCGCGCAAATTGATAGTGATCACAAAAAGCGTCCAGGGCTTATTATGGTTAATCATGAGTTATTTATCTCGCGTAAAAACCGCCAAGCATTGCATAAGATCAATACTCCTGTATTAAAGACAGGATACAAACGCCTTAAAGAAGTGCAAAAAAGCTTTTTGATTGTTGATGAGGGATTGCAAAAGGGTGAAAATATCGCTTCAGTTATGTTTGATATTTCTAAGCAGCTTAATATCGCTGCGAGATTCTATGACTTTAATCCAGATTCAGAATATCAACGCACATTACTAAATAATATCGAGAATCTTGCCAAGATTTTTTCGCAACAACCAGAAGTCACATATTCAAATTCTTATAATCCTATTTTATTTTTGCAACGCTCACATGATGTGTATTTGCAGTTTGTGCCTTTTGATAGTAGTCTTACGACGATACGCTTTTTGACTTTGGGCTCAATGGATCCCAAAAAGCTCTCGCTTGGGCTTGATACAAACCCTCAAATTTTTATCCCTTACTAAAGGATTGCTATGAGAGAAATTATCATTCATACCCCCACAAAAGAGTATTCGGTCTTTATTGATGAGACACATAATCTTGAACCTATTGTGCATAATGGCAAGGTGCTTATAGTGTCTAACCCAAAAGTTGCAGGACTTCACCTCTCCAAAATCATTGCTAAAATTATGGCAAAAGAAGTGTATGTATGTATCATACCAGATGGCGAGGCATACAAGGATTTTAAAAGCGTGGAGTATATCCTTGAGTGTGCCTTTACACATCGGCTAGATAGAAATTCGCTCTTTGTAGCGCTTGGTGGAGGCGTTGTGGGCGATATTGTAGGGTTTGTGAGTGGAATCTACCAACGCGGTGTGGAGTTTATCCAAATACCCACGACACTTTTGGCACAAGTAGATTCAAGTGTGGGTGGTAAAACAGGCATTAACAATGCCTTTGGTAAGAATCTCATTGGATTATTTCATCAGCCAAAAGCCGTGTATGCAAACTTAGATTTGCTTGTTACTTTAGATTCTCGGGAATTTAGTGCAGGTGTAGCAGAGATTATTAAAATGGCTGTGTGCTTTGATAAAGAGTTTTTTATATATTTACAAAATGCCACACTAGATGATAGGCAGATTCTTGAGTATGTGATTGCTAAAAGCATTGAGATAAAAGCGCGTGTTGTTAGTCAAGATGAAAAAGAAAAGGGATTGCGTGCTGCACTTAATTATGGACATACTTTTGGACATGTGATAGAGAATCTTACGCATTATACGGGTTACTTGCATGGAGAATGTGTGGCAATAGGTATGTGCATGGCAAATGATTTGGCGTATAAACTTGGGTTGATGACACAAGAAGAAGTAGAATGTATCAAGCACCTTTTGAGTCGATATAATTTACCAACTTACTACAAAATAGCCGATGTTAGAGAGTTTTGGGAAAAGTTTTTTTTAGATAAAAAAAGCAAAGATTCTAAGATCACATTTATATTGCCTAATCACATCGGTGATGTATGTATGCGTGATGACATTCCCCAAGAAACTATCATGCAAGTCTTAGAGCAATATAGCAAATAAAAGGAAGGGTATGAGGCGAGTAATAGTAGGTGTATTCTTGCTATGTGCTAGTATATTTGGAGCCACAGAGACTATAGATGCACCAAGCTTAGAATCTAAACTCGCCACATTAACCAAAGCTATCGCCCAAAGCAATAATCCGTGGTATAAGCAATATATCAATATCAAAGCATATGAGAATCTACTCCAAGAAATACGATATGCAGAAAAAGAGCTTGAACGCCTAGAGGCTATTGAGGAGAAAAGTTCGCGAGTTTCTTCACAGATTTTGCAATACAAAAATACATTGCAAACACTCCAAAGACAGCGCGATATTTTAGAATCTTATGCCAAAAATTACTCCCAGCTTCTTGAGCTTCCAGAAATCAAAGATATACCAAATGTGAGCAACCCAATTCTTATTATTAGTGGTTATTCTTTTATCAAAACCTTGCAAGAAAGTCAGCACAATATCGAGAGCAATGCCAAAAGCTTACAAGAAATTCTTGATATGGCAAAGCAATGTTATGAAATTGCCCAGATTCTAAATGATTATTATGTCGATGAAAACAATACCCCAAAGATTAAGGAATATCAGAATCAAACTCTTGAGGCATTGCAAATGGTGCAAAGTCTAGAATCTGCCCAACAGATTTTGCAAACCTCTTATGATGTGTATAGCAAAGAAATAGAGAGCATTATCACTTCTTTAGAATCAGAAATCAAAGCGCAAGTTGTCAAAATGATTTCCATTCTTGTGGCTTTTGGTGCGATTTTTGTCATCGGACTTTTTATAAAAACAGCATTGCGTAAATACATTTTGGATAGCAATCGCGTATATACAGCAAATAAAATCATTAATATTTTTAATATCACGCTTATTGTGATTATCTTGCTTTTTGCGTATTTGGAAAATGTGAGCTATCTAGTGGCAATCGTGGGTTTTGCTTCGGCAGGTTTGGCTATTGCGATGAAAGACTTGTTTATGAGCGTGCTTGGGTGGTTTGTCATCGTGCTTGGTGGTAGCGTGCATGTGGGTGATAGAGTGCGTGTTGTAAAAGATGGTGCGACATATGTAGGAGATGTGCTAGATATTTCGGTGTTGCGTATGACTATTTATGAAGACATTACATTTACTTCATATGCAGAAAATAGGCGTGCGGGAAGGATTATTTTTATTCCAAATAACTACATTTTTACGACGCTTTTGGCAAACTACACACACGCTGGATTACAAACCGTGTGGGATGGCATAGATATTAGCATTACCTTTGATAGCAACTACAAAAAGGCTCTTAGCATTGCCACTGAAATTGGTAAGCGCTATTCTAAGGGCTATACAGAACTTACTCGTAAGCGTATGGAGCGACTAAAAGATCGCTTTTCACTCCGCAATATTAATCTTGAGACACGCGCTTTTTGTATGCTTGAGCCAAATGGGATTAGAATCTCTTTGTGGTATCATGCCAATTCTTATACGATTATGGCATTGCGTAGCACGATTTCAGGTGAGCTTATTGAAGCCTTTTTGCGTGAAGATGACATATATATTGCCTACCCAACAACCAAAGTTGTCCCAACAGGCGGTGATGGTAGGGGCAATAAGCCAGATCCTAGCACCCCCTCAAATGTTGCCTCACCCACAAATCCTACACGCCCACGAGGCGGATCTGATGTGCCATTTGCCGATAATAAAGATCTTGATCATGGTAATTTTGGAGTTATGTGATGCGCGTATTTTTTAAAACTTTTGGGTGTCGAAGCAATCTTTTTGATACACAAGTGATGATGGCAAATCTCAAAGGTTATGAGATTGTGAATGATGAGAATCTAGCAGACATTATTATTGTGAATTCTTGCACCGTGACAAACGGAGCAGATTCTGGTGTGCAGGGCTATATCAATCGTTTTAAAGATTCTAGAAAAAAAATTTATTTTACAGGGTGTGGTGCTAGCTCTAAGGGTAAGGAAAATTACGAAAAAAATCTTGCGTTTGGTGTTTTTCCGCATAGCCGCAAAGAAGAGATTACAGAATTATTGCAAAAAGAGCAGAGATTTTTTTATGCAGAAGAAGAGCCATTGCATATTGATAGCACGATTGTAAGCGAATTTGTGGGCAAAACTCGCGCATTTATCAAGATTCAAGAGGGTTGTGATTTTGCGTGTAGTTATTGCATTATCCCCTCTGTGCGCGGTGGAGCAAGGAGTTTTCCTAAGGATAAGATTCTCGCCCAAGCCCAAGCACTTTTGGATTCTGGCGTGAGTGAGCTTATCCTTACAGGGACAAATGTTGGGAGTTATGGCAAAGATTTGGAGGGCGAGAGTATTGCGACACTTATAGAATCTCTTTTTAAGCTTCAGGGCTTAAAGCGTTTGCGTGTAGGAAGCTTGGAGCCTAGTCAAATAAGCGAAGAGTTTTTGGGTCTTATCCAAGATTCGTTATTTGAAAAGCACCTTCATATTGCCCTCCAACATACACACGATACGATGTTAGAGATTATGAATCGTCAAAATCGTGTGCAAAAGGATTTGGAGCTTTTTACACGCTTGCATAATCAGGGATTTTTTCTTGGCACAGATTTTATCGTCGGACACCCTGGAGAGAGCGAAGAGGTTTGGGAGCAAACTTTGGAAACTTTTGCGCAATTCCCTATCACGCATTTGCATCCATTTATCTATTCGCCACGCAATGGCACACCTTCGGCTAAGCTAAAAAATACCACAAAAGGCGATGTTGCAAAAAAACGCCTCCACACACTAAAGGCACTTACGCAAGAAAAAAACTATCATATGCGTAAAGCTCATCTTAGGCCTCTGCATGTTTTAGTAGAATCTGTAGATTCTCATATGCCTAATGTGTATCATGGCTTAGATGAATTTTTTAATAAAATTACTATCCAAAGTTCTACGCCAATCCAAAGTGGGCAATGGCTAGAAATAGCACAATACCAAATACAAAAAGAGGGAAACCATGCCAAAATCTAAGGGTCTTGTTTTTTCACTCATAGCGCTAGGTATCGCTGGATTGCTTATTGTCTTTATGTTGTTGCGTGATAATAGTATTTTACTAAGTCCTTATGAATTTCACAAAAAGCTTTTAGAATCTAAGCCCCAAAGCATTGTGCTAAAGGATAATGAAATTTTTTTTAGTGCCAATCATCAAACATACAAGGTAGCGCGAGATTCTATAAATGTGAGTGAGCTAGATCCTCATATTGCTGTGGTGGTGGAGCAAAAGAGTAGCAATTGGCTAGATGAAATTGGGCTTTTTGTTATTGTTTTTATTGGTGTAGCGGTGCTAATTAAGGCAGTTTCTTTGCTTTTTTCATCTCCAAAACCACAACCAAAGGGCTTAGATATCAATGCCCAAAATCTTAGTGGCACTATTGCGCGAACACAGCAGGGAATAACACTTCCATTTGAACAAACAGAGAAGTTTGAGCCACATTTACAAAGTGCTATCACTTTCAAAGATGTCGCTGGAATTACCGAAGTCAAAGAGGAATTGCTTGAAATTATTGATTATCTAAAAAATACTAAAAAATATCAGGATTTGGGCATTCGACTTCCTAAGGGCGTGTTGCTTGTAGGACCTCCGGGTGTGGGTAAAACAATGATTGCCAAAGCAGTTGCAGGGGAAGCAGGAGTGCCATTTTTTTATCAAAGTGGCTCAAGCTTTGTGCAAATCTATGTCGGAATGGGTGCAAAACGCGTGAGGGAGCTTTTTTTACGCGCAAAGGCAAAGAGTCCAAGTATTATTTTTATCGATGAGATTGATGCGGTGGGCAAAGCAAGGGGAGGCACACGCAATGATGAGCGTGAAGCAACGCTTAACCAGCTCCTTACAGAAATGGACGGGTTTGAAGATTCTAGCGGTGTGATTGTGATTGGAGCGACAAATAAAATCGATGTATTAGATGAAGCACTTTTGCGTAGTGGGAGATTTGATCGCAGAATCTATGTGGATTTACCAGATTTAAGTGAGCGCGAGAAAATCTTTGAGGTGTATTTGCGCGATAAGCATTATGATTTTAGCATTAGCGAGGTTGCAAGATTATGTGTGGGATTTAGTGGGGCAGCCATAGCCTCACTTGTGAATGAAGCAGCGCTTAGTGCGCTTAGGCGACAAAGCAATGTAATCCAAAAAGAAGACATACTCAATACCAAAGACAAGGTGCTTTTAGGCAAGAAGAAAATGCTAAGTTTTAGCGAGGAAGAAAAACAGATTATGGCAACATATCAGAGTGCTAAAGCCCTTAGCGCGTATTGGCTAGACATTGACTTTGATAAAATTTCTCTTATTAGCGAGAGTTTTAAAGAGATAGACAAGGAGCTTGTAAGCAAGACAGAAATGAGTAATAAAATAAAAATTCACCTTGCCGGCAGTATCGCGGTGGAAATGCTCTATCATCAAGTTTTTAGCAATGCTAAGGACGACATTGCCAAAGCAAAACAAATAGCATTGCAAATGTGTGAAGATTATGGTATGGGCAAAAGGCTTATAGCAGATTCTAGCGATGTAGCAGAGATTTTGGAGCAGTGCAAAAAGGAAATGCAAGAATTTCTCACCAACGCTAAACCACTGCTCCAAAAACTCTCCCATAGTCTTTTAGAACAGGAGCGATTACACAAAGATGAGATAAAAGCCATTATTGATGAGAAATATTTTTCGTAGCGTTGTGTTATGTGCGGTGTTTTGTGGGGCATTGCACACAGAACCAAGCCAAGACATAGAATCTCTAAGTCCTCTAGCACAATCGTATTTTGTCATAGAGACAAAAACCATAGGGGAATATAAACTTTTTCTTGCCAAACCAAAGACTACACACGCTAAGCCTTATCCTATTTTGGTTGTTTTAGATGGCAATGCCCATTTTCCTTTTGTGATTAATCAATACATTATGCACCAATACACTCCCACACAAGAACCACTTTTTATCGCGGGCATTGGGTATGATGGGGATTTGGCATATGATGTGCCAAGGCGGACGCGCGACTACACTCCTATAGTGCGCGATACAAAGGGTGGAGGAGCCAAGGCATTTTATGAAGTCTTGCAAACACAAATAATGCCACTTATACAACAAGCCTATTGCACAGAATCTAGTAGCACTCTTGATAGCATAGTAGAATCTCCTTGCGCAAAACCAACGGATATAGCATTTTTTGGGCATTCCTTTGGAGGATTATTTGGTCTTTATGTGTTTTTACATCATCAGGAAATGTTTACCTACTATATGATTGCCTCACCCTCTTTATGGTGGGGTGGCATAAATATCGATGCACTAGATACATGTGAGAGCAAGATAGTATTTACCAAGGGGACACAAGAACCCCACAAAGGTGGCATTTTATTTTCAGATTTTGTAAAAGCCTTATATGCGAAATGCCCAAATACTCATATATATGCTCAGTATTTTCATGGAGGGCATGGCGATACTATCAAAGCATCGATACCGCTTGTGCTTAGTGATTTATTGATAAAAAGTGATGATACGCAATGAAGCGTTGTGAGTATATTTCAATGTTGGATCAAGTGCGTGATAGTATCTTTGCGCACTATAGGAATAATCCCTATGTGATTGTGGGTTATGATAGGGATTGTGCAAGTATCCTAGAGTTTGCACATAAACAATGCGTGAGTAATAAGCGTGTGTTAAAACTTGTGCTAATAGGCACACAGGAATGTTTAGAATCTCTTGATATACAATGCCTAGAAACTTTGGGGCATTATGGTGTAAGAGTGGAGTTTTTTATGCAGCTAGATTCTGTGTGGCGCGAGAGTTTTTTGGCGCATTATGGAGTGGTATTTGGGTTAAAAATGCCAAATTCCAACTAGTGAACTTTTGAGATTGATCTCATAATATGAGAGTGCGTATGATGCGGAAAATCGAGCTTGCACACTTAGAGTATCGTGTGTGAAGATCCAGATTCCACCTTCACCAAGCACACCATTAGATAGTCCATCACGATCATAGACTATGGAATTATCACCAAGCACACCTATCCCATTGCCCGAAAGATTGCAATCACTAAATACCCCTAGATTCACCCACCACTGCCATATACTCCGATCTTGTATAAGCTTCATTCCTACAAAGATATTTAATCCATAATCGTTAGGATCAGTGCCACTTTTGTGTGGGAAAAAGACATATTGTTCAAGACGCATATATGGATACACTGCGATAGTGCCAACGTCAAACACATAGCCATAATCGAGGTTAAGCAAGAAATTGCTTTCATCAAATTGGTTATGCTTTTGCCTTGGTATGCCAGATCCTAACCCAAACTCCAGCCCAAAGAGATGAAAACCGCGAGATGTTTTGTGTGCCGCGAAGTCATAGATACTCATAAAGCCGATGTTATCGGATTGCTGTGTCGTATTGTTGGTATGTGATAGATAGGTGTGCGAGAGGTTTAGCTGATAGAGGCTACCATAATGCTCATTTTTGTGTGCATACTGAAGGCTTATGCCTTGCGAGAGTATCCAAAAATCTTTGTTTTCCATAAATGAATTGATATAGCCTACGCCTAGAGCATTTGGCGCTTGAGGGATTTCAGCAAACAAGATATAACATTGCAAAAGCATAAGGTATAGTGCGTTGCGTGTGTGCATGATCCCCCCAGAAATTTATATTTTGTAAGATTTTAACAAAAAATAATAAGGTAAAATATGAAATCTTATATGTTTGAAAAGGATACTAAGTGCAGAAGTTATCGAGTCTTAAGAGAGTGAAAAAAATCATTAAACCTTTTATTCCTTCATTTTTGTTTAGGATAAGACGTAAGATTTATGACTATCTTGAAGATCAGCGATTTAAAAAGGTTTGCCAAACTCGCAAAGTCGGGTGTAGCCGAGCTATCAAAAACTTTACTAATCTTGAGCAAACATCAAAAATCAAGGTTCTTTTTTATAATGATTGGGGTGGTAGTTGGGAAGCTTTGGAGCCATTAGCTTTGGCTCTGAGTAAGAATGAAAATTTTGAGGTCATAGTATTGGCAATGCCTACTTTGGTGCAGAGTGGAAACTTTTATGATCTAGGTGCCACAAAAGCACTGCAAGAATTTTCTAAAAAAATTCATACACCTATTACCTATACATTAGATGTAAATGCTAGAGTGCAATGCATTGTGGGTTTTGATTCTCAAATGCAGGTAACGCTTTATCCAGAGACAATACAAGCACATTATTGCTTTACCACTAGACCTTATGATTCACTACGCCCACATGGGTGGAGCAATGCTGATATTGCTGAACGTATGAAGTTGTGTAGGGTGGAATATGGTATGTTTTTTATGGCCTTACATCTTGGTTTTCTATATGATGATCCAAGTGCACCATGGTATCATAGAACAAACAGATATTATGATTTTTTATTCCTACCAGATACTTTTCATAGGGATATTATGGTGTCATGCAAAGATAAGAGTGCCTATACAAATTTTATTGTAACAGGATCACCCAGACTAGAGACTTTTAGGCAAGGGGATTTCTCCAAGCCCCATACCGAAAAATTGACTTTATTTTACACTTCTAGATATGCCAAAGGCGATCCATATGGCACTTTTTTTACATTTATTGAGTATTTTATTCAGCTTGCCAATGAAGATAAAATTAATTTTATTTATCGTCCACATCCCAACATGTATGATACCGAGTTAGGCAATCATAATATTTTAGATGAAACTCAGTGGCGAGATTTTGTAGCACGATTTGAAGCTTCCAATCTGTATCTTGATACTAATCCAAGTTATCATGATTCATTTCAAAAAGCTGATGTCATAATTTCTGATGCTAGTTCTACCATCGTATATGCATTTTTAGCGAATAAGCCCGTGATATATACGCAAAATCTTGTTGGAGGAGAGCTTAATGGTTGGGCTGTAAAAATTTTGCAAGGTTGCTTTATAGTTGATGCATTAGATTCTATGAGAGAGCTTATTGTTGAGTTGCAAAATGACTTTCATGGAACTCTAGCGCCATTATTATGTAGACGAGAAAAAATCCTAAAAGAGTGTTTCTATTTTCCACCAGAGGGTAGCATACAGTGCGTTGCAGATACTCTTAAGGCTGATTATAGAAATATTATATCTCACGCTAGTGCCAAAAGTTTGCCAAAGACAAAATCATCTTGCACTTGAGTGATTTGGCATACATACGCACCTTGCTTAATCTCCCCCAAGCCATCTTCTATATCATTGATGAGAATCTCCCCATCTATTTCTCTTGCCCAAAGCCTTGGTCGTGCGCTATAAAAATACTCACTTACATCGCTCACGCCCTCCACTATCACTTCGATTGTTTGTCCTACCATTGCACGCAATAACGCTCTTTGCTTTTTTTGTAGAATCTTGTTTATTGTGTTAATGCGTTTGGTGATTATCTTAGATTCTATTGTTGGAAGCGTGAAGCTTTTTGTATCTTCTTGTGGCGAGTATTCAAAGATATTAATCCTATCAAATGGGCTTTGCTCGACAAACGCACAAAGCTCCATAAAATCCTCCTCGCTCTCGCCAGGGTGTCCGATAATAAGACTTGTGCGCATAAACCGACCTTGGATTGTATTCATAGCGTTTATGAGGTTTTCGTGTGTGGCACGATTTGCACCGCGATTCATAATCTTTAGCATAGAGTCGCTGATATGTTGGATTGGCATATCAAAATATGGCAAAAATGTGCGTGAGTTGGCTATGGTGTTTATAAGTTCTATGCTTGTGGTGCTAGGATAGAGATAAAGAATACGCGCTGTTATTGGAAGCTTCAGGGAATCTATGCGATGTATAAGCTCAATAAGTCCATTTTTGAGACCTTGATCACGCAGAAATGAGCTAGAGTCTTGGGCGATAAAACTAAAATCCCTAAACCCCTTATTATAAAGAATCTCTAGCTCTTTGATGACAGAATCTAGCGTGCGCGAGTGGAGTTTGCCCTTAAAAGAAGGGATTGCACAAAAGCTACATTTTTGGTTGCACCCCTCGCTTAACTTGATATAGCTATGAAATGAAGAATTAGTAATCACGCGCTCATTATATTCATCAGCAAGAAATACCTTGCGTGAATGTCGGCTTTGTCTAGATTCAATCATAGAATCTATTTTGTCATAATCTCCCACGCCCGTGATAATATCAATCTCTGGGATTTGCTCTTTGAGTTCGTCATAATAACGCTCGCTCAAGCACCCACTTACCACGAGCAAAGCGCCATCTTTACGATTTGCACTTGCTTGTAGGATTGTGGCAATACTCTCTTGTTTGGCAGATTCTATAAAGCCACAGGTATTTATGATAATCACATCAGCCTTGTCCACATCTTGTGTGATCTGATAATTGGCGAGTTTGCCAAGCATCACTTCAGAATCTACAAGATTCTTGGTGCAGCCTAGTGAGATGAGATGGAGTTGCTTGGACATTAGCTATTTTTCACGCTATCCCATCGTGGCACAAGCTTGCCATCGACTTCTTCTGTAGCGCACATACCCATGATGTTGTATCCACAATCCACATAATGCACCTCTCCTGTAACGCCACTTGCAAGATCACTCAAAAGATACATTGCAGAATTTCCTACCTGCTCGATACTAACATTTTCTTGTAATGGAGCATTTGCCTCATTCCATTTAAGCATAATATTAAAATCGCCTATGCCACTTGCTGCTAGAGTTTTGATAGGACCCGCAGAGATTGCATTGACGCGGATATGTTTTTTACCCAAATCATAAGCAAGGTAGCGCACACTAGATTCTAACGCTGCTTTGGCAACACCCATCACATTATAATTGGTCACATATTTGACACTTCCAAGGTAGGTAAGCGTAAGGATCGATCCGCCGGTATTAAGCAGTGGCAAGACATAGCGGCTAAGCTCAATAAAAGAATACACAGAAATTTCCATAGCAGTGTTAAATGCTTCTTTGGTTGTATCGACAAATGCACCCTCAAGCGCATCTTTTGGTGCAAATGCCACAGAATGCACCACAAAATCGAGATTTCCAAAATCGTTTTTGAGGCTTTCTACGAGTGCACAGAAATGCTCTGGTTTGCTCACATCAAGCTCATAAACGCGATCTTTTGCCCCTAGCTCTTCAGCGATTGGACGCACACGCTTTTCAAGCGCACTATTTAGAAATGTAAAAGCAAGCTCTGCGCCTTGCTCTCTACAAGCTTTTGCTATGCCATACGCGATAGATCGGTTGTTTGCTACACCTACGATGAGACCTTTTTTGCCTTTGAGTATCATACTATGCTCCTTTGGAGTAGGTTTAAAGTTTTAAGTTGCGCATTATATGTCATTTTGGCTTAAACACAAACCCTAACCTGTGATATTGAGCAAATATTCTGTGTTTTGTGTAAAAAGTGGCTGGAGTTGTGCAACTTTTTCGAAGTTTATGGATTGAAAGCCTTCAAGCTTGTGTGCATAAGATTGCAAAAGCTTTAGCGTATTTTCAAAATTTGTCGTAAGTGTAAGATGTAACGCGTTATCTCGTAGTGTGATTATCCCTTTGATAATCCCCAAATTTGGCATAATTGCACAAAAGGTGATTTGATGTTTGCTTCCTGTAAGCTGTAAAAGCCCATCTTGTGAATTTCTATCAGAGACACACAGGTTTAGCACCCCGTGTTTTAGTCCCATAAGCACAAAACCAAAATATTCAAACTCTGATTTATCCTTGGCTTGTGCCATTTGCTCTGCACTAAATTGTGCCATTTCTTTGGGGAATTCTCCATGCAAGTCTTTTAGGGCTTCTTGGAGTGTATCTGGAGAGAATTTTAATGGGCTTTGTGCGACAAAATCTAGCACTTTAGGTCGCTCTATAAGGTTATTTAGCACGATATTTCCATCTTTTGTGCTTGTCATTTGCGCCCAATATTTTTGCCCTATATGCAGCGGTTTGTAGCTCGTTGTTTTGAGTGTTTTTGTGCCTACTTGCAAGAGATATGTGCTCATATCAAGTTTTTGTAAAACCTTGAGTGATACAGGGAGATTCGCATTAAAGCGCAAGGCTTTAGAATCTGACTTTAAAAGAAGTTTTTGTAGGGCACTAATGCGTGTGATCATCATTAAGAAGGACTTGCTGTGTGAAGGCAAGGATTTCAAAACTTAAGCTAAATTTATCAAGAAGAGGCGTTTCTTGGGTCGCATCAGCACTAATGAGTGTCATTTGATTGGTATCCGCACCAAAGGTGTTTTTTAGCGAATCTAAGACATTGAGGCATACTACCTTGCATTCTTTTTTGTGTAGCATTTCTTTGACATTTTGTAGTGCGCTTTGATAATCATCTTCGGCTTTGAATCCGACTTTGATAAACTCACTGGTAGGAAGTTTGCTTAAGATGTCCATATTTTTTTCTAGTGTGAGTTGTAGTTTTTTTAGTGAATCTTTTTTGATTTTGGTTTGGCTCACTACTTCTGGTATGAAGTCTGCTATGGCTGCTGCCATAAATAAGATAGGCTTATCCTTGCACATTTTTTTAGATTCTATGATGGCTTGATAATATTGAAGTGAGTTTGAGACTTCGGTAAAATGCAAGTCTTGTGGAAGTATGGTAGGCACACTTGAGCTTATCAAAAAGACTTTTGCGCCCAAAACATATAGTGCTAGAGCGAGAAAATAGGCTTGCTTGCCACTTGATAGATTGCTTAACACACGCACACTATCGATATTTTCTTTGCTACCTCCTCCTGTGATAATTACTTCTTTGCCATGCCAAAAGCCCGTATTATGAAACATTCCCATTTCTACAAAAAGTTGGGCTAGAGCAAAGATTATGTCATCATGTTTAGCTAATGCTCCCTTGCCATATTCCCCACACGCTAGGAGAGAATCTCTAGGCTCGATAATGTTAAAGCCCAATGTTTGGAGTTTTGCAAGATTCTCTCGTGTTTGTGGAGCATTAAGCATATTGGTATTCATCGCTGGAGCAATGAGTTTTGGTGCATTAGAAGCAAGTGCAGTGCATAAAATAATGTCATCAGCCATACCACACGCGAGTTTGGCTATAGTATTTGCAGTAGCTGGGGCGATCAGCACGACTTCTGCCCATCTAGCATAGCTAGTGTGGTTTGGTGCGTCTGTATGTGTCCAATTTTGTGAATCTTGGTGCAAAACGACATTTTTGCTAAGGGCTTCAAAAAGCATAGGATTGATAAAAGTAGTGCTTTCTTTGCTCATCACCACCTTAACATGTGCGCCAAATTTGGTGAGTGTGCTTATAACATCTAGCATTTTATATAACGACACAGATGCGCTTATAAGGATTAATACCCTCTTTTGTGCAAAAAATGGCGCGAGAAATTGCAAATCATTCATGACTGCCCCTTGGTAAGTGATGTAGACATTGTAATAAACTTTGCCTTAAAGAGATAATTTTTGGCTATTTTTTGCGTGGAGTGTGAATATTTTGGTAAAATGGTGGCATTTTAGATTCTTTACAAAGGTAGCTTTATGAAAGACCACATAGCACATACACGCAAAACAAAAGAGACAGATATTAGCTTAGAGGCAGTGCTTTATGGGAGTGGTGTATCAAAGATTGAGAGCGGTGTAGGTTTTTTTAACCATATGTTAGAGGCTTTTAGTAAGCATAGTCTTATAGATCTCACTCTTACATGTCAGGGCGATACACATATTGATGATCATCATAGTGTGGAGGATTGTGGTATAGCGTTGGGCGAAGCACTAAAACATATGCTGTATCCACTAAATGGAGTAGAGAGATTTGGTAATGCGCGTGTGGTGATGGATGAGGCGTGTGTTGCTTGTGATATAGATCTCTCACATCGCGCTTTTTTGGTTTTTGAAGTAGGGGAACATTATAATAGGGGGAAAATTGGTAGTTTTGATGTGGAGCTTGTGGAAGAATTCTTTCGTGCAGTGTGCTTTAACGCCAATATAAGCGCGCATATTGTGTGTGAGCGTGGCAAGAATTTGCACCATATTACAGAAGCGATGTTTAAGGCATTTGGTGTGAGTTTGCGTCGTGCACTCACACCAAATCCTAGAATCTCTACGCCAAGCACCAAAGGCGTATTATGAAAACGATTCAGCTTTTGCTCCTTGATGTAGATGGCACTTTAACAACAGGCGAAGTAACCTACACGCAAAATGGCGAGGAGCTAAAGAGTTTTAATATCAAAGATGGCTTGGCTTTAAGCGTGTGGAATAAGCAATTAGGACGCAAAAGTGCCATTATCACTGGGCGTGAGTCTTCTATCGTGCAAAGAAGGGCTAAAGAGCTTGGCATTGAGTTTGTGTATATGGGTGTGAGCGATAAGGGTGCGGTGGTGCAAGAGCTTTTGGCAAAGCTTAATCTTGCAAGTGATGAAGTAGCGTGCATAGGAGATGATTTGAATGACTTGCCAATGTTTATGCGTATCAAGCAAAGCTATGCGCCTAAAGATAGTGCCAAAGAAATTAAGGCAATTGCAAAAAATGTCTTGCAAAAAAAAGGTGGCAAGGGTGCAGTGCGCGAGATGATAGAGGATATTCTTGCTAGAGAATCTAAGTCTAAAGCAGGAAAAGAAACTAAAGATATTACAGGCAAAGAATGTGGCAATGAACTTCAAAAATATTTCCTTTAGTATTTATGCGTTTTTTATTGGTTTATTGCTTTTAAGTGTAGGCAGTATTTTGTTTTTTGAGCAAGATGAGAGCGCATACAAGGACATTGGGACTAACATTCCAAGTATTGAGATTGGGGATTTTGAGTTTTTTTTGCTCACCACTGATCCGCTTTCGCTTGTTGCAAATGGTTCAAGAATCTTGCGCTACAACACATACGATGAGGGTTATGAAGTATTTGCCTATCAGCTAGATTCTCAAGGACGAAAAGAGGAGTATTATGCGCCATATCTAAAAGCTATCAAAGATAAATATTATGCGCCACAAAGTATTCGTTTTGTTCGAGAGGATGGGCTTGTATTGTGGAGTGAAAAAGGTGTGTATGATTATCAAAAGCGAATCTTTGATGGCGAAGGGCAGTTTTTTTTGACACAAGATGAGACGGATTTGCAAGGATTAAATATCTATTTTGATCAAAACAAAGAATATTTGCAGGGTGAAAGTCTTGATGGCTTCATTCAGTTAGCAGAAAACCCAAAACAATAAGGAGCGATGATGTATTCTAAATGCATCACATATATTTGTATCGGACTTGTAGGGGCATTGTGTGGTTGTGCAAGCACAAGTGCTTATAATGGTGGTAATGGTTCTTTTAGTGAATATGAGGATTGGGGTAGCTATAAAAATACCCAAAAACGCACGTTTGAGCATGGCAATACCAATACATATCATGGCTTTTCGGATAGCTATGATGATCTTGATGCGTTTAAAAGTGGTGTAGATTCTAATATAGGCGGAAACACTATGCGAGAATCTCCAGCTATCCAAAATGCTACAATGAAGCCCTATCAGGTTGCTGGTAAATGGTATCACCCCGAGGAAGTAAAACTTGGCGATCGTTTTGATGGGTTGGCGAGTTGGTATGGACCTGATTTTCACGCCAAAAAAACTTCTAATGGTGAAACATACAATATGTATGCGCATACCGCAGCACACAAAACATTTCCTATGAATACGGTGGTAAAGGTTTATAATCTTGAGAATGGTAAAAGCACTATTGTTCGTATCAATGACAGAGGACCATTTGTTGATGGGCGCATTATTGATCTAAGTAATGCTGCTGCAAAGGATATTGATATGATAAAGGTTGGCACGGCAAAAGTGCGCCTTGAGGTGATTGGCTTTAAAGGCGTGATTAATACAGAATCTAAAGATGAACTTAATAATGATGAGGTGTTGCAAGAGGAATTTCATGTCGGAGAGACACCAAAAAGTATAGCAGGTGGAAATTTTGCTTTGCAGTTAGGAGCGTTTAAAAAGCAAGAGGGTGCGCGTATAACTAAAGAGCAATACGACAAATATCCACCATATACGACTATTATCAAAGAAATGCGCGATGCAAATAATGAGATTCTCTATCGCGTGTTTTTGCAGGGATTTAAGAGCGAGCAAGAAGCACGAGATTTTATGAAAAATACAGAGGGCTTTGGCGATAAGATTCTTATGCGCGAGTAGATTTGGGTTTTTTGTGAATCTTGCGTGAGGCATTGTGTATCAAAAACGCAATGAATATCCCCCAACATATAAGCACGGCTGGCAAAATATATGGATGCACATCAAGCTTGTGCATCAGGGCAAGCACGGCATTGCTTGAAAAAAAGGTAACACATCCTATCAAAACCGCCCAAACAAGCGACGCAATGGCATTATATAGCAAAAAAAGACTAAACTTATAGCGACTAATCCCTACAGCAACAGGCACTATAGCACGAATAAGTTGAATGTATTTGCCAATAAAAATGCTGATTTTGCCATATTTGCGAATCCAAATTTGTGTGAGGGCAATTTGGCGCGAATATTTGGCAAACATAGGCAGAATATCCGTTTTGTAATATCTAGCAATATATGCAAGAAATGTGCTTCCAAGCATATTTGCCAAAAATGCCACAAGAATACAAAGTGTGATGTCTAACTGATCGAGAGTGCTCATAGTCGCCGCAGCGACCAATCCCATATAGCCTCCACCGAGGCTATATAAAAACAGGAGCATATAGCCCCAAGTTTGCAGACCTTGTGTAATCTCTTCCAAGCGTTACCTTTTAGTAATTAAATCGCACAAAAACATTGAAGCTATTTTGACTTGTTGGGATAAGTGCGTAGTATGGTGTGTCTGTTTGTGTGCTGTATCCATCAAATTTATAATGGATAAAACCTCCACCAGCTTCTAGGCTCATAGCACCTTGCTCCCAGAATCTATATTGTGCCATAAGTGAAAATTCTTGATAATCGATAAATGAAGCCAAAGCATGCAGTGTAAAGCGTTTGTAATCAATTCCGCCATACACATATGCAGTTATTGTGTTATTGAAAAAGTATGGTGCAATATAGCCCATAGTGGTGCTAGCTAGACCCATTGTATTACCATAATAACGAGTCATATCAGTAATGCTCCAAATACCGCCCATACCTTCACGACCACCTACATAATGCGCACCTGCACCAACATAAAAATCATTATAGATTGTGAGTTTTTCATCTGCCCACGCAAGGAAGCTAAAATCTTGTCCAAGTCTATCTGGTGCATCTCGTCTATCTGTATTACCATATTGTGCTAAACCGCGCAAGGTTGTTCTAGCTTGAAAGCCCTCTTGGGATGTAGCGATATTAAAACTAATGGTTGCACCAACTTGTCCAAGCAGTGATGAGCCTCTATTGCCATTTGGCACCGCTGGGAGAGTATTTGGCAAAGAAGAATTTAAAAGCCCAAAAATATCAAACAAAAACTTTTGTTTTTCTGTGAAGCTTATCCCTGCCATAATCACTTCACCACCAATATATCTATCTTTGGTATTAGGGCTAAATGGTGTAAGATTGGCTATAGAAGTTCCGTATTTTGCTCCAATTTGTCCTCGTTTATAGCCTGTGTTGAGATAAGAGTTAAGGTAACTTGCGTATAGATCAAAGCGATTTGAGACAGAATAGCGCGCTCCAATACCTTGTATATTTCCAGCTAACCAATCAGATCGCAAAAAATCACTATTAAAGCGCCCAACAGATGCGTGCAGTGTTTCTTTTGTGTTGCCTTCATTTGTTCTGACGCTGCGTTTGTATTGGATATAAGCATCAGAAATATCTCCTACGCTATTTGAAGGCTGGTTGCTATCTAGAGGAATATTCCACAAACCAATAGCACCAAGTCCAAAAGAAAAGCCACTATTGTTGATATTAAAATCCGCCCCACTGCGCACATGAAATGCGAATTTATCGGTAGGTGCCGATTGATACATGCCTGTGAGATACCCAAAGGGAGAGACTATAATCTCTGTCCCACTTACACTGCCTAATGTTCCACATACTGCTAAGGAAATCAAAGTTTTTTTCATCATTTATTCACTCCTTAATGTAAGATTTCAATCCAAAGCCTTGAGATTGTATCCTAAAAATACTTTGATTCCAAAAGCATGAACAAAAATTTATTTTACAAACTCTGCAATATTTTTGATAACACCCTCTAATAGCCTTGTGCGTGCTTTGTCGTATGCCCACGCATAATGTGGCGTGATGAGGAGTTTGTGTGCAATTTTTGGATTTAAGAGTGGGTGGTTAGATTCCATAGGCTCTTTTGCTAAGACATCAGTGCCAAAATAAAATGGCTTAGATTCTAAAATATGGGCAATATCTGCTTCATTCACGATCCCACCACGCCCAACATTAAGCAAGATTGTATGATCTTTAAGGAGCGTGAGATTATTTGCATTTAAGAGATTGTTGGTTTGTGGATTAAGCGGGGCATGGATAGAAATTACATCGCTTGTGCGTAGGAGTGAATCTAAGTCTTTGTGTGGATATTGTGCATTTTTATTGTTTCCGCTTGTGGAGTGGTAGCTTACTTTTGCCCCAAAGCTTTGCGCAAGGTGCGCCACTCTCTGTCCTATCGTGCCTAGCCCTATGATGCCCCATTCTAAACCATCAAGTTCCCTAATAGGATCTTTGATATGTGTGAAAATGGCACTTCTGCTCCACTCTCCACTTTTGCAATAGTTGTCGTAATATCCTAGATTCCCTAAAAAATATAATGCCATCATAAGCGTGTGTTGCGCTACTGCATTTGTAGAATATCCAGCGACATTTTTGACAGCAATACCTTTTTGTTTAGCGTATTCAAGATCTACATTGTTTGTCCCTGTTGCGGTGATACAAATAAGCTCTAGCTTTGGTAATTTTGCCAATGTGTCAGCATCAAGAATAACCTTGTTTGTGAGGATAATGTGCGCATCTTGGCAGCGTTGTAGTATTTCTTGCGGATTTGTGGTGGGGTAATGCGTGAAATTACCAAATTGCTCAAAGACCTTCAAATCACATTCGCCCAATGTTTGTGAATCTAGCAATACAATGTTTTTCATTATGTGCTCCTTAATGTTTTTTAGGTAATAATAATGCAAAAAGATAAATTTCTTATAAAAGGCACTTTATGCAAAAAACTTACAAAACACAGCAAAAAATAGTCAATGTCCTTTTAGAATCTATTCCCTTTATCCGTGCGTTTCGCGAGGAAATAATTGTCATTAAATATGGTGGTGCTGCACAATTAAACCCCAATTTGAAAGAAAATTTTGCACTTGATTTGGTGCTTATGTATATGGTTGGAATTCGCCCTGTTGTCGTGCATGGTGGTGGGAAGCGCATTGATGAAATGCTTGCTAAACTAGAGATACAAAGTCATTTTCTTGATGGTTATCGTGTAACAAGCAAAGAATGTATGCAAGTTGTAGAAATGGTGCTAAGCGGCGAGATTAACAAAGAGCTTACAGCATTTTTAAATCTCCATGGAGCTCGTGCAGTAGGGATAAGTGGCAAAGATGGTATGATGCTTAGTGCGCGCGCCAAAGATAATGGTGCATTTGGTTACACAGGGGAGATTACAAGTGTCAATACACAATTGCTTGAGAAACTATTACACGAAGGGTTTGTGCCAATCATTGCACCTATTGCAAGCGGAGAAGATAGTGTGGGGTATAACATTAATGCCGACATCGCGGCATGCGAGATTGCAAAGGCATTGCAAGCAAGTAAGATCATCTTTCTTAGCGATATTCCCGGTGTGCTTGATGAGCGCAAGGAGCTTATCAGTTCGCTCACACCTCGCGCTATAGAATCTTTGCAAGAGCGTGGTGTTATTAGTGGCGGTATGATTCCAAAACTTGAGGCATGTGTAGGGTGCGTGCAACATGGTGTCAAAAAAGCACATATTATTGATGGGCGCATTGAGCATTCACTGCTTTTAGAGCTTTTTACCAAAGAAGGCATTGGCACACAAATTGTGTGTGATTAACACAAGGTGCGTATTGTAGATTCTAAGTATGCGGTGAGAATTTATCTTTGTCAAAATCCTTGTAGATTTTGACAAATTCGCATAAAAGCATTTCTTGTATTAAAGCTTCTTTACTTTCTCGTTTTTCCTGCGATGATAAATCTTAGTGCATTGAGTTTGATAAATCCTGCGGCGTCTTTTTGGTTATATACAGAATCTTCTTCAAAGGTGCTATACGCTGCATTAAAGAGAGAGTTTTTGGATTCTCTACCTAGTACGGTTACATTGCCTTTATATAGTTCTAGTCTCACGACACCCTCGACTTTTTCTTGTGTCTTATCAATCAATGCTTGCAGCGCCTCACGCTCTGGGCTAAACCAATAGCCATTATAAATAAGCTCGGCATATTTTGGCATTATCGAATCTTTTAGGTGCGCTGCTTCTCTATCAAGACATAGAGATTCTATAGCGCGATGTGCTTTTAGATAGATTGTCCCACCCGGAGTTTCATAGCACCCACGCGATTTCATACCCACATAGCGATTTTCTACCAAATCAAGTCGGCCAATACCATTCTCTCCGCCAAGCTTGTTAAGTTTTGCCCAAAATTCTGCAGGGCTTAGCTTCTCGCCATTGATTGCTACGCCATCACCTTTTTCAAAACTAATGGTAATGATAGTTGGGTTATCAGGGGCATTTTTGGGGCTTACACTCCATCGCCACATATCTTCTTCAGGTGCAACATTTGGATCTTCTAGAATCTGCCCTTCATAGCTTATATGCAAGAGATTTGCGTCCATTGAATAAGGCGATTTATTTTGCTTTTTTTCAATCTCAATGCCTGCAGATTCTGCATAAGCAAGTAATTTTTCGCGACTATTTAAATCCCATTCTCTCCAAGGCGCGATGACTTTTATATCAGGATTTAGCGCATAAGCTCCAAGCTCAAATCGCACTTGATCATTGCCTTTGCCAGTTGCGCCGTGTGCTATGGCATCAGCGCCCACTTCTCGAGCGATTTCTACAAGTCTTTTGGCAATCAAAGGGCGTGCAATGCTTGTGCCAAGGAGATATTCTCCCTCATAAATTGTATTTGCTCTAAACATAGGAAATACAAAATCGCGTATAAATTCTTCACGCAAATCATCAATAAAAATATTTTGCGGTTTTATGCCTAATTTCAAGGCTTTTGCTCGTGCAGGTTCTACTTCTTCGCCTTGCCCAATGTCTGCTGTAAAGGTTACCACTTCGCAACCATATGTGTCTCCAAGCCATTTGAGAATCACGCTTGTATCAAGCCCACCGCTATATGCCAAAACCACTTTTTTGATATCTGTAGACATAATGCTCCTTTTGCAGTCAATTTTTATGAAACATTATAACAAAATGCCTAAAAAATATCTTGAGAGAATATTGGCTATGAGTGGCTATGTGTGAAATTTAAGCCCATTAAAAGAGCAAAAAGTCTACAATCCCAACGCAAAATTTTCTAAATAGCTTCACAAAAGGAGTGTGTATGAGAATCTTTTTTGTTATTATGATATGTGTATGTAGTCTTTTGGGTGCGGATAACCCAAAGCAAAAACTCCAAACACTTTTAGATTCTAAACAAATCCCAGCAAAAGTGCTTAGCACACAGGAAGTAGGACATAACCTCCTTGCGGTGGTTTTGGAGCATAACCAAAATGGTGAGCAGATTATGCTTTTTAGCTCTAGTGATGGCGAGGTGCTTTTTAATGTTGGTGAGTTGATGTGGAGTGAGGATAATGCATTTTTAACAAAGTTTGATCGCATACAGACAGAATTTACAAACGCTCAAAAGGCGAAAGTCGATGCAAAAGCCATAAAACTTTTTGACACTTATAAAGACCAAGTGATCACATTTAAGGCAAAAAAACCTACACAAAAAACCATATACATAATCTCTGATCCGATGTGTCCGTATTGTTTAAAAGAGTTTGAGAAACTCTCTTCGCGGCTAGAATCTAGCAATGTTGCTATGCTTGTTGTGGGATTTTTGGGTGAAAATTCGATTAAAAAAGCTAGTGAAATTTTTGACAAAAAAACAAATGATGAATCTAAAAATCTTGCATTGCTTACAACAATCTATAATAGAGAGTATAAGCCAAAAGATTTGCAAAATCAAAAAGTCTTAGAAATTAGCAAAGCAGTCGCACAGGCAGGAGTGCATAGTGTGCCATATATCATAGAATCTAAATAAAGTATGCAATCCTAAGTTACTATGGATATTCAATCATTTATTCAAAAATTTTTTGCACCCTTGCTAAGTCGTGCAGATATGGGCTTTGATGAGGTATTAGAAGAGGTGCGTAGGCACACGATTTTGGATTCACAAAGCACATATTTTGATTGGACAGCTTCAGGACTTGCGTATGCAGTCATAGAATCCCGCATACAAGAGATTTTGCCTTTTTATGCCAATACACACTCATTTTCTGCTACACATGCGCGAATTATGGGAGCATTGTATGAGGAGGCACGCTTTAGGCTTACCAAAGGTCTTGAGCTTGATGATGAATTTGTATTGATAGGGTGTGGTTCTGGTGCAAGTGGAGCGATTAAAAAGTTTCAAGAGCTCTTAGGAATTTATATCCCACCAGCCACACGAGAGCGATTAGCGCTAGATTCACTCCCAAAACTTCCTAAGGTTTTTATTAGCTCATATGAACATCATTCTAATGAAATTAGCTTACGCGAGGGTTTATGTGAAATACAAAAGGTTGCGCTAGATTCTGTAGGGCATTTTTGTGTGAGTGATTTTGCCACCAAGCTTCAAGCTTGTCATAATGACGAAATAATTGCCTCCATCGCTCTTGCTTCCAATGTAAGCGGTATCATATCGCCTTTTGAAGAGATTGCGCATACCTTTAGGCACCATGCACCTAAAGGGATCCTCGCCTTTGATGGGGCAAGTAGCTCGCCATATATGAATATTCCCTCGCATTGTTTTGATGCGCTTTTTCTTGCGCCTCATAAATTGCTTGGTGGTGTGCAGAGTTGCGGTTTGCTTGCAGTGCGAAAAAGTCTTTGTCAGAATCCTATACCAAGTTTTAGCGGTGGAGGCACGATTGAGTATGCAAATGATAATGGACAACTCTATGTCCAAAACCTCGCACACAAAGAGGAAGCAGGCACTCCTTATATCATCGGACTTTTGCGTGCAGCACTTGCTTATCAGCTTCGCAATGAGATTGGACTAGAGCACATCAAGCGTCGCGAGAGGGTGCTAAGCCATATTTTCCTCAAAGAGCTTAAAAGCATTCCGGCATTGACATTGTATGGACATCAGAGTGAGACAGCAGAGAATCTAGGAATTTTTAGTTTTAATATCGCGTGTGTTTCGCCATTTGATTTAAGTATGCTTTTAAGCCAAAAGTTTGGGATTCAAACTCGTGCAGGTTGTAGCTGCGCTGGACCTTATGGGCATTATCTTATGGAGTTAGATTCGCTAGAATTTACCACACAACAATCACAAAAACTTCTTTGTGATTTGCTCCAAAACCCACACAAACGCCCCGGGTGGATACGCATAAGTTTGCACTATACACATACTATAGAAGACATACAATATCTTGTCGAAAGTTTGCATAAGTGTGTGAAGATTTTACGCACTTAACAAAAGAGTTAGTAAAAAAAGTATAGAATCTCACTTTTATTCTTATAAATACATTTCATTTGGTATGGAGGCGTGTATGCAGGAGTTAGATTCTACACATATTTCAATCGTTGTGCCTTGCTATAACGAAGAGGTGTCTCTCCCAAAGTTTTTGGAGGAAATCACAAAAACTATGAGTGGTGTAAAACACCTATTCCCTCAAGACAATAAGCCTTTTTATGAACTTATTTTTGTCAATGATGGGAGCAAGGATAAGACTTTAGAAATTTTGCATGATATGCAAAAAAATCATACAGATTCGACATATCGTATCAATGTATATTCTTTTTCGCGCAATTTTGGTAAGGAAGCAGCGATTTTAGCAGGATTGCAAAAAGCGAGAGGTGAGGGCGTGATCTTGTTGGATGCGGATTTGCAAGATCCTCCTAGTCTCATACCACAAATGATACAAATTTGGTTAGATTCTAATCGTGAAATAAAAGTCGTGTATGCGCGTCGCACGACACGAGCCGGTGAGAGTAAGATACGCGCAGCACTAAGTGAAATGTTTTATAAACTCTCTAATCTCATTTCAGAAGTAAAAATTGAATCTGGCGTGCGGGATTTTCGCCTTATGGATAGGGAAGTGATTGACGCACTTTTAGAGATGAAAGAATATCATCGATTTTCAAAGGCAATGTTTGCGTGGGTAGGGTTTAAAAGACAATGTCTTGAATATGAGTATATCCCACATTTTAAAGAATCTTCTAGCTGGAGTTTTTGGAAACTCTTTAAATATGCTATTGAAGGCATTGTAAGCTTTAGCACCGCACCTCTTAGAATCGCGTTTGTGCTTGGATCGCTTATTAGTCTTTTTGCATTTGGGTATGGAATCTATCGTTTCGTATTTACCCTTTTGTATGGAAATCTCGTGCCTGGATACCCAAGTCTTATCGTGCTTATTAGTTTTATTGGTGGAATTCAGTTGATGCTTTTGGGTGTGATTGGGGAATATATCGCAAGAATCTATGAGCAAGTCAAAATGCGTCCTATCTATATTTTAGAAGATTCTAAACAAACACAATCTTTACATACGACAAAGGAGAAGTAATGCGCAGAAATATATTTTCAAAAGCCCTTAGAGAGTTTGTTATCGCTTCATGGGCATTTTTTCACACACAAGGATTTTGGAAGTATGTCTTCATAGCATTTTCCTTGTATCTTGTAGGGATTATGGCTCTTATTCGCGCTGATGTGTATTATATTGATGATTGGAATCGTGCGGTTATTGGTTATAAAGAATGGGATAATTTTTCACGCTATATTAGTTGGTTTTTGGCTACTTTTATGCATATGGATACCGTGCTTGCCGATATCGCACCGCTTACACAGCTTGTAGCCATTGGGTTTTTGAGCTTTGCTTCTGTGATTTTGGTGTGGAGCATTCGTGAGGTTATTTGGAAAAAAGAAGATAGCGTATGGGAAGAGAGTGAAGTCCCACACAAAAAACGCTTGACGGTTTTGGGTATCATTGCTTCATTGCCCATTGGGCTTTCGCCTTATTTCTTAGAGGAACTTTCATTCCGTTATGATTCGCCTTATATGGCGCTCTCTGTGCTTTTTAGTGTGATTCCATTTGTATTTATTCACCATGTGCGCGCTTACATCCCTGTAGGGATTCTCTCTTCTTTGGGAATGTGTATGACATATCAAGCAAGTAGTGGGATAGAAGTTATTTTAGTGTTGTTTTTTGCATTTTTAATGCTTAACCAAACAAATGCTGGATTGAAAAAAACTATTATTTTTGTTGCAGTCTCGCTTACAAACTATCTCATTGCACTTGGTATTTTTAAACTTTTTATTATGCACCCTATGTCGCATGCTCAAGCAAGCACAAGTATGCTTCCAAAAGAGGAATTAATTAGCGGATTTATGCGCAATCTTGATATGTATCTTGATTATTTGTGGCATGATTTTGGTTGGAGCGGTATTAAGATTTGTTTCTTACTTCTTGTGGCATTTTTCTTGCTATCTGCGTTGGTGCAGTCTAAAATCAATAAGATTCTCGCACTTGGTATAGCAATCATTGCCCTTGTGCTTGGTATTTGTCTCTCATATGGCACATATCTTGTGCTTTCTCAACCTCTTACGCGTCCTCGTGCATTTATTGGTATAGGTGTATTTACGGCGGCTTTGGCGATTTATGTCGTTAGTGCATGGCGAGGATGGGCATATAAGAGAGAGGATCAAAAGCGCACAAATTCTGAAAAACTTGCCACAAGAAATGGCGCTCAAAGAGTATTTTTTGTGCTTTCTGCGATTGTGGTTGGTTTCTTTTCTTGGTCGCTTGTAGTGTTTGCAAACTCTTATGGCAACGCACTTTCTAAACAAAATGAATACCAAATTTTTAGGGTTACCATTCTTTTAAATGATTTGGCAAATATTGTCCCCAAACAAGCCTCATCTGATAAGTATCTTTTTAGGATTAAGGGCTGGGTTACTTCATCACCTGTGTTGGAAAACTCTTCAAAAAGCAATCGCATAATGAAGCGTCTTGTATCTATTACCGATGGAAAATGGTGGGTGCGCACAGTTATGAAACACTATGGTTGGGGTGATGTGCCAGATGAGCAATTAGAGGTTATTCCAGAATCTGAAGATTGGGATAAGCTAAAAACTGATGCGCGATGTAATCCAGAGACTGCCGGTAAGCGATTAAAGCTTATTGATAATCGTTATCACAGAATCGAAACATACCCTGCTTGCACAATCATAGAATTTAAGGGACATGAACGCTATGTGCATAAAGAAAATGATGAAAGCACACAAGATGAGGATACAGAATCTGATGTGGATTCACAAGATTCTGTAGCGTCGCAAAAGTCATAAGAATCTAAGAAACTTTTAGGTTTTGTATGCGTAAGAAAATACAGGCTGTGCTCTCACATTCATTAGTGCTTTATATATGTGTGGGCGTCATAAATACATTTGTGGGCTTAGGCTGTGCTTTGGTGCTTACATATTTTGGTGTTATGGTAGAGCTTTCCCAAACCATAGGCACGATTTTTGGTGTGCTAAATTCTTATGTGCTAAATAAAAAATTTACTTTCAAATCTCAAAACTCACATAAACAAGATTTTGTGCGTTTTATTGTCGCTATGGGTGTGGCTTATGGTGCAAGTATGATTGTGCTTAGTGTTGCACACAGAATCTTTGGCATTAACGAATATATAGCGCTTCTTTGCGCGCAAGTAGCCTACACGCTTGTAGGTTATGTGATTAGCCGATTTTGGGCATTTAAGCAGTAAATATCGTTTAGTGTTTGAGAATCCTTGGCAAAGTAATGCCTCTTTGCCCTTGGTATTTACCGCCTCTATCTTTATAGCTTACCTCGCACACTTCATCACCTTGCAAAAATAAGACTTGCGCAATTCCTTCATTGGCATAGATTTTAGCCGGAAGTGGTGTAGTATTGGAGATTTCTATAGTGATATGCCCTTCAAACTCTGGCTCAAAGGGCGTAACATTGACAATAATCCCACATCGTGCATATGTGCTTTTACCAAGGCAAATAGCAAGCGTGTCGCGAGGCATTTTGAAATATTCTATACTATGGGCTAGTGCAAAAGAATTTGGAGGGATAATGCAATATTCTTTGACGCGCTTTATCACTACATTTTCTTCTTTGAAATTCTTAGGATCTACCAAGGTAGCACCTATATTACTAAAGATCATAAACTCTTCACCTACACGAATATCATAACCATAGCTAGAAAGCCCATAACTAATGGTTTCTTTACTCACTTGCTTTTCACAAAATGGCTCTATCATCGCATTTTGCAAACTCATTTCTCGTATCCAAGTATCTGATTTAAGACCCATAAACACCCCTCATTATTGTGAAGTTGCAAGATAGGCTAAGAAATAACCTTGCTTTACTTGAAAATGTGGTATTATAGCAGATTAAATTTTGAATTTTAGAAGGTGGGTTAGATGAACTTACAAGAAATCAAAAAACTTATGGAAATTTTTGGAAATAGTCAAATCGCAAAACTCAATCTCAAAGATGGAGAGTTTGAGTTAAAGCTTGAGAAATACACAAGCATCGTTCCCGTGAGTGTTCCACAAGCTCCAGTTGTATCTCCTGTAGTTGCAAATGAAGCGCCACAAGCTTTGGCTTCTACACCAGCTCCAGCAGCTCCACAAGCTCAGGGTGGAGAATTTATCACTTCTCCAATGGTTGGGACATTTTATCGTTGTCCAAGCCCAGGTGCAGCTCCTTATGTTAATGTTGGTGATACGGTGAAAAAAGGACAGACTATCGGCATTATTGAAGCGATGAAGATTATGAATGAGATTGAAGCAGAATGTGATTGTAAGATTCTCTCTATTGAGGTAGATGATGCTACGCCAGTTGAGTTTAGCACTAACCTTGTGCGTATCCAAAAACTCTAAGGTATTGCTATGAGCACAAAAAAAATACAAAGAATCTTAATAGCAAATCGTGGAGAAATTGCGCTACGAGCTATTAGGACTATTCAAGAAATGGGTAAGCAAGCTATTGCCATTTATTCTACCGCCGATAAAAACACACATTATCTTGATGTAGCTGATGCAAAAGTATGCGTAGGTGGAGATAAATCAAGTCAAAGTTATCTCAATATCCCAGCCATTATGAGTGCAGCAGAATTGTTTGATGCCGATGCGATTTTTCCGGGTTATGGGTTTTTGTCTGAAAATCAAAACTTTGTAGAGATTTGTGCGCATCATAATATCGAATTTATCGGACCTAGCAGTGAAGTAATGGTGCTTATGAGTGATAAGTCCAAGGCTAAAGATGTGATGAAAGAAGCAGGTGTGCCTGTGATTATGGGAAGTGATGGCGCACTTAAAGATTACAAAGAAGCCCAAAAGGTTGCCGAAGAAATAGGCTATCCTGTGATTTTAAAAGCCGCTGCAGGTGGTGGTGGGCGCGGTATGCGTGTGGTGGAAAAGCCTGAACTTTTAAAGAATTTGTATCTTGCAGCTGAATCTGAAGCGGTAAGTGCGTTTGGTGATGGCACAATTTATATGGAAAAATTTATTCGCAATCCAAAGCATATCGAAGTGCAGATTCTAGCCGATAAGCATGGCAATGTTGTGCATATTGGTGAGCGTGATTGTTCGGCACAGAGACGACAACAAAAGCTTATTGAGGAAGCTCCCGCGGTTGTGCTTAAAGAAGAAGTGCGACAAAAACTTTTAGAAACAGCAGTCAAGGCAGCTAAATATATTGGTTATGTGGGTGCTGGGACATTTGAGTTTTTGCTTGATGCAAATTACGAAGATTTTTATTTTATGGAGATGAATACGCGTTTGCAAGTCGAGCATACTGTGAGCGAGATGATTAGTGGGCTAGATCTTGTAGAGTGGATGATACGTATTGCTGAAGGTGAGAAACTCCCACCACAAGAGAGTATTACATTTAAGGGACATAGTATAGAGTGTCGTATCACTGCTGAAGATCCTGAAAAATTTTATCCGTGTCCAGGTAAAATCACAAAATGGGTAAGCCCTGGTGGTGCTAATGTGCGTCTTGACACTCATGCGTATGGTGGTTATAGTGTGCCTATGCATTATGATTCTATGATAGGTAAGCTCATTGTATGGGGACACGATAGACAAGAAGCTATCATTAGAATGCATCGCGCGCTTAAGGAATTTTGTATCGAAGGTATCAAAACCACCATTCCTTTTCATATCAAAATGATGGAAAACAAAGACTTTCATGATTCTGCTATTCATACAAAATATTTGGAACAAGTGTTTTTGTCATAACTTGTATATACATACAAGTTATGGAATCTGTATATGATTGCAGTGTATCTATGACAAAGCTTGAAAAAAAGATTCATACACTAACACATAAGCCTCTGTTTTTGGTGGCATTATTTGCAAGCACTTCAATGACTGTGCTTGGAAATGTTGTTATCTCACCCTCACTCCCTGCACTTAGTGAGCATTTTGCTCATATTCCTCACGCTGATGTGCTTGTCCCACTGATTCTTACTATCCCCTCACTTTTTGTCGTGTTTTTTTCACCCATAGCTGGCATAGCAATTGATACATTTGGAAAATTGCGCTTTTTGCTTCCTTCAATGGTAATTTGGAGTAGCGCAGGGGTGCTTGGATTCTGGCTTGATAATATTTATTATATTCTTATTTCGCGTTGTGTTTTTGGCATAGCTACGGCATTTGTGATGACTTCTGCTTCGGTATTGGTAGCGAGTTATTATACAGGTAGTGAGCGACAAAAAATGCTTGGAGTGCAGGGTTTTGCTACAGCCGGAGGAAGTGCAGTATTTTTAAGTATAGCTGGATATTTGTCCGCATTGAGTTGGCGTTATCCATTTTTGGTATATTTTTTGGGTTTTGTATTTTTTATTTTGGCAAGTATATATCTTTTTGAGCCAAAAACGCCCAAACACATACCACAAGAACATGTAGATGATGAGCCTTTTAGAATCTGGCCATTTATTCCAGTATATTTTATGGGTTTTTTTGTCATGGCTACATATTTTGTCTCACCCACGCGCTTACCATTTTTTATCACACAATATTTGCATGAGAGTCCAAAGATTGTGGGAATCTCTATGGCAATTTCTGCATTATCGTTTGGGATTATTGCGCTGTTTTATGAGCGTATTAGAATCTACCTTAGTATCAAGCAAGTGTATCTCATAGCTTTAGCTGCTATGGGAAGTGCATTTTTACTCTTTTTTGTGTTTCACACATATGTGGTTGTGTTGCTTGGACTTATTTTGCTTGGCTGTGGCGGTGGTCTTATTATTGTCAATAACAACTCATATCTTTTTAGTATCGCTAAGCCTCACCATAGAGGCAAGGCTATGGGCTTTATGAGTTCTTTTATGTTTTTAGGGCAATTTGCTTCACCGCTTATTACCCAGCCATTCATACGACTTTATGGGCTTTTAGAGCTTTTTTTGGGACTTGGAATTACCATTTTTGTGCTTTTGGTGGCAGTAGGTCTAAGAAAAATGTAAGACTAAGGGCTTTATTATAGTAAATTTATTATTCACAAAGGGGAATTAATGGAGTTTGTGCAACATATTACGCTTTTTTTTGAGTCTATCAATACTTTTCTTTATACATATCTCTTGGTTTTTATGCTTATTGCGTGTGGAATCTATTTTAGTATTCGCACACGATTTATTCAGTTTCGCTTTTTACCACAAGTCCTAAAGATTTTGCGCGAAAAATCACATGAAGAACATGTATCGCCATTTGGGGCATTGATGATTTCTACTGCGTCGCGTGTAGGAATAGGAAATATTGTGGGTGTGGCATTTGCGATGAGTGTCGGAGGTGTGGGTGCGCTTTTTTGGATGTGGGTTACTGCTTTGCTTGGTGGAGCGAGTGCCTTTGTAGAAAGCACACTTGCACAAGTGTATAAACGCAAGGATGGCGCTTATAATTATAAAGGTGGTCCTGCGTATTATATACAAAGCGCATTAGGTTCTAGAAGTTTTGGGATTGTGTTTGCTATCTCACTTATTGCGTGTTTTACATATGGATTTAATGGCTTGCAAGCTTATACGCTTACTTCTGTTTTTGAGATATACATAGGTCAAGATTCATTTCAAAATGGTTATTTTAGAATCTTCCTTGGTATTTTGTTGGCAATATTGGTAGTAGGATTTTTTTATGGTAAAAATAAATCTTCCGCATTCATTGCTTCTACGCTTGTGCCAGTTATGGCAATTGGATATTTTGGTGTTGCGGCTTTTGTGATCATAACGCATTTTGCTGAGTTGCCTCGTGTGTTTATGCATATCTTTGAGCAAGCTTTTGATTTTGAGGCAATGTTTGGGGGCTTTGCTGGAAGTGCTATGGTCATAGGTATCAAGCGTGGTTTGTTTTCTAATGAGGCAGGTATGGGCTCTGCGCCAAATGCTGCAGCTGCGGCACACACTACGCACCCCGCTAAGCAAGGTATGGTGCAAACACTCTCTGTATTTATTGATACACTTATAATTTGCACCGCTACTGCGCTCGTGGTGCTTTGTTCCCAAGAGAATCTTCAGGAGCTAAAGGGAATGGCGATTATGCAAAAGGTCATGCAAGGATATTTGGGAGAGTTTGGGT
Organism: Helicobacter sp. TUL; assembly: GCF_002287135.1. Classification (GTDB taxonomy): domain Bacteria; phylum Campylobacterota; class Campylobacteria; order Campylobacterales; family Helicobacteraceae; genus Helicobacter_F. The sequence continues at coordinate 134,008 of NZ_NESU01000002.1, forward strand.
TGCATTTTGTGAGTGTCGCTGTTACGCTTTTTGCATTCACTTCGCTTATTGGTAATTTTTTCTATGCACAGATGAATTTTAGGTTTATTACCGATAACAAAATAGCTCTTAATATTTTTCGTGCAAGTGCGGTGCTTATGGTTTTTGTTGGGACACAGATAGGCTTTGATCTTGCGTGGGAGTTGGCAGATATTTTTATGGGAATTATGGCTATTATCAATATTATAGCAATTGTATTGCTTGGAAATATTGCATTGCGTGTATTGCGTGATTATGAAATGCAGCGCAAGGCAGGAAAAGATCCACACTTTAAGGCTTCTAGTGTAGGGATTACCAATGCAGAGTGCTGGAAATAATTATGGCTAGAGTAAGTGTTTTTGGTGGTGGATCTTGGGGGAGGGCTTTAGCTTTTTCGCTTTCACAAAAAAATGAAGTGTGCATTGTATCTAGGCGTGATGTGAGAGATATGGTTGCTGCAAATATTAGGCAAGTAGAGCTTGCTGAAGCCTTGATGAGCGAATATTTTGTTATAGCAATTGCAACAAATGCCTTAAGGGATTGGTTGGGAGGCATAGCATTGCCCAAAGAATGCAAGATTCTTGCTGCCTCTAAGGGCATAGAAACTGCGCATAACGCATTTGTGAGTGATATTTATGAGCAATATACATCACAAAATAATGTCGCTTATTTGTGTGGTCCAAGTTTCGCTTCAGAAGTGCTACAATCATTGCCTTGCGCACTTGTGATTCACGCACATAATCTTTTACTTGCCAAAGAGTTTGGGGCACTTATGCCAAGCTTTATCAAAACCTATGAAAGTCTTGATGTGATAGGCGGTGAGATAGCTGGAGCGTATAAAAATGTCATCGCTATTGCCGCGGGAATTTGTGATGGATTAAATCTAGGGGCAAATGCCAAAGCCTCATTATTGGCGCGTGGTCTTGTGGAGATGAATCGTTTTGGAGAATATTTTGGCGCAAAGATGGAGACATTTTTGGGTCTCTCTGGTGCTGGAGATTTGTTTTTGACATCAAATTCTACAATGTCGCGCAACTATCGCGTGGGATTAGGACTTGCAAAGGGTAAAACAATGCAAGAGATTCTGTGTGAGCTAGGAGAAGTTGCAGAAGGTGTAAAAACTTCAGAAGCTATCACAAAAATTGGACAAGAAAAAGGTATTTATGTGCCTATTGCACACGAAGTGTATGCGATTACAGAAGGCAAGAATATTAAAGAAAGTCTTGATACGCTAATGAAATAAAAGAAATACAAAGAAGAATAATAAAGAGAATCTAGGGAGTATCCCTAGAAAGTAAGCAAAGTTATTTTTTGCTTACAAGGTCTTTTAAACCTTTACCAGGTCTAAATTTAGGAACTCTCTTTTCTTTAGTAGTGTATGTTTTGTTAGTTCCAGGAACTTTACCTGTTTTTGCTTTTTGGATAGCAGTTTCAAATTTACCAAAGCCAACCAATTCAACACTTTCTTTTTTAGCAAGTGCTTTAGTTACAGCTTCTGTAAAAGCATTTACTGCTCTTTCAGCATCTTTTTTTGTTTCAAACTTTCCTGCAGTTTTAACAAGTTCAACGAAAGTAGCCTTGTTCATGATAAACCCCTTATGATAAAATTTTAGAGACGCACATATTTTAGCGAGTTTTATACAAAAGTCAAGGCTTGAGCGTGTTTTTGGGATATTTTGCGTAAAAATTCTCTATAATACACATTTATATGAAGTCTTTTTTGGTGAGTGGCTCTCCGAATTTGAGATCGCGCGATGCTTTGCGCCCTAAAAGGTTTTTATAATTTCGTGGATGTAGTCCACCATTTGGTCGCAATACTTTGATGTTTTGTGTTGTAAGCTCTTCACCCATTGCTATATCTCGTGCTACCCAAATACTTCTAGCAAACTCACGCCCCTGTTTTTGTGATATGTTAAAATTCTCATCTCCCATAATCTCACGCACACGCGCAATATCTTGGACAAGCTCACTAAATTCTTTTGCATCAAGGCTAAACGCACTATCTGGGCTTTGTAATTTTTTGTCTAAAATGAAGTGTTTTTCTATCATACTAGCCCCAAGCGTTGCAGCCATACTCGCACACAGAGTGCCAAGTGTATGATCAGAGAGTCCAAACTTTACACCATATCTCTGCCCAAATGCACGCATACTTGCTAGGTGTATAGAATCTAATGGCGCAGGATAAGCGCTTGTGCATAAAAGCAGTGTAATATCGCGCACTCCGTGTTTTTTGCATAGGGTTATTGCTTCTTGGAGTTCTTGTTCATCAGCTATGCCACTTGAGAGTATCATAGGTTTTTTTAGCCTTGCCACATATTCTATAAGCTCAAGATCTAGCACCTCAAAACTTGCAATTTTATACATAGGGCAATCAAGAGATTCTAAAAAATCTACCCCTTGCTTAGAAAATGGTGAGCTAAAGACAAGTAACCCCAAATCCCGCCCTAATGTAAAAAGCTCTTCATGCCATTCCCAAGGTGTTTGGGCAGTTTTATAAAGTTCATAGAGATATGTATCTTTCCATAATCCCTTTTGTATTTTAAAGTATTGATTTTTTGCATCAAGCGTGAGACAATCTGGCGTGTAGGTTTGGAGTTTTATGGCATGTGCGCCACTTTTGGCGATTGCGTGGAGTGATTGACGCGCGATCTCTAAGCTTCCGCAATGATTGGCGCTAAGCTCTGCTACGATTAAGGGTGTGTGTGTCATATGTGTGGGTTTGATTGCAAGATGTTGCTTGGGTGTTTTACTCATAATGCACACATCACAAAACACATCATCATGCAACACAAAATCCTGCAAAATCCCATTATGTGTGAATCCAGCCTTTTGATAGAAATTTAGGGCGCGTTTATTAGTGCTCATTACTTCCAAAAATAAAGTATGTAAGCCAAACTCTTTAAAGGCAATATGCTCGATAATGTGCAGTATTTTTTGCCCTTTGTGTGCGATATGCGTGGCGTGTGGGTTGGTATAGATTCCAAGATAAGCGTGTTTGTATCGCATACGCGTGAGTGATCCAACTCCAAGGATGCAATTTTCGTGTAAAATAACCCAATAGCGTTGCGTTGGATCTTGCTTTAGGTGCTTGACAAACTCAAAATGCCCTTTGTGCGTGATATGTGTGCTATACATCCATTGTGCGACTTGTGGTGTGTTGCGGATAGCTAAAATTTCTTCTAACAAATGTTGCTCACAAGAGCAAAAATCTCTTGCTTCATAGCCAAGTATTGTATAATTCATCATTTCCTCCCACGCGATCTCCACGCAATATTATAAGCCAAAGATATTCCTTAGGGCAGATTGTATGTTTTGTCCAAAATGCAAAGTTGCTAGAGTGTTTTTTATGCTTTGGCGCACGGATTGGGGTGCAAGAGATTGCAGAATCTTTGGGATTTGTGCAAGGCTTTTGGCGTGTTTAAATGCACCAAGTGTAGCAAATTGCGTGATTTGAAAGTGTTGGTTTGGCGCAGATTCAATCATAATGGTAGGCATAAGGCTTTGGGCGAGTTCTATGAGTGTGCCACCACCTGCGCTTATGGCAATATCACATTGTTGCATGACTTGTTGCATTTGTGGTGTGCTAAGGGCATTGTGGCATATAAGGTTTTCTCCTGTAGGTGGCAGGTGAGGATAGTATTGACCCAATACAAGGTGTATGGTGCAAGATGGCATACTAGATTGAATACATGGCAAAATCTGTGTGCTAAAATTTTGGTGATCACTGCCTCCAAAACTTACAAATATCGCACGCACCTTTTCTTGTGCTAAGGGTATAGGCGTAAATATCTCATCACAAAGTGCAAAGTCTATGCCTAACATATATTGGCTATCGTGGTGAGGATAGAGTTTGTGGGCATTAAGCGCACCATTAAGGATAAAACTTTTTGGTGGATACACATTGCGATTTTCATCATCAAGGCACAAAAGGCGTGGGAATACCGAATCTAACAAGGCAAAGTGCTTTGCCTCAAAGATATAGCTATCTACTATCGCACCTAAAGTTTGCTGTGGGTGTATGTTAGCACAAAATGTGTGTAGATTCTCTAGGTGTTGTAACGCATATGTTGATATGGGGCAAAACACATGCTCTATTTTTTGGTGTGTTGTTATGTGTTTGATTTTTTGTGCGAGTAGGCGTATGCGACGATAATGTCCTAATCCAGCTTTGGCACCATCATCATAGAAATAATAGAGTGTCATTTGGCATTTGTTGTATGCACAAGTTGGTATTTTAGTTCGGCAAGTTGCCAATCTTGTAATGTATCTATGTCTTGGGCATACAAAGGATTTAGGATAAGAGCGCGAGAATGTGGCGCAAATATGGGTATTTGTTGCATAAAATATAAAGCCTTGGCAAAATAAAATTGCCCTGCATCATAATATAGCGGTGCAAGATCTTGGGATCGTGTCTTTTCAAATTGTGGATATAAAAGTGTGGGAGCAAATGCTTTTTCTTGTGTGGTGGTATGCGTGTGGGTAGGTAGCGAGATAGAATCTAGTCTAAAACTCCGCCAAGGGCTGTGCGCATATTCAAGTGCTCCAAACACATAATGCACATTATCATCATTGCAAAGCATAGTATAAGCCTGCGTGAGTATGTGTGTAGGTAAAAGTGGCGTGGTTGGATACAAGCAGCAAACCATATCAAGATCTTGGGCTTGTTGCATTTGTAAGGCGTGTGCTATGACTGAGAGCGTGGGTGTGTGATCATCGCTTAAGTGTTGTGGGCGCATAAATGGCACTTTTGCGCCATATTGTATGGCGATAGTAGCGATTTCTTCTGAATCCGTGCTTACAATCACTTCATCAAAAATTTCGCTTCGTATGGCATTTTGGATTGCGTAGGCTATGATAGGCTTACCACAAAAAAGTTTAGCGTTTTTGCGTGGGATTCGCTTTGAACCTCCTCTAGCGGGAATAATGGCGAGATTCATCTAAAATGGCCACACACTCTCGATTCCATCACTCACTGGGTTTTTACTACGCGTTTGGCTGATAGGTCCTACAGATCGGTAGGCGATTTTGGCATCGGCAAGGTAGCGACTTTGGACGGTGTTGTTTTTTTCTACATCGTATGGACGCACCACACCGCTTACTTGTAAAATTTGTTTTTCTCCATCGACTAAAATCTCTTTTTGTCCTGCAATGAAATAATTGCCATTCTCTAGCACTTTGATGATGCGTGCAGTGATAGTAGCATTAATCGCATCGGTATGACTTTGGTTGCCACCACCAGTAAAGTTTGTCGTGTTGTTGGCTTTGGTGAGAGTGTAGGCGCTTTGGTTGTTGAGTTCTTGAGCGATTTTTTGTTGTTCCTCATCGGCGCCACCATATTGTATGCTAGGAGGCGTAACAACACCGCCACTTGTCCCATTATAGGCTTTGTTGGTTGTGAAATTTGCTGTTGCGTTTTCTTCAATAATCACGGTGATAAGATCATCAGGTTTCATCGCCCTTCTATCAGCAAACAGGGGTCTATCACCCGTGCCAAATAAGCTTCCTGCGCGCGGAATATCTGGGATAAATTCTTGAGAGGGAGATTCTTCGACATAGTTTGGAATCTCATTAAAATCAATATCCGCATCAAATGCGTATGTTAGAGTTACAAATCCGCACATTCCTATCCACAATGCTATATTTTTCATCACCAAATCCTTGTGTTTTTTGTGATAAAAGCAAAGGATATTCCTTTTGTTATGAATCTTGTGTGCGCTCTATAAGGCTTTTTGGGAGTTTAAAGAATGTGATCCATTGACACTCTTCTTGCCTGTGCTCACCATTATCGACTTCATGATCAAAACCAAAAATATGCAACAAAGCGTGGATAAATAGTAAATATAACTCATCTTCTAGGCTATGTCCTAAGTTTGTGGCTACTGCATCAGCCATTTGGGCATTAAGCACCACAGAACCTATGTTTAGTATACATTCTGCAGGTGCATACACAAAATCCACATCCAAAGGAAATGAAAGCACATCTGTGGGTTTATCTTGGTTGCGGTGTGTTGCATTAATTTCTTGGATTTGGGCTGAATCTGTGATGAGAATTTCTACACAAAGATGAGAGGCTAGGTTTGGTTTATAGGCTTTGGCAAGGGTGAAAAAAATCTCCTCAAACTTATGTGAATCTAGCGTATATGAGCTTAGGTTTTGTATTTCTAGCATAGCCACTCCTTGGTGATTAAGAATCTTTAATCTTTGGGTATGTTTTTTGGCGCATTATATCTTTATCTTTTGTATAATGCGAGTTTAGAATCTAGATTTGTAAGGTATAGTTATGGTGGATTATGGCATTAACTTTTGGGCTAATGGCGATTTTTTTATTGATGATGGGCAAGTAAAAATTAATCACAAAAGCAAACCCGCATTGATACAAATCGTGCAAGAGATTCGTGAAAAGGGCTATCGAGGTCCATTACTGCTACGCTTTCCTCATCTTATCAAAAATCAGATTTGCAAGGTTTTTACGGCATTTGAGCGTGCTATTGCAGAATACAATTACCAAGGGAATTTTAAGGCAGTTTTCCCCCTCAAAGTCAATCAAATGCCACATTTTGTCTTGCCACTTGTGGAGCAAAGTGCAGATAAATGTTATGGGTTAGAGGCAGGGAGTAAGCCAGAGCTTATTTTGGCAATGGCATATGCCAACAAAAATACGCCAATTACTGTTAATGGCTTTAAAGATCGAGAGATGATTTCTCTTGGCTTTATTGCGGCAAATATGAAGCACGATATTACAATCACGATTGAGGGGTTAAATGAATTAGAAACAATCATTGATGTTGCCAAAGAAATGGGTGAGCCTTATCCCAAAATAGGACTTAGAATCCGCCTTCATAGCAGTGGTATAGGTGTGTGGGCAAAAAGCGGTGGAATTTATTCAAAATTTGGCTTAACTTCTACAGAACTTTTAGAGGCGCTTAATATGCTTGAGCGACACGATCTTTTAGATAGATTTACAATGATTCATTTTCATATTGGTAGCCAAATGAGTGATATTTTGCCTCTTAAAAAAGCCTTGAGGGAGGCTGGAAACATTTATGCCGAACTTCGCAAAAAAGGCGCTAAGAATCTAAGTTGCGTGAATATCGGCGGTGGTTTGGCGGTGGAATATACCCAACACGAAAATGAGAATAATCGCAATTACACGCTTGAAGAATTTAGCGGTGATGTGGTGTTTTCATTGCGTGAAATTGCAAAAAACAAAAACGAGAAAGAACCTGATATTTTTATAGAATCTGGGCGTTTTATTGCCGCTAATCACGCGGTTTTGGTCGCACCTGTGCTAGAGCTACTTTCTCAAGAATATGATGAAAAGGCACTTAAACTTAAAGATTCTAATCCACCACTTATCCAAGAGCTTTATGATCTTTATGAGAGCGTGAGTGAAAAAACCGCGATTGAATACTTGCACGATAGCTTTGATCATATGGAATCTCTACTGACTTTATTTGATTTGGGATATATCGATTTGCAAGATCGTAGCAATACCGAAGTGTTGGTGCATCTTATTATCAAAAAAGTCCTCAAACTCCTTAAGCATAAAAATCATAATGAGATTATTGCTATTCAAGAACAAGTGCAAGAGCGCTATTTGCTAAATTGTAGCTTTTTCCAAAGCTTGCCTGATTATTGGGGATTGGGACAAAATTTTCCAGTAATGCCTCTTGATAGATTAAATCGCCGACCAACAAGGAGTGCGAGTTTATGGGATATTACTTGCGATAGTGATGGGGAAGTAGCATTTGATGCGAGTAAGCCATTGTATTTGCACGATGTTGATGTAACCAAAGAAGAATATTTTTTAGGATTCTTTCTTGTGGGAGCGTATCAAGAGGTGTTGGGTATGCGACATAATCTTTTTACGCACCCTACAGAATTTAGCGTTGTATTTGATGATGATCTTAATAAAGGCTATGAGCTTTGCAATCTTTTGGAAGCGCAAACTATTCTTGATGTGCTTGATGACTTGGATTATGATACCAAAGAGATTGAGCGAATCCTAAAGCAATATATCGAGGAAAATCAGGATTTAGATTCAGATAGCAAAAAAGAGGTGCTAGGACGCTTATATGTTATGCTTAGCGAAAATGGCTATCTCCGCACCATTAGTATCAAAAAGGGCTAATATGCAAGAGCGTAGTTTGTGGCAACTCATTAAAGAGGATTTTAGTATTGTGAGGTTGCGTGACCCTGCGCTAGAGAGTAGAATCGAGCTATTTTTTTATCCGGGTGTGATTGCACTTGTGCATTATAGGGTGGCACATTGGTTGTATGTGCGTGGGTTTCGGAGGTTGGCGCGTGTGCTTATGGGGATTACAGGCTTTATTACCAATGTTGATATTCACCCAGAAGCAAAGATTGGTAGGCGTGTTTTTATTGATCATGCTATTGGTGTGGTGATAGGACAAACATCGATTATAGGCGATGATGTAACCATTTATCAAGGTGTGAGTTTAGGTGGCGTGAGTTTGGATAAGGTCAAGCGCCACCCTACCATAGAAAATGGCGTTGTGATTGGGGCTGGAGCAAAAGTGTTGGGTGATATTACCATAGGGGCAAATGCAAAGATTGGTGCAAATTCTGTGGTTATACGCGATGTCCCACCTGAATGCACAGCAGTAGGCATACCTGCACGCGTGATTGTCAAGGGTAGATCCAAAGAGGCAAGTGCAGCAAACAAACTTCCTGATATTGATAGGGTGCTTTTTGAGTATTTGTGTAAGCGTTTGCAGATTCTAGAGCAGACAAGTTCCAAAGACTGCACCAAAGAGCTTGAGAATCTAAATGCGTTGTATAAGCAATTTTTAGAATCGCTAAAATCTTAGGAAATGCAATGCAGACATATCAAGTGAGAATCTATTTTGAGGATACAGATTGTGGTGGGATTGTCTATCACACAAACTATATCAAATATTGCGAACGTGCACGAAGCGAGATATTCTTTGCCAACACTATGCAGCCATATAGCGGAAATTGTGGTTTTGTGGTTAGTGGTTTGGAGGCAAAATTTTATGCGAGTGCTAAGCTAGGCGATGTGCTAGAGGTGCGAACAGAGGTATTGCAGATGAGACAGACTTCCGTGCGTCTTAGACAAGACATATACAGAATCACTCAAGGACATAATACATCTAGCCTTTCGCCTACAACACAAGATCGTATCTTTGGTATGGAGGTAACACTTGCATTTGTTGATATTATCCACCAAAAGATTACCAAGATTCCAGATGAATTTGTAACATTATTGCAAGGAGTGTAAATGCAACACATTCATAACGATTTAGAGCAAACTCCACAGATTACATATCCTACTTTGTGGGAGTATGTTGTGATTGGCAGAGATGAAACACAGGTGCAAAATGCCATTTTTGAAGCCATTAATAACCCTTATGAGATTATAAAAACTCGTTTTTCTAATGGCGGAAAATTCGTGAGCGTGCATATCAAACTCGAGGTAGATTCTCAAGAACAGCGCGACGCGATTTTTAGCACACTATCAAAACACCAACATGTCACAATGGTTATTTAATGCGTTTTGGAAAAATTGCATATCTTAATCTTTTGCCCTTTGATGTGTGTATCAAAGCCTATCCACTGCCCTCATATATGAAAAAGTGCATTGCACTTAAAAAATCCTTTCCCTCAAAGCTTAATCAAGATTTCTTGTTTAGGCGCATTGATGCGGGATTTATCTCATCGATTGCTGGTTATGCATCACATTATAAACATAAGGTATGTCCTAGCGGTATCATCGCCAAAGGTGCAGTATGGAGTGTGATTGTCAAAAAAGGCAGTGGCTTTGATTACCAATCTGATACTTCCAATGCGCTTTCGCAGGTTTTGGGGTTGCAAGGTGAGGTGCTCATCGGTGATAGGGCGCTTAAGTTTAGATACGATGGCGGTGAATTTGAAGATATGGGAGAAAAATGGTGGGATCGCACCAAACTACCCTTTGTCTTTGGGCGTTTGTGCTTTAGTAGCTATGGAGAGCTTTTAGGGCGTATTAGCAAGGCATTTAATAAGCGTTATGGGACTAAACACAAAAAAATTCCCCACTATATGCTTATGGCAGCTTCGCATAGGAGTGGGATAGAATCTTGGTATATTGCAGAGTATTTGGAGCATATTTTTTATGCTATAGGACCAAAGGAAAAAAGAGGTTTAGAGCGATTTTATCGGCAAGTGCGTTTGAAGCGTATCAAACGCCCACACAGATTCTAAAAACTAAGCCAAATATATTCTCATATCCACTACTTTTTGTGGCAAAAGTGCGTTTTACCAAAAACTTAGTATTTAGGGATTTTGTGCAGAGTTTGATTGCAAGGCTTCAAAAAGTGCAAAAACAAGTTCCTTGGTCCCTTGATGGGCTACAGCCGAAATAGGCAGGATAAAATGTGGTGTGTGTGCGTGTGAGGCACAAAGGGATTGGAGTGAATCTAGCTCTGGTGTATGCACATCGCATTTGCTAACTACAATCCCAAAATTTCGCTGACTTAAGGCAGGGGAAAAATTTTCAAGTTCTCGCACTAGATTTGTGTATTGCGTGCAGATATCCATTTCTCTTGCACTATCAAGCACAAAAAGTAAAAATTTCGTGCGCTCAATATGTTTCAGGAATCTTAATCCCAATCCCTTGCCTTCACTCGCACCCTCGATGATTCCCGGAATATCTGCCATTACAAAAGAATGCAATTCATCAACTTCCACTACCCCTAAGTGTGGTGTGATTGTGGTAAATTCATAATTGGCAATTTCTGGTTTTGCATTTGAAAGTGTTGAGATAAGCGTGGATTTGCCTACATTTGGGTAGCCCACGAGCCCAACATCAGCGATAAGCTTGAGTTCTAGGCGGATATGCAGTTCTTTTCCTGGGATACCTTTTTGGGCGTGTGTAGGGGCTTGATTGCGCGCGGTTTTAAATCGTGCGTTGCCTAATCCACCCTTGCCACCCTCTAGGAGTTTTACGCGCATTGCATTCTCACCAAAATCCGCCAAAACCTCACCACTATCAAAGTCTAGAATCTGCGTGCCAAGTGGCACTTTGATAATGAGATTCTCGCCACTTTTCCCATTACAATTGCGTGGTGCACCATTTGCACCATTTTGTGCGCGATAATGTTTTTTGCCACGAAAATTTGCTAAGGTGTGTGCATTTGGATCTACTTCGATGATTACATCGCCACCCTTGCCACCATCTCCGCCATCAGGTCCGCCTTGTATGACAAATTTTTCACGCAAAAAACTTACGCCACCAGCACCACCATTACCAGAAAATACAAAAATATCAGCACTATCGACAAACATTGTGAAATATCCTTAGATTCTATAAGAGTATCAAGAAAATTGTAGCTTAAGATTCAAAAAATTGGGCTTAGGATAATCTATCAAAAGAGGTAAAAAGAAGCACTTGAAGTATGCTAGAGGTAAGCACCTCTAGCAAAAAGTAAGGCATAACCCTTAAGACTAGTTAAGAAGTCTTAAGATGTTTTGTTGAACCGCGTTAGCTTGAGAAAGTGCATAACTTCCAGATTGAGCCAAGATATTTAGCTTACTAAATTCTGAGCTTTCAGCTGCAAAATCCACCTCTCTAATTTGTGATTCAGCTGCTTTAACATTCACTTGAGTAATAGTGATGTTATTAACAGTGCTTACCATTTGTCCTTGAACAGAACCGAGGTCTGCACGGATTTTATCGAGAATTTTTGTAGCAGATTCTGCGATATCCATTGTTACCATTGCACCTCTTAGAGAAGTTACACCTGCACCAAGGTTTTTTGATTCGTCGATAAACACACCATTAAAGTTACCACCAGAAGCTGAACGAATATCTTTGTCAAAAGAACCTGTTACATCACGCAAGTTCACGGTAGCTTCAGCAACTGTTTGATCTGTGTTGTAACCTGTTGCACTAATACCTGCTCCGCTTATTACAATGTCTCTTGCATCAGTTCTTACAAGTGAAAGGCGTCCAAGGTTCCAGTTACCACCATTTTTAACATCTGGACCTGCAGTAATATCTTTGCCACCATTGACTTTTTCTATTGCAAGCACGCCAGCGGCTTGTTGTTGAGTTTGTCCATTGCCTTGAGCTTGTTGGTTTTGCCCTTGTTGTGCTACCGCACCTGTTGTAGAGAATTGAATCCCACGACCATCGGTGCTACGCAAATTCAAACGACCAAGGTTATCTGTATAAGCTTCTACACCTGTATCCATTGTAGCGGCATTGATAGCTTGCACCAAACGACCATCGCTATCGTTATCTTTAATACCAATAATATCACCAATTGAGAATCCATTAAGGATCACACCACCAAGGCTTCCCGCTTTGACAGCTTCATCTGAAGTTGTGATAACATTGGCAGTTGCACGCACACCTGTTTTATCAGAGTTTTTGTTGATAACCTCTACAAGTGCTCCCAAACCTGTGCCAGCAGATGAAGAGATTTTTACAGATTCAAGCTCTACATCATTAACACCATCGACATTAACAAACTTCAACTTCACTTCACCAGTTGCTGTAACATTCTGACCTGTTTCAAGTCTCACTTGACCGATTTTGTTAGACACAGCCGCACCAATAGATGCTTTAATCGTTTGGTTAGAGTAAGCACCTACTTGGAATTCTTTGTTAGAGAATGATCCAGAAAGCAATGCAAGACCATTGTAAGTAGTTGTGTTACCGATATTATCCAAACCTTCAATAAGGCGTTTAATGTCCGCTTGGATTGCTTGACGAGATTGTGTTGATTGTCCATCTTGTCCTGCTTGAACCGCTTTGACTTTGATTGTGTCTAGGATTTTTAATTGTTCGTCCATCGCCTTATCCGCAATTTGGATAATCCCCATACCATCGTTTGTGTTTCTGATAGCTTGACCTAATGCACTTGCTTGAGATCGCAAACTATCGGCAATAGTCATACCTGAAGAGTCATCTGCTGCCTTATTAATTCTAAGACCAGAACTCAACTTTTCAAGTGAGTTTTTCATATTGTATTGGGTGAATGTCCCTTGAGCTGCTGCGTTAAGTGCGCTAACGTTAGTGTTGACTTGGAAAGCCATGATATACTCCTTTATGTATGTTTGCTTGCACTTCCTTGTGCAAGTTAGAAGCTAAATCGGATATGGGACAAATTTTTAAATATTTTTTTGGTAAAATTCCCCAAATTTTGTCGGAACTAGGTGAGCGATGGATATACAATTTATTAATCTAAAGGCACAATATAGGGCTTATAAAGATGAGATAGATACAGCGATACAAGAGGTTTTGGATTCTAGTGCATATGTTATGGGTCCAAGTGTGCATACATTAGAATCTAATCTTAGTGCATTTTGTAATGCTCGGTATGCGCGTGCAGTTTCTAGCGGCACAGACGCACTACTTATTGCACTTATGGCACTTGGGATACAAAAAGATGATGAGGTTATTACAACACCTTTTACATTTATTGCTACTGCTGAAATGATTGCGCTTTTGGGTGCAAAACCTGTTTTTGTTGATATTGATGAGGCGACATATAACATCGATCCCTCTAAAATAGAATCTGCCATATCACCACGCACTAAGGCGATTATTCCTGTGAGTTTGTATGGATTACCTGCGGATATGGATAGTATCAATGCTATCGCCAATGCACATAACATCGCCGTGATAGAAGATGCGTGTCAAAGTTTTGGTGCAACATACAAAGGCAAATATTCGTGTAACCTCTCTACAATAGGCGTAACAAGCTTTTTCCCATCTAAGCCACTTGGGTGTTATGGCGATGGTGGCGCGGTATTTTGCAATGATGAAGCGCTTGATTCTAAAATCGGATCTATCCTTAATCACGGGCAAATTGGGCGTTATATGCATAAATACATAGGACTTAATGGGCGTTTAGATTCTATACAATGCGCGGTGCTTAACGCCAAGCTTAAGCATTTTCACCAAGAGATTGCCAAGCGTGAGGAGATAGCACATATCTATACACGCAACCTAAAAAATCTCATTTTGCCACAGATTCCAAGCGATCGCACAAGTGTATATGCGCAATATTCGGTGCGATTGGCTGATGAGAGATTTACGCGTGAAAAAGTGCTAGATATGCTACAAAACAAAGGCATTCCTACGGCTATACATTATCCGCTACCTTTGCATTTACAAGAATCTTTGGCATATTTGGGTTACAAACAAGGTGCATTCCCTGTGAGCGAGAGAATCTCACGCGAGATTTTTTCTTTGCCTTTTAGTGCCTTCTTGAGTGAGCAAGAGCAGAGCTATATTATAGAATCTCTTAATGCTTTGCTTAGCTAGAGTATAGGTGGAAGTATGGATCGCAAAATTGTAAAAATTGGGCTTTTAGGCATTGGCAAAATGGGTCAAAACCACCTACGCAACCTTAATCTTTTAAAAAATGTTGAAGTAAGCTTTATTTATGATGTGAATAAAGAATTATTAGAAAAAAGTGCAAAAGAATTTGATGTGTATGCGCTCCAAGATGAAAGTGAGCTAGAAAATGCTTTGCAAAATAGCGATGGCGTGATTATTGTTACGCCGACTTTTACGCATTTTGACTATATCCAAAAAGTAAGCGATCATATCAAAAATATTTTTGTCGAAAAGCCCCTAACCGATACGCTTGATACAACCCAAATCATCGTAGATGCTGCACGCAATAAAAATCTCTGTATCCAAGTAGGATTTATTGAGCGCTATAATCCTGCTATTGCTGCTTTGCGGGAATTACTAAAAAATTCTCCACGCATTTTTAGTGTGGATTTTGTCCGCACCAATAAAATGAGCAACCGCATTACAGATGTTGATGTTGTAATGGATTTGATGATTCACGATATTGATTTGAGTTTGCTTTTTAATGGAGAAGCGCGTGAGGTGCAAGCCCATGGTGTCGTGATTAATGGTATGATTGAATATGCGCGTGCGATTATCACGCATAAAAATGGTGCTTTTAGCACGATTACAGCTTCGCGTATCACAGAAAAGAGAATCCGCCAAATTACTGCTACTTGCGAAGATATGTATATTGATTGTAATCTTTTGAGCAAAGAAGTGCTAATCAACAAGCAAACTATCGAGCAACATTTACACAATATCTCTATTTCATCGCGCAGTGAGAGTATCGAGGTGCGACCACAGGAAGCCTTGCTTTTGGAATTGCTCGATTTTAGCAATATGTGTCGCGCTAATTCTAGGGATTCTCAAGTATCCAATACTGCACCAAAAAATGAGATCGCGCCCAATGAAATTGATGGGCAAAATGCTATGAAAATTGCCAACCAAATACAAAATATCATTTATACAACTCATACCAAAGGAATACAATGAATCCAAAAGAAATTTTTTTATGCTCTATTTGCAATGTAACTTCCGGAAATTGCGCAGAGGATTGCAAATATTGCACTCAATCTTCTCATTACAATACAAATGTTCCTACATACAAAAATAAACCTATAGAGGATATTTTGCACGAAGCAAGAAGCCTTAAAGAATACGGCGCACTTGGGTTTTGTCTTGTAACCTCTGGGCGCGGGTTAGATTCTAAAAAATGTGAATATATCGCACAAGCTGCACGCGCGATTAAAGAGGCGGATTTGGGCTTACATATTATCGCGTGTTGTGGGAGAGCGGATTTGGATTCACTCAAATACCTTAAGGCAAATGGTGTGGATAGCTATAACCATAATCTTGAAACTTCTAAGAATTTTTTCCCACAAGTTTGTAGCACCCATACTTGGAGTGAGCGTTTTGAGACTTGCGAGAATGCACTAAAAGCAGAGCTTGGGCTATGTTCAGGAGGGATTTTTGGTTTGGGAGAGAGTTGGGAAGATAGGATTGATATGCTTAAGACATTGCAGATTCTCACACCTCATTCTAGCCCTATAAATTTTTATATCGCTAACCCAAATTTGCCTATAAAAGCTCCTAAACTTAGCAAAGAAGAAGCACTTGATTGCGTGGCATTAGCGCGTGAATTTTTACCAAAAACGCGTTTGATGATAGCTGGTGGGCGAGAGCATATCTTTGGTGAGGATCAAAAAAAGCTTTTTGAATGTGGGATAAATGCGGTTGTGCTAGGTGATTATCTCACGACAAAAGGCGAGGCTCCCAAAAACGATGTTGATCGCATACTTTCATATGGATACACACCCGCGACAAGTTGCCATTAATCGATGAAAAAACCTTTTGTCTCCAAAGTATTTGTGCGCAAAATAAGCGTTGAGATTCGCAGAATCTATCGCTTTTTTGATCAGCAGTTGATTTATGCTGCTTCACTAAGTTTTTATACGATTTTTGCCCTTATTCCGATGTTGCTTATCTTTTTTTCTATTTTGCTTAGTTTTCCGCAGTTTCAAAGCGAGATTTTGGAGCTAAAAGAGCTTATCTTATCAAATCTTTTGCCCACCAATACAGACACATTTTCTCAATACCTTGATGCGTTTTTGGCAAATAGCTCCAAGCTTGGCACGATGGGATTAGTATATGTGCTTGTTACTTCGATTTTGTTTTTTCGCAACTTTGAGTATGTAACTGCTAAAGTATTTAATTCAAGCCCTAGAAAGTTTTTTGATTCTGTCGTGGTGTATTGGACTATGATTACTTTGTTTCCAGTGTCCTTGGCGCTTTCTATTTATTTTAGTGGTGAAGTCCAAAGGGTGCTTAATGATGTGGCGGATTTTAGTATGCTGTATAAGACTTTGCCTTATCTCATCACTTGGGTGATGTTTTTTGTGTTGTTTAAAATTTCAGCAAACAAAGTCTTGCATTTTTTCCCGTTATTGCTTTCTAGTTTAGGCACTACGATTGTGTGGCTTATCACAAAATGGGGGTTTGTGTATTATGTGTTTTATAACCAAACTTACAAAAGTATCTATGGACAAATTTCTATTTTGCTGTTTTTGATGTTGTGGATTTATGTTTCTTGGATAGTGATTTTGAGTGGTATGCGATCTTGCGAAGGGTTTATGAGCAACTTTGGTAAGAAGCTTGAGCAGACTTTTGGTGAAGTCAAGATTTGAAGCGTAGCCAAGGGTTAGTTATGACATTTCTGAGCGAACATATATTGAGTGTTGCTAGTATCATTGTCATAGGATTTTTGGTAGTTTTTATGTATGCAGGGTGTTCTTCTGTGGTGGTGAATGTCAAAGATGTCAATGCCAGTGTTTTACCACAAAAGCAAAAAATCCCAGAATTTATCCCAAATACCACAACACTAGGTATGGTATATGCTAATGAGTTAGAGGCACACAAAGGCGAGAGTGGCGCATTTTTGCTATCTGATGGCACACAAGCATTTTTGCACCGCGTCGCACTTACGCGTATGGCACAAAAAACTATCTTTTTACAATCCTATATCTACAAAGATGAGTTTGCGTCCAAAATTTTTATGCACGAGCTTTGGAAAGCGGCAAATCGAGGCGTGCAGGTGCGTATTTTGATTGATGACAATGGCTTAGATTCTGATTTTTCGGATATTATTACGCTAGATTCACACCCAAATATTGAGGTTAAAATTTTTAACCCCTATAAAAATCGCTCCAAGCTTTTGCGCTACCCTGAAATGATTTATGATTTTTCGCGTATCAATCGCCGTATGCACAATAAGGTTTTTATCGTTGATAATACTGCGCTTATTATCGGTGGGCGTAATGTCGCAGATGATTATTTTGATAATAATACACATTTAAATTTTACCGATACCGATGTAGTTTTTATCGGCGATGTGGCAAAGTCCGCAACAAAGAGCTTTATGAAGTATTGGGAGTATGAGCGCTCTATCCCTGCGACACTTTTGCCCTCCAAGCGATCGATGAAAAATTACATCAAAGAGATTAAAGCAATTTCAGAAAAGATCGCTACCCAGCCTAGCGGATTTTTAAAATATGATGAGACAATCAGAGCATTTATGCAGGACTACACGACAAAACAATTTGATATGGCGTGGGGCAAGGCAATGTTTATCGCGGATACGCCAGATAAAATCGACAAAGCAAATCCCAATCGCCCTATCACAGATGCGCTAAAACAAATCTTTGCGCATACTACAAAAGATGTGTATATCGCCGCGGCGTATTTTGTGCCAGGTAAGCATACTATAGGCGATCTCCAATCACTCCAAGATCGCAATATACATATTAGCGTCCTTACTAATTCACTAGCCTCAACAGATTCGCTTGTAGTGTATGCGGCGTGGGAGCGCTATCGTGATATTTTTGTCAAAAATGGTGTGCGCGTGTATGAATACCAATATGAGGGCAAAAAAAAGAAAAGTGGTGTGCGAGGCAAGTTTAGTTCAGGTGCGTCTTTGCATAGCAAAACGATTGTTTTTGATGAGCGCATTACATGGGTAGGGAGCTTTAATCTCGATCAGCGATCAAGTAATCTTAATACAGAATCTGTGGTGGTTTTTGAAAATCCAAGCTTTGCCCAAAAAACAAAGGCAAATATCCAAGAAGAAATGGCGGATGCGTGGCAACTTTGGTGCGTAGATGATAAGATATTTTGGAAAGGATACAATAAAAACGGAGAATTTGAGATTCACCAAAAATCGCCAAATGCAAACATATTGTTGCGCTTTTTTAATGTCTTAGCTAGAGTGTTGCCAGAAGATCAAGTGTAGCCTTAGCTTTTATACGCATATGTCTTAGGCTTTTGTATCGTTAGTGAGATTTTGTGTGTATTTGTGTTTCTAGCTCTCCCAAAAGTGTCATCACTTGATTTTGGGTATTGTGCAAAGATTCTAAAATCGAACCCACTTCACGCAAGGATTTTTCCTCTTTTGTATTGGGATTTTTGGCACTTAGATCATAATTCCTTGCTTTTAGTTCCTCCAAACTCACAAGGTAAGAATGCGGTGTGATTTTTCGTTGTTTGTAGCACTCCAAAAATTCTTTAAAATGCGCATATTCCAAAGGCTTATTTTTGGTGAGTTTATAAGGTGGGATAAGCTCATAATAATACACACTGCTATCTTGTTCATCTACAATGCCTCTTAACCCTTTGGAGAAAAATAGCACATTGGTTTTTACTGCACTATAGGGGAGAAACACGCCACTAGGTAGGCTTAGCACACATTCTAGATTATAGTTTTCTATCAAATCTTGCTTGACTTTCACAAAGGTATTTGAATTTTGAAACAACACCCCTTCAGGCACGATAATCGCACATCTACCATTGGTTTTGAGTGATTTTAGGATATGTTGCAAAAATAAAAGCTCTGTAGCGTTGGAAGGCACAATAAAATTGCCCTGAATCTGTTCTTTTTCTTTGCCACCAAAAGGAGGATTTGCAAGTATGACTTCGTATCTTTCACTCTCTGTTATGTCTGTTATTCTCTTACTTAGCGTGTTTGTTTTGATAATATTTGGGGATTTTATCCCGTGAAGTATCATATTCATAATCCCCATAGCATAGCTAAGCGGCGTTTTTTCTTTGCCAAAGAGTGCGTCTTTTTGCAAAAACTCTAGCTCCTCTACGCTTAGATTTGCTTTTTGTCCTTTTGCCCTATCTTCATACAAAATATGCAAAAAGCTCTCCACCAAAAATCCGCAACTCCCACACGCTGGATCATAGATTCTCTCTTTTGGCTTAGGGTTGATAACTTCTACCATTACTTTAACCAACGCTCTTGGCGTATAAAACTCCCCGCTATTACCGCCATCGCTTCCCATATCTTTGAGTAGTTTCTCATACACATCACCCAGTGCAAACACATCACTTTCTTTGCTGAAGCTAAGCTCATCGATGAGGTTTATCACTTCTCTTAGCGTGTGTCCATTGGCGATTCTATTGTCGATAAATTCAAAGATTCCACCGATTTTATACGCGATACTTTTAAAGTCCTCATTGTTTTTAAAACTTTTGAGATAAGGGAAAAGCTCGTTATTGACAAACTCTAGCAAATCACTTCCACTTAGCGCATTTTTCACATCAAGTTTGCCATCTTTTTTGGGTGCTGCCCAGCTCTGCCACGCATACTTAGAATCTAAAATGCTCGTATAAGGCACATCATTCAAAAACGCTTCATCTTTTAATTCTCTTTCATAATCATCTAAAAACTTCAAAAACAATATCCAGCTAATCTGCTCACTATAATGCATCGCACCACTTATGCCATCATCACGCCTTAGTATGTCTGTGATTCTATCGATTGTATTTTGCATTGTTATCCTTTAAGGCTTTTAAAATAGCTTTATCAAAATCTGATTTATAATTTTTGTCTTGAATAACTCTAAATTTATGAAATTCTTCTTTGGCAAAATCATCTGCTATTTTTTTACTGATTTTACCATTATCTTTTAGAATTTCTCTTTCATTAAATTCTAAAAAGCTATCAAGCTTATCTTTCCAATCTTGCATAGTCATTGCTATATTTTTCTTTGCCCTATCTTCAGCATAGTCAAGATACATACCTACTATACGATTTAATTCTAAAAGCTCATCTTGACTAAGATAGTTTTTAGCAATTACTACATCACTTTGCAAAATTTTACCTTCAGGTGCATTTTTCCAAGTATTAAGTCCCATATTTGGTTTTTGAAAATTTGCCCTTTGTTTTATAAGCTCTGCTGCGGTGTGTCCATGTGTAGCAAAATGAAGTTTATTTTGCACACTAGCAAAAAATTCTTTAGTTAATTCATCATTTTTATCATAGTCGATTGCTGTTGTGTAAATATCAGTTATCTTCTGATAAAAGAGTCTTTCACTAGCTCTTATTTCTCTAATTTCTTCTAAAAGCTCATCAAAATAGTTTTTATCTATTACGCTACCATTTTTCAAGCGTTCTTTATCCAGCACATATCCTTTGATGCTAAATTGCTTTAAAATTGTTGTAGCCCATTGTCTAAATTTTGTAGCTTTATAAGAATTTATCCTATATCCTACGCTAATGATTACATCAAAATTATAAAATGTGATTTTTCTTGCAACCTCCCTTTTTCCTTCTTTTTGAACTACCGAGATTTCCTCGGAAGTTAAATTTTTATCAAGTTCGTTTTCTTTATAGATATTATTGATATGCAAATAAATATTATCACTAGAACACTCAAATAACCTAGCCATTAAAGCAGCACTAAGCCATATATCATCGTTTTTATAAACTACTTCTAAAAACTCTTCTTGATTTTCCAAACTAAAGCTTAAAAAATCCATAGTAAGATTTCGTTTTATGCTTTTTTGCATTGTTATCCTTTGATAATATGTTAAAAAAATCCAAAATTTTTAACATATCTTGCTGTTGTGTTAAAGTTTGGCAAATTTTTTAACATTTATAACTTTCCGCTAAAAGCTTGAGTAAGCAGGGATTGCTTAAGCTCCTCATAGTCTTGTAGCTGTGCGTTATAAAGCTCTTTTAGCTTTTTGATTCTCTCAAAAGTAGAATCCAAATGCTTTGCGATTTGCTCTTGCTCTTTTATGTCTTTTGGGAGGGCTACAGGACATTTTTCTAAAACATTTAAGTTTAGTTTGGCGGTATGCGTTCCTCCACCCACCTTATTATCATTAATCCATTTTTCAATACAATAAGAGTTTAAAAAATGAGCTAAATAATCACTTACTAACTTAATCTTTGGTTTCAAAAGTCCCAAGCTAACAAATATGCTAAATTCAAACTTTAAAGAAATTTTTATAGCTTTACCTAAAGTTCCAATACGACAAATCAAAATATCTCCAAATTCAGGCTTAGCTCTCTTAATAAGCTTATTATGTTCTTCTTGCGATATGTATCTAACATCACTTAAATCAAAAAAGCCTTTAGAAATATTTTTGACAGACAAAAATGGAATCCCAGTTTCTACATAAGTTGGCGTTTTATGTGTCCCGTCTGTAATAGAACAAATTTCCCCCAAGGTTTTCCATTCCCAATGTTGCGGGAGGGGATAGGGGGAGTTATCATCTTGAGATAAGGGCGTAGAATTACAATCATCATTTTTAGTTTCTATGTCTTTTGCGAGAGGGTGGAGGGGCTTGAATTGCGAAGTCGCTCCCTCCCCCCTCTCAACCTCTCCCCCCACCCCGACGACGCTTTTATCTGTCTGCACTTCGTGCGATTGATTTAAATCCCAAAAAACAGGGTTTTTTGTGTCTGGTGTCCCACCATTGAGAATCTTACACATCTCCCCCAAGGTTTTCCATTCCCAATGTTGCGGGAGGGGATAGGGAGATTGTGTATCGCGTGTGCTAGGATTCTGTGTAGATTCTGTAGAATCTCCCAAAGGATTAAAAGCTCTATCAAGCACACTTTTGGCTAACTCATCGAGATTAGCAAGATTTGCTTTTACTAGCTCTATGCTTCTATCAATACTAGCAAACGCAGAATCTAGAATTTTTACAATTCTCATCTGCTCTTCTAGCGGCGGAAGTGGAATCTGCCCTTTTTTATAATCTCTAAAATAAATATGTGGAATTGCCGAACCTAAAATATATTTTGAAAAATCGAGATTTTTAAGAAAGTAGAACAAATATTTGAGATTCGTAGTTTCATTGTTTTCTAAATAGCTTAAAGTGCCTATTACTGATGATTGTTTAGGTAAAACAAAGACTCTTCCAACCCCTGCACCATCTTTAATTATACCTAAACATTCTTGAGCTTTATGAAAAAAATCCACATAACCAACTATGCCACTTGCACCAAAAACAGGATAATCTCCACTTTTATCTTTTATATCTTTTAAGGCTAAATTCGAGTTTGAATTTTTACAAACATCTTCTATTGTTTTTACTTCCCACCCCTGCGGTAAATGTGTCATTTTACTGCCCTAAACCTTCATAAAAATAATTTAATATATAATCTTCAAAATCATCGTAAAGATTTTTTTCTTTTAATTTGTTGATTATATTATCAGCTGTATTTTCTTTAAAATTATCTAATACTTGTTCTATTGTTAAATCCTTATTTTCAAAATCAATGAATCCACATTTATGAAGTTTTTTAGAAACGATTCTAGGGAGTCCAAACTCTTCAAGGGTATAAACCACAGATGGCAAAAAGGCATTTGAAAGTTTTGTAACAAAACTTGAAATATCTATCGCTTTTTCAGGGTAGAGTATTTTTTGTAAAGTGTTAATATCGGAAAATAGTGATGCAATTTTAAAAGCTACATGATTCTCAAATTTAAAAAAATCATCCAAATCAATTCCCATATCTTTAATAAGTTTTGGTAGTGGTTTAGTCCAATTTTGTGATAATTTTTTTACCAACTCAACAGTATTTATATCGCCAATATTTTTACAATGAAATTCTCCTATAGACGCAATTTTAGATAAGATATACCATGTATCAGGTTCATCATTAAATAAATATGTAAAAATTTCACTATTAAAATCTTCACTTTGCAATATTTGAATTATTTTTATAATAACTTCTAAATCATTTTTTAACAATGTTTCTTTTTTAAGCAAATCGAATTTATCTCTTCCTATTAATTTTATTATCTCTCGTTGATTATTTTTAACTTCTGTTTGTATATTATCGGGAATTTCATTATTTATCTCATCATTAATAGATAAAGATTCTGATTTGATTTCTACATCTAATATCTTTTCTTGATTATCATCTTCGTTTGGAGATTCAAATAAATATACTTCACCTATAAAATATTTAAACATTCTTCCGCTTCTACCTATAATATTTTTATAAGTAAAATGATTTATATTTTTTGTTCCATTTCTTTTATCCCATAAAATAAGATTTTTTGCTGGAATATTAACCCCTTCTATTAAAGAAGATGTAGAAACAATGGTTTTTAGTAAATCTTTTCCTTCAAATAATCTTACTTGCAATTGCGATAGACACCTATGAAGCCTTCCATGATGTATTCCCACGCCAATTTTTAATGTATCATTAAGGTAGTGTTCTCCGTAATATTTTGATAACCATTTTGCAAAATTTTCCAATAAAGCATTTGAATTTTCTATAATGGTATTTTCTACCAAGATTTCACAAACTTTTTTTATATTGCTTTGACTTTGAGTATAAACTAGAGTTTTTTCATCTTTTTTTACTATTTCTAGAATTTTTTCTTCTTTTTTAAAATCCTTATTCTTATAACATTTATTAATATGAATAAAAACAGTATTGAAATCAAGGCATTCAAATTTCATTCCTTTACAAAGAATGCTATTTTCATTTTTTATCTTATCTATATTAGGACAAATATAATATCTTTGATCAGAAATACCCATATATTTCAAAATAGCATTTTGCAATGGAGCAAATCTTTCTTTTTCATAATCCTTTGATATTTTATAAAACTCATCAACTATAAAAAAATCAAGTCTGATATTTTCTTTATTAATAAATGAAAAATATTCAACTGCTCTTTCTGGAGAAAAAATAAAGATATTGTTATTTTTTAAATCGGTCTGTTGAGTGGTTGTGATTATATCATAATTATAAAATTTCTTTACAAGTCTTCTTCTAGCTTCATCCAATAAAGAAATTGTAGGGACAATGATTAATATATTATTTGGTTTTTTCATAGCTATTAGAGCATCGATAATAAAACTTTTGCCAAAACTTGTTGGAGCAGAAAGAATAAGGCTTTCATTGCTTAAAAGTCTTTTTAAAACCCTTGATTGTTCTCTATGTAAAACCTTTGGTTCATCCTCTCCAATATCTGTTTTAAAACATTCTAGCAAAAATCTATCTTCTAAAATCGAAGTATCTTGATTCATATAGGGGTATAACCCAAATTGTCTGATAAGATGATTTAATATAGGCGGATATAAAGCTTTATCTTGAATTTCATCGAGTAAATACAAAAGCTCTTCTTTAGCTTCTGCTTCTTTGTTGTTATTTAGAATTTTATATATCTCTACACATTTATCAAAGATTTGTTCACTAGTCAGCATTTCTATAACTCTCAAAGATTTTATTTATTTTGCTCATAATTTCCTTCTTATCAGGAACAGGAAATAAAATTATGTGAAATTTTATTCTATCGATATATGTAATTTTATTTGAAAGTTTTTTGATTTCCTCTGATATTTCATTCCCCTTTTCTTTATGAAAATTTTTTATTGTTGTTTTATAATCGTCGGTAATTTCCTCAATGTTTTTTGTATGGTCACAATTATAAATAATAGATATTGGCACATGTAAAATGCTTTTTAATTCATCAAGATTAATATTCCCATTAACAATTTGCTTGAAATTTGCCAATGTGCGTGTCTGAATGTTATGATGTTTTCCTAAATTATCTAATTCATGTGAATTTGCAATTATTCTAGCTTCATTACGCATAATTTCGTCGTCACTTAGATGATCTTTTAGAGATTTTATAGCATTTCTTATAGCATCATCTAAGTTATCATACAACTTTGATTCTCCTAGCCACAAATGGCATTCTTGTTTTCTATAGTTAAATGGGCGCTGTCAAATCCTAATGCTTCCACATTGCGATTTTGTTTATAAAAAATTTTAGGAACAATAGGTAGAGCATTGTAATATTCCCTCATGATACCATGGAGGAAAATTTCTCCTATCTCTCCACTTCTTTCATTTATTCTTAGTTTTGAGATAGCTTTATCTAAAATTTCACCTTCATTGCCTGCTAAACTTTGCCTTTCTTGTTCTGTTAGAGCGCATTCTTTTAAATTAGTAATAATAAAATTTTTAAAATTTTTCATTTTCCACTTTTTGCTTTCAAATTGATTTGAAATAGATAGTAAAAAATGATGATATTGATGACATAGAGTTTCATCTAAAAATATGACAAAATTATTAGCAGAATTTTTTACATAGGTATTTATCATTTCATTTTCCATTTTTCACACCCCATATATTTCCCTCTGTAAATCCTCTATGCTCTCTTTTAGTGCAGAGATTCCGCCAAAGTCATTAATGATTTCTTGCATAGAGCCAAGTGAGCTAAGCTCTAGCAAAGTGCTAATGTTGTCAAAGGCGTTGATTCCGTGTTTTTCATAATATCCTAGCAAAAACTCTATAAGTCTTATAGCTCTTTCTTTATGGAATCTTTGCAAAAAGCCACTTTTTCTCACGCTTATCACTCGCTCACTGCGTGATACTATCTCGCTACTAAAGCTAATATGCGCCAAAATATCATAAATATCGCAATCTTTTCGCTCAAAAATCTCTTGTAGATTCTCTAGCACTTCATCATCGATCCCCTCATTTTGGAGACTTTTTAAGAATGCTTGTCTATTTTTTGGCTCACTCCACATCGCCTTTAGTTTCTTTTCGTCATCATAATATGCACCAAGCTTGCCGATGAGAAATTCCAAAAACTCCTTTGTGCCTAGCGGTTTGCCATCTCCTCCTACATAACGCGTTTGTATATCTAGCACTTGTAGCTTGGTGCTTTTTAGGTGAATCACCACCTTTTGGCTTGGCGTTTCATCTGTTTTGTTTGATTGTTTGTTACTTTTGGTGCTTACAGGGAAACTAGTATCAGAATCTGTGTTACTCTCTTCATCTATGGCATTGCTTTCTCCATCCCATTTTGGATCATAAAAAAGCTTGGTCGCACCAAAAAAATCAAGTATTGTAAAAAAGTCTTTGCCCTCATACACTCTTGTGCCTCGCCCTATGATTTGCTTAAATTCAATCATTGATCCGATATTGGCAAGAAGCACGATATTTCGGACATTTTTAGCATCGACACCTGTTGTTAGCATTTTGGAGCTTGTGAGAATCACAGGATAGCTTTTATCATTGTCTTGAAATTCTTTAAGATAGTTTAGTCCTATAGTCCCCTCATCGCTTGTAACTCTCACACAATAATCATCTCTTTTAATCTTTTTGTGTGTGTCAATGGCGATTTTTATAGCACTTGCGT
The DNA here is from genome assembly GCF_002287135.1 of Helicobacter sp. TUL. Taxonomy (GTDB): domain Bacteria; phylum Campylobacterota; class Campylobacteria; order Campylobacterales; family Helicobacteraceae; genus Helicobacter_F. The sequence goes on from NZ_NESU01000002.1 coordinate 160,819, forward strand.
GGGCTTGATTGACACAAAAGATAATCGTTTTATCCATAGGATTGATAAGCTCTAGAATCTTTTTGGCGATAAATTCGTTGTATTTGGGTAGTGTGATCTCACGCTCAAATTTGATTGGCGCATAATGTCTGCTTTGTAGTTCGCCTTGCACAATGTCATCGGGGTTGTATGTATAGCCATCGCTTAGAGTGGTGATGATACGCTTGACTTTATAAGGCGTGAGAAAGCCATCTTCTATCCCAGTTTTTAGGCTGTATTCATACACAGCGTTACCAAAATATTTGTAAGTATCTACATTATCGCTTCGCTTTGGCGTGGCAGTAAGCCCCAAATGCACTGCACTTTCAAAATAATCTAGCACAGCCCTCCAGCTCCCCTCTTGATTGGCTCCGCCTCTATGGCATTCATCTATGATAATAAGATCAAAGAAATCTTTTGGGTATTGCAAATACAACTTGCTTTCTTCTTTGTGTCTGTCTTGTTTGGCGTCTTCTTGAATATTCTCCTCACTGCTTAGGCTTTGATAGATACCAAAAAACACATCAGCACTTGTAGGCACTTTGTCTTGATTTTTGCGTATCTCTCCTGCACTAATCTCTTTGCAATCCTCCTCTATGGGATTAAACTCATTTAAAGCTTGATTTCGCAGGGTAATGCGATCACAAAGAAAGAGAATCTTCGGCTTTCTATTGGCATTATCAAGATTCCATTTGGATTGCAAGAGGCGATAGCAAAGTGCAAAGGCGATAGTTGTCTTGCCTGTGCCAGTGGCGAGGGTGAGCAAGATTCGCTTTTTGTTATTGATAAGGGCTTGTATCACTCTATCTAGTGCTATTTTTTGATAATAACGCAATGGCTTTTGTGGGATATGAAGTTCTTTTTGGGTTAGAAGTTTGTGTTGCCATTCCAAAAGGTTGCCAAAAATCCTATCAAAGAGAATCTGTGGGCTTGGAAACTCATCTATATAGCGACCTTGTGAATCTAGTCTATCGTATTCATAAATGTCTATGCCATTTGTAGCATACACAAAACGCACACCAAGAATCTCGCCATATTCTATGGCTTGAGATAATCCATCTAGTGAATCTTTGCCAAGCCTTTTTGCTTCGATAATAGCTAGATTGTTGTTTTGGAAGCACAGCAAATAATCAGCAAATTTTCTAACACCCCTTTTGCCTCCAAGCAGTTTTCTACCATCGGTAAAATAATATTCACGCTTGATAAAATCCTCGCTCCAGCTAGAATCTTTGAGTTTGGTATCGATAAATTTGATTCTTGTATCCGTTTCCCCTAGTGGCATTCATACCCTCCATAAAAATACACATTATAATCGGTTTCTTGGCATTTGTCTATATGAATTTACGCGGATTGATTTGTATCTAAGAAATGTATAAATATGGCAGAGAGGAAGGGATTCGAACCCTCGAAGGCTTGCACCTTACACGCGTTCCAGGCGTGCTCCTTCAACCACTCGGACACCTCTCTATAAAGAGTGTATTATACTTGTTCTCATCTTCAAAAAGCCTTAGATTCTATAATCCAAGGGCATTCATACATGTAAGTGCGTCTTTGGTGCTAATAGCCCCAAAGCTAAAAAACTCACTGCTAAGTGCTGCTTGATTGATAAGCATTTGTGCGCCATCGGAGGTTTGCAAACCAAGATCTTTGGCGAGTTTTAAAAATGGTGTCTGCCTGCCATAAATAAGATCAAAGCCATAGCGTGCTTGAGAGAGAATGGCGCGCAAAAGCGTCTCTTGCAGTGGCAAGAGTTCATCATTTAGCCCGGCTGGAGTCGTATTTATCACGATATCATAGGGCTTAGTAGAGTGGAAATTTTGGGGTGTAAAACACACAAAACCATTGCGCGCAAAGTCTTCTAAGCGCGTTTTGGAGCGATTGATGATGTGTGTGGTGATACCATTTTGTCGCAAGATAAAGGCTAAAGCCTTTGCCGAACCACCTGCACCAAGAATCAGTGCATTACGCAGATTCCATTCTTGCACACACATAAAAAAGCCTTGCGCATCGGTATTATAACCAATGATTTTCTCTCCCTCACGCACCCAAGTATTCACAGCCCCAATTTCTTTGGCAATCCCTCGCACCTCGTGGCTTTGGGCAAATGCCACTTCTTTAAAAGGCACGGTAATATTTGCCCCTTGGAGTTTAAGCATACTAAATGTAGCACCAAGCTCATCAGGGATTTTTAGTAAATATCTCCCATAGCGCGCCTCAAATCCTAAAGACATAAAAGTAGTATTGTGTAAAAGAGGGGATTTTGAGTGCGCGATAGGGTTACCAAAAACACAAAATTGTTGCATTATTTGCTCAAAAGGCGAGATGCAATATAGCCTTCTCGTCCATTGTCTAAAAGGATTTTGCTCCATTCGCCATCATCTTGGAGGACTTGCACGCTTTGACCAAGTTTAAGTGTCGTAATCACTGGTGCATCGGAGCTAGGAAGTGCACGAATGTTAGCGGACTTGACGATAACTTCAGGCATAGTATTTTTGGATATGACATTTGTATTTTGTGCGTTTTCTTGTGGGGGATTAGTGCTAAGCAAGTATGAAGCGATATAGCCACGAATCTTAGAATCTACCTCCACTTCACTCCACTCACTTTCTGGAATATTTTGCACTAAGAGTAGTTGTTGCCCCGCATATGCCTTGTATAGAATCTCACTATTTATATTTGGCAGTGCGCGAATATTAGCACTACGCACATGCACATACCGAATCTGTGGGGTATCAAAGATTTGAGGTATTTGTTGTGGCGCTTGGGGTAGCGTATCTTGTGTGTCTGTATTTGCTTGTGATGGTGCTTGGTCTTGTGCAATCTCTTGAGTTGTTTGAGGGGTTTCAACCGCTATAGTTTGTGTAGCTTGAGGGGTTGGGGGTTCTTTGGTGGGTTGTGTCAAGATGACTTCTGGTTGTGCATTATGTGTTTGTGCTGGAGCAGTAGATGATGTTGTATGTGTATTTTGAGAATCTGTATCTACTGCGTTTTGTGCGGATTGTGATTTGTTGTCTTTATATTGTGCGTATAAATATGACAATTTTTTTTCATTAAGTTCTGCAAATATCACAAAATACAAAAAAATTCCCAATATCACGATAAGAATGGGGATAGAATAGAGTTTTACAATAGATTTTAATGACATATATGCTCCATAATTATTGTAATTTCACTCCGCTGCTAGAATCTATATATCCTAGCACATAACCCCCACTTTTGCCTACCACAAGATCGACATCCTTTGGATCTACTATAAAAATCATTCCAACACCCATATTAAAAGTCCTAAAACATTCTGCTTCATCGACATATTGACGCATTAAATCAAAAATTGGCGGTGTTTTAAGAGCACTTTTTTGGATACAAGCACCTAATCCATGAGGAATCGCGCGAGGGAGATTCTCTATAATCCCACCACCTGTAATATGTGCAAGTGCTTTGATATGGTTTTTTAGTGCCAAAAAGGTTTTGACATAAATAGCAGTAGGTGTAAGGAGCGTTTGTGCGAGTGGCAGACCTTCAAAGAGTGAATCTAATGTAAGATTAGCGCGCTCTAGGACTTTTCGCACTAGCGAATAGCCATTAGAATGCAAACCACTAGAAGGTAGGGCTATAAGCACATCTCCCTCTTTTAGTTTTGTTTGGCGTTGCAAATCCTCTTGTTCTGCAATCCCTACGGCAAATCCGGCAAGATCAAAGTCTTTTTTGGCATACATACCAGGCATTTCAGCACTCTCTCCACCTATAAGCGCACATTGTGCGAGTTTGCAGCCTTCTACAATGCCTTGTATGACACGCAACGCATTTGCTTTATCAAGCTTGCCTGTAGCGTAGTAATCAAGAAAAAATATCGGTGTAGCAAAGTTGCAAATAAGATCATTCACACACATTGCGACAAGATCAATACCCACATTCTCCAAAATATCTGAATCTATGGCAAGGCGTAGTTTTGTCCCTACGCCATCGGTAGCGCCTAAAATCACAGGTTGCTTATATCCGCTAGGCATAGCATATGCACCAGCAAAAGAACCAATCCCACCGATAACATTTGTATCAAATGTGCTTTGAACTAAGGGCTTTAGTCCATCTACAAGGGCATTACCCTCGTCTATATCTACTCCAGAATCTTTATAACTTAGCATAAATGCTCCATAAAAAATTTGGCGTATTGTATAGTATAGAAACTTTGCATAAGATTATGTATAAGCTCACACTACTTACTTTTATCTGTCTTGCAAAGAATCTTGCCAAAAAGTATAAGCCAACGCACAACTCCATACACAACATAAAGACTAATGAGTATGCAAAGTGCCTCTGAAGGATAAACAAAAATAACACCAAGTAAGATCACAAGAACAATAAATGCCTTAAGATTCCAGTGCATTTTTTTAAAGCTTGGGTAACGAATATTGCTTACCATTAAGATTCCAACAATAAATGCACACAGCAAGAGGGGCAACATCGAAGCAGAAAAAATAGAATATTCCAAATCTACTAGAATCCAAAGCACGACAAAAATTGCAGCTGATGGAATGGGTAAACCTATGAAAAAATGTGGCTCATCTGAAGTAGTGATATTAAATCGTGCCAAGCGAATTGCACCAAAAATCACAAAAAGCGCAGGGACAACTTCACCAAGTCGCCCATATGATTCTCCTACATAAAAAAACAATAACATAGCGGGTGCTACACCAAATGCCACAACATCAGCAAGTGAATCAAACTCTACACCAAATTTACTAGAGGTATTAGTAAGTCGTGCTACGCGCCCATCAAGTCCATCTAAAATCATGGAAATGACAATAAACCAACACGCAAGTGCAAAATTATTGTGTGAAGAGGCAATGATGCTTAAAATGCCTAAAAAAATGCTACCAGCGGTAAAGAGATTCGGTAGTATGAAAAGCGGACTTATTTTCATTGATTGTATCCTATGATACTTTCATATCCATAGACCTTATCTCCCACACTCACTTTTATATTAAATGTTTTTGGAAGATATATCTTGGTAAAGCCTATTTTCATGTAACCACAGCGATCACCCACAGCGAGATTTGAGGTAGCATATATGCGTGAAGTATCTAATAGTTGAGGGAAAAAGTCTATACGATATATGTCATTGCGTTCTTGCCAAGATAGGCTAAAAGATGCGTTAAGCATATGCTTTTTATCGTTATTACTAAAATAGAGATTAAGTCCATTTTTGCATTGCAAATTTGCGCTAAGAATATCCATAGGAGCTCGTATTACACCTATGTCATAGCATCGAGTTTGAATCTCCACACACACGCTATCTTCAAGAATATCGATATTTTTCACAACGCCATCTATTGGTGCTGCAAAACTCGTAGAATCTACATCCGCGATCCTTTCGGGATTGCGAAACATATATAACCAAAATGCCAAGCCAAGCAACATAACAAAGGTGATAAACCCAAGATCAAGATATGCACTGATTAAAAAAATAATTGCCCACACAATCGCGCCAAACCAACCTTCTTTGGCTATTATTTGTATGTTTGCGTTCATCTTTCCTCCTTTAGTGCCTTAATATTCTTAGTGTTCCTCTTCTATGGGGACTAGGCGAGAAGTCATATTATGTTCTTTTTCATACGATTCTATAATCTCTCGCACTCTGCTACCATCAATAACTTCTTTGTCTAATAATTCAGCAACCATACTTTCAATAGCTGGTGCATACTCACGCAATGTTTTCTTGACATGCTCAAAGTGTTCTTCAAGCATAGTGCGTATGTAATTATCCATTTTTTGTGCAGTTTCTTCACTAAATTCACGGCTATTAGCACCACCGCCCAAGAAATTATTTCTGCGCGTAAAGTCCTCTAGCACCATAAGCCCGCTTACATCAGTCATACCATAATACACAATCATATTTTTTAAAATTCCTGTAGCGCGTCGTAAATCATCAGATGCACCATTAGAAATTTCTTGTAAAAATACTTCTTCAGCAGCGCGCCCACCGAGTAACACATCAATTTGTGCCAACATTTCATAGCGTTGCTCAAGATTGCGATTTTCTTCTGGTGTATGAAGAGTATAGCCAAGCGCACCCATACCACGTGGTATGATAGAAACTTTATTTACTCTATGCGCACCTTTTGTGAGTTCACCCATAAGAGCATGTCCGCTTTCGTGGTAAGCAACTATTTTCTTTTCTTTTGGCGAAATAGATCGAGATTTTTTCTCTAAACCTATCATTGTTCGCTCCATTGCTTCTTTGAAATGTTTTTGAGAAACTTCTTTTTTATTTTCACGCCCTGCAAGGAGTGCAGCCTCATTAACAATATTTGCCAAATCCGCCCCTGCAAGCCCTGCGGTAAATTTTGCAATTTCTTGTAAATCCACATCGCGCGCAAGTTTGACGCTTTTTATATGGACTTTTAGAATCTCAACACGCCCTTTGAAATCTGGTGCATCAACAAGCACTTGTCTATCAAAACGCCCTGGTCTTAAAAGCGCAGGGTCAAGAATCTCTGGTCTGTTTGTTGCAGCCAAGACAATCACAGGAGCATTTTCGCTACCAAACCCATCCATTTCTGCCAAAAGTTGGTTTAGTGTTTGTTCTCGCTCATCATTGCCACCTACCATACTACCTGCAGCACGAGATTTTCCTATCGCATCAATTTCATCAATAAAAATAATGCTAGGTGCTTCTTTTTTTGCCATTTCAAACAAATCTCTAACCCTACTAGCGCCAAGTCCTACAAACATTTCTATAAAGCTACTTCCACTCATAGAAAAAAACGGGACATTTGCTTCCCCTGCGACTGCTTTGGCAAGCAGAGTCTTACCAGTGCCCGGAGGACCTACTAACAGCACGCCTTTAGGAATTTTTGCGCCCACTGCCGCATAGCGTTCTGGGTATTTTAGAAAATCCACAATTTCTACGACTTCCTCTTTTGCCTCTTCATTCCCTGCCATATCATCAAAGGTTACATTGGGCTTTTCAGCATTGACAAGTTTTTTTGAGCTTCCGATACCAAACATACCACCACCCATAGATTTTTGCATTCTACTTGCGATAAAGAGCCAAATAGCAATGATGATAAAAATAGGCAATAGCATATTAATCATATCTGTGAAGAAGTTAGATTCACTAAAGCCGCTATATTCGATTTGCTTTTCATCAAGCAAAGTCGTGAGATTTGGATCCGATACTCTTTTGGCGGTGTATAGGACTTTTGGTGATGAGCTTGTAGAAAGCGCGCGTATGATAGTTTGTCCAATACTTACAGAATCTACCTCTTTATTTTGAATGAGTTGTTTAAGCTCATAGTAGCTTACCTCTTTGCTAACCACATTGCCACTTAGTCTATCGCTAAGAATATCTCCTGTAGGTGAAAAGAGCTTAAATAAAATCATTACACCAATCACCAAGATAGCAAAAGTCAAAAATGGATTTTGCTTAAATGGCGTTTTTTTGTTGTTATTATTTTGATTTTCTGTCATTGTTTATACTCCTTAAGATTTATCATGTGTGCATTTTTGGAGTTTTAGGGCTACCCACTCATCACGCACACAAGATTCTATAAGCCTAAAACCCTGTAAAAAAGTCTCTAACACATCATCTTTGTGGGTTTCTAAAATCCCAGAAAGGATTAAAATCCCGCCACTAGAGAGATTGTGTATAAAATCCTTGTAGAGAATCTTCAAGGTAAAGGCTAAAATATTTGCTACTATAACATCAAAAGTTAAATCTGTTTTGAGGCTTCCTATACTCCCTTCCCAAATTTTGCATGCAGAGACATCATTATTGGCAAAGTTTTTTTGACTTTCTGCAATGCTAAGGGGATCGGTGTCGCACGCATACACTTCCGCACCAAGTTTGGCAGCTACTATGGATAATATACCGCTTCCACAACCTACATCAAGGAGTTTTTTACCTTGTAAATTAAGAGTGCTTAGCATTTCAATACACATTGCCGTGCTTGCGTGATGTCCTGATCCAAAGGCAAGAGCAGGATCTATGATGATAGGTATGTGTTGCCAATCCTGTGAGCTAGTGCGTGAAAGATCCCACGAAGGTGTGATAAAAAACTTGCCACATACAATGGGTTTAATAGAATCCTTATAGGCTTGTATCCAATCTTGGTTATCTTTTTGGGTAATTGCGTAAGCGCAACCTACGCTAGATTCTACCCTGTGGCTAAGAATCTCACAAAACTCCGCCAAGTTTTTGGCAAATTCTTCACGCACATCAAATGGAAAACGCGCTATAAGTTTTGTTTGTTGTGGAGAGTGTAAAAGCGTGTTGTATGTAGTGTGCAGCGTGTGCCATTGTGTAGAATCTAACTTTTCATCAAAGACGCTATCGTTTTGGATATATTCGATACTACACAAACTAGAATCTTGAGAGTATGTTGCAATAAAGCAAGAGAGGAAATCCGCAAAGATCTCTACATCTTGACTTGGATAAATAGTATATTGAAAGTATTTTTCGTGCATTAGGAGATGGGAGTTTAGCCCTCGTTCACACCCAAAACTACCTCAAGCTTTTCTTTAAGCACTTGCGGAGTAAAAGGCTTCACAATATAATTATTCACACCAGCCTTGAGTGCGGTAATAACTTCGGCTTTACCACCTTCTGTGGTAACCATAATAATAGGAATATCTTTGTAGCGATCATCACTTCTTACTTTTTTGACTAGATCAAGTCCATTCATTTCAGGCATATTCCAGTCTGTAATAAGCACATTGATGCCCTCTACACTATCAAGCAAACCCCACGCTTCCACGCCGTGTTCAGCTTCCAAAATATCCTCATAGCCTAATCTCTGGAGTGTATTTTTTATGATTCTTCGCATTGTTGAGCTATCATCGACTACAAGTAATTTCACTGCTGCTCTCCTTAATATTAATTTATTTTGGATTATATCGGAAAAATTGCACAAATCTTAGCATACAAAGTTTGAGATTTGCTTTAATCTAAGTATTTTTCATATACTTTTGTAAATCTATTTTGTGCTCATAAAAAGCTTTACCTATGATAACTCCGCGTATATGAGGGTTGGCACTAAGAATCTCTAATTCCGCGGCATCAGAGAATCCTCCACTCGCAATCGTATAAATACCGCTAGCTTGTGCGATATTTTGTGTGAATTCTATGTTTATGCCACTTAGAGCGCCATCGCGGTTAATATCTGTGCAAATGATAGCATCTACCTTGCTTCCTTTGAAATATGAAGCAAATACACTTGCTTCCATATCTTCCTCTTTTGCCCAACCTTGTGTCGCTACCTTGCCATTGCGTGCATCAATTCCTATGGCGATTTTATAGTGTTGTGCCATTTTGAGTGCAAACTCTGGATCTTGTAGCGCGATAGATCCTAAAATAATCCTCTCCACGCCCAAATCTTGATAGTATGCGATGTTTTCTTGCGTCCTAATTCCTCCACCTAACTCGATTTTTAGCGATGTGTGTGAGAGAATTTGCTTAATAACTTCTTTGTTGCGTGGCTCTCCAGCAAATGCACCATTTAAATCTACGATGTGTAGCCACTTTGCACCCATTGCCTCAATTTCTTGAGCAAATGCTAGTGCTTCACCATAGACTTTCGCGCTTTGCATATCTCCTTTGTATAGACGCACAGCCTTACCATCTTTAAGATCAATAGCCGGATAAATATCTATCATCATTACTCCCTTCTAAAACCTACGCTTTTTTGGTTATCAAAATTTGCGTTTAGCTCTTTTTTGATTTCTTCTTCAAAATCTTGCATACAAAAAATAGGATCTTCTCTTGTGGCGACTTTGTAGGCAGTATTTCGCACGACAAGTTTTATCTGCCCACCACTAAGATCAGATTCGCAAAATTTCGCGATAAATGCTTCCCGTGTGCCATTTAAGGTAATATTTGTTGGCAAAAGATGTTCCCAGAGTTGTTGCCTTTGCTCTTTGTTTGGTCTTTTAAATTCGATTTTGTAGTTAAATCGCCGCGAAAATGCCTTATCAAAATTTTCTAAAAGATTAGTTGTTGCGATTAAGATTCCCTCAAAACGCTCAATTTGTTCTAAAAAAATATTTTGCATTTGGTTATGCATTTTATCTGTGCTTGTGTGCGCTCCACCTCTTGATGAGAGAAATTGATCTGCCTCATCTAAAAACAAAATAGGCTCACTTTTGACTTTTTTGCACATCTCTTTGTAAGTATCAAAAATAAGGCGCACATTTTTTTCACTCTCCCCAACATACGCGGATAGAATCTTTGAGCAATCAAAGCTTAACACCTCTTTTTTTAGGCTTTTGGCTAATGCCATTGCGCTAAGCGTCTTGCCTGTGCCTGGAGGTCCAAAAAATAAAATTTTAGCTTCAATATTTTTGCTTTCTTTGATCCCCCATAGCTTTAAACGATTAATAACTACAGAATCTACTTGTGCAAGGATATGTTTTAGGGTTTCTTTTGTATTTGGGGATAAAATCACCTCATCAAGCGTGGATTTTGGCTCAAGGAGTTCAAAAATTTCTTGATTTTTGACTAGAGATTCTAGAGTGATTTTTGTGTGTTTTGGTTTTTTGGTGGGATTATTGATTATGTGCAAAATTTCATTAGGGATAAAAAAAGATTTATCAATATTTCCAAACCCTGAAAGATACTCATCATAATCTATCAAGCCTTTTGAAAGCAATTTAGAATCTTCACTAAGGAGCTCAAGGTTTGCCATTTTTTCATATTCATCATTGCTTATAAGGTGCATAAGTGCGTTTGCATCTCGCATATTTTGCATGCTTCTTGGGAAATATTCTTCTTTGAGTAAGGCTAAAAATATAGTTTGTTCTTTTTGGTTTAATTTATGGGTTTTGAAAAACTTTATAAGAGAGAGTTGCTTTTTGGTAAGTTTTAGCCTTGCAGAGATTCTATCTTCAAGGAGTTTGAGAGAATTTTTGGATAACGATAGAGAATCTTGACGCATACGACTTGTTTTGTGTAATAAATCTATGCGTTTAAACTGATCTTTTAGATATTCCAAATCACTAGTGTATGCGCTAATTTCTGGTAGAGTGTCATCAAAGTATCCCTCCAAAAGTCGCAAAAAATTATACGAAAGACTAATGCGCTCATTATATAGTTCTAGCATAAGCATAGGCATACTATTAGGATCATCTGAATTAAGTTGTGTAACCCACCCCATTTCGATGAGGTTATATATTTTTGGTAAAAGCTCAAAGTGTGTTTTGTATTCTTGTTCGCCATAATACTTGCTCAAAAATAGCGACACAGAGCAAATATTCTCACCATACAGATAATTTTTTAGAAGGTTTTGGAGAATCTGTGCTTCTTGCTCATCGCATTTAAGATGAGGGAAGATTTTTGAATCTTGTAATGCGTTAGATTCTAAAAAATCAACAAGAAATTCCATATATTATCCTTACTACAAAATCACATCAAATTCTGAATCATCACAAGGATCAAGGTGGGCATTAATTTCCCATACCAAGCTTTTGTCAATTGCGCGAATGCGGCTTTCTATGTCATCACAAATTTTATGCGCTTCTATAAGTGTAATATCTGGGTGAAACACCAAGTGCACATTAATAAAAATGATATTTCCCACGATACGACTACGCAATGCGTGATAGCTCGTGATAGGAGAATCTTCTAAAATCTCTTGCACGCGCGCAAAAATATGTGGTTCAATCGCCCTATCAAGCAATAACAAAACATTTTCCTTGATGAGCTTAAAAGCAGAAACTATAATATAGAGCGCAATGATAATCCCCAAAATTGCATCAAGTTTTTCAAAACCGCTAAAACTAATGATAGCAAGAGAACATAAAATCGCACCATTGCTAAGCAAATCTACTTTGTAGTGAATCACATCGGCTTTGATCACTTGTGAATGCGTTTTTTTGGCTACTTTTTGGAGAAACCATACAAGCACAAATGTTACGCAAAAAGAGACAATCATCATGCCTATGGAAGAAGATAAACTCTCAAGCGCGTGAGAGGAGATAAGTTTTTGCACAGAAGTATAAAAAATATATATTCCTGAACATGTGATAATCAAACCCTCAAATGTGGCTGCTAGGAATTCTAGCTTTCCTAACCCATAGTTAAATTTACTATCCGCAGGTTGCTCGGACTTTTTAATGGCAAAAAAATTAAAAATAGAGATTCCCACATCAAGCAGTGAATCTATCGCACTAGCCAAAACCGCGATGGATCCACTTATAATCCCTACGATAAGTTTTCCTATGGCAAGACAAAGTGCGGTAATTGTCGCGATGAGCGTCGCGTATTTGGGAGTGTAAAGTAGATTTTTAAAAAACACTTTGTTGCTTGTCTTTGGGTTTATCTATGCTATTTACTTAAAGGTTGTGCCACCATCGATAACGATAGTTTGTCCTGTAAGCCACGCACTTTGTGTGTTATCACACAAGAAAAATGCCGCTCCTGCCAAATCTTGTGGCGTTCCCATACGATTAAGAGGGGATTGTTCCTCAACTTTTGCCTTCACTTCTGCATAATCTGGAAATGCTCTTAATGCGTCAGTATCGATAGGTCCTCCACTTACAGCATTAACGCGTATGCCCCACTCGCCCAATTCCGCAGCAGCATATTTCACCATTGTCTCTACCGCATTTTTAGAATTTCCATGTCCTGCATAGTTTGGCATATATACAAGATTCCCTGTAGAGCTAAGAGAAACAATCGCGCCACCACCAACTTCTTTCATGCGTTTTGCTGCCTCTTGCGCTCCCACGACAAAAGCAAGCACGGTAGCAGTATAAATATTGTTGAGACCTTTTGGGCGTAGTCGCATAAATGGCGCAAAACCACCCGCTACGCTTTTTCCATAGATAATAGCATTTGAGATAAAAAAGTCAATGCGATCAAAGTCGTTATCGATTTTGCTAAAAAGTTCTGTATATTGCTCAGGCTCCAAAATATTAAGAGGATAGAATCTTGCTTTCACTTTGTAGGTAGATTCTATATCTTGAGCGATTTTTTGCGCTTCTTCTTCATTTTTATTGTAGGTAAAAGCCACATTCACGCCATTTTGTGCAAAACGATACAAAATTGCCTTGCCTATACCGCGTGTAGCACCACTGATAACTAACGTCTTGCCTTTCATAAATTCTGTAGTATTTTGCTCATTTGTCATCATATACCTCGTTTATTGAAGTTATAAAACCCTAGATTCTAGCAAACTTTTCTTTAAACTAATACATCATATAGAAATTTGGCAATATCTCATAATTGTGTAAAACCTCAATGACTAAAATAGCCACTACACCGATAAACCAATTTAGTGCGCGTCGCAATTCTTTGTGAAAAAACTTAGGGCGCACCTCGATTTTTTCTGGACAAGAGAAATGCGCAAAGGAAGGGAAAAATCTTGAGGTATTTTGCAAAAATTGCTGATATTTTTCACCAAATCTTTGAGATAGGAAGTTTTCCTCGCCCAAAATAGTCATACGATAAATCCACAAAAACAAGATTCCGCCAAGAATGATGAGTATTAGCTGTGCTTTGAGTGCTAAAATCCCAAGAAATCCTATAAAAGAAAATAGATACAAAGGATTGCGACAAAGGCTATATGCACCATAATCAATAAAGCTATTGCCATCAGCTCCCTCATTTTTCATACCGCCAATAAACATTGTGGCATAAAGGCGTCCGATAACGCCCACAATAACAAGCGCTATGCCCACACCGCGTATGCAGTTTGCCACAAAATCATCATATGGCGTGTAAGAGACAATAAGCCACACAACACCAATTGTTCCTAAAAGATATTGCCAAATAAAGCGATTCCATTTCATATATACTCCTTATTTTTATGGTAGGACTTCATAGTCTTGAAGGACTTGTTCTATTTTGATCATATTTTCCTTGCTTGGCGCAAGCAATGGCAATCTGTATTCCAAACTTGGTATAAGCCCACTAATATACATTGCTGCTTTAATCGGAATAGGATTGCTCTCGCAAAAAAGCACCTTGTTTATAGCATAGAGTTTGTTATTTATCTCTTGGCTTTGTTTCATATCGCCATTGAGGGCTAGGTGTGTGAGTTTAGCAATTTCTTTTGGCAAAAGGTTGCCTGTGACAGAAATCACACCTTTTCCACCATTAGCCAAGATGGGATAATTAATCGCATCATCACCGCTAAAAACCTCCATTTTTGGTGCATTTGTCGCAAGTTCAATGACACGCTCCATTGATCCTGCCGCTTCCTTAATCGCAAAAATATTTGGCACATTTTCAAAAAGTCTTATAGCTGTATCTGTTTGGATACTTACGCCTGTGCGCCCTGGGACATTATAAAGCATAAGGGGGATTTGCACAGAATCTGCCACTGCTTTATAATGCTGATATAATCCTTCTTGACTTGGTTTGTTGTAATATGGACTCACACACAAGATCGCATCTGCACCGCATTTTTGCGCAAATTGTGCAAGCTCTATGGCTTCTTGTGTCGAGTTGCTACCAGCACCAGCAAGCACCTTGGTATTGCTTCCTTTGCATACATTTACCGCCACTTCGATACATTCCATATGTTCTTTGTGATTTAATGTAGCAGATTCACCCGTTGTCCCCACTGGCACACAAGCATCCATACCATAACGTATTTGCCGCAATAAAAGTTTTTCATATGTATTAAAATCAATTTTACCTTGATAAAAAGGCGTAATAAGCGCACTCATAGCACCACGAAGCGTTATCTTACTTTCCATGATACCCCCTTATTTGTGCAAGATAACAACGCTTAATTGTTTGTTGTCAAAATATTTTCTTGCCACACTAGCAAGTTGTTCTATGCTTAGATTCTCAATAGCCTCTTCATACGCAAATAATGGGCTTAAATCCCCTCTAGCTAGATAATCTCCAAACACATATGCACTCGAAGAAGCATCTTCAAATCCATAAATAAAACTTGCTCTAGTATTAATTTTTAGCTTTTCAAGCTCTTGAGGGCTTATTTTTCCCTTTTTGATACGATCTAAAATCGCATAAATTTCTTTTTCAATCGCCTGTGCTTTGACATTTGGGAGGGCTTGTGCCATAATGAAAAAGATTCCATCATCTTTAAGTTCCATATTATAAGCTGAAATACTAGAAGCAAGATGTTTTTTGTCAATAATCTCGCTCTCAAACAAGCTAGATTTACCGCCACTAAGAATCTTGCTAATGGCGCTTAGCGCGACTTGATCTTTGTGTGCAAAGTTTGGTATTTTATAGCCCATAGCCAAATATTCTATTTCGGTATCTTTTGTGATTATTACGCGTTTTTGTTCTGTTTGTGTTGGTTCTTTTACTTGCACTTGTGGGATAGAATCTGTTTTGTTAGCAATCTTGCCAAAATACTTTTGTGCCGAGTCAAAGACTATTTGTGGATCTATATCCCCTGCTACAAGCACGATTGCATTTTGTGGTTGGTAATACAAAGAATGAAATGCTTTAATATCCTCTAATTTCCAGCCTTTTATATCATCGCTAAAACCAATAGGCGTCCAATGATATGGGTGTTTTGTGAATGCGGTATTAAAAAATGTAAAATACAAAAGCCCCATAGGATTATTATCTGTGCGCCATAAGCGCTCTTGCATTACCACATCGCGTTCAGGTTGAAACTCTGAATCTGTAAGACTTAGATTCTCCATAACTTCGGCAAAAAGTTCTAAGCTCTTATCAAGATTTGTGTTTGTGGTTTTGATATAGTATTTGGTGTAATCAAAGCTTGTAAAAGCATTATCCACGCCACCAAACTTTTTTACAATCTCATCGAATTCACCGGCTTTAAGGTTTTTTGTTGATTTGAAATTTAAATGCTCGAGCATATGAGCTATACCACTTTTGCCCATAACCTCATTGCGACTACCGACTTTATAAATCACATCAATCTCTACCACACTACTTTGATTTGCCAATGGCACGACTACAACTTGCAATCCATTATCTAGTGTTTGTTCATAATGCTTTGGTATAGCTCCGGCATAGCTTATCGCACTCATTAAACCTCCTAATAGCAAAATTTTTAGACTTTTCATTATGTATCTGCCTCGTTAGCTTTGGTGCGTTTTGTTGTGATTTTTGGTCTTTTGGTTTTTGGGGATTGGGTTGCTTGAGATTCACTAGCTTGGGCTACTTTTACTTCATCATTGTGTTTTGATTTTTTAGTGTGGTTAGTACCTATGGCTTCAGAAATATGGTGGAATCCATCAGCCTCAAGATTTTCTATAATTCCTTCGTTGATGCGTTTAGGAAGTGAAGGACCTTGATAAATAAGCCCTGTATAAATTTGCACAAGTGAAGCCCCCATTTTGATCCGCTCATATGCTTCATTGGCGTTGTCAATGCCACCAGCAGAGATAAGGAGTGTTTTGCCAAAAAATTCTTTTGCGATACTCGCAAAGACTTCTCTTGAACGCTGCTTAAGAGCCTCACCGCTAATCCCTCCTTGATCCTTTGCGCCTTGCAATAAACTATAGTCAATACTCGTATTTGTGGCAATGATACCGCTACAGCCATGCTTTATGGCAGATTCTATAACCTCTAGCATATCGTCGGTATGCATATCAGGTGAAATCTTTAAAAATACAGGTTTTTGCGTGTGTTGGCGCGCCATTTTAAACAACGAAGCAACAAAACTTTTGTTTTGTAAATCGCGAAGCTGTGGGGTATTTGGGCTAGAAACATTAAACACAAAATAATCCGCTAGATTCACTAACTCTTTTAACGTATTCTCATAATTTTGCAAAGAATCGCTTTGTGCAATAATTTTATTTTTTCCAATATTTACACCAATGGGGATAGAAAAAGGATAGCATTGTTGGAGGCGTTTGGCAATCTTGCTGACACCAGCATTATTAAAGCCCATCATATTTTGCAGGCTATGTGCTTGTGGAAATCGGAATAATCTTGGTTTTGGGTTGCCACTTTGTGGGGCTTGTGTGATTGTGCCAACTTCAATAAATCCAAATCCCAATGTGCTAAGTCCTTTGAGCATTGTCGCATTTTTATCAAATCCAGCGCTAATGCCCACAGGGTTTGGAAAACATAGAGAATCTAAAGTATTTGTAAGTCTTTTGTCATAGTGCACAAATTGCCATGCCAAAAAATCCTGCACCAAAGGTAGCGGTGCAATTTTTCGCAAAAATAATTCAGCAAGATTATGAGCTTTTTCTGCGTCTAGCTTAAAGAGCAATTGCTTAAAGTTTTGATACATTTTTACCCCTTTGTGATGATACAAACTTGCATTTTATAAAAATTCCCTAAATAATATCTTTAACATTCTTGGTATTATATGCGTTTTGTATGGCTTGTAGCGTTGGATTGGCGATAAAAAAATCTAGTGCTTTTATGCCATAAGCACATAGAGAATCTAGGGTTTCTTGTTCTGTATGTGTGAAATCACCAAGCACATAATCAATAACACATTGTTCTTTTGGCTTGGATTGGCTAAGAGTTGGCTTACCAATCCCACAACGCATACGCATATACGCATTACCACAAAGAGAATCTATAGATTTCAATCCATTATGCCCGCCACTTGATCCACCTTGCTTAAATCGCACAGCCCCAAGGCAAAGATCCATATCATCATGTATGACAAGCATTTGTGTGATCGTATGATATTTGCAAAACGAAGCGACACTCTCGCCGGAGAGATTCATAAATGTTTGTGGTTTGAGACAGAAGATAGAGGCGTGTGGGGTGCTAAGACGCGCACAAAAAGCTTGGGATTTTTTATCACAATCCCAAGTGAGATGATGGTGCTTTGCAAACACATCAAGCATAATAAAACCAATGTTATGCCGTGTGTGTGCATATTTTTCGCCGGGATTTCCAAGCCCAACGATCAGTAAGCACTCTTTAGACTGCATTGCTGCATACAAAATTATTTTGCTTTGATAACACCAACTACAGCAACATCTTGATTATTGAGAACTCTAACACCACTAATTTCTGGTAAATCGCGCACAAGGATAGAATCTCCTACATCCAAGTCGGTTACATCAAGCTCATAAGCATTTGGCAAATTCTCTGGAGTGCATTGCACGCTGATACGCTTTGTAGAGATAAAAAGCACACCTTTGTTTTTTAGCCCTTTTGCGTTGCCTTTTGGTTTGACTGGAACTTTAAATTTACTCGCTACACCTTTTTGAGCCAATAACAAATCCACGTGCTTGAGGATATCTGTAACAGGATCTTTTTGATATTCTTGGACAACGACATTATAACTTTTCCCACCGACTTTCACTTCAAAAATCAAGTTTGTCTTACTCTTAATTTCTTTTATGAAATCATTGAGTTTAAACGCACAATGGATATTTTCTTGTCCTTTTCCATAGATATTGGCAATTAGATAACCATCGTTTCGCAAAGCCTTTGCTGCTGCTTTAGAAATACTCTCTCTAATGATACCTTCTAACATTTGCAATCCTTTTGTAAAAACTTAAAAAGGCGAGATTATAGCAAAAAATCCACAAAATATATCTAAAATTTTTGAGATGCAAAACTAAAACAAACATATATACAAAAAGTTAAAAAACTACATGAGAGTTAATGCTTCTTAAGATTTTTGCAAAGATAAGCCTTTTTGCAATGAATAGATTAAGGTTGTCATTTCTATATGTGATCCCCTAAAATCGGGTCTTATGCTCAAACTGATTTTAAGAAGCTTTATAAGCCCATAAGGTTTTAATCCCCTCGAATCGGGTCTTATGCTCAAACAAATGGAAAGCTAAGGCGTGAAATTCCATAGTTTTAATCCCCTCGAATCGGGTCTTATGCTCAAACTTATTTCCAAAAAGTGTATTAAGCGATGGGGTTTTAATCCCCTCGAATCGGGTCTTATGCTCAAACAACATTAAGCTCTATATGCGGATACGCAAAGTTTTAATCCCCTCGAATCGGGTCTTATGCTCAAACAGGGTCAAAAATGAGAATCGACACCCAAAATCCCACATATTGCGACAATCAAGCTATTTCAAAGAACATCTAAAGTTTGTAATAAAACAAGCATTATAGCAAAAATATACAAAATAATATGGCAAATTATATTTTTGCAAACTCTACTATCTGTATTTATATACGCATACATCGCATAGCGTTTGCCAAAGCCAAAAGTGCTACGCCCACATCACCAAAAATCGCTTCCCAAATGGTCGCAAACCCACATAATCCCAAAACAATAAACACAGCCTTTATCCCAAGTGCGAGGGCGATATTTTGGTAGATGATGATTTTTGTTTTTTTGGCAATTTGTATGCTTTGGAGGAGGGTTTTTAGGGAATTGTTTGTGATGATGACATCAGCATTTTGAATACTTATATCACTACCACTACCCATTGCTATACCCACATCTGCTAGGGCAAGTGTTGGAGCATCGTTTATGCCATCGCCCACAAAGGCTACTTTGCCACTATTGTTGGCTTTTAACTCACGCATAATCTGTGCTTTATCTTGTGGCAAGAGAGAATGCCTGTAGTTGCACCCAAGTTTTTGTGCTACTTGTTTGCAAGGATATTCTCCATCACCACTAAGCATTATAGAATCTATATGGAGTTTGTGTAGTGTATTGATAACTTGTGGGGCTTCATCTTTTAGCACATCGGCAATGAGTATGTAGCCCAAATATTGTTTATCACGCACGATATGCACGACACTTCCTTGCACATGACAAGTATTATGAGCTATATCAAAGGTATGGAGAATCTTGTCATTTCCAGCAAGAATCTCGTGATTATCACAAACCGCACGCACACCCAAGCCCGATAATTCCTCATATTCGCTGATATGATGTGTATGCCCAAGCTTGTGATACGCGTCTTTTATGGATTGAGCTATAGGGTGATTAGAGAGATTATGTGCGCAAAGTGCGGTAGCTAGGACTTCATCTTTGCTAAACCCTGTATTTGGGATTATATCAAGCACTTCAAACACGCCTTTTGTCAAAGTCCCTGTTTTGTCAAATGCTATGATAGAGAGCTTGCTTAGGGCTTCTAAGTAGTTTGATCCTTTGATTAACGCACCTCTTTTGCTTGCTGCAGCCAAACCTCCAAAATACCCAATAGGCACGGATATGACAAGCGCACAAGGACAGCTTACCATAAGCACGACTAAAGCACGATAGATCCATTCTTCAAAACTTGCGCCAAAAAATATAGGTGGAATAAGGGCTAAGGCTAGAGCTAGAGCAAATACGATAGGTGTGTAATAGCGCGCAAAAGTGGTGATGAAATTTTCAGTAGGAGATTTTTGTGTTGTAGCAGAGGCTATTAAATCCGCAATTTTAGCGATTTGGCTTGTGGCAAATGGACGCAAGACTTGAAGTGTTATGGCTTGATTTAATGCAATAGCACCACTTAGAATCTCATCACCTTGTTTAGATTCTATAGGTAGGGATTCACCACTGATAGCGGCGGTGTTAAAACTTGCACTTTCTTGCATGAGCACACAATCACACGAGAGCATTTCCCCAGCGTATAAGATAATGTGATCACCTATGGCAAGATCTTTGGGATCAATATCTTGTGTTTGGTGTGTTGTTGTATCGATAATATGTGCTTTTGGTGGGATAAGGTTTGCGCTTTCATTGATGGCTTGTTTAGATTTTTTGACGCTCACTTCTTGGAGATATTCTCCTGTGGCAAAGAAAAGCATAATACTTACCGCCTCTTCCCACGCCCCTAGACAAAATGCTGCTATGGAGGCGGTGAGCATTAAGACATTTTCATCAAAAAATTCTTTGTGTTTAAAGCTTTGTATTGCACCTTTGATGACATTGCGTCCGCTTACAAGATAGATAAGAATCCAAAGTAGCTTTATAGAAAATATCCAAAAATCGGAGGTTTTTTGCTCCAAAGATGTGAGCCAATGCATACAACCTAACGAAGCAAGAAAGAGCGCAATAAGTCCTAACAATATAAATAATTGGGGCGTGAAAATATAGCTTTTTTGGGGTTTTTTTGTAATTTTTACTTTTGGCTCAAGAGATGAGATTGCTTGTTTTATGGATTCTATATCATCGCAATCAATAGTAAGTGTGTTGGTGGCAAAAGAGATTTGCACAAATCTCACGCCTTTGATATTACGAAGTTTGCGCTCCAATGTATCGGCACAAGATGGGCATTCAAGGTTTGTTATGTGAAATGTTTGCATACAAGCTCTCCAAAAATTCATAGCGGTAATCATAATGTATATTTTGCAATGTCGCGTTAATGTGTTATCAAAATATATATAATTATGAGAAAATATATATGTGTGAATCTGCTATAATCACGCAATTTTTTGCAAGGATACTGATGTCTATATACCCTGTGCCAGATTGGCTTCCTGATTTTCATACGCGTATCGCGCAATGGTATGCCAAATGCGGTAGAGTGGAGTTGCCTTGGCGCAATCTTAGGCGTGATGGCTCACAGAGTTATGAAGTGTATATTAGTGAAATTATGTTGCAGCAAACACAAGTCTCCCGCGTATTAGAGGCATTTTATTTTCCATTTTTGCATACATTTCCTAGCTTGTCTGCCTTGGCAGATTCTCACGAACAAGATGTTTTGCGACTTTGGCAGGGGCTAGGGTATTATACACGAGCTCGTAATTTGCGAAAGTGTGCGCAAATTTGTGTAAAAAACCATAATGGGGCGTTGCCAAAAGGTGTGGAGAATCTCAAAAAGTTGCCCGGTATTGGTGCTTATAGCGCTGGAGCGATAAGTTGCTTTGGCTTTGGAGAGAGTGTGGGTTTTGTTGATGCAAATATTAAGCGTGTCTTTTCTCGCCTTTTTGCGTTGCAAAATCCAACATCACACGAATTACAAACTCTTGCCACAATATTATTAGATACACAAGATAGCTTTACATATAATCAAGCATTGCTTGATATTGGGGCTCTTGTGTGTAAAAGTAAGCCTTTGTGCATAGTATGTCCTATTAGGGAATTTTGTAAGGGTAGCAACGCCCCACATTTGTATCCACAAAAAACACTAAAGACGCGTGAATCTCTAAGATTGGAGTTATATATCATTACATATTATGAGAATCAAACATTGTATGTTGCATTAGATTCTCCACATTCTCGCAGAGATTCTACATTGTATGCTGGGTTGTATAATGTGCCTATGCGTGCTGGAAATCTTTCTAATATTTCTCCTGCTGGTATTTCTAAGAGCTTTGCCACATCTTTTAAGCACATAGGGAGTTTTAAACACGCTTATACAAAATACGCTATCAATGCTTTGGTATTTTATGCCCATTGTCAGGATAAACAACAGGCACAAGCGCTTATAGATTCTTGTGTGATTTGTAGTGTAGATTCACAATCACGATGTGATATTGCTTTTGTGGCGCTAGATATGCTCTCTAGTATTCCACTCTCAAACCTAAGTCACAAAGCCCTAAAATGTATCCCAATGTGATATATATAAATTTAATGAATGAGATTTTGTGTTAAGATAGCGATTGGCAAATACTACGTAAAAATGATTTTGTAAAAAGGGATAATGGTGCTTGATTGGGGTTTTATCTTACAACATACCTATATGTTTTATGATGCATTTTGGCTAACTTTAGAAATTTCTAGCATTGGCATAATTTTGGCGATTATCATTGGCTTTTTGTGCGCACTTTGCTTGTCTTTTAAACCTATCTTTTTTCTCACTCGCCTTAGTGCGCTATATGTCGAAGTGGCGCGCAATACACCATTGCTTATTCAGCTTTTTTTCTTATATTTTGGGCTTAGCAAAGTGGGATTACATATTAGTGCATTTTGGTGTGCGATTATTGGTGTAGCGTTTTTGGGCGGTGGTTATATGTGTGAATCGTTTCGTGCAGGATTGCAAAGTGTAGGCAAAGCACAAAAAGAATCTGCCCTTAGCATAGGATTATCGCGTTTTGATATTGTGCGTTATGTCATTTTTCCACAAGCACTAGGCGTGTGTATGCCATCTCTAGCGGCAAATGTGATTTTTCTTATCAAAGAAACTTCAGTGGTGGGGATTATCGCACTTGCAGATATTTTGTATGTGAGTAAGGATATTATTATGATGTATGCCAAAACTTATGAAGCACTTTTTATGTTGCTGTGTGCGTATTTGGTGATACTTTTGCCCCTATCATTAGTGTTTAGTTTTATTGAACGCACGATTAAACAAAGGCTGTAGCGATGATAGATTCACTTTTTAGCGCAAGCAATATATATCGCTTGGGCGAAGGATTAGGCATTACGCTTTTTGTTTCTTTTGTGTCCATTGGGCTTTCTATAGTATTTGGCTCATTAATAGGGCTATGTATGCTTATGCGATCTGTGGTGGTGCGCGTGGTATGTCGGTTGTATTTGGAATTTGTGCGTATCGTGCCTATTTTGGCATTGCTGTATGTATGTTATTTTGGATTGCCACAAGCTATGGATATACATATCAATAATATTTTTGTGGGGATTTTGGTATTTAGTCTTTGGGGAAGTGCAGAAATGGCGGATTTGGTGCGCGGCGCGTTTAGTTCTATTAGCAATCATCAGCGAGAATCGGCTTTGAGTTTGGGTCTAAATTGGACAAAGACACAGATTTTTGTCATTTTGCCACAAGCTACTACGCGTCTTATACCCGGAAGTATCAATCTTTTTACACGCATTATCAAAACCACCTCGCTTTTGTTGTTTATTGGAGTTGGTGATGTGTTTTTTGTCGCTAGACAGATTATTGAAGCAAACCATACAATCGTGAGTGCGCCATTTGTGATTTATGGCTTTTTGCTTGTATTGTATTTTGTCTTATGCTATCCACTTTCTTATCTTGCAAAACGCTTAGAATCTAAAGATTCTAGTATGTAGAATCTTTAGATTCTAAGAAACAAGATAAGCTTGTGTGGTATCAAAGCAGAGTATTTGGGAGTTTATCCCAAATGCGCTAGATTTATTGATATAAGGAGTTTTATGTTACAAATCCATAACCTTACGAAGCGATACGATTCTCATCTTGTGCTTGATAATATCGATCTTGTGGTGCAAAAAGGCGAGGTAGTGACTCTTTTGGGACCTAGCGGTTGTGGTAAAAGCACATTGTTGCGTTGCATTAATGGATTAGAGCCGACACAAGGTGGTGAGATTTATTTAGAATCTGTGCAGATAAACACACCAAAGACTGATTGGAGCAAGATTCGCCAAGAAATTGGTATGGTATTTCAAAATTATGAATTATTTCCACATTTAAGCGTGGAGCAAAATATTTTATTAGGACCACTCAAGGTGCAAAAACGCCATAAAGATGAGGTATTACACCAAGCCCATAGTCTTCTTAAGCGCGTAGGTTTAGAATCTAAGCTTAAGGCATATCCTAAACTCTTAAGTGGTGGGCAAAAACAACGCGTGGCGATTGTGCGTGCATTGTGCATGAATCCAAAGATTATGCTTTTTGATGAAATTACAGCCTCGCTTGATCCTGAAATGGTGCGTGAGGTGCTTGATGTGGTTTTGGAACTTGCTGATGAAGGCATGACAATGCTTCTTGTTACTCATGAGATGGGTTTTGCAAAGGCGGTGAGTGATAAAATCGTGTTTTTGGATTCTGGAAAGATTATTGAATCTAGCACGCCACAAGAGTTTTTTACCAATCCCAAAAGCACTCGTGCCAAAAATTTTCTCAAGACTTTTGATTTCAAACGCAAACATCAGCACAATTAAGCAAAAATTTTAAAACACATAATGTGTTTGTTACTTTTTGTGCCATAGAATCTAAAAAATCTTAAAACACATATTGTGTTTTTAAAAAAACTATGCAATAATATCCGTCAAACTAAAATTTCATAAAAAGGATCATAATGAGTAGTATCGTTGGATTTCCTCGTATCGGACAAAATAGAGAGCTGAAAAAAGCTTTAGAGGCATTTTGGGCTGGAAAATGTAGCCAAAGTGATTTAGAAAACGTAGCCAAAGATTTGCGTAAAAAGCATTGGGAAGCACAAAAA
Source organism: Helicobacter sp. TUL (assembly GCF_002287135.1). Taxonomy (GTDB): domain Bacteria; phylum Campylobacterota; class Campylobacteria; order Campylobacterales; family Helicobacteraceae; genus Helicobacter_F. Next base: position 185,765 of record NZ_NESU01000002.1, read on the forward strand.
CATCTTGATTATGTATGTGTCAATGACTTTAGCTACTATGATAATATTTTGGATCTTGCCTATGCGCTTGGCGCAAAGCCACAAAGATTCAAAGATTTAAGCGGTTTGGAGGGATATTTTGCTATGGCACGCGGACATGCAAAAGGTGTAGCGTGTGAAATGACAAAATGGTTTAACACAAACTATCACTATGTCGTGCCAGAGCTTAGTCAAACAGATGTATATCAAGCACAGATTCAAACACTAAAGGATCAATACAATGAAGCTAAAGCGCTAGGATATACGCCAAAGATTTCACTTATAGGACTTTTTACATTTTTTGGATTAAGCAAAATTGCACAAGGTGATCCAAAGGCTATTTTTGCAAAGCTCAAAAGCGCGTATTTAGATTTGGTTGATGAGATTGCCAAACTAGATTCGGAAGTTGTGATTGAATTTAGTGAGCCTATTTTTGTGCGTGGATGGCACAATGATACGCCACAAGCACAATGTGTCTATGATAAACAAGCTATTAAAGAAGTGTATGAAAGCATTGCACAAAAAGGCATCAAAACTATCGTAACAACTTTTTTTGAGCATAGCAATGAGCTTACAGAGGTTTTGTTGCAAACAAGCATTTATGGTATAGGACTTGATTTTATCGCAGGGGCTAAAAATACACAATCTCTTGGCGCTATCGCGGCAAGCAACAAGGTGCTTTTTGCAGGGCTTATTGATGGGCGTAATATTTGGGTAGCAGATTTAGAATCTAAACTCAAAACATTAGAATCTATCACAGCACAAATTCCAAAAGAGCGCGTAGTGATCACTACTTCTTGCTCACTTTTGCATGTGCCTTTTGGAAAAGATGATGAAAGTAAAATGGATTCACAGATTCTAAGTTGGATTAGTTTTGCAAAAGAAAAACTTGAAGAATTAAGAGTGCTTGAAGATCTCTTCAAAAATGGCGTAAATGGAGGAAGTAAAGCATTTTTTGAAGCCAATAAGGCTATTAATAATGCGCGTAAAACTTCTGAAAAAACAAACAATAAAGCCGTGCGCGATCGCGTGAGCAAAAATACACTAAAAAGCCGCGATGTAGCTTTCAAAGATCGTATTAAGATTCAACGAGATGAGCTAGGTTATCCAGATCTTGCGACAACAACAATTGGTTCATTCCCTCAAACACCAGAACTTCGTGCATTGCGTTTGGGGTATAAAAAAGGTGAGATTAGCAAAGACGCGTATGAAGCAGGAATCAAAGAATACATACAAGATTGTGTGAAGTTTCAAGAAGAAATTGATTTAGATGTTTTGGTGCATGGAGAGCCAGAACGCAATGATATGGTGGAGTATTTTGGGGAGCAGCTTGAAGGGTTTGTGTTTAGTCAAAATGGTTGGGTGCAAAGCTATGGTAGCCGCTGTGTGAAACCACCTATTATTTTTGGTGATGTAGCACGACCTAAGGCAATGACACTTGATTGGATTTTGTATGCACAAAGTCTTACGAAAAAAATTATGAAAGGTATGCTAACAGGACCTGTAACGATTCTAAATTGGAGCTTTGTGCGCGATGATATGACGCGCTCACAAGTATGCGAACAAATTGCATTAGCCATTGCTGATGAGATTGATGATTTGCAAAAAGGCGGAGTGAAAATCATTCAAGTCGATGAGGCAGCCTTTAAAGAAGGGTATCCTTTGCGCGCAGAAAATATCAAAGAATATGAGCGATGGGCACTAGAGTGCTTTAAGGTTTCTACCGCAGTAGCAAAGGCAAATACACAGATTCACACACATATGTGTTATAGTGAGTTTAATGACATTATCAAAACTATCGAGGCAATGGATGCTGATGTGATTAGTATAGAAACTGCAAGAAGCGGAAATGAGTTGCTAAAAGTCTTTAAGGAAGTTGGCTATACACATGAAGTAGGACCGGGTGTGTATGATATTCATAGCCCTAGAATCCCAAGCACACAAGAAATCATCGATCAAATCAAAGCGCTTTTGGAAGTATTGCCAAAAGAACAATTATGGATTAATCCAGATTGTGGGCTAAAAACTCGAAAATGGGAAGAAGTCAAGCCAAGCCTTAAAAATATGGTTGAGGCAGTTAAGGCTGTGCGAGGCACATTAGGCTAACCCCATACAAAGAAACACGAGATGATAGAGCAGTTTGTAGCCAAACTTGGCACAAAACAAAGGCTTTTGACCCTAGAGGTTACTCCGCCACTTTCGCCGACACTTGCAGGAAGCAAAGAAGTAGAAAAACTTCTTACGCTTTCTAGCGAGGTGGCAATTGATGCGTTTGTTTGCACCGATTCGCCTTTAGCACATTTTAAACCATCATCGATTCTAAGCTCTATCAAACTTCAGAATCTCACACACAAACCTGTTGTATGCACTCTTGGAATGCGCGATCGCAATTCTATTGCATTGTGTGGAGATATTTTGGCGGCGAATGAATTTGGTTTGCGATCATTTTTGTGTCTTACGGGCGATCCCATTAAGCTTGGAGATTGCGCAGAATCTAAAGGGGTTTTTGAGGAAAATTCCCTAAAGCTTATGCGTATCATTCATAATCTCAATGAGGGGAAAGTGCTTAATGGCAAAGCTCTCAAAGATTCTATAGAGCCTATTTATGGTTTTCAAGTGATAAATTCCTATGCGAACAATCCTCAATCTCTTAAAACCAAAATGCGCAAAAAAATCTCACAGGGCAAACCATATGCACTTTTTACACAACCTGTGTATTCTAAAGAAATGGCAGAATTTCTTCTCCAAAGTTTAGATGAAATAAATGCCGAGCTTGGCACACATACCACGCTAATTTTTGGATTTTTTCCAGTGGTGAATTATAAAGTCGCCATTTTTTTGCGTGATAAGCTACCGGGTGTGTTTATTCCAGATACTTGGATTACCCAACTACAAAATGCCAAAGATAATGAATATGAGGTTGGTTTGGAATTATCGCGAGAGTTACTCACTCAATTACGAAGCCTACATGACAAAATACATTTTATGAGTGCCAATAAACTAGAGCTTGTGCGAGAATTTTATCTATCATAAAATTTTATGTTTTAATATTTGGGGCAAAATGCACCCAAATATTTTATACAAACTCGTTTTTTATCTGTGCCACCCATTTAGTGATGCGCTCATCGCTAAGATCTTCTTGATTATCTTCATCAAGCAAGAGTCCTATAAGCTTACCATCAACGAGTGATTCTGTATCATCAAAGTAATATCCCTCATTGGCAGTTTGCCCAATGCGTTTGGCTTTTGCAGCTTTGTGATAGAGATAAGAAACTCCATTGCAGAATGTATCACTATATGTGTCTTGGTCTCCTACGCCGATAAAAGCGACTACTTTTCCGCTAAAGTCATCTTCACTTAGCGTATCTAAAAAGCTATCCCAATCATCTTGCAAATCGCCGTGTCCATAGGTAGGTGTGGCAAGAATGAGGTTGTTAAATTTCACAAAATCTTCTTTAGAAGCTTTTGCTACATCAAAGAGTTCTGCATCGCCAAGTTCTTTAGCAACTTTTTGGCAGATATTTTGTGTATTTGAAGAATCACTTCCATAAAAAATCCCAATTTTTTGCATACATACTCCTTACAACGCATAGATAGAGAAAATAAGAATAATTCCTATATCTCTTAAAATGCGAATAATACACTTTTTTTGTAACAAAGTGTTATGAGATTCTAAACAATCCTACTTCTTTTTTGCGTAAATAGACATAGTCTCTATGAGATAGTATTCTCACAAACTCACTTTAGTAATTATTTAAGAATACCAAATACAATAACGATTTACATATTTTAGAATCTAAAGCAAGGAGTTTGTATGATAAAAGCGTGTCGTATTTTATTGATAGCAAGTGTCGGGTATATGGGGGCTTTTGATTTCAAAAATGCGCCAGATGTGCAAGAACGCCTAAATCCTAGTAATTCTCCCCAAAGTATTCAATCCTATGCTTCCTCATTAGGCGATGCGACAAAGGCGGTTGTCAATATTTCTACACAAAAGCAAGTTTCAAACACAATTCCTAACCACCCTATGTTTAATGATCCATTTTTTCAACAATTTTTTGGCGATGTGTATGGGCAGATTCCAAGAGATAGAATCGAGCGAAGCTTGGGAAGCGGTGTGCTTATCTCCACCGATGGCTATATTGTTACCAATCATCACGTTATAGATGGCGCTGATAAGATTCTTGTCTCACTCTCTGGTAGCACCAAAGAATATACCGCCAAAATTATAGGCGCAGATTCTCGCAGTGATCTTGCTGTTATCAAGATAGAGGCTAGCACCCCATCTATTAGTTTTGCCAATAGCGATGCGGTGCAAGTAGGTGATGTGGTTTTTGCCATAGGTAATCCATTTGGTGTCGGAGAGACGGTAACACAAGGCATTGTGTCTGCACTCAATAAAAGTGGCATAGGGATTAATGATTATGAAAATTTTATCCAAACCGATGCGTCTATCAATCCGGGCAATAGTGGCGGGGCATTGATAGATTCTCGTGGAGCGCTTATAGGGATAAACACCGCGATTCTTTCACGCACAGGTGGTAACCATGGTGTAGGTTTTGCAATTCCTTCTGAAATGGTTAAAAAAATCGCCAAAGAGCTTATCGAAAAAGGTTCAGTCAAACGAGGGTATTTGGGTGTGGGAATCCAAGATGTGAGCGAGGATTTACAAGAAACCTATGGACAAAGAGAGGGAGCATTGCTCATTAGCATTGAGCCACAATCTCCAGCAGCAAAAGCCGGTCTTATGGTATGGGATCTTATCACGCAAGTAGATGGCAAAAAAATTACAAGCGCACAGGATCTTAAAAACCTTATTGGTATGCTTCCACCCACACAAAAAGTTACCATTAAATATGTGCGCGACAAACAAGAGCGTATGACTCAGGTTGTGTTAGGAGAGCTTAGCAGTGATGAATCACAAAAAATGGATCAAGAACAAAATCCACCAAAAAATGCCAATGGCGGTATTGATGGCTTAGAGGTAAGTGAAATCACCCAAACATTGCGCCAACGCTATAGAATCCCAGATAATGTGCGAGGTGTAGTGGTTGTGGAGGTAAAAAGAGATTCATTAGCCGATAAAGCTGGATTTAGCATAGGTGATGTGATAGCGCAAGTTGAGGATAGCAATATTGCAAGAACATCAGATTTTTTGGCGGCTTTGGGCAAGTTTAAAAATAAAAACAAGAGAATCTTGGTATATTCTCGCAATGGAATTAAGACCATTATCTTAAAATAAAGAATAGTGTATGATTCATATTGATGCCAAGCATTTTAAACTTTTGCAAGAGAAAATTTATGAGCTTTCAGGGATTGCCATTGTAGATTCTAAATTTGCTATGGCAAAAAATCGTGTCCTAAAGCTTATGAAAGATACGCATTGTGAGAGTGTAGAGAGCCTACTTGCAAAGGTGGCAAAAGACAAAAATATCGAACAAGCTTTTATTAATGTTTTTACCACCAACAAGACAGATTTTTTCCGAGAAAGTTTTCATTTTGATGATTTGCTTGATAGGGTTTTGCCACAGCTTTTTAAGACACAATCGCGTATTAAAATTTATTGTTGTGCATCTTCTACAGGACAAGAGCCCTATTCTATTGCCGCTACGGTGGCATATGCCAAAAAAATTTATAATGCTAGCACGCAAGTTGAGATTATTGCTACAGATATTGACACACAAGTGCTAGAGGTTGCCAAAGAAGGAAAATACACGATAAACCCTCTAATGGAAAAATGGCCTAAGTGGGCAGAGAGTGAGATTTTGGAGTTTTTTGATGTCATTGATGAATCTAAAAAAATGCGCCATCTTTGTGTCAAGCCAAAGCTTAAAAATATGATAACTTTTAAACAATTAAATCTCTTTGCCAAAAGATATCCTTTTAGTAATGAAGAATTTGATATAGTATTTTGTAGAAATATTCTTATTTATTTTACCAAACCCGATCAAGAGAATATTTTGCAACGCCTCTTTTCGTTGCTAAAAGTGGGTGGGACATTTTATTTGGGGCATTCCGAAAGTCTTTATGACCTAGCAAATGACACAGAAAAGCTTGGGCATAAAATTTTTATTCGACAACGATAAGGGAGAGAATGATAGATTCAAAAGAATTGGCTACAGGTCAAAAACTGCACCCAGATACTTTACTAGAGAGTAAGCCATGCAAGGATTTGATACGCCCAAAACTTATCGCTATAGGTGCGAGCACAGGCGGTGTTGATGCGCTTAGTGTGATTTTCTCAAAACTTCCTAGAGGATTGCCACCAATTGTCGTGGTGCAACATATTCCAAAAACTTTTGGCTCTTCTTTTGCTAAACGCTTAGATTCTCTTTCAGAACTTGATATTTTTGAGGTAACACAAAAAATGTGTCTTGAGCAATCCTGCGCATATCTTGCGAGTGGAGATTCACATATATCATTGAGTTATGAAAATGGGCATTATTTTGCAAAACCCATAGATGGTCCTAGAATCTCCCGACACAAGCCTAGCGTGGATATTTTGTTTCGCAATGTGAATAATGTGGCAGGAAAAAATGCGCTCGGCGTAATTCTTACTGGTATGGGCGATGATGGAAGTATAGGATTAAAAGAAATGTATCAAAATGGTGCTATTACTATTGCACAAGATGAGCAAAGTTGCGTGGTTTTTGGTATGCCAAAAAAAGCTATCGAGGTTGGCGGAGCAAAATATACGCTAAGTCTTGAGCAAATCATTGAATATATTAGTAATTTTAAAGGTTAGCAATATGCGATATGTGCTTATTATGTGTCTGTGGTTTGGGGGTATGGTAGTAGCAAGTGATGTTATAGCTGGTGTAGCAGTGCGTGTTAATGGACATGCTATAACATTGCATGAGATAGAAAAAATGCAAAAAACTATGAAAGTTGATAGGCAACAAGCCATTGACTTATTGATTAATGAGCGTTTAAAAGATGATGAAATTGAGCGTTTTAAGATTAGCATTGATGAATTTAAAATTGATGATGAAATTGGGCGTATTGCCTCAAGCAATGGTATCAACAAAAGTGCGCTTATTGCACAGCTTGCTAGAGAAGGGGTGAGTTATCAAGCATATCGATCCGATCTCAAAAAGCAACTCCAAACGCGTGAATTAATGCAAAAAATCCTTGCTAGCAATGTCAATATTACCGATGAAAGCGAGTTATTTGCTTACTATAATGCACATAAAAAAGATTTTGAAGTCCCCTCTAGCGTCAAAGTTATGCGCTATAGCACTTCAAGCGATGCGTTACTTCAAAAGGCTATGAAAGATCCAAAGAAAAATATCGAAGGAGTGCAAAAACAAGAAGAAACAATCAATATGCATATCCTCTCACCACAAATTGCTCAAGTATTTGTTACAACACCAAAGGGAGATTTTACACCTGTGCTTAATGCAGGAAATAATGTTCTTGTGAGTTTTTTGGTGCTTGAAAAGCTTGGAGAGAAGCTTATGAGTTATGAGGAAGCTAAGCCTATGGTCAATCAGCGTGTAATGGCGCAAAAAGAGCAAAGTATCATTAAAGAACACTTTGCCAAGATTCGCGCGAGTGCTAAGATCGTCTATTTACGAGAATAGTATGCAGTGGTATCAAGATCCGCTTTTTGGCATTATCCTTGTTTTTGTGATTATTGCTATTGTCGGTGCGCTAGATTTTATCCGCAACCGCATAAAGGAGCGAAAGCGTGTAAATTCTCTTGAAGATTTGAAAAAGTCTTATGAATTTTTGGGAATAAAAGATGGCGTTGAAGAGTTTTTAAAGCTAAACAAAAATGCGATTCCAACGCTAGAATTTATTGCCAATGCCTATATTCAAAGTGGCAATATCCAAGAAGCTATTAAAATTTATACAAGTATATTAAATGCCAGTCCTAGCACATCTACACAGGATAAAGTTCATATTTTGTATGCACTTGGTGTTGTGCATTTTCAATCAGGATTTTTGCAACGTGCTAAAAATGTATTTCTAGAAATTGTCAAAAATTTTCCTAGAAATCCAGAAGCTTTGTTTTATCTACTTAGGATTTATGAGAAGCTTAATGAGTATGAAAAGGCGATTGATGTAGTGGATTGTTTGCAAGAGATTTATGAGCAATCCGGAAATCTTGATGACACAAAATATTTTGAAACCTTATCACATAATCGTGCGTATTTGGAGAGTATGTGTATTTTTGCTGATGAAGGGAGTGCGTTTGAAGATAAAGTGCCTAAATTGGAGGCGCTAAAGGCTATTTTTCCAAGACTAGAAAAGCCTATTTTGATGTATTATAGGAATTATAATCTTGCGCTTTTTTGGCAAAAGGCACAAGAAGCACGCAATATAGAAAATCTCCTTGACGTGTTGTGGCATTGTCCCAAAAGCGAAGTCCCACTTGAGAGTCTTACAAATCAAAAGATTATTGAAATTTATAGAGCGCGTGAGCAAACTCATATATCATATGAATCTAATAAACAAGAGTGTGCAAAATTTGAGTTAGAAACACTTCGTTTGCTGCGTGCATATTCGCATTTTAGTGTGGATTTGCATTTTGAATATCGTTGTAGCGAATGCAAGGGGATTTTTCCTCTTGAAAATCAGCGATGTCCCACTTGTAATGCACTTTTGAGTTTTGATGTTTTGTGTTCTGTGCGAGAAAGCAAAGATGAAATCCGTTACTCTTTATTGTGATGGTTCATCATTAGGCAATCCCGGTGCTGGTGGTTGGTGTGGGATTTTGGAGTTTAAATCCACGCGCAAGGTTATAAGTGGTGGAGAAGCACACACAACTAATAATCGTATGGAACTTCAAGCCGTTATTTCATCTCTTGAAGCACTCAAAGAGCCTTGTTGTGTAGAAATTTATAGCGATTCTAAGTATGTGTGTGAGGGTATCAATGTATGGCTTGCAAATTGGATAGCAAAGGATTTTGCTAAGGTAAAAAATCCTGATTTGTGGCGAAGATATATACAAGTTGCACAAAAGCACAAGATTCACGCTACTTGGGTTAAAGGACATTCGGGTATTGCACTTAATGAAGAGTGTGATAAGATTGCCAAACAAGAAGCGTTTAAAATTTTAGAATCTACTAAGTAATACCTTTATTAATCATGTGCAAATTTTACCTGTGATTCATGCACAAAGCCATGAATGGCATCTCTTCCGTCTTTAGCATTTGGAGGCAGATAATATACTTCACGCCAATCTTTCTCTCCACTTCCATAATCACTATCAATAGCCAATAAAAGCCCCTCATTATTAATCATATCATTTTTCAAAATCTTTCCTACTATTTTTCCATTTGCTTTATCTCTTATATTTACATAATCATCTTGAGAATTATATTTAAGCTTAATATAATAAGAATTTCCAGGATTATAATAAACATCTGCAGAATTATCTTTGGAAAAATATTCTATTTGCACATCATCAAGTAATTTAACATTTACAAGATCGCCATAAGCCTCTCTTCCTGCCTCACCTTCACCATAAAAAGAATAGTTTTTTATTGTTACCTCTGCTCTTACAGCTGATACTCCTAAAAATGCTTTATTCAAAGGAGATGGTAAATTTACATTTTTATCATTTAATAAAATACCGAATTTCAATCTTTCAAATTCTTTATAGTCATCTATGTTATGGGAAGATGTACTAAATAAAAAAGGCAAATCAATATTATTATCAGGATAAAATCTTAAAGCATTATTAGTCTCAAAATCATCAGCTCTTTCCAACACTCCTGTCAATGTAATTTCACCATCAAAATAAATTTGAGCAGCGGAATAAGTGCCGTCAAGTTTTTTAACTTTAAGTGTATTTTTTATTACTTTACCATTATCGCTTAAAAGTTCAGAAAAATATGCTTTATCAGGCGGAAATGTCCATAAAAAATTAATACTTAAAAGAAATAAAATAATTTTTTTCATTATAGCTCTTATTGTTGTGCTTTTAATAGCTTCCATTTTCAAATTTTACCTGTGATCCATGCACAAAGCCATGAATGGCATCTCTTCCGTCTTTGGCATTTGGAGGAAGATAAAAGACTTCAAGCCATTTTGTTTCGATATCTTCATGATTCACATAATCAATGCCATCTCCATTGATAAATAATAAAACCGCATTATTATTAATCATATCATTTTTCAAAATCTTTCCTACTATTTTTCCATTTGCTTTATCTCTTATATTTACATAATCATCTTTAGAATTATATTTAAGTTTGCTGTAATAAATACCTCCCTTATTATAATTATCTTTACTAAAATACTCTGTTTTAATATCACCCAAAGCCTTAAAACCTACAAGATCGCCATAAGCCTCTCTTGCTGCCTCACCTTCTGCATAAAAATGATAATTTTTAATTGTTACTTCAGCTCTTATGGCAGCAACACCTAAAAATCTTGTATTTAAGGGTTCTGGTAATTTTACTTTAATATTTTCTAATAAAACACCAAATTCCAATCTGTTAAATTTGATACCGCTAAAATCCCAAGAATCACCATATTTAGAAGCACCTTGATTTTTTAAATCCATTTCAAATGAAACAGGAAAAAAAGGAAGATCTATATTGTTATCAGGATAGAATCTTAAAGCAGTATAATTATCCCCCATATCGTAATTATCAGACCTTTCAAGCACTCCTGTTAAAGTAATCTCTCCATTAAAATAAAGCATAAAATCTTTTACATCATAAGCTTTAAGTGTATTTTTTGTCACTTTACTATTATCGCTTGAAAGTTCAGAAAAATACGCTTCAGTAGATGGAAATGCAAAAAGCATATTAAGACTTAGTATGAGTATAATAATGTTTTTCATGTTAGCACCCTTTTGTAAGCAGATTATTCTTGTCTTATAACTTGTGATCCATGTACAAAGCCATGAATGGCATCTTTTCCGTCTTTAGCATTTGGAGGCAAATAATACACTTCAATCCAGCTTGTTTCCCAATGATAAATAAGTTTCTCATCCCAAGCTACATCTATTAATACCAAAAGCCCATTATCATTTATTATATCATTTTTCAAAATCTTTCCTATTATTTTTTCATTTGCCTTATCTCGTATATTTATATAATCATCTTTGGAATTATAGGCAAGGATTTGATAATACCCATCTCCAATCCATTTATCTCTAGTAGAATATTGTATTTGTATATCTCCCAAAAGTTTAAAACCTACAAGCTTTCCGTGAACATCTTCTCCATCAGAATAAGGATTTTTAATTGTTACTTCTGCTCTTGCTGCGGATACACCAAAAAATGCTTTATCTAGTGGGGAGGGTAATTTGACATGCTTGTCATCTAGAACAATACTATAAAGTTCAGTGACATAAGAATCAGGATAGAACATCAAAGCATTACGATACTCAAAAGTGTCAGATCTCTCAAGCACTCCAGTTAAGGTAATCTCTCCGATGTATGTTTCAGGAGTTTGGGAGTTGGTTTTTGCAGTTTTAAGCGTGTTTTTTATTATTTTGCCATTTTTATCGTGAAGGAGTTCTTCAAAGTATGGGTAATGGAGATGATCTGCGTATAACAAACAAAAACCCATAATCACTATAGACACTATTATCTTCATGCTATATTCCTTTGCAAAAAGTGTGTTTATTATAGTGCGTGTTTTGTAATTTTACAATTTAGCGTGTGTATTTTGGCGTTATTGCATATGTGAAGCGATATAAGCGTGAATCTGGTGTGAATCTAAAAATAGGGCATTGCGAAATTGTGTGCGATTAAAGGTGCTTTGCCTTTTGGCAAGTTGTGCAGTGTGTGTGCTTATCAGTGTATGTAGTATTTTGGTGTCGCTATTGTTTGTTGCAAGAAATTCTAGACTTTCTTTAATGCCTATAGCCTTGAAACTTTGGGAGTGTGCTGGATAATTATCACGCAAAAATCGCACTTCATCAAGCAAACCTTGAGAAATCATCGCGTGTGTGCGTATGTTTATCCTTTCTCGCAAGATGTCTCTAGGCATATCAAGCACCAAAATAGGTATATTTTCTAAAGCTAGAAATTTTTGTTTAGGATGCGTGGCAAAATACACGCTTGGAATCGTGTCTGTGGCAAAATATATTTCAAGGGCTTTGTGGATTCTGTATGTATCAGTAGGTTGGAGTGTTTGTGCATATAAAGAATCGATATGAGATAAAAACTCATAGGGTTTTGGGATACTAGTTATGTGATTGTGTATTGTGTGTGATGTCTCTTGTGTGAGTTGTGGCATAGGACTTAAGCCTTCAATCATACTTTTTAGATAAAAGCTTGATCCTCCTACGATAAAAAATGTCTTTTTCCCTTTGGATTTTGCTTGTGTGAGTGCGGATTCTAAACTTTGCCAAAATGTCATCACATTGCAGGGTTGATGTGGATCTAACTCATCAATCCCATAATGCCTAATTTTTGCTAAGTCTTGCGGACTTGGTTTGGCAGAAGCGATAGTGATATACCGATAGATACTTAGTGAATCTAATGAAAAAATCTCCCCGTCATAGCGGGTGGCAAGTTCTATTCCTAGTGCGCTTTTGCCACTACCACTCGCTCCGATGAGTGCAAAGATTTGCATAGAATCTAGCTAAGCAATGCATAATATTTTTGTAAAAATACTGCGTTGGCTGTGCCATCAAATGTTCGCAATCCAGCTTTTTGGAGTGCAAGCTCTAGTGCATTGACCATCCACGCAGTTTCATACACAGGGATAAGCCCCATATGATTAAATCGTATAATACTTGTTTTTAAGTGATCTTGCCCACCAGCGGCATTGAGTGCAAAATCTGTCTTGAGAATCTTACGCAATGTGCTTGCATGTGCTTCATCATAGATCGTGCTCATTGCTAGTGCCGGAGTTTTTGGATAAATAGTAAGCCCCAATGCCTTCAAGGCTTCATTGCTTGCTAATGATCGTGCCCTAGTTTGTGCATACACATTTTGGATTCCGCCCATTTCCTCTACAAGCTCAAAATATTTGTGAAGTCCTTGAATGATAGTTGTGGGGGCAGTCCATGCAGTTGTGTTTTGGGTTTGGTTTTTTAGTTCGGTTTTGAGATTAAAATAAAACCCTATATTGCGTTCATTTGCCATATCAATAGCATTTTGTGAAAGCGCAATAATGCTTAAACCTGGTGGTAGCATAAATGCCTTTTGTGATCCGCCTATGAGTACATCAATATGTGTTGTGTCGATAGGTTCTACGCCCATAGCCGTGATAGAATCTACAACAACCATAGCATTTGGTTTTAGCTTTTTGACTTCTCTAGCTATGTCTTCTACAGGGTGGCGTAATCCTCCCGCAGATTCACACATTTGCATACATATACAATCAAGTTCGCTATCATTTCTAAATGCTTCAAGCACTTCATTGAGACTTACTGGAGTATCCCAAGAATGCTGTATTTGCGTGTGTGGGATATTGTAGGCTTGTGCGATTTTTGCAAATCTTTCTCCAAATTTACCGCTATTTACTACAAGCATTTTGTTTTTGGTAAATGTCCTCACACACGCTTCCATAGCACCACTACCACTACTTGCTAACATAAGCACTTCTGGGAGATTGAGAAGTTTTTTGAGATTTTCTCTCACGCGCGCAAAAATGGCTTCAAATTCAGGCGTCCTGTGATGGAGTGTGGGCTCACTCATAGCATTGCGGATAGATTCTAGGACTGGCGTTGGACCTGGAGTAAATAATAACATAAAAGCTCCTTTAGTGTAGATTAATTTTTAAAAAGAGATTGCAGTGCATCAATGCCGGTTTTTTCTACTTTGGATTCTCTTGTATCTTGTAGGGTCATTTCATCATTGTGTGTCGATGCTCCCACTTCAACAAGTTCAATCTCACAATTACATAGCATACTTGCTAGGCGAATGTTGATTCCATTTTTTCCGATAGCTTTGCTTTTTTGATCTGATCGTATCTGCACGATAGCCTTGTGGGCAAATTTTTGTTGTGAATCTTCACTATGAGGTTGGAGTTTGATACTAAGCACTTGCGCAGGTGCCAATGCTTTGGCAAGAAAAATCTCTGGTGTTTGGACATATTCTATGCAGTCTATACTCTCGCCATTAAGCTCACTACTCACAGCGTTGATACGCACACCTTTTACCCCTACACAACAACCTATGGGATCAATACGCGTATTGTTGGTAAAAATGGCAATTTTGGCTCGCTCACCCGGTATTCTCGCACTTTTATAGATATGAATCTCTTCATCTTTGAGTTCGGGAACTTCTAGCGTAAGGAGCTCTTCTAAAAATTTTGGTGCAGTGCGGCTAAGCTCTAGGCGTATACCATTTTTTCCTATGCTTACAAATTTTAGTAATGCTCTGATAGTTTGTCCTACTTTAAAATGTTCGCCTTTTATGCGATTTTTTTTGGCTAAGAGTGCTTGTATGCCATTAATTTCAACAAAGGTATTTTCATCTTTATCTATACCTACAACTACCCCTGCAACGATTTTATTTACTTTGGATTTGAGATCGCTTAGGAGTTGTTCTTCAATCTGGCGTTGTAAATTTAGCTCAAGTGTTAAAAAGAGTTTGTTTATCGCTCCACGCTTCATAGAATCTAAGCTAAGCTCATATTCCAAGATATCACCAATGTTAATATTTTGTCCCATATTTTGTGCTTCTTGATACACTTTTGAGATAGCAATCACACCTGGCGAATTTTCCTCTAAGCGTTTGTCATCATCTGCGCATACGGCAATTTTATAAAAAAGCTTAAGCGTGCGGTTTTTGGTATCTTTTTCTACAAAATATTCATAATCAGGGCTAATCTCTTCTTGTGCAATTTTAATTAACCCTTCTTTGACGATATTGCACACAATCTCTGGTTCTATATTTTTTTCATACGCTATCATATCTATGATGTCTAAGATTTTTTCCATTCTGTCTTTATAGCCTCCGAATTGTCTTTGTGAGTTATCTTGCTTTAGAGAAGTTTTGAAGTGGGTACATTGTAGTAATTTTTAGCTTAAAAGTTACAAAATTATCGTAATTTTGCTATACTTGCGGCTTTATTTGTCACCGATTCGGGAGGTAGTCTTATGGAATTAAAAGTTGCCAAAACAGATTTGCAAAGTAAAAAAAATGAAGTCAAAATCTCATTAGATGAGGTATTGCGACAATACAAAGAAGAAAATAGACATGTGTTTTACTTTGATGGGCAAAACGCTCACAAAGATATGCAAAAAGCCCAAAATACGATACAAAAAGCCGGATATCGTGTGCAGCTCAATGAAGTGCGTTATGGGCTTGATGAAAACAATTACATCTATGAAATACACATTATCTAAAGAATGACCAAAAAACTTTATATCCAAACACTTGGATGCGCGATGAATGAGCGCGATTCTGAGCATATTATCGCCGAGCTTGCACAAAAAGAGCGCTATGATCTCACAGATGATCCCAAACAAGCGGATTTAATCCTTATTAACACTTGTTCGGTGCGCGAAAAGCCAGAAAGAAAGCTTTTTAGTGAGATTGGGCAATTTGCTTTACACAAAAAACAAGGTGCAAAAATTGGTGTGTGTGGTTGCACTGCTAGTCATTTGGGTGGCGAGATTATCAAAAAGTCACCTCATGTGGATTTTGTGCTAGGTGCACGCAATACTTCTAAGATCACGCAGGTTTTGCATACGCCAAAAGCCGTGGAAGTAGATATAGATTATGATGATAGCACATATGTCTTTGCTTCACCACAAACTATGGGGATTAAAGCATTGCTCAATATTTCCATAGGTTGCGATAAAAAATGCAGTTATTGTATCGTGCCTTTTACGCGAGGTAAAGAAATCTCTATACCTCAAGATTTATTGCTTAATGAAGCACGAAAACTCGCTGCCAAAGGTGTAAAAGAGCTTTTGCTTTTGGGACAAAATGTAAATAATTATGGGGTGCGATTTTCTGTGCCACATGAAAAGGTAGATTTTGCGACGCTTTTGCGCAATCTAAGTGAGATTGATGGTATTGAGCGTTTGCGCTTTACTTCTCCTCATCCATTACATATGAATGATGAATTTTTAGCAGAGTTTGCGCGTAATCCAAAGATTTGCAAATCTATCCATATGCCACTCCAAAGTGGATCAAGCAAGGTTCTAAAAGCTATGAAACGAGGCTATACAAAAGAGTGGTATCTTGAGCGTGTGGCAAAATTGCGTGAGTTTTGTGCGCGTGAGGGTAGAGAAGATGTGGGCATTAGCACGGATATTATTGTGGGCTTTCCTGGTGAGAGTGATGCGGATTTTGAAGATACGCTTGATGTCGTGCGACAAGTGAGATTTGATACAATGTATAGCTTTATCTACTCGCCTAGACCACATACAAGTGCATATAACACAGAATCTAGTTTGCTTGTGGATTCTGAAGTGGCAAAGGAGCGATTGGCAACATTGCAGAATCTCCATAGAGAGATACTTGCACAAAAATCTCAAGATGAGATTGGCAGGGTTGTGGAAGTTTTGGTTGAAAATCATCATAAACAAGAGCATTGGAGTGAAGGGCGCAGTGATCACAATCGGCTTATTAAGATTGGTAATTTTGTAGGGGATATTGGTGAGATTGTGCGTGTGAAAATTACCAACGCACAGGGTGGCTCTTTGAGCGGCGAGGTAATCGCATAGTGAAATAGGTTTGAGATACAAGTAGGAATCAAATTTCTTTAAAGCGTGTTACGGAGACTATAGGTGGAAATATCCTACTAGTTCGTTAAGGTTTTCTATTTTGTAATATTTTCGATATCAATAATTTTGGAAAGTTCTTTAAGTTGTGCTTTAAAAGCACATTTTCTGTTAGAATCATAACTACCAAAATCATACATTTTGTCTACATATAAGTCATGTCCCTTAAAACCATCAAAACCAGCCAATATGACTTTTTTAATACCAATAAGAGCTAGTGCCTTGATGAACATAATTCCACCAAAATCTAGTATCGTTGTTTCATCAACTATGCTCTTGTAATCCAATGTAAAATCTGGTTGTATAAAACCAGGATCTATATTTGAAGTCAAAATGATCTTGATATCAGCTGTAGAACTTGATATTTGGCTATATCTTTTCATATTACTTATAAAAATATAATCAGTTCTTATATCTTTTGGTACATGATTAATTGCAATAACCTTTAAAGATTTATGGTGTTGTATAAATTTTATAATTTGAGCTTTCTCTTTTCTTACACTCGATCCCAACCCTATCAATAAGATTTCCGATGTTGTTATTTCTTCTTTTAATTTCGTAAAATCTTCTTTGGTGTTTATATTTCGAGTTTGATGTTGAAAATATTTTTGACTAATATACTTTTCATCATAATTCATTTTTTTGGTCTCATCAAGAGACACAAGAATTTCCTTGATAGATTTAATTGATAATGTTTTTTTATCAAGTAAAAATCTTACATAGGAATGATGAGATTTGGTTATAGCAGCCAAGTAGTATAATAAAGAATATCCCCAAGGATTTTTCTCTTTTTCTTTTGAAATATAAATATCGATAATCTCTAAAATCTGATCAATGTCATAGTTAGCCCCAAATTTTTCATTCAAATAAGATAATATTAGTTCTGTATTGGCATTACCAGCACCCTTTCCCATTCCAAATACTGATGAATCTAGTATAATTTCTCTTTGGGTGTTGTGTTCAATCAATTCGATACAATTTGAATATGCCAATTGCAGATTATTGTGTGAATGATAACCTAATTTGATATTTTTATTTAAATTGCTATCTAATAGTAAGAATTTTTCCATTAAATCATATTTATTCATAAAACCATATGTATCAACAATATAAGTAGCATACGGATTAATTTTATTGGCAGCTTGAATTAATTCTATCAATTCTTGCAAATTATAATCCATAATATTCACTGGTTGTAAAAAAATTTCATATCCCAATTTTTGCAATTTTCGCGCAATCCCAATTACTTCTTTTAATTGTTTTTTTCTAAACATTAGTCTAAATCCAAAAATTAAAATGTCATCTTTATATTGAGGGATGTCTGATATATCATATTCGCCTATTTCTATCATAGCAACAAACAAAGAGTCGTTTGGTTTCAATGAGATATTTGTAATATCTGTAATATGGCTACTATTAAAATCCGAATAAGATTTATTTTTTAAAAATCCAAGTTCTATGTAGTCAACTTTAGATAATCCCAACTTTTCTACAATGTTAGAAATAGTTCCATTTCCAAATTGCCAATTATTTAGATATCCACCATCCCTAAGAGTGCAATCTAACACGCTAACTCTCATAAAATTCTCCTAATATAATCAAGTTCATTGTTTCTAAATTTATTTTCTATAATTTTTAATACTTTTTCTAAATCACTTTTTGTATCCACTGAAAGTGTATAAATATTTTTTTGCACCAATATGGCTTTAAATGTTTTTTTGTATTCAGTAAATCTTAACATATCAATACCCTCTATCTTTTCTAGAATCGAAGGTTTTGATTCATGATAAAAACTCAACATTTTTTTATTGAATCCTATGATACCTATGTGTTTATAGTAATCAAATTGCAAATGCCTATAAGGATATGGAATTGGGGTGCGAGACATATATACTATATTTTCATAGGTATCGCAGACAACCTTAATATTACTTGGATCTGTAACCTCCACCGGATTTGTCATCTTAGCTACAATATTGGTTCCAAATTCAATGTTTTGGGGTATATTTTTTGGAGTAATTAAATCAATTAAATTCGCATCCACCAATGGTTCATCACCATTAATTTGGACATAATAATCAGCTTCCATATATCCTGAAACTTCAAAAATTCTATTTGCAGCTGTTAGATGATTTTCATCGGTAATAATATATGGAAATTTATATTTCTCACATATTTTAACAATATTTTGGTTATCGGTCGCAATTATAATTTCTGTTAATTTTTTGCTTCTAATAGCTTGTTGATATACCCACCATATCATGGGCTTACCTAAAATATCAGCCAAAGGTTTTCCTGGAAACCTTGTAGAACCATATCTAGCAGGAATTACGCCCAAAATTTTTTTCATAATGTCTCCTAACCATGTTGAAGTTTTAAAAGCTAACCTAAAAACTCTATAATCTACAAATAAGATTTTAATGTGCCTGTGAAAGCTTGGTTAAATATTCTCTCGCTACTACAATAGCGGTTACTTCCACGAACGCCCCTTACCAAACATAAAGATTGAAAATGGTAATTTTCATAAATATAAAAAGCGTATTTTTGGGATTTGTGCGTTGCGAAATATAAATTTTCATTAAATGATTTTTAAGAAAAAAGTATTACAATTGGCATTCAGAATAGTTTAGAGTTGTATGAAAATTACCATTTTCAATCTTTGGTGAATCATCATGGTTTAATTTTGAAAGGATTTTAGATGTATACAGCCATCATTCCGGTACGCGAAGGCTCACAACGTGTGAAGAATAAAAATATAAAACCTTTTGCAAACACTTCTTTACTTGAGATTAAAATCCGCCAGATGCTACGGATAAAGGCACGAGGTTATATTAATGATGTGATTGTTAATTCAGATTCTGAAGTGATGCTAGAATTAGCCAAGAAACTTGGAGCGACACCAGTAGAACGAGAAAAATACTATGCAAGTAGTGAAGTGTCCATTAATGAAGCACTACAAAATTGGGCTCTTAACGCATCAGGCACATATATTTTGCTTTGTAATGCAACAAGCCCGCTCATAACAGATAAAAGTATCATAACATGTATACGAACTTTTGCTGATAATATTTCATCTTATGATTCTCTTGCTACAACAAATTTATGTAAAGAATTTCTTTATCTAAATGGTCAGGCTCTAAACTATGATCCAGCACACAAGCCTAGATCACAAGATCTGCCCGATATACTAGTCCTTAATAGTGCGTTATATATTATTGCACGCTCACTCATGATACAAAAAAGCGATGTTGTGGGGAATAATCCATATTTTTTCAATATCAACCAAATAGAAAGTATAGATATAGACAATGAACTAGACTTTGAAATTGCAGAATACCTTT
>NZ_NESU01000020.1 GCF_002287135.1 Helicobacter sp. TUL
CAAAGAACACTTTTGCAGATTCCAGATATTTCTCAGGTATATGTATATTGTAGCAATGAAGCCATAAAGCCTTATTTGCTTGAAGATGTTCAATTTTTGCAAAGACCAAGTAGATTAGACACTCCTCAAAGTTTATGTGGGGATATAATCAATGCATTTATGAATGTCGTTAAAGCTGACATATATGTCTTAGCACATGCTACTGCTCCTTTTGTAAGCGTGCATACCTATATGAAGTGTATACAAGCTGTTAAATCTGGGGTATTTGATTCTGCTTTTGGGGCTAGAAAATACCAAAATTTTGTGTGGTATCATAATAAACCCCTAAATTTCTCCCTCGACACAGCATTACGCACCCAAGATATGTCGCATGTATATCATGAAGTTTCTTCACCCTATGTTTTTACAAGACATACCTTTGAGACATATCATGGGCGGACAGGGGCAAATCCCTATATTTGCGAATGTGACGAAATTGAGAGCATAGACATCGACTATCCACGAGATTTTGAAATTGCAGATGCTGTATATCGAAATATCATTAAGGGTAAATTATGAGACATGCAAGGATTCTAGATTGTACCTTGAGAGATGGGGCGTATCTTGTTGATAAGGC
Source organism: Helicobacter sp. TUL (assembly GCF_002287135.1). GTDB lineage: Bacteria > Campylobacterota > Campylobacteria > Campylobacterales > Helicobacteraceae > Helicobacter_F. The sequence continues at coordinate 617 of NZ_NESU01000020.1, forward strand.
TTTTGGAGAAAATACACAACGAGGAATTATCAAAGGGCTTATTGAAGCTGGAATCGATATTGTGGAGCTCGGTTTTTTACAAAATGAGGGATTTGGTGAAGGTAAAAGCGTATTTAAAACACCAAAGGAAGCAGCTAAATATATTCCTAAAGATACCACACATACAGAATTTGCTCTAATGGCTGATTTTAGTAGATACGATTTTAAAAACCTTCAAGATTATGATCCTACGCATAGGATACAAAACATTAGGCTTTGCTTTTTTAAGCACGAAAGACTTGAAAGTTTGAAGTTGATTGAAGCAATCAAGCAAAAGGGTTACAAAATTTTTATCCAGCCGGTTGATATTCTAGGTTATAGTGATATAGAAATACTTGAACTTATAGAAATTATTAACAAGTCGATACCATATGCCCTTAGTATCGTGGATACTTTTGGCTCCATGTATATTGAAGATTTACATAGAATTTGGGCACTTATAAACCATAATTTACACCAAGATATACAAATAGGCTTTCATTCACATAATAATCTACAGCTCTCTAGTGCACTTTCTCAAGAATTTATACGCATGAGTCAAAATAAACGCAATGTCATTATTGATTCTACGCTAAATGGTATGGGTCGTGGTGCGGGTAATACATGCACAGAACTTATAGCGTTGTATATGAATCAAAAATTTTCTTATGGTTATAAGTTAGATAGAATTCTAGATTCTATTGATATTTACATTGATCCCCTAAAAAAACAATGCACTTGGGGGTATAATATACCTTACTATATCGCCGGTATGTGTAGTGCTCACACAAATAATATTACCTATCTTTTGAAAAAAAACAATATAGCTTCAAAGGACTTAATGGCTATTTTGGATGAAATAGATTCACAAAAAAGAAAACGCTATGACTATGATTTACTAGAGTCTACATATTTAAAGCATATTACACAAAACAATATCGATGATCATCTCGCTTTTGATACCTTAAAAAATCACTTAAATTGCAAGAATATTTTAATTCTAGCACCTGGGAAATCACTTTTTACCCATAAACAAAAGATATATAGTTTTATGCAAAATACTAAAGATTTAGTGGTAATAAGTGTCAATTTCTGTCATCAAGATTTTAAAAGTGATTTTATATTTTTAAGCAATATAAAGCGTTATGAATTTTGGCAAAATGATAAAAAATTTGTCTGTATACCAAAAATTCTTCTCTCAAATATTACTCATGATGATTCAGAAAATAGCTATATATTGAATCTCAATAGGGCAATCAAAAAAGGATGGGAAAATTTGGATAATTCTATGATCTTGTTGTTAAGAATCCTCGATAGTTTTACATTGAAATCCATAAATATAGCTGGATTTGATGGCTACAATCCTTTTGAAGAGAACTATTTTGATCAGGAATTAGAGAGAAATTTAACATTAGGTGAAATTGAGTGTATTAACACACAAATAGTTTCTATGCTAGAAGAATATCTTGAAACTAGAACTAATGACACTAAAATTAACTTTCTTACAGAATCTAGATTCGCGACAGGTGTATCAAAGTTGAAATGAGAACAATAAGTGATAAAACATTACTAAAGTTAATTGTTGAAAATAAAATCCAAGGAGGCAAGAATGCAATGTTATCTATGTGGAAGTGAGCATCACTTGAAGAGAGAAGGAAAGGTTCGAGAAGATGATAGTATCAATATATTAGAGTGCAAAGAGTGTGGTTTAGTGTTCTTAGACAAGCAGAACACGGGAGATATATTTTATGAACAAAATAATATGATTGATGAAAAATTTTTTGAAATTACAAAACGAGATGGAGAAAGTTTTGATGCAAAAATGCGTGAATTTTACATACACAACGCTGTTTTTGTAGAAAAGCGTTTTGAATTAATTAAGCAATCACTGGTAGGTAAAAAACTTTTAGACTTTGGTAGCGGTAGAGCCCAATTTCTTCTGAAAGCAAGAGAGATCGCAAATGAAGTTGCAGGGGTCGAAATAGAGTCACGTGTGCAACACATCTATCAAGAAAACAATATTTTGTTATTTAATCATTTAGATGAAATAGGGGGGGGGTGAAATATGATATTATAACAGCCTTTCACGTGATGGAACATTTGCAAGATCCTGTTGCAATTTTAAAACAACTTGCTACATTTCTTAAAAACGATGGCAAAATAATCGTTGAAGTGCCAAATGGCAATGAGGCACTCGTGAGTATTTTCAAAAATAAAGCATATTCTGAATTTATATATACCAATGTCCATTTGTATTGTTTTACGCCACATACTTTGAGAATGTTGGGCCAAAAATCAGGATTAAAAGTAGAATTTGTGAAATGTATACAGCGTTATCCGTTTTCTAATCATCTTTATTGGTTGGCTCACAACACACCAAATGGGCACAAGCATTGGGGGAGCTTCATCGATAACCCTATGTTACAAAATGCATATGAGCAAACTCTGGCATCACTAGGCGCTACAGATACCTTGATTGCACAATTTAGTTTATATTGATATTATTCGTAACTTATTTATATTCATGTAAGGAGCTAGAAAATGAAAAAAGCGGTGATTTGGGGTGCAGGGCAAGTTGGAATTCAAACAATGTGGCATGTTACCATGGATTATGAATTAATAGGATTTATTGATAGCGATGTAAGAAGACAGACCTCGGGGGGGGGGGAACCTATAAGCTATAATAATCGATTCTATGAAGTCTATCCACCAGATATATTAAAGGAATTAGAATTCGATCGAGTGTTTATTGCAAATATGAATGATCAAACCCAAGAGATTATTAGAAGTCTAGAAAGCCTTCAGATTCCTAGTCAAAAAATTGATACTGGTGGTTTTGGGAAAGTGTGCAAATTTTCTCGATTAAATTTCATCAAAACCTTATCCATACAATTCCAAGAAAATAATATAAGTGGTGCTGTCGCAGAGTTTGGTGTTTGGAGAGGTGAAACTGCAAGATATATTAACGAATATTTTAAAGCAGATGAGTTTTATTTACTTGATACTTTTGAAGGATTTAATGAAAAAGATATTAGCAAGGAGATTGGTATTTCTCAACAATCAAAAACTACTGATTTTAGTGATACTTCACTAGAATTTGTAAAAAACAAAATGCCATATTTACAAAAGTGTCACTTTGTAAAAGGATATTTTCCAGAAAGTGCGACATATATTCCTAAAGATGAAAAATTTAAGTTTGTAAATATCGATGTGGATTTGTATCAACCGATTTTAGAGGGATTGAGATATTTTTATCCTAGACTTGTAACAGATGGTGTCATTTTGATTCATGATTATTTTCACCCTTATTATGTAGGGGCTAAAAGAGCTGTAGATGAGTTTGCTAGAGAGATGAAAGTGAGAGTTCTACCGATAGGCGATGCTTTTAGTGTCATGATACAAAAGTAATCAATTCTTGTGGCTATAGCTTCGCACAAAGTTTTCAAAATCCTCGCGTATGTCTATGTTGCCATAGTAGCGGATTTGTGCAGGAGTTAGCATATCCGCTGGCAATACCTCAATAATCCCTCGCAAGCCATCATTGCGCCGATAGGATTCTAAACGCAAGAGTGCGCTAAAGGTTTCGCCAATGAGATGTAAGTCTTGCTTATTTTGTGGGTGGAGATTTGGTAAATCAAAGGTTTGGGCAAACTTGCAATCAAGGTTAAAAAGATAGTATTTGATTGTCGTATAGGAATTTTTGGCTATAAAGGTATCATCGATATTTAGCCCAAACAAAAATTCCTTATCCTCACCAAAATGCACAGATTCTTGGAATTGCGTGAAGTTTTTTGTTTCGGTATGTTTTTGCTCAAGGTTTAAAATCATATGGAGCAATTCATCAATTTGTGTGCCAAAGTTTTTTGCATTAGCTTCTATTTGTGCTATGAGCGTGTCTTTTTGCTTAATCGTCTGCAAAAGTGTGGTATTTCTAGATTCTAATTCTTGAATGTAATTACTTAGCGAGGCGAGTTCTGTATCTTTTTGCGCGATATTTTGTGTCAATGTCTCGATAGTTTTTTGGAGATTTTCACATTCTGTGCGTAGAGTGTGAATCTCATTTTTTTGTTGTTGGGTAATTTGGGCAGTGAAGTCAAACTTATCCATTGTGTCCTACTAAATATTTACAGGCGTTTATGTAGCTTTGTAGATGTATTTCTTGGAATCTATAGGCTTTGTCATATGCCACTCCGTGATCCACAGAAGCACGCAATATAGGGAGATTTAGCGTTACATTGATACTTTGATCAAAATAAAGGGCTTTGAGTGGCGCTAAGCCCACATCGTGATACATACTTACATAATATTTGAATCTAGCGCGATTGTATGGGCTAAAGGCTGAATCTGGGGGCAGGGGACCGATAAAAAGCGTTTTGTTAAGTGCTTGGTTGGCTTGTGTGATAGCTTGTGTGATAAGTGTATCTTCATTGCCCATAATACCCCCATCGCCACAATGAGGATTTAACCCCAACACGGCGCATTCTTGCATATTAGGCAAGGAGTTTGCAAGGTTTAACAAAAATGTTTTTAGCGTCTGTGTGTTTATCAAATCACTAACTTTTCTTAGCGCGACATGATCACTAAAGAGTGCAACAAACATTTCTTTACATCCTAGCATCATAATGCCCTCACTTCCATATCGGGCTTTAAGTGCGTCTGTATGCCCTATGTAGTGGATTCCTGCTTGTTTCCAAGCGAGTTTGTGGATAGGGAGAGTAAGCACGGCTTGGCATTCTTTGCTATCTACCAAATCACACGCATGAGAAAAGCTCTCATAACTATAAGCACCGCTGATTGGATCGAGTGCTCCGGCTGTAATGGTGGGGAGATTTTGTATTTGTGGCGCGTGTAGGGAGCTTTTGGGTATGGGGTTAGACATTTTGAGGAGGTTTGTGGCTTGGGTAAGAATCTCATCATGCACACAATATATCGGTGTAGCATATTGACTGATGAGTGTGTGCGCTCGGAGCGCGATTTCTAGCCCTATGCCATTTACATCACCGATACTTATTGCAATTCTTTTCTTTTGCATGGCTTACCTTATGGCGATGTGCAGAGTTTTAGTATATCGCTTATAGCGCGCTCCAACCCTACAAAAACCGCGCGTGCAATAATAGAATGCCCAATATTTAGCTCACTAATATCTTTTATGGCGATGATTGGTGCGAGATTGTGGTAATTTAGCCCATGCCCTGCAAAGCATTCTAGCCCTATATCACGCGCGTATTTGGCGCTTGTAGCTAGGAGAGAGAGTTCAGAATCTAAAAGATGTTGCAATTCTTTTGTGGGTAGTGCAAATTCTTGCAAACTATGGTGTGTTTTTGGGAGATTGGTGGTTTGCATAAGGTGGAGATTGGCGTATTTGCCAGTGTGGAGCTCTACGCAATGCGCACCCAAGTCTTTGGCTAACGCGATATTATCGATATGTGGATCGATAAAAAGTGCGGTATCAATGTCGTGTTTGGTATATTGTGCAAGTGTTTTGGCGATAGTATCGCTATGTGTGTGGAGGTCTAATCCTCCCTCTGTTGTGATTTCTTGGCGTTTTTCTGGGACTAGTGTGATACGATGAGGCTTGATGGCACACAAAAACTCGGTGATACCCTCATCAAGCGCACATTCGACATTGACAGGTAGTGGAGATTGGGCGATGATAGAGCGCACATCGGTATCGTGTATATGGCGTCTATCTTCGCGCAAATGGATTGTGATTTGATGTGCTCCTGCATTTTTTGCGATAAATACGGCTTCTAGTGGGTTTGGATCATTGATCGCACGCGCTTCTCGCAAGGTTGCAATATGATCGATATTAACGCCAAGTCGCATTTTTTTAACGCTCTATGGCGACTACGCCACTACGAATGATTTCTTTTGGTTTGTATTGTTCTAATGCACACAAAAAGCTATCAATCCGCGTTGGCTCATCTGTTGCGGTGATAATGATGTGCTTTTGTGTCGCATCAGCAATAAGCCCATTATATGATTCACAAAGAGCCTTTATGTCCGCAAGTGGTTGTTTGATAGGAAGTTTGACAAGCACCATTTCTTTTTGCAAAAGCGTATCACTTTCTACCACGCTTAGGACAGGTATAAGCTTATGGAGTTGCTTTACAATTTGTTCAAAAACTTTGGCATTACCTTTTGTGGTGATTGTGATATGTGATAGATCGGTGTTTGGGAGTGGTGCAACACACAAAGATTCTATGTTATATCCTCTTCCTGCAAAAAGCCCAGATATACGAGCCAACACGCTGTGTTCATTGATAACTGTTACACAAATTGTTCGTTTAGATTCCATTATTTAGCCTTTTTAAACAATATCATTTCGTTGAGCGCCCCACCTGCTGGCACCATAGGTAATACATCTTCAAATCTATCTATCAATACTTCCAAAAAGCACACTTTTTGTGAATCTATGCATTGCTGCAAGGCTTTTGGGAAGTCTTTTTTGTCCTTGACAACTACGCCATAACCACCAAAAGATTCTATGAGTTTTACAAAATCTGGTTGCAAACTCAAATCAGTATGTGAGAATCTATTGTCATAAAAGAATGTTTGCCATTGGCGCACCATACCTAAATAATTGTTATTGAGGATAATATTTATAACAGGTATATCGACTTCTACGCATGTCATAAGCTCTTGGATATTCATCAAAATACTGCCATCGCCACTAATATTGATAATATATTTTGGTGAGAGGTTTTTTTCGAGTATTGCACAATACGCACCCATAGCCGCAGGTAACCCATAACCCATAGTGCCAAGTCCGCCACTTGTAAGGAATTGTCGCGGAAAGCTAAATGGGTAAAATTGCGCTGCCCACATCTGGTGCTGTCCTACATCGGTGGTTAGGATTACTTTTTCTCCCAAGAGTTTCCCTAATTGTTGGATAATCCATTGAGGCTTAATGACTTCATCACTATCTTCATAGATAAGGGGGTTTTCCCTCGCACACAAAGAAAGCTTTTCTTTCCACGCTTCAATTTTGGCAGTGTCATATGAATCTAGCGTAGCTATGCATTCTTCTAAGACATTTTTTACATCACCCACTATTGGAAAATCCACATCTACAAGTTTGCCAATGGAGCTAGGATCTATATCGATATGCGCGATTTTAGCATGTTTGGCAAAAGCACTAAGTTTTCCTGTCACGCGATCATCAAATCGCACACCAATACCGATTAATAAATCGCATTCACTCATCGCTATATTTGCTGCATATGTTCCGTGCATGCCAACCATACCAAGCAAGAATGGATTATCATCGCCTAAGCTACCTCTTGCCATAAGTGTTTCTACCGCTGGAATCTGTGTTTTATTGACAAGTGTGCGCACAAGGCTACTTGCATTGCTTAGGATCGCACCACCACCGATATAAAATAATGGTCTTTTTGCATTATGGATAGCTTGGATAAGCTTGGTTATTTGCCGAGAGTTGCCCTTTGTTGTTGGTTTGTATGTGCGTAACGAGATTGTTTCTGGATACTCAAACTCTCCCAAAGTCCCACTAATATCTTTTGGTATATCAATAAGCACTGGTCCTGGACGCCCTGTGCGCGCAATATAAAATGCTTCTTTTAAGATTCTAGGAAGTTCTTTGATGTCTTTGACAAGGTAATTATGTTTTGTGCAAGGACGAGAAATACCAACAGCATCGATTTCTTGGAATGCGTCTGTGCCAATTTGTGTGATAGGGACTTGCCCACTTATCACCACAAGAGGAATAGAATCCATATACGCTGTGGCGATACCTGTAATAGCGTTGGTAAAGCCTGGACCACTTGTGATGATTGCTACGCCTACATCGCCGCTAGCACGAGCATAGCCATCAGCAGCATGGACAGCAGCTTGTTCGTGTCGTGTGAGTATATGGCGAAGATAGGTTTGTTTATAAATTTCATCATAGATATGCAAAACCGCGCCGCCCGGATAGCCAAAAATTACTTTTACGCCTTCTATTGCTAAGGCTTCTATTAGCATTTGTGAGCCTGTAAGTCTTTTGCTCATAGTGTTAATCCCTTGTGAATTTGTAATGTGCCTAGATTATAGCAAAGATAGAGTAAATTTTTACCATGAGTATAAGTGAGTTGGGAGTTTAAGAGATTTATTGTGTTTCTTGTATCTTTTTTTCCCAAAAATCTATCATTTCATCTATGTTTTGCATGACTTTTGCCTCGTCCATACCAAACTTTGATGATAATGAGAATCCAAAGACAACAAAAGCATCAGCTTTCTCTGGTTCAAACCCACATTCATCGCTTAAAATATCAGATTTGTAGCCAAACTCTGCATATGTGATAGGAATGCTTACTTCAAAATCAAAGGCTTCATAGGTATAGAGTTGTGATCTATTTTCGCTCATATCAAAAAAGCTACTTTCTGGTTCGTTTAAAAAACCATCGACATTGACTTGAGAGGGTTTGTCTTTGAAAGCAGGAAAAAGTTTAAAAAACATTTCTTTATCAAAGAGGACATAGCCATTGAGCCATTGTTTTTTGTCGTTTGTAACAAGTGTGATGACACTTGTATAGCCTCTGTGCGTGAAAATCTGTGTTGTGGCACGATATGCATTATTTCTTATATTGCCTATGACTTCTAGCGTATTTGGGTCAATGTCCTTTAATGTGTCTTGATATTGACATAGTGCGTTGATTTTATCGCCAAATTCGGCTTTGCAGAGAGTCTCACCCCATTCACACACAAGATAAAATCCCTTTGTGTCGCTATGTTTTACTACAAGTGGTTTTTTAAAGCCCTGTAGATTCACAATATCACTCTCGTATATATCAACCCCATTTTTATCCTGCACACCGCTTGTAGATTCTATAATGTCGATAGGATAGATTCCTGCGTATGTATCGTGTGTGAGAGATTTGCTTTGTGCGTCAAAATGTGTCTTTGGATCATCGCTATAAAAATAGCTTAAAAATTTGCTGCTAAAATATCGCTCTTTCATAGCCTGCCTTTCTCTAAATATTGCCTAAAATTGCTAAAGCTTAAGAATTTGGGGCAAAAGGTATTTTCAAAAAATATCTTTGGAAACTTAATCTTAAGAATCTAAGTTAGGATAGCACAAAAATATTTATACAATTATTTATCCATAGCACACTTTGCAAGCAATATTTGTCCTCTATCCATAGCAAATACAAATGCCTTTATATCCATTATCGTTTAGATTCTGCACTGAAATTTTGAAAAACTTCTATCACGAGTGGTAAGTCTGTGTAGCCTTCAGATTCCATAAAATGACCGCCTTTTTGCGTTTGGATAAAATCTGCGTCTAAAGATCTGGCAACTCTGTAGCTTAAATCAGTAGGCACAATTGCATCATCTTTGGCAGAAATCACTACACGATTTTTAATCACATTTTTTAGGATTTGGTAGTTTGGCTTTTTGTCCGTGAAACTTCTAAAAATAGGCAATTTTTTTAACTCTTCATCAAAAGGAGAAACCAAAACCACGCCACCGACTTGAAAGTCTTTATCTTGTGATTTAAATGTTTCACTTAAAAAATGCAAAGTTGCTATGCCACCTAGTGAATGCGTGATAAAATAAGTATCTCGATCAATCTTTTGAATCTCTTTTTGCATAGCACCAAGCCATTCTTTTAACACAGGTTTATCTGCATTAGGCAGATTTAAGATATTGACTTTATATCCCTCTTTGCTTAGTTTTTGTGCGACAGCATGAAACCACCCATAATTGCTAGTGCTTTTATAGCCGTGGATAATATAAACATCTTTGGCAAAGACATTCACAGATAATGCAATCAAAAAAACTAATAAAATACTAAATTGCTTTGATATAACTCGCAACATTATAAACTCCTTTTGTTTTTTTAATTTTTGTTTTATACAAATACAGAATCAATAAATCAGTATTATCTTATTCTATTCACAAATTTCTTTCATTATATCTTCAATACTAGGTTTCTTATAACTTTCATAGTCTCTAAATTCAGAATTCGTTTTATTGTAGTAGTATAGATATACTTTAATTTCCTTATTTTTATAAGAGAATTTTTGATTCACATACACAGATTCAAAGCCTTTGATTTTATCTATCGGGTTTGTTTCTCGACTAAGTCCTTTTGGATCTATAAAAACAATCTTGTATTCTTGTGTCGCTTTATCTCTAAACCAAAAAATAAAATCCGGATAAAATTTTCGATTGCTTTGTGCCTGACTATCAAAATATGGGATGTAGATATCATCTATATTCTCTACAATCTTGCTAAAGCACCACTCATATTTTTCTAGCTTTTTTGAATCTGTTTGTAAAAAATCCTCTAAATCTTTTAAAAATTCCCTTTCACTCTTTTGGCTAATAGCAAAATTGATTTCTGTATTTTTATCATCTTTATTAGAGACAATTAATGGATTATAATAATGCTCTTTTAGCTCTGCACTGATTGCGTAGTCTTTAATATTGCATTTTTTTGCATTGCTTTTTAGGTTTTTTGCAAATTCATCTATATTTATTTTTCCACTTTCAAAATCAGCTTTTAATTCTTCCTCACTCTTTGTATTAAGTATATTTTTTATAATCTCACTTATCTCATTTGCGAAGTCTTGCCCCAAAGTCGTTTGAAATTTTTGATAATGATTGATTTCATCACTCAAATCTACAAATTCTTGTAATTCTCTGTTTGTTGCATGCAAGATTCTATCAATGCGACTAATTGTTGTGTTTTTATCAAATTTTTGCATATCCCCATTACTAGATTGAATCCTTGTGCTGTTGTTGTGCAAAAATTTTTGTATTTCTTGCAATGTTTCATAGCTACATTCTTTATGAATGACACATTTACTAAGCACCAAAACATCTTCATCAAAACTTTCTATATATGCTCTTAGATGTGTTGCTTCTGTTTTGTCGATCCTGTAGTTTTTATCTTTAGATTGTGTTTCTTTGTATTTTGGTGTAGGGAGTGGGCTTAAGATATTTGTCTTTTTAAAGCCTTTTATAGGATATTGAGTGATAAAGCTTTCAATTTTTCCTAAAATAAATTTAATCGCTTCAGTATCACTTGCTAAAACAAATAAAGTTTCTATACCACAAGATAAAGGAGACAAAGCTTCTTTTGTCGCGTATTCTAATTGGTTATATTGCATTCTTTTTCGCACATGAGCAAAAGGCTCAATTCTCACGCCTCTGCCTATAGTTTGTAAAACATATTTGTTGGCATTTTTGCTACCAATATTAATAAAATAGATGAGATTCACACGATTGCTATCCCAACCTTCACTAAAGACTTTGCTTCCAAGCATAATATTAATACTTGAATCTGTATCGTTGATACCTCTAAAGTAACTCTTTTGCAAATCTTTAAAGCTCTCTACACCAAGCTCTAATAAATGCTCTTTTTCCCACTTTTTGGTTTCACCAATATTTAAGAGCATAAAAGGCTCATTGGCATTTTTACTCTTAAAGGCTAGTTCTTTATCATTTGCTCTAAGGCATTCCAAGCTTGAAGGCTCACTTGCGTGAAAGATATATTTTCTCACACTTTTAGAATCTATATTTTTTACGCATTCTTTAAATTCATCACTTAAAGTATTTTTTGCAAAATAGAGTTCTTGATATTGTAGTTTCTCATAGAGATTGTTTGCGATTTCTTGTATATCTCTATCTTCTTTAAGTATTTGCAATATAGCTTCAAAATAGAGCTTTATTCCTGCATCTTGTGTATTTACTTTATCTGATACGGCAATGATTAGGGGGTTGTGGTATTTTATATCCGCGACACCAAGACTTTTGGCTTTTTCTAATAGTTTTTCTTTGCTTTGCTTAATGGCACTAAAAAGTATAAATCCTTCTATGATTCTTGTTATTCTCTCATTTTCACCATTTTCGTTGCCAAAAGATTTGAGATTAGAATCTAGCAGGGCGATATTTTTGCCATAACCATCACGATTAAATTTTTCTAGATTGTAGTTAAATGCACAGGTTAAAAAATCAATCTCATCACTAAAAGTTGCAGAAAAATTAAAAATAAATCCCTTAGAAAATCCTTCATAGTCTTTTTGTTTTTCCCCACAAGCTAGTTCATTAATATAGGATTTTCTTATAGAATCTTTGCTATCCCCTTTGTGTGCTTCATCAAGCAAAATATACCAGCCACAATCATTGCAATAATTTTTGTAATCCAGTCTTTTTGCGTTTTTATCTTTTCCCACATTTTCTTTGCAATCTAGCAAATCGCTTCTAGCAATAAATACGATAGTTTCTTCCAATAAACTTGTATTATCCGCACTCTCATATTCTTTTAGCTCCCTCACACTTAGGGAATCCCCATTGTAATTATTGTATTTTGTGATATTGTGTTTAAATTGTTTTAAAATCGTATCATTTGGAGCTAAAAGCATGATAGGCTTATTTGGAATACTTCCTTCTCGCATAGCTTTACCCAAAAGCGAGAGGAGTTTTATCATCACGATAGTTTTGCCACTACCTGTTGCCATCCAAAAAGATGCACGATTAATTTCTGATTCTTTTAGTCTAAAATCTTTATATTTTTCTTGATAGATTCTATAAAGCTTTGCCCCTCTATTTTGTCTATATTCAGAATCTTTGTAGCACATATAACAATCAAGTGCAATCAGTGCATTTTGCACACTTGCAATTTGATACTCTTGCAAACTCATATCTGCGCTAAAGCTTTGTAAATCATAGCGTTCATATATTCCTTTATGTTGCATTCTCTTATCATTGCATATCTCACTTAAGAGCAAATGTTGTTTTATGTCTGCTGTTTGCTTTGCCTTTGCCATTACCTTTCCTTTAGGGCTTTATAGGTTTCTTCTAGATTCTTTTCATCTTCTAGATCAGCTTTTATGCGTGCTTCCTCTTTTCTTTTTTCATTAAAAATTTCATATTGTTTATAGACAATTTTTTGCATTGCTTTTTTTTGCAATAGATCCATTATCTTTTAAAATTTCCTTACCTTGAAAGCTAAGCAAAGCATCTACATTTTCCCTCCAAAAATCCATAGTCAGAGTTTTATTATCCTTTACTCTAAGTTCTGCTGATTCTAAAAAAACATTTACTAAGCGATTTAAGCTATCAAGCTCATCTTTGCTCAAATAATTTTTAGCAATAAGAATATCCCCTTTTCTTACTACACTTCCCTTCCAGCTAGTAAGCCCCATATTTGGATTACTAGAATCTGCTCTTTTGGCTATGATTTCAGCCGCAGTTTGTTTGGTAACCGCATATAAAAGCTTATTTTGCGTATTTGCAAAAAACATTTGCGTAGCTTTATCGCTAGAGTCATAATCCACACACAAAGCAAACAAATCTTTTAGCTTTTGATAAAATCTTTTTTCACTCGCTCTTATATCTCTGATTTGCTCTAAAAGCTCATCGAAATAATCTGTTCTTCCATTTGGATTTTTAAGCCTATCACTATCTATTAAAAAGCCTTTTTGTAAATAGTTTTTTAAATGCTCATTAGCCCAGATTCTAAACTGCACACCCCTTTTACTTCTGACACGAAAGCCAATGGCTAAAATCATCTCTAAGGAATAAAATTTTACATTGTATTGTTTGTTATCACTTGCAGTTATTCGGAAAATCCGAACAACTGAATCCTCTTGTAATTCCCCATCTTTTAAGATATTTGTTATATGCTCACTTATACTAGATTTTGAGGTGTCAAAAAGCTTTGCTAAACTTTCTTGATTTAAATACACACTATCACCAAGCTCATAAAGCTCGACTTTAATCTTTTTATCTTGCGTGGTGTAGAGGATGATGTTATTCATGACAAATAAGCTTATTCAAATAAATTTTGTATACAATTTTCATTGTCGCTATATTTTACCATTTGTGCAGAATCTTTTAATTTTTGTATTTTGTTTTGTTTATTTTCTGATAAGTTCCAATTAATAGGCAATAACTCACAAAAGCGATAAAAATGATCACTCAAATTTCCGTAAAAGCAATTATTAACAATCCACTTTTCCAACTCATAGGCTTCATAAATATATCCTTGTTTTGCATTCCATATTTTAACTATTCTAACTAGTCTTCTTAAGGTTTGGTTATTTGCCAACGCTCCGTCTAAATCATTTGGATTGGTATTCATCCAATCACGATATGTATTCTTACATGGGATTTGATAACCACTCATATAGTGATTTATTGCTGGGACTAATTCAAATTTAATATGATTTAATTCTAAAACAGCAGTTGGATAGTCTCTATAAATCTCTGATTGAGGATATCTTGACTTCATAAAATCTTTTAATTTATTAATATAAGCTTCAGGCTTATATGATTGATAACCATTTGTTTTAAAAACAACCATAATATCAATATCTGAATTATCATCAAATTTTCTAGATATAAGCGTTTTTCTGTTATAGGAACCAAAAAGAAATGCGCTCTCTATTTCCTTCCTAAAATAACTTTCCAATCTTTCTTTAATAGCCCTTATCGAAGACTGGATTTTTGTTTTTTCATTATCCCTCACAATCGCTTTTTCTGCTAAATTATTCAAATACGAATTTACGCTCATTTTTGCTCCTTATCTACTTGGTATTGTGTATTTTTATCAATTTCAATTTGCTTTTTTGCGTTTTTATACCCATATTCACCAATTGGTAGGGAATACCCATTCATATCATTTCTTTTGGAATCTAACTTTTTTATCACCCGCATTTGCATTTCTATTTCCATTGCCTTAGATTCTATTTCCAAAAATACTCTTGTTTTATTTCTAAGAGCCAAAAACCCATTGCCACTATTATAATGTGAAATATATTTTTCTTGAGGGTTTAAAAAAACAAGTAACATTGTAACAATACCAGAGCTTATTGCTACAATCCCGCTCCAAAATTTATCTAAATCACTATACACAAGAACTAAACTAAAACAAACAGAAATTATAGAGGCAAACATCAAAACATAATTCCAATATCTCCAACATTTTGCACTATCAAAATGCCCTTTTGATGAATATTCACAATCTTCTATTATTCTTTTTACTTCTTTTTGTATATCTTTAATTATTTCTTGATTCTCCATTTACTTCTCCCACCAAATAAGATTTCTTAGTTTTGGGTATTTGATTAAGTCGATAGTTTCTAGATTCACAATATCATCATTTTCAAACTTGCAAGATTGTATGCCATTTTCATCAAGAAAAATATTTTTAATTTTAAGCCCTAAAAGATTTGACATTGTAGTAAAAATATCAAAGCTTTTATTATATTTGCTCATATCAAGGCAGATTTTCTCTCCTTTTTTAAGCCCTTTGATGAGTTTGCGGGATTTTCTATAATCAATTAAATGCGTTGTCTTGTCGCAAATTTTAAAGGAGTCTGCGTTGTCGGTTCGGTCATTTGCGTCTAGCAAACTCCCTTCGCCTCCGCCTTGACAACCTTCAAAATTCATCGATAATACTTCCGCATTATCACTACTTAATATATATTCACAATTTTCCAAACTCTCTTCATAACTTTCAAGCTCATAGTATCTAAAAGCCCCGCCACCTTTAAACTCTACTTCTTTACTAATCCCACTTGCAAAACCGCTGATAACTTTTTTTATTCGCGGAATTACCACTTGATAAAAATGCTCTCCCATTTCTACACCAAGCCATTTACGCCCTAATTTATGAGCTGTAGCTAAGGTCGTGCCACTACCTGCAAAAAAGTCTAAAACAACAGAATCTTGATTGCTACCTATATCACAAATTCTTTTTAAAAGTTTTTCGGGTTTTGGAGTGTCAAAAATTTTATTTTCAAAATATTGTTTTATTTCACTTGTGGCATCAGCATTTAGCACAAAATCATACCAAATAGAAGAAGGCACAAGGTTAGATGCTACATCAATGTAATGCTTATAATACACTTTATTGTTGTTTTTGAAAATAATTTCACTTCTTTCAAGTCTTGAATAAAAGGTATTTTCTGACATTTTCCATTGATGTTCACTGCCTTTTAGTATTTTTCCATTAGGTAATTTAATATCATAATGTAATCCAGGACTATCTCGTAAAGAAGTATCATTTAGTGGTTTTTCAAGATAATATCCCAATCCATCTTGTTTGTACTTAGAAATATCTGGTCTTCCGATTCCATAGGTTTCAAGGCAATCTATGTTTTTCGCATATATATTTATATATTCTTGTTCAGTTGCTATATGATTAGAATCATTGCCTCCACCTGCTCGTTTTCTCCAAACAATATTCGCCACAAAATTTTCTTCTCCAAACATTTCATCACATAGAATCTTAAGCCTTGCTTGTTCATTATCATCAATACTTATAAAAATACTTCCGCTATTTTTTAGAAATTCTTTTGCTAGATCTAGGCGATTATTCATCATCGTAAGCCATGAGCTATGGTTAAATTTATCTGTATAGACAAAGCCATCACCCCCTGTATTATAAGGCGGATCAATATAGATTAAATCAATCTTGTCTTGATATTTTGGCATGAGAGAATTTAGGGCTTGAAAATTATCACTTTTGATTAGCTCTCCATGTAAAATCTCATCCAAATTATCAAATGCACCCAAAAGCTTATAATAATTCTCTTGGTTTAAAAACTTTGTATCAAGAGGCAAAAATTTATATTTCTCATCATTGATATTTTTGATTTCAAAATGCTCATCTATGAGTTTTAGCTCTTGCCATTCTTTGATTTGCTGTTTAAAGCCTGTGTCTTGAAAGAGAGATTCTAGTATTTGCTCTGAATCTCTAGCGTGATTAGAGATAGTATCAAGACTAAAGACATAATGCACATTTTTAGCAAACTTTGGCTTACACCAAATTGCTTTTAGCTCATCTTCAAAATCTGCGATAAAGTCAATGATTTTAAAGGCTATTTTTTTTGAGTTGATTTAGCTCATCAATCTTTTCTTTACTCCAATCTGTAATATCATCTACTACATATTTAAACATCCATAGATTAAACTGCTCTTGTAGAAAGGCTCTTGCGTTTTTGTGGATAAAAAAGTCGATTTCATTTTGCTTTTTGTAAGCGTATAGAATCTTTTTTATTTCTTCTTCTTGTAGCCGTATTTGCTTGTCTTTTAGGGCTTTGATAAATTCATCGCTTAAATCACTACTATTTTGCTTAAAGACATTGGGGAGATCTTGCAGCTCTTCTTTGTTGTTTAGCACATAGATTCTAATCTCTTCATCTATTTTAAACTTAAAAATAGCCTTATTTTTGGCATTATCACTATTTGGGGCAAAGTAACTTGTATCAAAGATAAAGGTATAGTTAGAATCTTCGCTCTTAATCTCGGCATTATGATAGATGACATCAGATTTGACATAATAGAGATTTTGTGTTTTATAAAAAAGGCTTGTATCTTTAGAATTAGTATACACTCTAGCGTAAATGTTTTTATGCAAGGGCGTATCATAGAAAAATGGCGTGCCTGTTTCATTGAGATAGCTTCCAAAAAAATTATAAAGTTTATTATAAATAGGATATTTTACTTCCTCTTTTTCTAGTTTTTCTTTGATGGTTTTAAAGTATTGCGATTTTATTTTGAGTAGATTGATAAAGCCACTTTTTTGTATCTTATCTGTATTAAATAGGTTTTGAGTATCTTCTATTTGCACTCCAAGATACATAGATTCTAATTGTGAAAAAAAGGCTTGTTTGTAATCCATGGCTTTCCCTTAAAAATGTTGTCCCTAAATGTTGGATTCTATTATAAAAAATCTTGACTAAATTTAAAGAATGGGTATCTTTACTTTCTCCCATCCTCTAGTATTTTTCTCTCGCCTTTAGAATCTATCTCGCACACGACATAAGGAAGTCCTTGTTTGTTTAGCTCTGCCATAAAGGGATCGGGGTCGTTTTGCTCCATATTCCACACACCGCTACCATTATTAGAATCTACTCCCTGATTTTCCCCACCTTTTGGCATATCGCTATTATCTGCGTTATTTGGTATTTTTGCCACTCCTATGCCCCATTTACCCTCGACAATCAGCTTAGCCCCAATCATTGCTGGCACACCTGTAGTATAGCTCACGCCTTGGGCATTGACTTCTTTATAACACGCCTCGTGATCGCAAATATTATAGATATAAATTGTTCGCTCTTTGCCATCTTTTATACCTTTGATGTAGCAACCGATGTGCGTTTGCCCTTTGGTGCGAGGCGCTAGAGAGGCTGGATCTGGTAGCAGTGTCTTTAG
Source organism: Helicobacter sp. TUL (assembly GCF_002287135.1). Taxonomy (GTDB): domain Bacteria; phylum Campylobacterota; class Campylobacteria; order Campylobacterales; family Helicobacteraceae; genus Helicobacter_F. Next base: position 18,806 of record NZ_NESU01000020.1, read on the forward strand.
CACTTGTATTGGCACGATTTTTTGCCCATTATGCTCTATTTCATCGACACGCAAAAGCCCTACATTTTCTAGGCATTTCATATGTGTGAGATACGATTCTCCAAATGTCATAAAAAACCTAATCCGCTTTAGCCCTTTGATATTGCGCACAAGCGATTCTAGCTCCTCGTGATAGAGTAGATAGCTATTTTTTACGCCCACTTCTGGATATTCCCATTCTTTCATCAAATCAAGCGGCGCTATATCTTGCCATTGTCCGCCAAAGTAATCTTCATTTTTTAAATCTTGTGTATTTGCCTCTAGGCTAAAATGCTTTTCTTCTCGCTCAAACTTGCGATAAATGGTGTCTTTTTTTAGGTCTGTGTTTTTAGATAAATCGTTGTCCTTGCTCCAAAATCTTGCTTTAGAACTAACTTCGCGCAAATTAATTTCAGGATTAAAGTTTGTCGCAAACGCATAGCCGTGATCCCCTGCGTTGCAATCAAGTATATCTATGCTGTAAATCTCATCAAAATAATGTTTTTGCGCATATGCACAAAAGACATTCGTAACACCCGGATCAAATCCACTTCCCAAAAGCCCAAAAATCCCTGCTTCTTTGTAGCGTGTATCGTATGCCCATTGTTCTTTATACTCAAAATGCGCAGAATCTGGGTGCTCATAGTTTGCGGTATCTAAATAATGCGTTTTTGTCCTTAGACACGCTTCCATAATGCTCAAATCTTGATAGGGCAAAGCGACATTTACCACGAGCTTTGGCTTGTATTTTTCTATCAAAGCCACCATAGATTCGACACTATCAGCATCGACGCAATCTATCTCAATCTCGCCCAAGCCTTTTTGCTTGATAGAATCTGCTATCACTTTGCATTTATCTAGTGTGCGAGACGCCAAGATAATGCGTGAAAAAACCTCTCTATTCATCGCCATTTTGTGTGCTACCACGCCACCTACGCCACCTGCACCGATTTGTAAAACACAAGCCATAAAATCTCCTAAAGTCTAAAATCCAAATTTCAATAATAGCAAAAAAGCTAACAATCTGTGAATAGAAATTAGTCGGAGAAATTGTAAAAGATTAAAATATGAGGTTAGAAATATGTTCTATAAAAAAATATTTTCTTGTATGTATTGTAAAACATCATAAATATTATCGATTTTACCACCTAAAATATTATAGAAGTTTTTTATTCCATAGTCTTTTGTAAAAATTATAGGTCTTCCATCATCTTGTTCATTTTTTATACTTACAACTTTTGCTTCAAATATGGAGTCTTTATAGATACATTCGTTTAAAGCTGGCATATAGCGTATGGCATCATGTATCATATATGGGAAATGTGAATTCTTTTTATATAGGGCAAGATTTTCATAGGTATTGAAATGTTTTTGTGTATTTGTAAAACTCATATGTGGTGTGTAGCGCACATGACTTAATGTATATAAGTTTCTTGTGGGGAAGGGCATAAATGAGAAAAATGCTCCATCCATTACCGTTACGCTTATGTTATGTAGTATTTTTGGAAGCTCAATAAGTGCCATTTCAGTGATTTCAGTTTTAAGATCAAGTGGTGGCAATTCAGAATTTAAAAGCAGATCATTTAGCCCTGCATATGTGCAATTAAACACCTTATGTGCATAGATTTTTGTATTGTTTGATAATCCAACTTCTATTCCTATTTTAGTGTCTTTAATATAGTGTGCTTTTGTGTTTATGGCAATTTCACAATGTGCTTTTTTAAGTCTAGACAATAAAATATCGCGCAAGATATCACTATTAAATGCATATTCTTTTACGCTAAATACCTCGGAAATGAGGTTTTGATCAAACAATGCTTTTATGTGTGGAGGTGCGACATCGATAGGAGCATTCATGTTTTTGAAAATATGATAAAACTGGTTTGCACTACATTTAGAGCCAATGCGTGCTAATGCATAGTATTTTTCAAAATCACTCTTTATGGCTTCGTGAAAATCATTGCAAAAGCATTGAAAGTTTTTTAATGAACTAAAGGCTGTAAGTAAGCTTCTAGGATAATGATAGCCACCATGCACGCGTGCTTGATTGTTGAGACTAGCTCTTTTAAGTAAGTCCCCTTCTTGTTCTATGATTAAAATATTCTTGTAGTGTTGGTGGAGGTAAAGGGCAATATTGCAACCATAAAATCCACCACCAATAATAATACAATCATACATTTTTTATACCGCAATTCGCATGTCACAACAAAGCTGTAAAACTTTGTGACAAATTTTTATGTGTTCTTCATATGAACTATTATCAGATAATACTTCGTAAAAAAACTCGAGTGTTTTGGCAATATTGTGTTGTTCATCAAAATGCACATGACTAGACTTTTTGTTTTCAAAAATTTTAAGTGTAGGATTTGCTTGCATATCAAAAAATATAGACATATCACTTAAGGATATCTGTAATGTTCTAGCTTTTTTATCGTGAACAAGAGAACAAAAAAGTGTAATTTCACAATCTTTTTGCGTATCATCTTTACCCAAAAGCACAGCTTGTAGTTGGTGCATATCTGTGTAAGAAAATTTTTTTACGCGTATATCTGAAAAGATTTTGCAAAATACGCTAAGCCAATGCACCCCAAGCACTTCTAGAACATTCTCATCTTTATAGAATCTACCATATTGTGTGATGATGGCTTGTATAGATTCTATGCGTTTATTTTTGAGTGCCTCAATGATATACAAAATGGAATTAGAACACAAATATATATAGTCTGTATAGATTTTAAGATTGTGTTTTTGTGCATGATCCTGCAATATATGAAATTGCTCTAAGGTTTTGCATGTGGGTTTTTCCACAAAAACATGTAGCCCTTTTTTGATACACATTAAAGCAAGATCAAAATGTGAGTAAAGAGGTGTCGCAATAAATGCTACTTGAGTATAAGGCGGAATCTGAGAGATATCAAAATCACTCCCATATACACCCACTAAGTTAAAGTGTGTATTTTTTTGGATGTAGAGTTTTAAAAGTTCCCCCCATCCACCTTTGCCGATGAGTATGGCATTCATAATTGACCTTTGATTTTTTTAAGCCAGAGAGTGAGAATGTGTTTTAGATATGTAAGACTTAAACGCAATATTTTTACCTTAGAGTTTTTATCATCATGCCAAATAACAGGAATTTCATAAATAGGTATACCCATATATTGTGCTACTATAAGCATTTGTGCACAATAAAACCATCCATCATCTTTGTAACATTTAGTGGATATATTTTCTGCATAGGCATGTTGATAAAACTTAAAACCACACATTGCATCACTAAATTTAGTACTTAAAAAAACTTTTAATAGAATATTTAGGCCTCTTGAGCTAATTTCCCTTTTTAGACTTCTATTATAGACTCTAGAATGCTTAAGCAACCTTGATCCCACTACAATGTTTTTGTTATTTAAGAGTTGGGTATAGACTTCTTGTAAATGTTCTAGGTTTGTAGATAAATCGATATCCATATAGCCTATGAATTCACAAGGTTCGTGTCTGCTAGAATTTTTTGCTATACATTCTGATAATGCCCTACCTACACCCTTTTGTTCAATACGCACATATTCTATATACTTATTTTGGTCGCATAAAGATCTAGCAATTGCAGGGGTGTCATCAGTTGATCCATTGTCGGCAATAGTGATAAGATATGGTATTTTATGAGATTCTAAAAAAGCACAAACTTGCTCGACATTATCCTTTAAACATGCTTGTTCATTAAGCACTGGTAAAACGATGTTTAGGATTTGATTTTTCATGTTTTCCTCACATTCAATTCTTTTAGATCTAAAGTTAGTGAACTTTTTTCATCAATGATGTCATAAAGATTGTGTTTCTTAAAATTGAGTAAAACACTACGTATATATTCACTTATGATGCATAAAATTAAAAATAAGCAAAAATTCATACCCACCATGTATAAGGAAGTTGATGTCCAGCCACCTTCTATATCTGATTTCAATAAAAAGGATAATAAAATATACACCCCATAAATGAGGTTGAAGAAAGCTACAGAAATCGATAATATAGATGCTACACGCAATAACCTATGTGAACTTTGAAAAATAATGTCAATACCCAAATTTAAACCATACAAAAAGCTTTTATTTGATTTTTTAAGTGGAGTAAATGTGTATTCATATTTTGAAAAATTGTAATCAAATTGCACGAGAGATAGGAGCTTTATGCTTTCATCTTGATTGAGTAGATAGTGTATGGCTTTACGATTAAATACACAAAATTCACTATATGAATGTTTGATAGACATTGGGCTACATACAGAAATGAGTTTGTAAAAAGCATATGAAAGAAATTTATCGACAATACCTTGGTGCTTTGTAGTTCTAGAGCCAATAATTACATCATAAAAACAAGCTTGTGCAAGCATAGCCTGACAATCCTGTATTGAATGTTGTTCTAAATCTACAAAGAGTATATAATCTCCTATACAATTTTGTAAAAAAATCAAATATTTTATCTCTTCACTAAGCATTCTCGCAGAGATAATTCTTAGATTGCTAAGCGCAAACTTATCTACAGAATCTAAACTGCTACTTCCTATGGGACAATCAGATTCGTTCGGGGGGGGGGGTAGATAGTGTTATATTGTTGCCTAAGTGAGAATGTGATGAAATGTGATTGTG
>NZ_NESU01000021.1 GCF_002287135.1 Helicobacter sp. TUL
CTACACAAGAAACCAAATCTACAGAAAATACAATAGATGAAGACACACAAACACAATCTACAGACACAGAGCTTACAGAGGCTATAGATTCACAAGCACTAGATTCTACAGCCTTAGACATAGAATCTACAGATTCACAACCAACACAAGAATCAAAAGATAACGACATAGAATCTATAGAATCTACACAATCTCAAGATGAGAATATACAAGATGAGAATCTAGCGCTTGATACACAAGATATAGATTTAGGCGATGTGGATTTGGAAAATGCGGATTTGGGGGATTTGAATCTAGAGGATATGGATACAATAGAGGCAACAGAGCACGATAATTTTGAATCTCAAGCACAAGAGACATCTATAGAGGAGTTATCGGAGCTATCACAAGATTCACAAGATTTGGTGGATAGCGATAATGCACAAGCTAACGATAATGATGATATTCAGATTAAAGAGGTGGATTTATCTAGCACAGAGGATACAGAGGATCAAGGCGATTTGGAGGATTTCCAGTCTCTTGCAGAACAAGATGTATTGCGCGCAGTTGGTGAAGATACAGGCTCACAAGATACACAAGAGCCTACAGATACCACGCTTCATACCACAGAGGATACACAAGAGATACCAAAAGATACCAATAAAGATTTAGAAGTGGTAACTAATGCCATAAGCCAGTCTATACAAGATTCTATTAAGCGTTTGCAAAGTCCAGAAGTTACGGCTTTACTTGATGGTATGGAAGTAACGATAAATATTAGCTTTAAGGACACACATAAATGAATAAGGGCGCAATCCTCATCATATCAGGACCCAGTGGCTGTGGCAAAAGTACATTGACAAAAGAATTATTGCGCGTTATTCCTAATTTGTATTTTTCTATCTCCACTACCACACGCGCCATACGCCAAGGTGAGCAAGATGGTGTGCATTATCATTTTGTCAGTGAGCAAGAATTTCTCCAGCAAGTCCAAGAGGGGAAATTTTTGGAATGGGCGCAAGTGCATAATAATTATTATGGCACTGCCCTAGAGCCAATCACTCACGCCCTAGAGCAAGATAAGCTTGTGTTGTTTGATGTGGATGTGCAGGGACATAGAGACATCAAAGAGCATTTTGGAGATGTTGCGAAATCTGTGTTTATCACTACCAAAAACAAAGATGTGCTAAAAAATAGACTACAAAGTCGTCAAACCGATGATGAGCATACCATAGAATTTCGCTTGATACAGGCTTATGAGGAGATGCAGCATTTACATACTTTTGATTATTTGCTCATCAATGACGACATCACACAAGCAAAAGAAGCCATTACTGCGATTGCACAGAGTTTGCTCTATCGCAATACGCGGCACAATGAGGATCTTTTGCAAAATTGGATCAAACTTTAAGGGCATTTTGGTTAGAATGTCCTAATCTAGAATAAAGGAGTTGTTATGGGAACAGGAAGCATTTGGCATTGGGTGATTGTATTACTAGTTATTGTATTGCTTTTTGGCGCAAAGAGGATTCCAGAATTAGCCAAAGGTTTGGGAAGTGGAGTGAAAAATTTTAAAAAAGCTATCAAAGAAGATGATGAAGATCAAGAAAAAATTACTCAAAACACACAATCTAAACCACAAAGCGAAAATATCCAAAGCACAGAATCTACATCAGAGCAAAAACATTAATTTTTGCTCAACACTATCATTGTAAGGCATATATAGTATGTATCATCATATAAAAAATCTTTTAGAGCATTGTGTCAATACGCATTTTTTGTTGCATGAAACTATACAAGTTCCTTTGGAGCGACCCAAACAAAAAGATTTTGGACATTTTGCCACGCCCATAGCATTTATCTTAGCAAAATCCCTTAAAAAAGCCCCAAATGCGATAGCAGAGGATCTTTGTGCTGCATTACGCGCATATAAGGAATTTGCCAAAGTAGAGCCACTAAATGGCTACATAAATCTCACGCTTTCTTATGAATTTTTAGATTCATTGTGTGATAAGGCATTGGGTGGGCAGTATTTTATCCCCCAAGATTTTGGAAATAATACGCGGATTTTATTGGAGTTTGTGAGTGCAAACCCTACAGGACCATTGCATATAGGACACGCGCGAGGGGCAATTTATGGCGATAGCCTTAAGCGCATTGGGCAGTTTTTGGGCTATGAGATTGTGAGTGAATACTATATCAATGATGCTGGGAATCAGATTGCTACTTTGGGACTCTCTGTATTGCTAAGTGGCAAAGAATTATTAGGTGAGGCGGTAGAATATCCACAAGAGTATTATAAAGGTGCGTATATCACAGATATTGCCAAGGCGGCTTTAGCACATTTTGGCGAGGAAATTTTTTCTAGTGATTCGCATATTCCCACGCTTAGCATTTTTGCCAAAGATTTGATGTTAGAAGAAATTCGCAAGAATCTAAAAAGCCTTGATATAGAATTTGATCATTATGTAAGTGAAAAGGAGCTTTTTGGGAGATGGGCACAAACGCTTGAAACACTCAAAGCCCACAATGGCGTGGTAGAAAATGAGGGCAAACTTTGGCTATGTTCCACACAAAAGGGCGATCAAAAAGATCGCGTGATTGTGCGTGAAAATGGCGAACCTACATATTTGGCTGGTGATATTATTTATCATCAGGATAAATTTATGCGCAATTTTACTCATTATATTAATATTTGGGGTGCGGATCATCATGGCTATATCGCGCGTGTTAAGGCAGCCATAGAGTTTTTGGGCTATGACAGCACAAAGCTAGAGATTTTACTCTCACAAATGGTTGCACTCTCTAAAGGTGGGCAAAACTACAAGATGAGTAAGCGTGCTGGGAATTTTATACTTTTGCGCGATGTGGTGGAGGATATAGGCAGTGATGCATTGCGTTTTGTGTTTTTGACAAAACGCGTGGATACGCATTTAGAATTTGATGTTGATATGCTCTCCCACCAAGATTCTTCAAACCCAATTTTTTATATCAATTATGCCAATGCCAGAATCCACACGCTTTTAGAAAAATCTTCTCTTACACGAGCCCAAGTAGCTAGCGCACATTTGGTTGGTGATGAGACGCCATTGTGGCAGGATTTACGCTCTCTTGTGTTTAACGCACTAAGCATTCATCAAGTTTTGCATTCTAGTTTTTGTGAGCGAGAGATTCAAAAAGTATGCGAATATTTAAAAATGCTTGCAAGTGATTTTCATAGCTTTTATAATGCGTATAAAATTTTGCAATCTCCACATCAAGCAGAGATTCTAAAAGCGTTGTTGGTGGTGAGTGAGAGTATCACATTAGGCTTAAGGCTTATTGGGATACAAGCCAAAACAAGGATGTAGGGCAGTGGGTTGTAGCCATTATTTGCTATTTTGTGTGTTTTGGTTTGTATCATTAGCCAAAAATTAGCAAAAGTGAGGAATACAAATACATGGTCTTGATACTGCTTTTTGTGTGCGCGTATATTGTGCCATCTATTGTGCTAAATTTTTTACAAATCTCTCATATTACATCAGCACTCAATCAAAAAGCCATACTTTTAGATTCTCTTGATTATAAAAAAGCCGGTAATTATGCGCTAGAAAAACTTAGACTAAATAACATTGAAAAAATCCTAGAATTAGGATTATTTGCGTTTTGGGTTATGTTTGGATTCTCATTTTTTTGGCAACACTTGTATGATATAGGGCTTAGTGGGGTGTGGCATCATATTGTTTTTTTGCTTCTTTTACTACTTATTCCTATGTTTGTGAATCTTCCTTTAAGTCTGTATCAAACATTTAGTATTGATAAGCGTTATGGATTTTGTAAGCAAAGCGTGGGATTATTTTTTGTAGATGTTTTAAAAAGTAGCGTGCTTAGTATCATTCTTGGTGGCGTGATTTTTTATATTTTGTTATGGGTTATGGATACTTTTAGTTTGTGGTGGTTTGGTGGTTTTGTGCTTATGTTTGGTGTAGTAGTCGTTGCAAATGCGTTGTATCCTACAATCATTGCACCGCTTTTTAATACCTTTACTCCGCTTGAGGATAATGAATTAAAATCCCGCATAGAAGGGCTTTTGGATAAAGTAGGTTTTAGAAGCAGTGGGGTTTTTGTTATGGATGCAAGTAAGCGTGATGGACGACTTAATGCGTATTTTGGCGGCATTGGGAAGACAAAGCGCGTGGTGCTTTTTGACACATTATTGGAAAAAATTAGCAAAGAAGGGCTTTTAGCTATTTTGGGACATGAGTTAGGGCATTTTAAACATAAAGATATTATAAAAAATCTTATTATAGTGGGTGTCTTTTTGTTTGCACTCTTTTTTATCGCTGCGCATTTGCCAACAAGCTTTTTTACCCAAGCATCTTTGCCACAAGAAAGTAGCACAACTTTAGCGCTTATGCTTTTGCTCTCTTCAGTGCTTTCTTTTTGGTTTTTACCACTTGTGGGGTATTTTTCACGCAAGGCAGAATATCGTGCCGATGCTTTTGGTGCAAAGCTTTCTTCTAAGCAATGCCTTGCAAATGCACTTATTCATCTTGTGAATGAAAACAAGTCTTTTCCGAGCTCCCATTGGCTTTATATTTATTTCTATTATTCTCACCCACCGCTTTTAGAGCGACTTAGGGCGTTGGATTATGACATTTAGTATCCACACAGCCCTAGAATCTGCATATGAAATTTTACGCTCTAGTCCGCTTGCAGCCGATGATCCACATTTGCGTATAGGTTTAGAATCTCAAATCCTCCTTGCGCATTTTCTTCAAAAAGATCGTGTGTTTTTGCATACATACCCACAGACTTTACTCACACCCACACAAACACGCCATTTTTTTGAATCTATCCAAAAGCGCGCTTTGGGCTATCCAATAGAATATCTCACGCACAAAGTGAGTTTTTATGGGCGTGAGTTTAGGATAGATTCTCACACGCTTATTCCTCGCCCAGAAACAGAAATTCTTGTGGAAAAAATACAAGAAATTTTGCATATACATCATTATACATCGATTGCAGAGATTGGAGTAGGTTGTGGAGTGATAGCCATAACACTTGCACTCCAAAACCCACAGATTCATATCTATGCCACAGATATAAATCCATATGCAATCGCCCTAGCGCGTGAAAATGCGATAAAGTTTGGCGTGGAGAAGCAAATCACATTTTTTCATACTTCATTGCTTCAGGGCTTAGAGCATATATGTTTGGATATGATTGTTGCAAATCCTCCATATATCGCAAATTCCTATACGCTTCCATTGAGTGTGCGTTATGAACCAAAAGAGGCGTTGTTTGGTGGAGAAGTGGGTAGTGAGATATTAGAATCTATCATAACACTTGGCAGGGATTTGCGCATATGTTTTGTGTGTTGTGAAATGGGCTATGATCAAAAGGCGAAGATACAAGATTTTGTGCGTGAGATTCCCCATAAATCTTTAGAGTTTTACAAAGATTTAAGCGGTTTTGGTAGGGGATTTGTTTTACAATTCTTATAAATATTTTTTAGGGCAACAAATGAATATCGCGATACTAAATTATAAAATAGGCAATCTTGCAAGTGTCCAAAATGCCTTGGTATATGCAAGCAAAGAGCTCAAATATACAACTATCACTATAGAATCTAATCCGCATAACCTCATGCGTTATGATAAGATTATTTTGCCCGGGGTTGGGGCTTTTGGCGATGCAATGGAGCATTTGCGCATAAGTGGTATGCAAGAAGCGATTATAGAATTTGCAAAGAGTGGCAAATATATGCTTGGAATCTGTCTTGGTATGCAATTGCTTTTTGAGCAAAGTTCAGAGTTTGGTGAGCATAGAGGGCTTGGGTTATTGCGTGGCATTATAGAGCCCTTTGATCGTGCCAAGCTTGGTGCATTAAAAGTCCCTCATGTGGGTTGGAATAAATGTTTTCTTACAGAGGAGGGCAAGAAAAATACACTTTTTTTGGGATTAGAAGAAGAGTTTTATTTGTATTTTGTGCATAGTTTTTGTAACAGAGATTCACAAAATGTGCTTGCGCAGTGTGAATATGGCTATACATTTAGTGCGATTGTGGGTCGTGATAATATTTTTGGGATTCAACCACATCCTGAAAAAAGTCACAAAGTAGGCTTAAGGTTACTGAAAAATTTTTTAATGTTTTAGGATATTACATAATTTAAGATTATCAAGATTATTAAAACATTATTTTTTTTATTTTATAATAATTCTTATGCACAATCTTGTGTAATTTTATACAAAGGATAGATGATGAAGTTTAAGGTATTGGTTTTAGCACTTTTAAGTATGGTTGGGTTACATGCTATCAGTATTGATACAAGTAAAGTAAATGTTGTTTGGACTGCGTATAAGACACCAGCAAAAGCTGCGGTAAGTGGGACTTTTAAGGACATAGAATTTAAGTTTGGTAAAAAGAAAGATTCTATTGCTACTACTTTAGAGGGGGCAAGTGCAACTATCGATCCAATGAAAGTAAATCTTAATGATGATGTAAAAAATGCAAATCTTCGTGATTTTTTCTTTTCAAAATTCAGCAAAAAAGAGATTAAAGTGACACTTCGTGATGTTGTAGAAGGTAAAGATCAAGGCACAATTTTAGCATCTGTTAAAATGAATGGTAAAACAAACAAAGTGCCTATGGAATACAAAATTGAAAATGGTGTTTTAAAGGCGCGTGGTGTGTTAGATCTTAGTGAGTTTAAACTTAGTGAGGCAAGAGCCAATCTCCAAAAAGCCGTATCAGATCTCCATGAAGGTATGACTTGGTCGCAAGTAACCATTGGCTTTGAAGCACCTATCAAAAAATAAAATGCAAGGTTTCCACGCAATTTTACTATTGCGTGGTATTAAAGATTTAGTGTTGCTATATAGCGCTCCAAAATATAGCACGCACTAAGGCTATCAAGTCTCCCATTTTTTTGTGCTAAGGCACGAGATTCTTTGCCTAAGTATGCAAGATCTTGTAGTGCTTCTTGCGAGGTGTAATCTTCATTGACATAGACAATTTCCCCACCAAAATGTACCAAATGTATAAAATGCTTTATGCGCGTGCGTGTGTCTTCATAATGCGCTTCACCACCACTTGGAAGCCCTACAACTAATGTGTCGATACATTTTTGACTAAGTAGCGCACTAAGCGCTAGGCTTGCTTGATTGCGATTTTTTCGTAAAATCGGTTCTATGGGCAATATGATACCTTGCGTGTATTGGGCTAATCCTATGCGCTTTAATCCCACATCACAAGCAAGAATATTGGTTGCTTGGTGCGTTGTCTTAGAATCTAGCATATTCGTATCACTCCATTTTGGCGCATAATTTTTCCCTCTATTTCATATTGAAAGATTTTTTCACCAAATTTTTGCACCGCTTCTTCAAGGCTTGGTGTATACTTACAAAATTCCAGCACTTCATCATATACCTCTTCTTGTGAGCCAAAAATTTGTGTGATGAGTGTCTCAATATCATAGATACATTGCGCTTGTTGGTTTATAAGGAGGTGTTGTGTGCCTAGACTTTCAGGTATTCGGTGAGGTAAGACAAAAAGTGGCTTATGGGTTTGTATGCTAAGTTGCGCACTTTGCATAGATCCACTTTGTAAATCAGCTTGTGGAATGATAACAATATCACTAAGCCCTATGACAAGTCGATTGCGTTCCAAAAAGCTATAGTGCTTTGGCATATAATTTTGCTCATATTCGCTTAGCACAAGTCCTTGCTCAATAATGGATTGTATGATAGCTGTGTTGGCTTTTGGGTAGATAATATCAAGACTTGAAGGAGAAATCATAATCGTGCGTGGCAGTGCGGCAGAGTGTGCGATAATATCCACCCCTAACGCTCCACCGCTCACTACCACGCCACCGGCTTTGGCAATTTTTGTCGCGAGAATTGAGCTAAATTGTTTTGTGTATGGGTTTGGGCGTCTTGTGCCTATGATAGCAACCTTGATAAGTGTATCTAAAAGACTTATATCGCCTAGCGCAAAGAGTGCTTTTGGTGGCTTAGATAGTGCAAGAAGCGAGGGTGGTATCGGTATGGATATAGGTTTTGGCATTAGTGATTTTGTGCAAAGTGAAATTTGGAGCGATTATATAGGGTAATATTTTGGGTGTGGAGATAAGATTCTAATTGTGCTGGACCTATCAAATCCACTTCCTTTGTAAGTTTATCTTTGGCGTTTTTAAGAGCTTCTATGGTGCTTGGAAACGGGTGGCATATGGCTATGGCATAGCCTTTGTCTTTGGCTTTTTTGATAGCAAGATCAATTTGGCGATCTGTATGCTCTTTTTGGGCTATGGTGTCTAAGAAAATATCTCGTTGCATAATAAGCCTACCTTGTTCTCTAGCGATTTTGGGAGAGGCGATGTCTGTATTTGTCACACTATCAATAAAGCGTAAATCTAGCTCATCAAATACACTTATGAGATTTTGCATATCGTTATAGCTAGTGGTAAATTTACTCCCTGTGTGATTGTTGAGGTATTTTAGATTGGGAAAATCCGCCTTGAGATTTTTCATATATGCAAGGAGTGAATCTCGACTAATGCCTGTAGTAAGTGGTTCTAATTCTTTTTGATAAAAATTGAGCGCCTCTAGGGGCAGATGTATCATATATTCTTTGGCATAGGTAGCGATTTTTGGAGTGTCTGGAGTATAGGCTGTTTTTGGAAAGATTGATGGCGTGATAGGAAGTTTAATGTTACGCAAGGCATTGTATTGTGCAAGATTTTGAATGTCATCCATAATAATCACAAGTTTTGGTTTGTTATCGCTTTGTTTGTAGCTTTTGGCTTTGTGGTAGGATTCTTTAAAGGTTTGTCCGATGTCTAAAATAAATGAATCTGCATATAAAAATCCACAGAGAAGAATAAGAAAAAGATGTCTCACGCATAGCCTTTTGTTTCTAGCGATTGTAGCAAGTTTTGTGTTGGTCTTGGCTTAAAAGGGAATCTTAAAAAGCAGTGGATTAAAGGCTTTAGAAACGATAAGGACTTTTTCACCAATTGCAAAATTTTTTGCATCATCAGTGGGATAAAGCACACGCACAATCTGTGAGGCACACGCAATATCAATAATTTCTACCACTCCTTGAGGGGTTTTACGCAATATCTCGCCACTTAATTGCACCTTGCCACTTAAGGGAGCGCCAAAAATCTCATCAGTGCTGCCACTTTTGGTGATATTGCCATTTTCTATACACCATACTTTTGTGCTAAGGCGTATGATCTCTGTAATTTCGTGGCTAATAAGAATCGTGCTAAGCCCTAGATCGCTATGGAGTTTGCTAATAATATTTTGCAAAGTAAGGCGCATTGTTGAATCTAGCGCACTTAGTGGTTCATCAAGAAGCAAGATTTTTGGCTTACGCGCTAATGATCGTGCGAGAGCTACCCTTTGGGCTTGTCCACCCGATATTTGGGTAATAGGGTGTTTAAGAATAGCATTAAGCTCCATAGTATCAATAAGCCAAGAGATAAAGTCTGTTTTGCGTTTGGTGGCAAATAGGATATTTTCTTCCACGCTAAGATGTGGGAAGAGGGCATAATCTTGAAACATAAAACCAATGCTGCGTTTTTGTGGTGGGAGGATATATTTTCCATCTTGCCAAATTTCATCACCAACCTTGATATAACCTGTATCCGGTGGCGTTAATCCAGCCAAGATTCTAAGGATTGTTGTTTTTCCTGCGCCACTTTTGCCAAATAGTGCAACAAAATCTCCAAAATTCATTGTTTGAGAGATTTCAAGCTTAAAAGGGTTTTGTGTATGGGGTGTGCGTAGTGTTTTGGTGCATTCAAAGATAATATCCATAATGAAAGCCTTAGAGAATCTGTGTGCTGTGGTTAGTATATTTGCGCATAAAGGCAAAAATTACACATAAACTTATAAAGCTTATGACAAAGAGTGTGAGTGCGTATTGGTGTGCGAGTGTGTAGTTAAGTGTTTCGACTTGCTCATAGATAGCAATACTAGCGACTTTTGTTTCACCTGCGCGCGAACCTCCTATCATCATTACTACACCAAACTCGCCAATAGTGTGTGCAAAACTTGTAACACAGCCTAGTAAGATTGAGGATCGTATATTTGGCATAAGCACATACAAAAAGGTAAATATTTTGCCTTTGCCTAATGTATAGCTTGCTTCTTTGAGAGAAGGCGGAAGTGAAGAGATGGCGTTTTTGATAGGATTTACCATAAATGGCAAAGAAAAAATCACACTTGCTACAACCAGCCCAGAAAAGCTAAAGGCAAGTTGGAATGAACAATATTCAAGTAAAAATGCGCCTAAGGGATTATGACGATTAAATATCACAAGCAAGTAAAATCCAAGCACAGATGGTGGGAGAATAAGTGGCATCCAAATAAGTGCTTGGAGGATAATACTAAACTTTGGCTTGAGTGAATCTACTATGAGGGCGAGGGCTATGCCTATAGGCAATAAGCATAATGTCGTATAAAATGCAAGCTTAAAGGTAAGCTGCATAGTTTGCAAAAATTCAGAATCCAAAAAATCCATATCAAGCTTCCTAATTATGTGGCATTTGTGGCATTGAATCTATAGAATCTATAGTGTGTATAGATTGCGTCTCATCGCTACTTTGTAGAGATTCTAATAAAATATCACTAGGGTTAATATACCACGCACACAAATCACCCATAGCAAGAGCTTTTGTGTCTTGTGTGGCAACTATCGCACTAATGCCACACTCAAGACTTACAAGGCTTAAGATTGTATCTTTTGTAATGTGTTGTATGCATGATTGAAAGCAGTTTTGGGTATATAGATGAGAATCTTTGTGTGCAAGTAGGACTTGCGTGGGTTTGAAATATGCCAAACCACTAGCGCCCATAGCAAGAGTGTATCGAGTATGCGGTGTTGCAAGCACAAATGCCCAAAGTGTGCCTATGGGAGTTTGTAAGCCCACAAGTCCTAAATCTTTGTCGTGTGCGATATTTGTAATCGTGTAGGGAAGCGTATTCATATCGATGTGTGGTTATGGCGCATCATACCCATAAGATGCAAAAATGGCTTGTGCTTTTTCACCCAAGAGATATTGTGCGAATTCTTTGGCAAGTTGAGAATCTTTACCGGCTTTTGTGATAACAAGAGATTGCACAATGGGTGCATAAAGTTTCTCATCAATGATACTATAAGTGATTGGACTTCCTTCTTTTTGGGCTTCTTTTATCACCATAGATAATGCACTAAAGCCAATTTCTGCAGAGCCTTCAAGCACATATGTAGTCGCTTGTCCAATAGATTCACCAAGCACAAGTTTTGGCGCAAGGATTTGCTCTAATTTTGCACTTTTGATATATTCCTCTGCGGCTACTCCATAAGGAGCTAGTTTGGCATTGGGGATAGCGATGTGTTGTATAGAGGGGTTTTTAAGAATCTCTATAGTATTTGCATTGAAATTTTTGTTAGCACTAAAGACTACAAGCTTACCGCGAACATAATTTTTTGGTGTGTCTGCTGCTAGTTTGTCTTGATAAAGCTTTTGTGGATATTGGGTATCTGCAGCGATAAATAATTCTGCCAAAGATCCATTTTGAATCTGTGCATACGCCTTGCCAGAAGAGATATAGCTAATTTCTATCGTGTCATGTGTGTGTGTTTGCAAAAATTCTTTTTTGATATCCTCTAGCACAAATTTAAGACTTGCAGCCGCCAAAACCTCAATCTTTTCTGCAAAGACACCGCCACATAAAAGCGCAAATACTACAAAAATGCGTGTTAGCATACAATCTCCTTTTTTGAAATGAGGAGATTTTACACTATATTTTTTAAAATATATATAAAAATTTTTATATTAAGGTTAGAGTGTTTGCTTAACAAGTGTTTCTATGGTTGTTTTTGAATCTGGCTCAACAAGTCTATCACCAATTTCTTCCCCATTTTTGTAACCTATAAGCGTAGGGATTGCGCGAACACCCAATATGTCTTTGAGTGTCCCTTCTGAATCTACAGAGATATGATAAAACTCTACTTTTCCCTCATATTCTTTAGCCAAAACTTCTAAAATAGGCTCGATTCTGCGACAATCTGGACACCAAGAAGCCCCAAGTATGACAACACTAGAGCCATTTTTGATATTTTTTAGGTATTGTTGTGTGTTGATATGTTGTAGCATGTTATCTCCTTTTTGTGGTTTGTTTTTAGTATTTTTTTAAGGGTATCTTGATAGACTAAACATTTAGTTACATTTTTAGAATTTATGTGAAAATAAGCTACAGAATATAAACCAAATACAAAAGAGATGAATTTTATGCTAAAATGCACACATTTTCACTTATAGGGGTTTTTATGGTTTTAAAGGATAATTTTAAAAAAGAGGGCGATTTTTTATTTCGATATAGAAGTTATCTACCTTTAGTAGTTATTCCGTTTTTTGTGTTGTGTTTGGTGAGTTTTCCACAAAATTTGCTCCTGCCAAGAATCGAGGTGCAAAATTTCTTTTTTCTTGATTTTTGGTTAGGCACAGATACGCAAGTAAATTTTGTATATAACACGCCATTAGTAATTTTTGCGCTTATTGTTGGATTATTAGGGCAGGGTATTAGAATCTTGGTAGCTGGGTATGTCCCTCGCGATACTTCTGGGCGCAATACCAAGGCGCAAAAGGCTGAAGTGTTGAATACTACAGGTATGTATTCGCTTTGTCGCAATCCTTTGTATTTGGGAAATTTTTTGATGATGTTTGCTCCCGTGCTTTTGTTGGGAAATTGGCTTTTTGCCTTGTCTTTTATTTTGGCATTTTGGTTGTATTATGAGCGCATTATTTATGCAGAAGAGAGTTTTTTAACGCAAAAATTTGGTGATGAATATTTGCAATGGGCAAAAAATACTCCAGCATTTCTCCCAAATTTTCGTCATTACACCAAAAGCAATTTAGGCTTTAGTATGCGATCTATGCTAAAAAGAGAATATCACTCGCTTTTTGGTTTGGCTACTTCGCTTTTTCTTATTCATTGGATTATTAGTGCGTATGTGTCTTGGGATCTTGTGGTGGCATTTGAGCCGTGTATTAGTGTGTTTTTTGTCGTAAGTGCAATTATTTATGTAGTAATGTTGGTGTTAGTAAAGACTACAAAAATCTTTGAGGTAGAGGGTCGCTAAAGCGATCCAAATGCCCAAAGGATTGGATATAAGCTCTCATCGGATAATTTCTCTTATACCCTTGGCATTACGTTTAGAGAGAAATCCCTCTTTTTCTAGCTGTTCGACATAATTTGTCGCGCGGTTAAATCCTATGCTAAAGCGTCTTTGCACACTGCTTGAAGAGGTATTGCCACTCTCAAGCATAAAGCGTTTGATTTGTTCAAGCATATCATCTCCATCATCTTTGAAATCTCCTCCAGCCAAAATACTCTCTTTGTCATCAAGCAAGAAACTTTTGTCATAGTTTGGCTCTCTTTGGGATTTGATAAAACTCACGACAGATTCTATCTCTTCTTCTGTGCTAAAAGGTGCGTGTAAGCGGATAATAGTATCAGAGATTTTAAAAAGCATATCGCCTCTGCCTAGCAAACTCGCTGCACCCACATCATCAAGGATAACTTTAGAATCTACTTTGCTACCAACTTTATAGCTTATGCGTGAAGGGAGGTTGCCCTTTAGTGTGCCTGTTACGACATCGACACTTGGGCGTTGTGTAGCGATAATAAGGTGCATACCACAAGCACGCCCCATTTGTGCGATTCGGCTTAGAGGAGCTTCTGCTTCACGCCCAGAAGTTTGCATAAGGTCAGCTAATTCATCAATGATGATGACAAAATACTGCATTTCTTCCTCGCCTTCTTCTCGCGCCTTTTTGTTGTAACTCTCAATTTCTTTGACACGCATATCTTTCATTTTTTCGTATCGTCTATCCATTTCGTGCATTGCGTTATTTAAGCCCACAATCGCCTTTTTGGGATCTGTGATAATAGGTGTGATCAGATGAGGTATATCGCTATAGAGTGAAAACTCCACTCGTTTTGGGTCAATCATCATAAGTTTTAGTGTATCAGGTGAGTTTTTATACAGCAAAGAGAGAATCATCGCATTGATACCTACGCTTTTTCCACTGCCTGTAGTCCCAGCGATAAGCAAATGTGGAAGTTTGCGCAAATCTTGGACAAATGGATTGCCCACTATATCTTTTCCAAACGCAAGTGTGAGAGGAGATTGCGTCTTTTTAAATAGATCAGATTCTAAGATTTCTCGTAAGAAAATGGTTTCTGTTTTGTTGTTTGGAATCTCTATTCCTACCACATCTTTACCGGGCACGGGTGCTTGGATTCTAATAGATTTTGCCGAGAGCGCAAGAGCAATGTCATCTTCGAGGTTGAGGATTCTAGAAACCTTGACATTTGGAGCAGGGCGAAACTCAAATGTTGTAACGATAGGACCTGTGTAAGTTCGCACGACATCACCATCGATTTTAAAGGTTTTGAGTTTGGCAAGTAAAATTTCACTTTTGGTATCGATTTCAACTTCATCAATCTCATTTTTGTATGTATCTGGTTGATTGAGAAGGCTTGTGGGTGGGAGCTTGAAATTTAGTGGCGCAGTGCTTTTGCCAAAATCAAGATCCCTAAGGAGAGCGGTATTTTCATCAAGCTCACGCACGATATGGACTTTTGGTGGTTTTGGTGTAGGGCTTTGCTCGGGGTTTGGTTGTGGTGGCGCCATAAGCGTGGTATATGTGTCTTTTGGTGTATCAATCTCTGGAGTTTGAGAATCTCCATAAGATTCTGTATAGGTGGATTGGAGAGTGTTTGGTTGTGCTATGGGAGATTCTTGTGTGGCTAGTTGTGTGGATTGTTCGGTGGGTAACTCTGGTGTGTGCTCAAGATGAATATCTGGGATTATGGAATCTAATGCACTAGATTCTGTAATGTTGTCATATGTATGGGAGCTAAGAGGCGTTGCAGGTGTTGGTGCAGGTTGCAATTCCATAGGTTGTAGTTCTTGGATATCAAGACTAGAGATGATATCTTGCGTGCTAGAGTGTGTTGGTTGCGTTGGTTGTGAATGTGGCGCTTGTTGTGGTATTTGTGAAAGTGGTGTTTGTGTAGGTTTTGGAGGGTTATGGGGTTGCTTTTTTGGTGCTTGTGTAAAGTCTGCTTGATGAGAGTTATGGATAATTGCTTGTATATCAAGTGGTGCTTGTGTGATTGGTTGTGTATGTGATGTGGTTTTGGGCGTAATTTTTGAGCCATAATAAGCTGTTTTGTAGGCGTTATTGAGGGCATTTTGTGTGATTTCTTGTTGTTGAGAGAGTGTGATTTCTTGGATAAGTGGTGTTTGTGCTGTTTGTGGTTGTTGTGTGGTTTGTGGCATAGAGTTTTGGACTTGGAAGCGATCTTTGTATTCTTGTATGCGTTCTTGCAAAAATGATTCTGAATCTAATGCACTATTTTGCACGACTTGGATTTGCAAATCATCAGGGATTGGGTCGTGATATGTGGGTATATCTTGGGGTTGTGTATAAGAAGTTTGCATAGATTGGGTGTGTGTGGGTTGTGATTCTTGGGGCTGGATAGAGACTTGTTCTGCGGTATGTGGTGGATTAGGATCGTGATGTAGTGGATCTTGTGGCATTTGGGCGTCGATGTTTAGGGTATGAATTGCTTGAATGTGCTCAATGCGTTCTTGTTCTTTTTTGCGTAGTGTTTCTTTGTATTGTTGTAGTTTGGTTTTATAGGTATGATACAAGTCATAGAGCTTTGTAACGAGTGTTTTACCTAGTGTTTGTAAGAGTGCATAAAGCGTTTTGGTATATCTAAGAATCACGCGATATAGTGCCAATAATTTTGTAACAAAAGCTTTATAAAAGGGCTTAGTTCGTATTATGAGGGTTTGAAGTTGTTTAAAAATAATGTCTATATTGCTTTGTGTGGCTACAAGGATTGACAAAAGAAGACAACCTATAACCAAAATCCACACACCAAATACACCGATAAAATTTTGCAAAAAATGCACTACACTATTACCAAAAAGCCCACTATGCAAAAGCAAGGATTGTGCTAAAAGTAAGCTCACAAACCCAAGCGATCCTGCGATAGCAAGTTCAAGTTTGCGAAAGTCTAGTGTCGGATTTTTATATAAATAATACGCCGGATAGAGCAAAAAAAGCAGATATACATAGCCGAGATACCCAAAGATACTAAGGTTAAGTATTGCAAATTGTTGTCCTAATACACCTACCATACCGCTTTCGCCAACAATAGTGGCGATAGAGAGAAAAAGAAGTAAGATATTGCTAAAGATATAGAGATAGATTCTGCTATTGAACTTTTTTGCGTGTTTTTCGGGCTTTTTGATAGGGAATCCTTTTTGTAAGATGACAAGCAATGTTGCTAATTATAGCATATTGTGTGCAAATTTCGTTACTATTTGTTACGATTGAAGTGCCTAGAGTGCGAGTCTTGTGCGGATATATCGTAAGTTTAAAGTTAATTTATGTAGTATCTATGCCAAAATTTGTGAATCTACTTTGAGGAGAGGGAATGCACGGAAAGATTCTGCGCTACTCGACACAGACAAAAAATGGCGTGGTTACCAATGCGTCTAAGAAAATTTTTGAGCTTCGCGGTAATAGTTGGCATGATCCCAAGATGATGCCTTCTGTGGGTATGTTTGTAGAGTTTCGATGTGATGATAATGGATATACGATTGTAGATTGCAGGGCTTCAAGTTATCAGAGTTTTCCAGAGGGCGGACTTGTGCGTGAGAT
Organism: Helicobacter sp. TUL; assembly: GCF_002287135.1. Lineage (GTDB taxonomy): Bacteria > Campylobacterota > Campylobacteria > Campylobacterales > Helicobacteraceae > Helicobacter_F. The sequence goes on from NZ_NESU01000021.1 coordinate 16,698, forward strand.
TGATTTTTGGCGCACCAACACCGATGAGGAACTTAAAGCAAAAGAAGCGGACGCTAAGGCAAATATTGCTAAACAAATTTTTGCCAAAACAAATTATGCTAAACTCAATGCTATCGAGCTTAGCGCCACTCCGCAAGAGTGTATCAAAGATTTTTTTCGCGATGAATTTAATGCCATAGCATTTTTGGATAGTGTGCGTCAAGATTCTACTCCTGTGCAAGGCACTATGCTAAGCTATCTCATCATCAAACCATTTTTAACTAAAGCCATTGATTTTTTAGTATATAACGACCGCCATATCACTATGGATAATTTTGCTTCAGAGCTTCAGACACTCAAGCAGTTAGAATATTCTTATAGCCATTTCAAAACAAATGTCAATATTAATGCTTCAAAGATTTATAAAGAATGCTTTTTAGATGCGCAATATCACTACAAAGGCGTTTTGCGCGCTATTGAAATTTTTAATGAAAAAAAACTTCAAATAGAAAACAAAGTGCGTGTATGTGGTATGGAATTGCGTAGCATTCAAGCCAAACTTGATGCAAAAAAAGGCGATCCCAAGGCACTTGAAGCCAAAAAAGTAGAAATTGCAAAGATTGTCAGTAAAGCCAAAAACGATACAAAAAGTATTGATATGCTTATTGATAAACTAAAAACTATGAGTGAGGCGTTTGTCAAAGATAATTTTGCGACTTTTGAAGTCGTTTTTACCAAGATTTATCAAGTGCTTGTTGATAAAACCAAGGAAGCATTAGATATTTGTGGCACAAAGCTTGATGATAAAGTATGGAGTTTGGGTATGGCATCTCAAGCCATCAAAAATGTGTTTTTTCGTCAACATATTAACTCGCCTTTTTGTGCGATGACTTTTGTAGAAAACCACATAAAACACCTCAATAAAGCCAAAATGAGCAATAATGAAAGCATCGTGTATAATTACGCACAGCGCTATAATAAGTCGTATAAAAATTATGTAATTTTTTGCGAAAATGAAGCGTTTGAGCTTGATTTAAAGGTAAAGATTCTAGCAAAGGCAAAAAATAACTATGTGTATGTGTTTCAAAAAGAGATTGAGTTTTTTACCGCAGTCAATAAAATGAAGTTTGAAATATGTTTTATAGATTCAGAGTTGCGCCTCTCAAATCCCAAAGAAATCTTAAAAGCCGGTGTATCTTCTAAACGCAACAAAGACACGAAATTTATGTTGCTTAAAGCATCAGACATTAAAAACCTCACACTCTAAGCTTTATTATGACTTTGTGTAGTCTTCTTAATGCTAGTAAATATTATGAGCATACGCCTATTTTAGAATCTATTAATTTTAGTATTTCTTCGCGTGAGCGTGTGGCTGTGATTGGCAAAAATGGATCAGGCAAATCCACGCTTTTAAAACTCATAGAGGGTAGTATCGAGCTAGATTCAGGGGAGCGCGTAATTCCAAAGAATCTAAAGATTCTCTCTCTAGCCCAAGATCCCAAGTTTCCACAAACCGCAAGTGTGGAAGATGTGATTGCAGATAGCTTGGGATCACTTCGGGAAGCACATGAGAGACTGCAAATTTTAAGTGCCAATATTGATTCAATGCCTCATACAGCTTCAGAACACAATCCCTCTTTACAAGCGCTTTTAGATGAATATGCCCAAGTGAGTAGTTTTATTGATGAGCATAATGGTTGGGATTTGCAATCGCGCGTCAATGAGGTGCTAGAGCGCTTTGGGCTTATGGAGTTTAGGCATCGTTTGGCAGTAAGTCTAAGTGGTGGGGAGCAAAAGCGTGTGGCATTGTGTCAGATTCTGCTTGAGAGCGTGGATTTGCTAATCCTTGATGAGCCTACCAACCACCTTGATGTAGAAATGGTGAGTTTTTTGGAAAAATTTATCCAAGATTCTACATTTAGTATGGTGTTTGTGAGTCATGATCGGTATTTTATAGAAAATGTTGCCACGCGTATCATAGAGGTAGAAAATGCAAAATTGACGGGTTTTGAGGGCGGATATAGTAGCTATTTGCATAAAAAAGAAGAAATGTATAGGGCGCTTACTAATGCTCATGAGAATCTCCTAAAGCTTTTAAAAAGCGAAGAAGAGTGGCTAAGGCGTGGTGTCAAGGCGAGGTTAAAGCGCAATGAAGGACGCAAAAAAAGAATCTTAGAGCTTAGGGAAGAGGCAAAGAAAAACCCTAGTGTTATCCGAAAAATGAAGCTAGAACTTGAGCGAGAATACAAGAGATTTAATGCTAGTGAGGGAAAAAATACAAAAAAATGCCTTTTTGAGATAGAAAATCTTAGTAAAAATCTTGGCGATAAGGTGCTTATTGCTCATTTAAATTTGCGAATCTTAGCCGGAGAAAAAATCGGTGTAGTGGGCAAAAATGGATCAGGCAAAAGCACATTGCTAAAACTTCTTTTGGGTGAGATTGCACCAAGTAGTGGCGTGATAAAAACAGGCGCCATACGCATTGGGTATTTTGATCAGCACCTTGCTATGCTTGATGATAGCAAGGATTTATTAGAGACATTTTGTCCCAATGGTGGCAATATGGTAAATGTGCGTGGGAAGCATATTCATGTGTATGGGTATCTCAAAAATTTCTTGTTTCCCAAAGAATTTTTAGATAAAAAAATAGGATTTTTAAGCGGTGGAGAGAAAAAGCGTGTAGCACTTGCTTTGCTTTTTACGCAAGAAGTTGATGTGCTAATCCTTGATGAACCTACAAATGATCTTGATATTAATACAATGACAATCATCGAGGAATATCTCGCACATTTTAATGGAAGTGTGATTTTTGTCAGTCATGATCGATATTTTGTGGATAAACTTGCTTCAAAGTTACTGATTTTTGAGGGTGATGGCGTGGTGAATGTGGCGTTTGTGAGTTATAGTGAGTATTTGGATACCAAACTAGAGCTTAGCGAATTAGAATCACTAGATAAGAATGTTGAGCAAGAGAAGCTAAAAATCCAAAAGCCAAAAACGCCACTAAAGCTTAGCTACAAAGAAAAACTCGCACTAGATTCACTACCTCAAGAAATAGAGGAGCTTGAAAGGCGTATTGCACTCTTAGAATCTGATCTCACAAATCCAGAAAAATACCAAAGTATAGGGATTACAGCCATAGCAAATGAATTAGAGAATCTAAAAGCCGAGTTAGATATGAAATTAGAGCAGTATTTTGCTTTGGAACAAAAAGTATTAGACTTGCAAAACACGCTTCATACTCATAAAATGTAGAATCTTTTTAAAAATATAGTTTTTTAAGGGCTTGTAAGATTGTCAAGGTATCAAGCCTTCTTGTTGCATATGTTCTAGTAGTTTGATAAAGGCTTGTGTGCGCAATATTGCTCCTTCTTCGTTTAGGTGATAGTGTGTATCAAAGAAATATTTTCTTTCAAAATGAAAATCTCTAAAGTCTCCATAAATTTCTATATTATGTTTTTTTAATTCCGCTTTGAGATTCTCTATTTTTGCAAAGGTTTGTGGATCCTTGAGACTAAAGTCTGGATTTTCCATCGTGGGCGGATATGTAAGAAATATTTTGATATTTTTTGATGCGGCAAACTCTAATAAACGATTGTATTCAGAAATAAAATGCAATGAAGGTTTTAGATGTAAGTCAAGATACGGGGTATTATCGTTTACAAAACTCCCTTTTGCATGTGCATAATCTCCATATTTATCTAGAGATTTATAGTTGTAGCCATAAAAATTTGGTGTTTGTTGCCATAACACTTGCATAGTCTGTATGGGGTCTTGTTCTTTTTCAAAAATATATTTATTTAATAAATAAATAGGAATTTCTGTAGGAGGACTTTTGGCTAAGCTTTTGAGAAGTGTATGAAATGGTAAGTGGTAAATAGTTTTACTATCAAAAGCGATAAGATTTTGGATGTATTGTGGATCAGTTTTTGAACTTTGTCTTGTGTAATAGACAAATTCTAAAGGCATGAAAACAATATCACTTTCTTTTGCTTGTTGTATTATTTTATCTATTAAAGCTTCTATAGGTAAGCCAGCACCTCCTGCATAGTTAATAAGTGTAAAATTTGTTTGGGTATTTATGAGGTCTCCATTGAAACCAAAAAGGGTGCTAGAACCAGAAACAACTACAATACGCTGTTTATTTGTTTCTTGGGAATTAATATAATCTTTTATTGCATAGAGATTTATAAAGGATGGTTGGGATAAAGGTAAACTTAAGAATTCTAGAATAAAAATGATAGCACTCCAAAAGATAGTGCCTACAATCCATGTTAGAAAAATTCGCTTCATTCATTTATCCTTAAAAATTAAAATACAAGAATGTAGGCACATAGGAAGTAGCATAGATATTTAATAGGCTTATTGTAAATAGCCCTGATATTAAAAAGATAGTCTTAATGGATTTATAATGTGTGTTTGCGAGTATCATTGTATGTTTTGTGCACAAAATGATAGTAGCTATGATGCATGACATGAGAAATAATCCCATATCTTTTGGGGAAGGAATAATAATAAAGAAATCAAATGTAAAATCAAAATTTTCTAAAATCTTAAAGCGATCTGCCAATAGTGACGGCAACACCACCACACCCCCAAACATTCCTTTCAAGAGATTGCATGCTCCTTGTATATTCTCAGATCTAAAAAATATCCAAGCAATATTGACAAAGTTAAAGGTAAGAAACCAACAGAGCACTGTATAGAGTTTTGTTTGCATAAAGCCTAGATAGATTCTTGCAAAGCTATAGCGCTGTGTCGTAGAGCATGATGCATCATTACCTTGTTGTGTGTTAACACAAGAAGGTTCTTGGTGCATAGTAAGATTATCTGTCATAGCAGATGCATGTGGATTTAAAGA
>NZ_NESU01000022.1 GCF_002287135.1 Helicobacter sp. TUL
AGTAGGATTCTATGAAAAAAGAAAAATTTGATTTTGGGATTTTTATCTTAGATTGCTTTATGTGTATTGGATTGATAGTGGTGTCTGTTATATTTGTTATACCATTAGGGTTGGTTTTTTCTGTCTTTATTGATGGATTCCATCTTATAAAATTTGAAGGTTTTTATGATTATTCTACACTTCTTACTCTCTCCCATACTCTAATGTTCGCACTATATTTCTTTTTAGAAAAGACAAATATCATACAATACAGAATCTACAAGCCAAGCTTTTGGTTTGTTTTTATAAGCATAAATAGCTTTTGGTGGTTTTTGGCTTATTGGTTAAGTCATAATTTTAAAGTATATTCATAAAGGAATTCTCTATGCAATATTTTGTAACACTATACATTCATCCAATGCAAGGCATCAATATCCCCCACGCCTTTTTAGGTTTGACACATACTCATCCTGATGAGCTAGATAAACTCAAAGATATTGATATATACAAATATCAAGTAGGATATGATTCTGATAAGCCCACGCTTATACATGTAAAAGATAAGTGGTATAATAATATTTATCCTAGCATATTAGATTCTAACTTTAAGGAAATCGTGTGAAAAAAGAAAAATTTGATTTTTCTAAATTTATCCTAGATTGCTTTGTGTGCGTGGCATTGATGATAGTGTCTGTTATTTTTTGCTCTATCTTAGTTTTTTTACTCTTTCAGTTAGTAGGATTATTGCTATATATTTTTGGTATAAAAACAGATCTTCATATATTGGGTGGTTTTGGTAATTTTTCTTTATTTTTCACACTCTGCCATACCTTAATGTTTATCATTTACTTCTTTTTAGAAAAGACAAATATCATACAATACAGAATCTACAAGCCAAGCTTTTGGTTTGTTTTTATAAGCATAAATAGCTTTTGGTGGTTTGTGGCGTATTTATTAAGCATTAGTAGTAAATAAAGGATTCCCTATGCAATACTTCGTAACAATCTATATCCACCCAATGAGTCTTAATGCGACAACAAACTTTAGTGAGGTTCTAGGTATCCCTCACGCCTTTTTGGGACTTACCCATACACACCCTGATGAGTTGGATTCACAAAGTAATATTGAGATAGAGAAATATTCTAATCCACGATATGATTCACTGATAGGCTATTATTTTAATACTATCAAAAAAGACAAAGGCAAATGGTATGAGAGAGTGTATCCTAGTATATTAAGCGATGAATTTGAAGGCGAAGGATTCTTTGGCTTTGGTCCCGTTACACACGATACAAATCATTGGGGCAAGGTGTATGAGAATAACCAATATGCACCAGAGTAATAATGTAGTCAATGAATATGTAGAGCCCTATTATTATAAAACACGCTCACTCTCTACCTTTTGGCAACAAAACTGCTGTGTGTTTGAAATCTCAAAAGAACAATATGAGGCAGTTTTAGAATCTATAAACAAGGAAATCGTGTGAAAAAAGAAAAGTTTGAGTTTTCTAAATTTATCTTAGATTGTTTCGTGTGCGTGGCATTGATGATAGTCTCCATTGCTATATTTATAAAACCACTTTATTATCTTTATGGTTTTTTTATTAGAAATGGTCTTAACATTATTGGTTATGATGGTTTTTATTTCATAGCTTTGCAATTTAATATTCTCTCGCTTGTTCCTTTTGCCATTATATATTTTCTCTATAAGACAAATAAGTTACAATACAGAATCTATAAGCCAAGCTTTTGGTTTGTTTTTATAAGCATAAATAGCTATTGGTGGCTTGCGGCTTATCATCTTGCTAATGGCGGTTTTAGCAAATAATTAATAACTAAGGATTTCCTATGCAATACTTCGTAACGATTTACATCGACACTATGAAACCAAAACTAGATTTTATACCCTTTACCATTCCTCACGCATTTTTAGGTTTAACTCATACGCACCCTGATGAATTAGATTCACAAAGTGATATTGAGATAGAGAAATATTCTAATCCACGATATGATTCTTTCATAGGTTGCTATTTCAATACTATCAAAAAAGACAAAGGCAAATGGTATGAGAGGGTATATCCTAGTATATTAAGCGATGAATTTAAAGGAGAAGGATTCTTTGGCTTTGGTCCCGTTACACACGATACAAATCATTGGGGCAAAGTGTATGAAAACAATCAATATGCACCAGAAGGCAATAATGTAGTCAATGAATATGTAGAGCCATATTATTATAAAACACGCTCACTCTCTACCTTTTGGCAACAAAACCGCTGTGTGTTTGAAATCTCAAAAGAACAATATGAAAAACTCTTAGATTCTATTAAAACAGAAGTAGAGCAGACAAGGAAAAGGACACCGAATTTGAAGCAAGATGATACGCAACTTGATAATCCTATCAAAAACTTATACTATAACTCAAATCCGATGAGTTCTGATCCTATCCACAACTGCGTTACTTGGGTTCTCAACAAACTAGATTCCATAGGTATAGAGATTATTGATAGCAAAGAGTGGCTGCCTGATGTAATCCCCAATCTTAGCCCTAGTGCCTTAGCAAGAAAGATGTTTATGAAATATGCCTTTGATATGGAAGCTAATTTTATCAATACTCTAAAAGATTCTCTTGCTGACCTCGCATATTACCATACTATCTTTCGCAAATTCCAAAGTATAGATTCTAACCTAGAATCTATCAAAGGAGCAAAAGCCTTTAGGATTTGGGCTAGAGGTATGATAGGCAATCGCTTTGTATGCAAACTAGACCAAAACTACAATAGACTTTCAAAACACGATATTACTTGCTCTAGTGAAGATGAGGGATTTGTAGCGACACTGCAATCGTGGAAAGAAAAGCTACAACACATAAGAGAGCAGCTACGATATGTGTATGCTATGCTTGATAAGATTCTAAGCTCTCAAATACAAAAGGCAGAAAAATTAGGATACACAAATATACAAGGGGATTTTACTTTTATTAGCTATGACAAACAATCGCATAAAATAGTGCTAAGAAGTAAAGATAAGGATTATGAGCCTTATGAGGAAAGTCAGCTTGACCCAAGCATACCTATGAATAATTGGACACTTAATCAATACGCTCCATATATCTTTAACCCCAAAGACACTATCCTTTCAAGATGTTTGTATAAAAACTATGATTATCCCTCTATCTCTCAAGGCTATACAGATTCTATCTTTCAAAGCTACCTTGCTATCCTAAGTGGCAACGATGATTTGAGATATTGGAGTGAAACACTCCATAAGATACGAAAAGCAGCCAACGCATAAAGGATTTTTATGACAAAGGCTACTTCTTTAGACACACAGCAAACTAGCACAGGACACAGAGAAACATTATATGCTTGTGATAACCAAATCATAGATTGCAAAGTTTTAGAATCTAAAGGCATAGATTCTATAAATTCCAAGCTATACTTTATGGGAATAGAACTCACAGGCGGCACAGAATCTAACAAACCCTATAACGAATGTTTTTTTGGTGAGTTAGATTCTAAAGATAATAATCTAGGCTTAGATGAATCTAAACCCATCTATCACTTAATCGGCGAAACAGACTATGACACAAAAGATTCTAAAGAGACTTTCACTCAAACCCTCCACATATTCCTCAATGGCAATACCCTTACCCTCCTTAATTACTCCCTCTTAGATTCTAGCCTTAATATCAAACTAGAATGTAACTCCTCTGAATCTAAAGAAATACAAGAAAAAGAAAAGACACAAAGAGAGCGAAAGCAACAAGATTCTAAAACAAAAGATTCTTCGCTTGTGGCTCGCAATGACAATCCTACAAGCACTGCAATGCTCCACCCAATACTAGAGGATAATGAGATTAAATGTCCTCATAATGGCATAGTCAAGCTAAAAGCTAATAAAGGCAAACCTTTCACTTCTAAAGGCATTCCCTTAGTCTTAGAATCTGATTTGCTAAATAGCTCTATCATAGGCTGTGCTAAATCCAAAAAGGTAGCCTAATGCTAATATATCTATTTCTTTTAATCTTAATCCCCACTATTCTTTCCTATCTCATACTTACATTCATTTATAGAATCCTCTTTAAATCCAAAAAGAAAGTTTCAAAGTTTTTAGTCTTTCTTGGAAGTATTGGATTGATTATTTTTTATTACACACCTTATTCCTACTACTTAGAGCCAAGTTTCCATAAGTTTAAAGAAATATGCCAATTAGACCCAGAGATTTATCAAGCTAATGGTGGTAAGCTTGATGGGGCATATTATAATAGCATTTTAAAGTATTTCAATACAGATATGGATAGCTTAGATTATAATAAATTTCAAGAGACAACAACATTAAATTTTCAACAGCAAAAGCCACCATATAAAAAAATGAAAGTTGCCGATAAAAACCTATATCTTTACTATCCATTGGAAATTTTGTATGATGCCGATATTCCTAATCGTATATCATTGGGAGTAAGTATAGTGTTTAATAACGATAAGCCAAAAAATAAGCAAGACATAGAAAGAATGTCTATAAGACCAGAATGGCAAACATTTCGAATAAAAGGTATAAAATGGGATATTGCTACAAGTGGAGATTTTAGAATGCCTACTAAAATTTTAGATTGCGATTATTTTAAGAAAGGAATCGACAATGAAAAACAAAGAGATAATTAATAACTTAAAAGACTATGCCGACTTAACAATGGCTTCCTATGGATATTTCCATTTGGCTAATCCAAGGTATGATTTTAATCAAAACGATACAGATAAAAAGAGATTAGAGTATTTTAGAGATATTATAGGCAATAACACCGCTTACCCCACTCACACCGACATACTCAATATGGAATACAAATATTTCAAAGACAAAAAGACAAAAGAAATACAAAATGGTTTCTTTGATGATGATTTCTTAGGTGGCGATTTCTCCCCAACCCAAGCAAAAAATTTCTTTGCAAAGTATCGTTTATTAATCCACCAGCCTAATACAGATTCGGGCTTTAGTGCAACTCTCTTTCAAAACAAGCAAACTAACGAATATATCTTATCCTTTAGGGGAACAAAGCCCGATGATATGGGAGATATAAAAGCAGACAAAGATTTATTTTTAGGCAATATCCCTAAAGAACAATATTTTGATATGCTTTTATTTTATAATCAATGTATAGGTAAGATTCCTTTTTATGTAACAAGTGAATCTAAACCCAAAGGGCAAGATACTTCTTTTATGTGTGATAAACTTGATATAAAATGTAGCCATAGTGTAGAGTATAAGCTATGGGAAAAACTCTATCAAAGAAGCACAGAATCTAAGTATAAACCCTATATAGTAGAGTCTCTACTAAAAGATTCTAGCTTACCTCCTATTCCCTCTAACTTCACTCCTCCCATAGATTCTACTACTAAGCTTACTATTACAGGACATTCTTTAGGTGGGGCTTTAGCTCAAATATTTGCCCTCTGTTTTGCTAATGGTTTAAACAAAGATTCCAAATCTAAAGATTCTAATGTTTCTACCACTGAAACTCATCAAGATTCTATCATCAATGAAGTTTATACTTTTAATGCACCTTTAGAATCTAGGAGTGTTGCCTAATGCTAATATACCTATTTCTTTTAATCTTAATCCCCACTATTCTTTCTTATCTCATACTTACATTCATTTATAGAATCCTCTTTAAATCCAAAAAGAAAGTTTCAAAGTTTTTAGTCTTTCTTGGAAGTATTGGATTGATAATATTTTATTATACGCCTTATTCCTACTACTTAGAGCCAAGTTTCCATAAGTTTCAAGAAATATGCCAATTAGAGCCAGAGATTTATCAAGCCAATGGTGGTAAGATAGATGAGGAGTATTATAATAAAGTGTTAAAGTATTTTGATACGAGTTTGGATACAATAGATTGGGAGTATGTGCAAGAGAATTTATCTCGCAATGATTGGGGAGATTATTTGTATAAATTTAAAAAGCATTATGATAGAATATACCACTCTTTTACTTTATTTTTTAATGATAATCAAGCAAGAAAAGATAATATTGAAACTATACTGTTTTATGCTAATTGGGATAAAGCAAGACCACTCCCAGCAGGTAATGAGGGAACAGGGTTTTTTTTAGGAAGTGTCCCAATAAGTTGCATATATTTTAAAAAAGGGCTAAATAATGAAAAACAAAGAAATGATTAATAGACTAAAAGATAACGCAGAGTTAGCAATGGCAGCTTATGGCTATTTCCACTTAGCAGATTCTAAGTATGATTTTAATAAAGATAACACAGATACAGAAAGATTAGAGTATTTTAGAGAATTAAAAGATGATAAAACCCAATCTTTATTCCCCACTCCCACCGACATTCTCAATATAGAATACAAATACTTTAAAGATGAAAATGACAAGCCTCAAGATTCTTGGTATCATAAACACTTCTTAGGTGGTGACTTCACCCCCACCCAAGCAAAAAGATTCTTTGAACGCTATGATATATTAATTCATCAACCAAATACAGAATCAGGATTCTCTGCTACACTCTTTGGAGAAAAAAGAAAGCAAACCAATACAGAATCTAAGGTAGCGTAATGAAAAAACTTCTGCATTTCTTAATCTTAACTCTTATCACATTATGTTTTAATGGTTGTTTTTGGGGGCGAGGTTGGCTAATGCCTTATTCTTTTCAGCCTAGTTATCATAAGTTTAAGAAAATGTGTAAATTAAATGAGTTACCAAATGATGAATATAAATATAATAAGATTCTAGCCTACTTTGATACAGATTTAGATAGGTTAGATTGGGAGGAGTTGAATCGTGAGGCACAAATAGCCTACAATTCGCGTATCACGATTGATTATAGAGCAAAAACAATTAATTATTCCCATAATATTCCCAAAAATAAAGGTAGATTGGGTTATAATTATGTTTTTTTATATCCAAATTCTAAAGAGAGATTTTCTAAACAAAATTTGCCTCTGATAGGGGTTTTAGCTACTTGGCACTCCAAACGCTACTATCTAGCAGGCAATGAAGGAAGTGGTTTTTATTGGAGTGAAAATATTTTAACTTGCATTGATGTGGGTGCAAAAATACAATACATTAAGGAGTAATAATGCAAAATAAAATATTAATTAGCAAATTAAGAGACAATGCAGAATTTGCAATGGCTTCCTATGGATACTTTCATCTCACTGGGAAAAAATTTAAAGACAGACAAGATGAGCAAGGGAATCTTTTAACTATCACCCTCCACGACATCTTAGATTCCACCTACAAAGGCTACAAAACCCCAAACCATAAGCTTGGTAATCCAGAGGAACTAGATGGCGATATGACTCCAACTCAAGTTAAAAGATTCTTTGAAAAGTATGATGTACTTATCCACCAACCAAATACAGAATCAGGTTTTTCAGCTACCTTATTCCAAAATAAAGAATCTAAAGAATACACCCTAGCCATAAGAGGAACAGAGTCAAGTAATATGGGTGATATAAAAACTGATATGAATCTTATGGCGGGAAATCTCCCTAAGAAACAATATTTTGATATGCTTTTGTTTTATAATCAATGCATAGGCAAGATTCCTTTTTATGCAGAAGGAGATTCTATGCCTAACAATAAAGATTCTTTAGAATACAAACTATGGAAAAAACTCTATCAAAGAAGCACAGAAGCTAAGTATAAGCCTTATATTACCCAATCTCTTTTACAAGATTCTACACAAAACCCCACTCCCTCAAATTTCACTCCTCCCATAGATTCTACTACCAAACTCACTCTTACAGGACATTCTCTAGGTGGTGCTCTCACTCAAATGTTTGTATTATCCTTTGCAGATTATGCTAAAAGAGATTGTGGAATCATTAATGAAGTTTATACTTTTAATTCTCCGGGTGCTAGAGAGCTTAATCCTCTAAGCTATGGTATCCTTGAGATTTCTCTCCCCAACCTCTCCTCGTATGATAAAGACTCAAAGAAACAATATATTAGAGATTTTATAAGAACTTTGGATATAAACTTTGTAGAAGCACGAATGCAACAAGAGAGAATTCCACAAAATGATATAATGTGGAGATTGCCTCACAATCTGTATTATAAGCTTTATAGTTTGGCAGAAAATGCTAAAGAGGCTTTGCATATCTATCTTAGCGTGGATATAGAATATGAGGAAAAACCAGCAGGAAGCATGGAGGAGAGAGAGTATTACGCTACTTTGAAACAGATAGATTCGTATTATGCTTTAGCCTATAAGACACTGATAGACAACTACTATTTCCACAAAGAGCAAAAGCAAAGAGTAGATATAGGACTACCAACTCATCACATCGAAACCGATAGCGATAATAATCCAAATAATCTTGAAAACAAGCTCATACAGAATCTAGGGGAGGATATAGAGGGTAAGCATTATTATCTCAATATCGGTATAGATGTAGAGGGTATGGAGAGACACTCTATCAAAAGCTCTGTGATTATATTGTATTTCTATGAGTATCTCTTAGACTTAGGGGCAAATAGAGAAAAGCTCTCAAATCACATCAAGGACTTAGAATCTAACCCCCTAGATTCTGCTACTCTACACTATATAGGATACAAGGCAAGTAAAAATAAAGGCAAATATCAGCTTATCACGGCTTTATTTAATGACTTTATGCAGTGGAATTATAATTCATTAAAAGAAGTGAATAAAGAAGTGTTAAAAGAAGTCAAAAAAGAATATAAAGAACGAAAAAAGACCAATAAAGACACACCAAAGCCACCAAAAAAGATATTCCCCTTAGTCTATCTCTTGAGCGAAGTAAGCTATATAGCAAGGTTTAAAGATAGTAAGAAAATACAAGAATTTGATTTATACAAAATGATAGATTCTATCACACAATTACAAGAGGCAAAACTCTATGTAAAAGTCCTAGATAAAGCATTCTTTGATGGATTAGAAAACAAGCAATGCAGTGTGGCAGAATTACGAAGTGTGCTAAAATGTCAGCCCTTTATAGTAGTTGATGAAAATAACCAAGAAGTGCTAAATGAAAGCAATAGAGCGGAAATCTTTTACTATAAAACCTTTAATAATCTAGTCTCGCAAATTTTGCAATCTTATAAAACTGCTTAGGAATGTAAAGAATGAATGAATACCAAAAAGCTTATCTAGCCTTAAGCAAGGCATTGCTATTTTGCTCAAATCCTTTAGTTATTGCTCCAAAAACTCCTTTTAATACCACAGAAAATCTCCATAGCTCTTTAAGAAGTAAAATCTTTTATGATAAAGAAAATGACAAGGTTTATATCTTTGCCTACCATAATGATATGCTTGATTGTAATACATTGCTAGAGGATATACGCACACTTACTAACCAAAATCAACAAAGCTTGCAAGATTATGATATTGCTATCTTTTTAGATTCTACTCTTTTATTAGGCTCCAAAGAATCCCCTAATAATCCGTTATTCTTTGGAGAATTAGACAAAGAGGGAGTGTTTATAGAATCTAAGCCTATCTATCACTTAATCGGTGAAACAGACTATGACACAAAAGATTCTAAAGAGACTTTCACTCAAACCCTCCAAATATTCCTCAATGGCAATACCCTTACTCTCCTAAACTACTCCCTTTTAGATTCAAGTCTCAATATCAAACTAGGATGCAATTCCTCCGAATCTAAGGCAATACAAGAAAAAGAGAAAGCACAAAGGGATAAAGATTCTTCGCCTTTGGCTCAGAATGACAAAAGTCAATCCACCTCTATGCTTCACCCAATATTAGAGGATACTGAAATAAAATGTCCTCATAATGGAGTAGCACAACTAAAGAGTAATAGGGGTAAGTCTTTTACTTCCAAAGGTATTCCTATGGTATTAGAATCTGATTTATTACATAGCTCTATCATAGGTTGCACTAATCCATTGCTAAGTGGAGGACCTTGCACTATGGTAGCTACTATACTCCCAAATGCTAGAGGATTAAAAAAGTTTAATGATGATTATCCTATTATGCAAGATTTAGTCTCTAGTGGTGTAATGAGTGATAAAGGATTTCCTCTTATTTGCACACCTAAAGAAAATACTTTTAGGATAAACTCACCAAATCCTAGTAATGCTAATACACAAAGCAAAGAAGCATTACTTGCAACAATAAAACTTACTAAACCACTACTAAGATTGTATTATAAAGAACACACAAAGCAAATAGATAATATCCCTGTGCATAGATACAAAATTAATGATATACTACAAGAGAGCGATACACCTTTTGGATTGCTAGAGCTTGATATGCACAAAGATTCTAAAGATTTGCAAGATACAGACTTACAAGCACATCTTCAAGCCTCTTATCCTAAAGATTATGAATTTAAAGAAATAGATGTAACCATAGGAATACATCGCCTTGCTCTTGTATTCATTATCCGACAAACAATTCCAAAAGTCTATAAGCAAGCTTACAAAGAATATGAATACAAAGAATATGGTGTAGGAATATATAAACAACTCTTAGAATACTCTAAAGATATACAGCATAATAAAGAATCTATGGAGAATCAAGAGAACTCCTTGCAAAGTATTGTTATTACACACACAAGAGTTTTTTTAGCTCCTTATGGAGCAAAAAAACTAAGCTTTGAATTCGCTAATGGATTAGATTCTATAATAGAGGAAAAAGAGGGTGTGTTAAAAATACATCTTATAAATCAAATAGTAAAAAAAGGCATATAATGGATAACACAGATATAAAATTTATATATACGCAAGAACAGCTATTACAAACAATCAAGGAACATAGCCAAAAAGCTAAAACAATACAATTGTATTGCACAAACTTTGAATCGTATTATCATCATAGAATAATGAATGGGACAATAGAATTGTTTGAATATCAGCTTGTCCAGCATCTCCTAAATTTAGCACAAAACACTGATATCGAGATAGAAGTATTTAGCTACAATAGTCCTGATATCAAAAATATTATTGCACAATCATCACGAGCAACATATTACCTTGATAGTAGTAAGAAAATAAACGATACACCAACAAACAAGAGTATCTGTGTGTATAATATGCAAACAGCACAATCAAGTATTTTATGTAACTTCGTAAAGTCTTTGTGCGACAAGCTACCAAATCAAAATATAGAATCTCTCTCTGAAGCCATAGATGAATTTATAAAACAAACTAATAGTTATGAAGCCCTCCTGAATTCTATAGATGAACAACTAAAAAAACCTTTTATACAAAAGACCAAACAACTTAATGAGCTTGAATATCTCGGCAACATACAAGATTTGGAAAATAGCTTAAATATTGTATTTGATGAGCTAAACCAATCAATTCAAAAGATTTATCAAGATGGGAACTCTCAGATATATAAAGAAATAGTAAATTTTTTCTTTAATATTATTGATATTTTCAGCATCAAAAAGATATTTGCTAAAAGCAATCTATTGCTATTTGGTGCCGACATATTATTTGAAGGGAGCAAAACACTGAGTAATATCTTGGAATGGGCAGATTCGAAGTATAGCTACGCCATTTCAAACTCTATTCTTAAACCATTAACGCAAGAGATTGCGCCGCTCATCACTCTTTTTGAAAACCACACTCTACATAATACACTTATCATAGATGATACAATACTTATTGATTTTTCGGGATTAGGCACACAAACAAACGAGATTCCAGTCACACTCAAGCAAAATTTGGGAGTTTGCTTACAACTACAAAAGCCAGAATTATCAATCAAAGATCTAGTGCATGATAATGAAAAGTTAGTATTTCAAAATAAAACAATAGGTATATATGGCAAAGGAAAAATTTGTGAGTTTTTACAAAATCAAATGTCAACATCAAAGAATCGCTTTGCTTATATTGAAAGTCCATTTTTTAATTCAACCAAGCTTGTAGAACTCATTAAGGAGGAACAAAATAAAAAAGAAACCGATGAATCCAAACAAGGTTTTAATTATCTTGTTATTAGTAATGCTCCATATAAGCATAATGCAGGATTAAGTGCAACGCTTATCAATACATTAAACAATACAATCTTTTATGGCAATTCATCTTTGAAAAATACAAATACTATGCTTCATCAAAAACCTGACAAAGATTATAATGCAGTAGTCGATTATAGCAAATATCAAATCAAAATCAATGCAACTAAAAAAGAAGCTTATGTGCTTAATTTAAGTCCATTTGTGCATATAGACAAACAACAATATCTTGAATACAAGAAGTTATATGATGAGTATATCTCCTGGGAACAACAAGCTTATTTAGGAATGGGAGAGATGTTGTTTTCCACATTTCCAAATAATAAAGATCAAATGCAAAAAATTGCAAGTTATCAATACATACAATCTTTTTTTAAGCAACCTATGGATAAAAAAGAGATAGTGGAAAAAGAAGAACAATATTTCAAAGAAAGTATAGCCTGTTTGCGAGGATATATTAAAAGTATGATTACAATCAAAGATATAGACTATGATATATACCATTATGGATATGAATATGAAGAGCCAAAACGCTCTTATTCCGCTCTAGAGGTCCTCTTATTAGCCTTAAGCTATTATGTGATAAAAAACTTTTATAGTGGAATTAAAACGGATCCACAATGGCTTTTTATATGGAGTTATGAATACATAAAGATAGCTGATGAAGAAATTAATATGCTTTCTAAAGATTCATATATTGAAACATTAGATAATAATAATATCCCCATTTGTTTTTCTATCAAACAAAAAGAAAATAATAATCAAATTTTTTGTATAGAAGAATTTGTTCTTGCTATAGAAAAAAGCGAGCAACACAAAGATTTAAGCCAAGAAGATCAAGAAACACTGAATATGTTATTTGAAAATATAGAATCTCATGATGATTCTAACACAAATGATGATATATTTCAAAATATCCAAGACAATCTACAAATAATAGATAATAAACTCTCACAAATCAAGCAGCAACAAGAACAACAAACACAAATTGATAATCAAAAAATTTTAGAAGAGATACTTAAAAACTTTATCACAGCATATTTCCCATTTTCTAGCGTATTCTTTAATCTCTCAGGGATAGATATAATACACAAACTCACAAAAACACTTTTAAAACTTAGCTTCTCACAAAAATTAAGCACCTTCCTTATTGAAGAGCTTGGCTTTTTATATCTTGCTACAATTCTAACCTCTAGCGAGAAACAAATATATATTTCACAGCCAAAAGCCAACAATTCTAGAGCTAATGCAAAATTAAAACAAATCAAGAAACAAGCTTTTATCCAACTTGCCAGAATCCATAAAACACAAGCATTTGAGATTATTGCGCTAGGAGATATTACAAACAACCCAAAGATAAAATCCCTTGAAGATAGGTTACAAACAAAATACACAGATATTAATGATAAACAAAAACAAAAGGCAGCAATCGAAAAAGAAATCATCAAACAAAAAGGCTTATTTGCAAAAGAGTTTATTACAGATACATTTAAAGACTTTGCAAAAGGTCTACCCCAAGCAATGGCACTTAATATCTTTAATCAAACCTTTGTCACAGAATACGAAAAAAGCAAAAAAGAATTTGAACGATTGCAATTTATCAAACTCAACTACAAATACAATTACCCATATGCACTACAAAGGGATGAGGGAGTGTATTATCCCATGATAGTTCATAATACTTTTTTCTCGTTTAATTTGTATGATATGGTGATAGGAGGGAGATTAAAAACAGGAGGGCTAGGAGTGCTAGATGCTCTATTTTATCATTTAAGCAATGCTTCACCCAAGCAAGCTTCAGACTATCTCTTGCAAAAGCTACTAGGTTATATCCTTTTAGATGAGCTAAGAGGAGTGAGCAAGGATACAAACTATTACATCAATGATATAGATTTTTTTGCAAATGGCACAAATAAGGCAAGTCTAGAGATTTTAAAAAATAAAAAAGAGCTTTATAAGCTAAGAGATGAAAACAAATTGCAAGAATTTAAGAAATTAGACGCAAACGAAGGAGAGAAAGCCATAGATTGTTATAATGCTTGTATAGACATACTCAGTGATTTTATTAATGGCAACATCAATACAAATACAAAAACAAATACATATCATGCAAAATATAGAGAATTATTAGAAAAACTAAACATCATAGGGCATAATAATATTAAAGCAATATATTATGGGCTAAGCGGTGAAGAAAAAGGCAAAAAGCCGCCCAAATCCATAGGACGCTTAGCTACTACAATAATAATGGAGGATGGATTATGGATAGGATAGATAGACGAAAGTTTTTACATACAATATCTGTATTAGGATTAGGGATATTGGGTGGATATAGTGTCGTTGGTTGTGGGAATTCAAACAATAAGGAGAAAGCAATGACAACAAAAGATATGTTTGGTAATACCATAGAGTTAGATTCAAATGGTAGAGTGATTGTAAGGAATTATAGATATGATGTTGAAACTATTTTTGATGATGAAAGGAAGAAAATTGTTATAGATGATAAAGATTTCTTGCAACAAGAAATCTTAAGAGCCACAAACCTACTAAACCAGACAAACGAGATTCTTGATTCTTCCCCCTATGCCAATTACAAACCTATCTACTTTGATCCAAACCTTAAAACAAATCCAAATCATCTTAAAGAGTATCAAGCACTTCGCAATCTCTATCTTACACAACCTCCTATAGGTGCTATAGCTCCTTGGACTAAAGCTGAAAAAGCCTATTATGAATCACTAAAAACAAAAAGAGAAAGATATCAATATTTAGTGATTAGAAGTGGGATAAGAAGCTCTGTCATAGATATACCATTAGATGCTATAGCTAATGTAGATGAAAATGGAAAACTTATTAATGAAGAGTATAGAGAACTCTATGAAATAGTAGAGGCAAATAGGGGAATGGCTCATATAAGTGATGGATCTTTAGTAGAGGCAGAGTGGGAAATAGCAGCAGGTATGCTAGGAGATATAAAGGGGTTTAGTGCAATACGAGTGGATGGCTTTACAGCAAGAACATATCAAAAAAGAGTGTTGGTGCATCAATTAGGTGAGATTTGGGAGAAAGGATATTATACAGATGGCTATTTTTTTTATGGCACATATGAAAATCCATTGCGAAAAGCACAAATGATGAGTCTAGCCAAAAAGATAAAGCCAGATAGATTTGGTATGTATCCCTATATTGATGAGATAATGGGGGTAGATTGGATAATGGATTATGGTAGATATGTTATGTATGAAGATGTGATGAGGGAACTTGATGATGAACTTATAGCAGGAAAACTACTAGATCCAAGAGATCCTAGAGCTACAGAACAAACAAGAAGAGAGTTTATGAACAGAACCAAATTCTTCTTACAGAGAAGAGCTGAAGCATCAGCATTGAACTTTCCATATTTACCAGAATTTAATGCTCGGTTTGAAGACAATTTGAAAAATGTATATGCTAAAATTCGTTCTATTACTCCCCCACAAGGCTATCCTAATGCACCTACTTACTACATACCAGAATATTTAGATGAACTCTATGAAGCAGGCAAACTAGATAAAAAACTAAACCCCACAATCCCAGCTATATATAGAGAATCTTTCCCACAAGAATTGCGTGATAAGATACAATCTTATGCCAAAAAGCATAATATAAAGGAATAAAATAAATATAAATGTGGATTTATGCAAGAAAAAGTGTCTTATAGCGCTATGAATTTATATGTCTCATTCTGATATAATTCACACATTAAACCAACTTAGGAGTAAGTATGCCCCATTTTAAGATAGATTGCATAACGATTTAGATAAAGCCTTAGAATCTGCGGTAAATGTCGCTGGTGGAATACCTGGTGTTGTTGCCATGCTCACTGATAAACAGGCAAATATTTATGAAGGGGCATTAGGCAAATTATCTCTTGATTGTGATGAAAAGATAAATACAGAAAGTGTTTTTAATGCATTTTCTACTACTAAAGCATTAGTTGGTGCATTGTTGTTTACATTGATTGAAGAAAATATTGTGAAACTAGATGATTTGGCAAAAGAATATTTGCCTGAAATTGCTGATATAGAGGTTTTAGAGGGATTTGATAAAGACTCAAAGCCAATTACAAGAAAAGCTAAAAACGATATCACATTAAGGCATTTAGTGTTGCATACTGCGGGATTTGGCTATGAATTTTTTAATAAGGAAGATCTAGCCTATAGACAATACTATTCAATTCCATCAGTTGTAACTAATACCTTAGAGTCACTGCAAAGTGTCTTGTTATTTGAACCTGGCACATCTTGGAATTATGGAATTAACATAGATTGGCTAGGTCTAGTCCTAGAAAAAGCTACTTCAAAGCATTTAAGTGTTTTATTAAAGGAAAAAATCCTTGAACCCTGTAATATGCGTGATACTGTTTTTGATCTAACAGATAGTCTAAAACAACGCTTAGCAATCATTCACGTTAGAGATCAAAGTGGCAAATTATCTCCTGCTAGAGACATAACTTTACCCAATCCTTCTCCCATAGATATGGGAGGTCATGGTTTACATTGCACAGTAACTGATTACATGAAGTTTATCCGAATGATTCTCAATGATGGTGTTGGTGAAAATGGCAGAGTGCTTTCACCACAATCTATTAATTTTATGTGTATGAATGGTATAGGCACTCTAAGATGTCAGGGTTGGGATAGTGCTATACCTTTATTTACTAATAAAGGAGAATTTTATCCATCGACACAAAAATCATGGGGCTATACATTTCAAATCAATGAGGAAATGACCAACACTGGACGTCCAGCTCATACTATAATGTGGGCTGGTATATCCAATCTGTTTTATTTCATAGATCGAAAAAATGGCATTGGTGGTTTTTGGGCTTCTGAGGTGTTGCCGTTTATGGATCCCTCATCTTATGGTGGATTTCTCCAATTTGAAAGTTCCATATACCAAAACTTACTAGATAAAAAAGTATAATGAATAGATTACATGCATGTATTCTTGCAAAAAAATAATAGGATTTATTAGGGTAGGGTAATTGCTTTAAAATCCCAAGCCTTACCACAAAAACAAATAACGTCCACTAATCAATCTTAGCTCTAGCTATTTATTGCTAGAGAATATATACCCTTATCTAACAATATATATCTTATAGGGACTGACTTACTAATAATCTAAAATTTCTTTTGATGTTATTTAATTAGCGATATAACAATGTTTTTTGCTAAAATTTATGGTATGCTACAGAACAGAGAATACAAATAAGGTCTTATTATACTTGATAACTATAGATTTTTATAATCCAAGTGAGCTGATATAAAACTATAATACAAAATTATTAAAATAAAAAAGATACGAGGTCTTGTAATAGAGATTGATATATAAATAAATGCGACATAAGGGACTCATATGACTTTTTATACACTTCTTACTTCCTTGCTTAATACATATAGTAAGGAGCAAATATTTTTGCGTACTTCCCAATCTTTAGGTCATGCCTATAAAGAAATTGATATTCCCACCATACAAGAGAATGAAAACAATCACTATAATCTCTCACATGATTCAAATCATACCAAAGAAACTTTTTACTCTCATTCCCACAACGAGCAATCTCTGCCAACTTATATACAAACTTGTAATTCCGATAAAGATTCTGACAAGTTTGTGGAAGTAATGACATATTTTTTTGGGTTATTTGGTGCTAATTCACCACTACCAAATTATATTTTAGATAAATTTGCAAATATTCAAGATGATCATGAGGGATTTAGTCTGTTTTTTGATTTTTTTAATAATCATTTTTTGTGGCTTTTATATGAAAGTGCTGCATTAAGAAGTTACCCTCGATCTTTTCGTTCAACTCTTGATGATAGAATCTCACAAATTCTTCTTTCCTTATTGGGTTTACGTGACACAAACCTTGCCAAAGAATATCTGCCATTTGCTCCCTTAATTTTGAGTCTTAGAAAACCAAAATCCTATATTGAACAAGTGCTACAACATCACCTCAAACTTCATTGCAGGGTTGAGATTATAGAAAATATTCCTCAACAAATTCCAATTATCCAATCACAAAAAAATATTTTAGGGCACTATAACAATATACTTAAGGAAAACTTTGTATTGGGTAGCACCAGTCTTTCTCATCAAAATAAAATATGTATAACCCTACACAATATATCTTATTACGAAGCCTTACTTTTTCTGCCTACACAAGAAAAATATAATAAACTAAAAGAGAGTATTATTTTCCTCACAAATAATACATTGAGTGTTGATATAGCCTTGCACACCAAATACCACAAAAAGATGCATTATGTGCTAGGTGATAATACTTGTGCAAAGTTAGGATTTGGAATTCTAGGAGATATGTCCCACACATTGCCACAATCCTATTATGTATGGCTCATGTCCCTTTGTGAATAAACCTTGTTATTTTTCAAATATTTTGTGATATAATGAAGTATCTTAGTGCAAAATTAAAGGGTAGATAAGCTTGTATCTAAACTTTTAGCTTTAAGATATAAATCTCAACAAAGGATTCGTATGGCACAGCCAGCATATATTAAAATAGAAGGTTCTACACAAGGTCTCATATCTAGCGGAGCTTCGACACAAGAGAGTATTGGCAATAGATATCAAGCAGGGCATGAGGATGAAATTATGGCTCAAGAAATTTCCCATATCGTAACTGTTCCAACAGACACCCAAAGTGGGCAGCCATCAGGGCAGAGAGTGCATAAGCCTTTTAGCTTTACTTGTTCTCTTAACAAAGCGGTTCCATTGCTTTATAATGCACTTACCAAGGGAGAAAGACTTCCGAGAGTCGAAGTACATTGGTTTAGAACGTCAAGTGATGGTGGAGCAGAACATTACTTTACAACTATTTTGGAAGATGCAATTATCACGGATATAGCACTTGTTATGCCAAATGCCCAAGATAGATCCAACAACGACAAAACAGAATTATTTACAGTATCTCTCAATTATAGAAAAGTTGTTTGGGAACATATTGCAGCTGGAACAAGTGGCAGTGACGATTGGAGAAACGCGTAATCTACATTTTATGAAAAGCAAGATGTCATTATCCATAATTTGGGCTTGATATCCATATATGGGTTTTGACATCTATTTTTTGCTCTTTGGTATTTACCAAAGTAGTATCCCATGTAGTCAGTCTCTTACTACACTTTTGTCTTATCCCTCCATACTTTTTATACCTCCTAAATTACAACCAAAACAGATGTAAGAGAAAAGATAAGTGCAACTACGATTCATCTCTTTAATGGCATTTTTCTTGCTTTCAACTGCAGGGAATAGTGTGGTAAATACCTATAAACACAAAGCGAATTATTTCGAGCAAATGAAAAGTCTATTGAATTGGTGGGCTAATTTTTTGGACAAGCTTAAAAACTCGCAAGGAAGGGAAGTCTGATGAATTGTTTTAATAATCTTTTAATAAAATCTATTTCTATTTTTAGAATGCGCACTATGCGAGAATACAAGTCAAGCTCATTCTCCCACAACTCCACCAAACTGCGTATTTTTCTCATTTTTTCCTTCTTTTTTATAAATCCTACAACATCGATACACAGGCACTTTTATGGGTTATAATTGCGTATTTTTTATCCATTTTAGATGGTGTCCAAAATTTAGTATAAAATGTTATAAATGTATAAAAATATTCTCTATCCTTAGGGCTCTAAAGCCCTATAAATAGGTATAAAATGATATAATTGTATTTTGAAGCAAAACAAAATGTTTTAATAATCTTTTAATAATCATCTACGAACTGGAATTCAAAATTTTATT
>NZ_NESU01000023.1 GCF_002287135.1 Helicobacter sp. TUL
AATAGATTCACTATAGCTTCCTTGCACTTTAGAATCTTTATTGTTGTGTATAGTTTGAGAGAAATTATTATTTATAGATTCTCTATAGTCTTTTTGTGCTCTTATATAGATTTCTTCATTATCTTTGAGGTTAGAGAAACATAATTGATTATAACCATACTCTTGTGCTCCTATGGTTTTAGAGCTTAGTGTTGTGATATGATCTTGCTTGGGTAGAGTAGAGGGAATAGGGTTAGTTGTATTATACAAACTCCCTGATACATATGGCTTATCTATATCATTATCCATATAAGCAATAATAACTTCATCTCCTACTCTAGGCAATGCAAAAAAACCACTGCTATTACTTGCAATAGGGTAGGCTACTCTAAGGAATGCAGTATGAGTATGCAATAAAGAAGCAGAAGTGGTAGCAGAAGCAGTAGTGGAAGCAGTAGTGGAAGTAGCAGCAGTTTGTGTAGTAGTATGAGATGATTGGGCATTATGCATAGGAGATTGTGTTATATCATCATTACTTTGTTGTATGCTTTTATTATGTTGTTGTGGTATGTTATAACCATTTTGTTGTGCTACACCATAATTATGATGTTGTGTGTTCTCATCATTGCCTTGTTGTGTTGTATTATATTGTGTTATATCATCATTACTTTGTTGTGCTATGTTATGTGCTTGATGCAAGGCATAGGCATAAAAGATATGAGGTCTTACCTGTATTCTTCCATAAGAATCTGTATAGATAGTATTTGCTTCTTGTTGCAGGGTAGCGTTAGCTTGTGTGAGATTTGTTGCTTGTGTATAACCCTCTCCTACCACTATGCCTTGTGTGCTTATTGGAGGTGTGGGTTTAGCTTTGGGTGAAGGGATAAATGTGAGATGTGTTGGTAGGAGAGTTAGTGTGTTACTATAATAATGATTAGAATCTAATGACTTAGTATGCGTGTTTGTGTTGTTAGTTGATAGGACAGAAGTGTCTTGCTCTTTGCTTATAAGTGTATGCTCTATTGCTATGACATAAAATGTTGTATCTAACAAATCTTTAGGGGTGCTAGCATGTGCATGTTGGAGTGCCACTAGTTGTCCTAAATGCAAATGTGTGATATTGCTTGTGGCTTCAAAGAGTGCATGTGTCATAAGGGCATGTTGTTGCTGTAATGTAAGAAAGGCTTTGGTATTGGGATTTTGTGTAAAAGATAGGTTGGTGGTATATGTGTGTTCTTGTAAATAAGAAGTAGCAGATGTAGTATGTATACTATCATGTGTATGAGAGTTATCATGCAAGGAATATGGTGTATGAGTATCAAGCACAATATCAGATGGTGTAGTATGTGGGGAATATGCTGCACTAAATGTATGTGCTTTTATGGATTGTGATGTGCCAAAGTTAGAAATACATTCTTCATTAAGGGTATTTGTAGCATTAGGGTTATACAGAAGTGTTGTTATAGAGGAGGAGGCACTAGGAGGCAAAGAAGTGTTAGCTTGTTTGGCAGTGCCAGTTTGTAAGGAAGTATTAGTATGGTTTGTGGTGGTAGTTTGGTTAGTGCTAGAGGGTGATATGTGTGAAGGCATACTATCACATACATAGAGTGTTGTAGCATCTTCATAAAAGTATAGACCACTATTATGAGCTATCCTAACAAGAAATGCTAGATCGGATTCATTGTATTGTGTAATGATTTCTTGTATGGGATATTGTGCATGTATAAAAGAAAAATCAAGAGCCTTACCTAAAAAAGAGGCATTAGCATATAATAGAGATTTGATAATATCCACAACAGTGCTATTAGTATATATCCTACTAGCATTATTATAACAAAGGCGTATAAGGGTTGTGCTAAGGGTAAGACTAAAGCAATGTTTATATTGTAATTTAGAAGTGTTTTGTGAGGAAGTATGTTCTTTAGAAGAAGTGCCTAGATAAGAAACTTGGGTAATAATACCATGATAGGTATTTGTGGATTTGGGATTAGCAGTCCTGCTAGTATTATGTGTAAAAGAAAGAATATTGTGTTGTGTATAGGGATTAGTAAAGCTAAATGTTGCTTGTGAATCTAAGAGCAAGTTTGGATGAAAAGAAGAATCATATACATTAGGGGTGTGTGTTAGAGAAGTAGAAGTTTTAGTTTGCGTGCTAAATACATGCAAGATATCACTATGGATACTTTCTATATATCCTTCACAAGATATAACAAAGGGAGATTGCAGACTTTCTTTAATATGGGCTTTGGTGATGGTAACATATAAGGGAGCAGAAAGGTGGGGGACAGAAATACTAAGTTGCATATAAGAGGACATATGTTTTCCTTAGGGCTATGTTATGTGTCGTAAGAGTGGTTCTATTATAACATAAAAAGTATGCTTTGGCGTGTGTTGTTGGTGCTTTTATTATCACATATGTTATTCACGCTAAACGTATTGCTTACAAATAATACACATTATTTATGTAATGTAGAGTTAAGTTATTATAATGACTATGTTTTTATATATGCATGTAGGGCTTGAATAATAAGTGCTTGTAGTGTGTCATTGTTAGTTTGTGTATGCGTAGTAAGGATATGATTTAGTATAAGATTGCAAGGATTAGGATCTAAAATATCGCATATGGGGTTATTAGATTCTTTTGTGATTATAGCGAGAATAAGAGAGTTTATAAGAGGGATAGAATCTATAAGTAATCTGGTGTGCAACAAGGTTTGTAACTCTTCGTATGTGGGTGGTTGAGTGTTGGAGTTGGCAAGAAGATCATCTAGCGATAAAGAGGGTGATATATGCGGCGCTTTTTTAATAGTATCATGCAAAAATGCCATGACATACTGAAGCATAGAATGATCATGTGATTGTATTTTGTGAGAAAGCAAAGTTTCATGGGGATTAGATGATGTATGCATGTGTTGCATATTAAGAGTATCGGAAGACAAATTCTCTATAGGTGGCAGGTGTATTAAATCATCATAGTCTTTATTTTGTGTCAAGATATCTTCTATTTTTTCTTCATCAAGGTGTAAGCCACTAACTTGTCCTCTAGGTTTTATTTCTAGTGTATCAAGTTTGTTATAACGGGCTACTTCATTGAGGATTTTCTTGTTGTCCACAAAGTCTTCTTGTATATCTTTTGGGTCTATGATAGTAAATTTGTAATTCCCAATTCTAAATGTATCACCCAAATTTATAGTTGTTTCATAACCAGCACGCAATGCAGAAAAAGATTCATTATAGAATATGTTACTATCGCCAATACTAGCAATTGTGAAGCATCCTTCTTCGTATTGGATGCTAACATGTCTTTCCTGTATTTCAGTATCTTGTAAACAAAAATTATTCGTTGAATCGCTCCCTATTGTGCCACCATTTTCATCAAAAATACAATATTGCAGGGGAGTATGTGACTCATTAAGATGTTTGGCGGTAATAGCAATCTGTTCCATAATATTCCTTAGTATTTATATGATGCTTTGTGGCAAAGTAAAATGCGATAATAAATCAACAAGATTAAATAACATCTGTGGATTTGGAGCGATAGTAAAATCAAAATACCATTGTGTATTTCCTTCAAAATATAATGTGTTTTGAGAAGTTTGTGTTTTGCTAGTATCTTTTAAGAATCGTAACCAAGCCCATTCTCCTATATAAAGTTTTTTATATTGTGGGTTTTGATTATAATCATAGACACTAAATTTCAATTCCGTGGTATTGTTAAACTGTTCTACAACAATTTGAATTTTTTGATTAAGTGTATGATCATAATGTAGGGTTTGATCATTATAGCTTATGTCAAGCGATCCAAAATCTGATGATAAGTCAAGACAATGAAGGAAAAAGTTTAGGTTAATATTATTGTTGGCATCAAACATAGAATGCAACATAATACTTTTGTTTAAAAAAGTTATAAATTCTTGACTAAGTGTAATTTTTGATTTATATTCTGGGTTTAGGTAGTATGTATTACCTCTTTTAAGCAAAAGTTTACTTAAGTATTGCTGGTAAAATGTTTGTATGCTCCCTTGATTTCCAAAGAAATTCTTAAAAGATTCTATTGGGAGGGATTCTTGTGAGTATGTATTGAATGGATAATAAGGGGATATTTCGTTAATAAATACTGTATAAATCTCACTCTTCCATGCATTATTTAACAATATTCCAGAAGTATTTTCTATAATTTTCCACGAAAATTGTGAGAGTTTATCGTAATATCGTGCTATATGTGGTGGTAAATCTTTGATGTCTGTTGTAAATTTCTTAAACGGATCATTTTCTTCGTTGCTCCCCTCTAGGATATAGGTAATTTTTGCTTTAATATCCTTTGTATTATTTTGTGTAAAATCACTTATCTTCGTGCTGACATTTTGTATGTCAGCGGCTAAACGTTCTTTTATGCTACCAACAGCAACTTCTTTCATATCACTCTGTGTATTTAAGGAGTTTAACTTGGAATCCAAAAATGACTCTTTTTTAGAAAAATCATAATAAGGCTTAAAATAATTACTGATTGTAACAAATTTGTTTTTTATATCACTACTTGGCAATCCTAGACTATATGCATCATTGAGGAGCAATGCATCATTAAGGTCGGTATTATCGCTTATTATTTTTATGAGTGTATTCAATGGATTTTCCACACTAGAAAGAATTTGCAATTCATGCAACATACCATCTTTGTTGAAATATTGTTTAGGAGTAAGAGCAGACAATATATCTTGCCATTTTTGTTGATATTGTCCTAGGTATATAGTAAGAATATCCATTTCTAACGCTTTGATATCTTTTGAATCTGATGCATGATCTAAACACCAAGTATCTATATCAAGGGCGCTTTGTGTATTTGTTTGGAGATTAGCTAAAAAAACTTTCAATCCATCTTTTGTAAAGTCCCTATTGATTGAGGTAAATTGTTCAGTGTTTTCAAACACTATATTGAAGGCAGTTCCAATCTTATCTCTAATATTATAAAATTTTTGTTGTTTTAGACTATCGCGAAAAGCCATAATAATATAGATTCTATGTTGTTTGGGAATTTGAGCGAGTTTTTGACGACTCTTTTCAAGATTGTTAGGGTTTATTTGATAAGACTTTGCGAGATTTGAAGGATTTAAATCTTCTATACCAGCCATGAAGTCTTCTTTTGGGATCTTGTAATTATCAAAGTGTTTCCAGTTTTTTCCAATCCATGCTCCTAGTAACGCCTTGTCAAGATGGGCTTCATCAAAAAGGCTCATATACATATAAAATGTTTCTACAAAGCTCTCTGGTGTAGTATTTGTTTGTAAAATTCGCTCCATTTCCTTTATGAGTGTATTGCTAATTACATCTTCGTTGAGAGTATAATACAAGCTTTTAGCAGGTAAAAATCCTTTGTAAGAAGTATTTAAAAGCAAATATTGTGTAAGAATGTTCTTTTCAAAGAGATATGGATAATTTTTAAGGATTGTTTTGAGGTTTAGCATAAGATTTGCTTTTTGTTGCAAATTCATCTTTTGATACGATTTTGCATTAGTTAAAAGGGTTATGATGTTATTGAGATCTGCTTCACTTTGTGCTACTTCCTTATTGGCTTTAGTAAGAAAATAAGCACTCACTCCATAAGCAAGTAAACAGGCACTCAACACAATAGCACCAGTTTTGAAAATTATATTTTTCATAATAACACTACTTAAATGAGAATCTCGTAAAATGATGGTTTCTAGGAGAGATTGCACAAAGTAGCTATATTTATTTTGTTTTGTTGCAGACTTTGCAGGTGGTTTTTTGAGATCGTATTTTTCGCAAATTGCGTCAATCAAATAATTTCTTGGAACATTTTCTTGATAGGCTGATGTAAAGTATACACCTCGAATATGTGACTTGTTTTTGAGCTTATTTTGCGCATGGGCTTGAAGTATAAACTCTGTGACCAACGCACAAAGATAATCAAATTGCTTGAGGAATAAAAATGCTGTTTTCTTATCCTCCAAAGAATGTAGCATTTGATTTTTGTTCATAAATGTATAAAGCAGGGATTTACTCATTTCTTGAAAATCAGATTGTAGCTCTTCTGTGCGTAATTCCGAATCTAAAGTAAGTCCCAAAGCCTTATTTGTTACCCTTTCGCCAAAAATATTCCAATATTCACTCATTCCTTCTATCAAGTCAATTTTACTGAATACAATATATATAGGTAATTTAAGCCCTAGATTCTGTTCACACTCATTCACTCTTTTAACAAGATATTGGATAAGATCATCACTATATTCTTTTGGATGAGTAAGAAAAGATTGTGTATCAACAACAAGAATAATACCATTAAGCTTGCTATGAAAGATATTGGCATTAAGAAATGATAAAAACTTATTCCACACACTCTTCTTTAATAAAAAATCTCTATTTTTATCAAGATTGTCTTCTGGAATCTCATCAGTATTATCTGGACTAAAAAAAGATTCTTGAGCAAAATAATTGCCTTCTGTATCAAGCAAAGCACCATTTTTAGAAATATAGAGTCCAAAATTATTGGTAGACTTATGAAGTTTTTTATAAGACTGCAAACTATCACTAAGTGGATATTCTATATTGGAGTAATTGATAAAGGAGCTTTTGCCAGCTCCTTCGTTCCCAATAACAATCACTAGAGGAATTTTCTTAAGCCTCAGGTCTTTCTTCCATGTATTTTTTGCATCACTGATAGCAATAGCATAATTCCTTTTAGCCCTTTGAAGAGTGTGAGCTGCCTCCTTTTTTAAAGCCTTTATAAGTTGTCTTTTTTCGCTTTTGAGGGATCGTATCAAATCTGTGGTAGGTTTTAAGAAAAAATACAAAAATACAAAAAGCCAAATAAGACTAATAATTCCAATACGCACAAACATGTTGCCAAGAATATGAATGCCATCAAAAGCAATTAGTGGGGCATAGAAATAGAATAATATGCTAAAGAGAAAAAGAAATATAAAAAATATTGAATACAATACAATCTTATTGCGGAATAATTGTAAGATTTTCGTAACAATTGATAACAAATTTATCTCCTAGTGTTTTTCTTGCATAAAAGTCTGTATATGTTGTGTAAGATTGTTTTGAACAATACTATTATGAGATTCTAATTTTAGATAAGAAAATGTAAAAATCACAATCGTTATACCAATAATACCAAAACCAAAAAAAGGTTTTGCGTATTTACGTTTAAGAGATTCTGCAATGTTTTCTTGGTTTGTGTTTTTGTAAGCTATTTTGAAAGCTTTTTCTTCATTGGAGTGTAATACAGGAGCTAAAGCTATCGCTATTGTCTTACAGAAATGATCGATTTTTTGTAAATCTTGTTCTTGCATAGCATATTTACCTCTATACCCAAGGATTAAGCAGGCATATATAAATTCAAGCATATCCTTATACTTGCTAGGACTAAGAAGCCATTGCCCCGCTATATCATAAAACTTATCACCACCTAAAATCTCATCAAAAAGGTGGATAGTGAGTGTTTGATTAACAAAATGACTATTAATAAAGCTCTCATTTGCTAAAAGCATCTCATCAATAAATACACAAAGACAATATCTTAATTTAATAATGTCTTTGTCTTCATATGTGTGCAAGGCACTGAGATTACTGCTAATCGTAAGCACTTCTTCTATCAATATTTCTTTGACGTTAGTAATATACGTTGCTTCTAAATTGTGCATTTTAGAAAGTCTTGCTGCAAAAAGCAATAAGGGCAGGGTTAAATCAAGGACTTTATTATTTTGCAAACCTTTTAGATCATATTCAAGTAAAAGTGACAATACCTTTGAGTGAAGCTGATCTGTGTTGTGTTCTTGGATATCTGATGACATTGACATTTTAATCCTGTAGGATTGCCCATAACTTAATGTCTGGGTTTGAGATATTGTTAGTTAGGTAGATGCTAATTATGTTATGATTACTAAATAACGCGAACATAGGATCTTTTTTATCAAGTCTAAAATATACATATCCACTTAAATGAGGTAGGCTAGAGGGAATGCTTGGAATTGGTTCTATATGTAAACCCTTAAGTTGTGAAGCGACTATGCGTTTAATATTATCCTGAGTATGAATTTTGCTCTGCGATGCAAATGTTTCTAGCAAAATATTCATTGGAACCGAAGAACTAATAGCCAAAAATATTTCACTATTCTGGATTATAGAAGCATTATCAAACATACAGTCATAAAATCCATTACCATTATCGACAATATTTGCCATAACATATTTTGGCGAAGTAACATTAGCAAATAGCAGTCGTATAGTGTTGCTTAGTGGCACTAATACAGAAGTAGGATCATTATGGTTATAAGCAATAAATTCAATATCATCATTGTGATTAAGAGCAAGCAAATCAGCTTGAAATTCTACAAGTTTTTCATACAATATCTCTGGGTGCAATTTTTGTTTATGTTTGAGATATGAAAATATCAAATAATACTTCTTAAGTAGGTTTAATGATAAATAGGTGTTAAAATCAAGGGTATTTTTAGTTTGGTTAATGCCTCTAAATATTTTGCTTAGCGTTTCTTTATGTTGTTTTATGCTAAAAAGCATTTCTTCTAAAAAAGTCTTAATAAACGCATTATTAGAAATATCCAAACTTGTTGGAATAAACTTTTCATCAAGTTCTATTCTGCCATTAGAATGTATGTTTTTTATTTTTCCAATAGGAATCTCGAGTTCATTTGGCGTTTTATCACCCAATAAGCCCAATTTTAAGCGTAAACTTCCTAACACAATATTCATTTCATCCTGCGTATATTGTGGTTCTTGCATAGATGTTTTAGAATCTTGGCTAATGTTGTCATGCATTTTGGAGGAAATGGTAGTATTGACTGCAATGTATTTAGAATGTAAAAAGGTATTCTGTAATGAAATATCGGCTACGGAATCTGTATTGGTGGGAATTTTTATCGTAATAATTAAGGAATTTGTATTATGCCCTATTTCTAAAACTTCTGGCAATAAATCATGGTTTGGAGCATCAAACACATTACCATCCTGAGTAATACCACTAATTTTTGAGAGGGCAATTTTACCTAAATTAAGCATTTCATGAGAAAATTCTACTTCAAAAATTCCATATAGGTTACAAAAACACCTAGCAGTTTTGCTTTGAATAAGGTGCTCTAAATACCTTTCTTGTTGTTCAAAATGGATTTTATCCATGTGCATACCATTATACCAAGCAACCTTAAGCTTATTGTTCATCGTTTTTTACCTCTATGTCTTGCGTGGGCTGATATTTTTGATGATTTTTTTTGTTTGCTTTTGTGATACCAATGTGGGTAATATCAATTCTAATCGTATTTCTAAAAACACTATGGAGTTTTTTATAGAATTTTTGGTTTTTACCCTGTGAATTGGCAAAAAGTGCAAGAATACCAATATATTTGCCCTCTTTTTTGTGAATTTCTGCAGCGACCATATTTTTTTCATTTGGTGGAATTTGTATCCTAATGGTGTCTATTTTGTCTCTACCCAACACCACACTCTCTCGAGTAAGTAAATCTTGTGGAGAAGCATATTCGAATCTCTTACCATCTCTAAGTTGATAAATAAGTAACGTAACAGGCACATTATCTCCACGATTATTAAGATTTGAATCTTCATAGTTAGATACTACAATCTTAATGGGTGTGCTACATGCCATAGACAATACACCACTTACAAACAAAAATATACAATACACTACACACTTCATTATTCAGATGTCCGAAATTTTTTTATAAAACCTATCACTAATAGCCAAATAGCCAAATGTAGATTTTAACTCCTTTAGTTTGGTGTCAATTTTATAATAGTTTTGGTTAAATTCAGCTATAAATGATACATTTTACTATAAAATTGAGATACAAGTTAGACATTAAATCACTTGAATTACTTATTCAAGCAACAAGGATTATATATGGCAGAGAATTCAACACCACCAAAAGAGCGCATAAATATCACCTACAAATCTAAGACAAATGGTCAAAGTCCAGAAGTCGAACTTCCACTGAAGCTTATGGTTATGGCAAATTTTACTGGTGGCAATAGCACACCATTAGAAGAAAGGGAAGTGACTCCTATAAACAAGAATAATTTTAATCAAGTCATGCAAAAAATGGGTATTAAAACACATTTTAATGTAAAAAATGTTTTACATAAGGATGCGGAGGAATTAAGCGTAAGTCTTGACATCAATGAAATGAAAGATTTTACTCCAGACAACATAGCCCAACAAGTCCCAGAACTCAACAAACTTTTAAGATTACGAGAAGCACTTGTTGCCTTAAAAGGACCAATGGGCAACATACCTGATTTCAGAAAGGCGGTATTAGAGGCACTTAAAGATGAAGATACGAAACAAAAACTCTTATTAGAAATACAAGAGAACAATAATCCAACACACTAAAAAGGGTAATCTATGCAAAACACAACAGAAACAACCACACAAACACAAGAAGTGTCTATCATAGACAATATTATGCAAAAAAGCAAGTATGCTAAAGATGATGAAAGTTATAGTATCGCAAAAGTGGGAGTAGCTGAATTTATTTCAGAGATTGTCAAATCCGATAATGCAGAAAGTAAGGTTAATCGTTTTACACTAGATGAAATGATTGCTCATATTGATGAGCTTATATCAATGCAAATGGATGAGATACTACATAATGAACAATTTCAGCAATTAGAATCTACTTGGAGAGGATTGTATTTCCTTGTGGAGCGAACAAATTTTCAGGAAAATATAAAAATTAATTTGCTCGATATCACCCAACAAGAGGCTTTGGAAGATTTTGAATCAAGTCCAGATATTACAAATACCACACTTTATAAACATATTTATTCAGCAGAATATGGGCAATTTGGTGGTGAGCCTGTGGGAGCTATAATTGGAGATTACGCACTAAGTGCTTCCACACCTGATATGAATTTTCTTTCTAAAATGTCCTCCATTGCAGCAATGAGTCATGCTCCGTTTTTGACTTCTATGAGTGCGAAATTCTTTGGACTTGACACATATGCAGAACTTAGTCAAATTCAAGACCTAAATAGTCTTTTAGAGGGTCCCCAATACACAAAATGGCGCACTTTTAGAGAAAATGAAGATTCTAAATATGCTGGACTTTTAGTAACAAGATTTCTTACAAGATCGCCTTATGATCCTCAAGAAAACCCTATTAAAAGTTTCAATTACAAAGAAAATGTGCATCAATCGCACAATCACCTTTTATGGGGAAATACTGTTTATGCATTCGCAACGCGTTTAACTGATAGCTTTGCACAATATCGTTGGTGTGGTAATATCATAGGTCCAAGAGCTGGAGGAACTGTTAGTGATTTGCCCATATATGTTTATGAAAATTTTGGCACTATACAATCAAAAATTCCAACAGAAGTTTTAATTACCGATAGGCGAGAATACGAACTTTCAGAATCTGGATTTATTGCCTTTACTTTGCGTAGAGATAGTAATAATGCCACATTTTTTTCTGCAAATGCTGCCTTGAAACCAAAAATTTTTCCAAATACTCCAGAAGGCAAAGAAGCAGAGACAAATTATAGACTTGGTACGCAACTACCATATATTTTTCTTATTTCACGCCTTGCACACTATCTCAAAGTTTTGCAACGAGAAGAAATTGGAAGTTGGAAAGAACGTGGTGATGTAGAAAAAGGCTTAAATGAATGGGTAAGGCAATATGTCTCTGATCAAGAAAATCCACCAGCAGAAGTCAGGAGCAGAAGACCTTTTAGGGGTGCCAAAATTACCGTAAGTGAGGTAGAAGGTGAGAGTGGGTGGTATAAAATTGATTTGAGTGTTCGACCTCATTTTAAATTTATGGGAGCAAACTTTGAGCTTTCTTTAGTCGGAAAACTTGATAAAGAATAGCACAATGCCTTTTGTTGATAGAGTGATACATACCCTTGATTCTTGTGCCCAGACACCCTATGTCGAGAACAAACTTGAAGATGTAAAAGAGCATATTAAAGTCCTAATGAATACAAGAGATGATATGGGGTTGGAATCATTATGCAACTTGGATATAAATGCAAAAAATCTTGGCGTTATTATGTCGGAGAAAATATATAACATTGTCCGCAAACATGAATACAGAATCCATATTCTAAGCATAGAATACGATGAGACACTTGCTCCTTGGCAATTTAACTTTTTTATGCGTTTTCATTACAATAACAATACATTCCAAGAACATAGTATGCAAATTACCTTTAGAAACAATCGCTATTGTGAGATAAAATAAATGCAAAACCACGATCTTAATTTGCTTTATTTTCGTAAAGAGCTTGATTATTTACGCAAAAATCGAGAACTTTTGCTTAGTAAATATCCAAAACTTGCCCCATTTCTCGCACACAATGCCCATGATCCTGATGTAGAATACATTATCGAATCTTTGGCGATCTTGAGTGCGAAAATACACCAAGAACTCGATGCCAATATCCCATTTATCGCAGAATCTCTTATTAAGATTCTTATCCCAAATTATACAAACGCCCTACCATCTGTGTGTATGCAAGAATTTGCTCTTGTGAGTGATGCCAAAGCCAATAAACTCAAGATACCAAAACACACAACCATAAAATCAATACCGATTAATGGCATTATGTGTGAATTTAAAACAATCTATGATGTATATGTATATCCTATCAAGATAAGCAATGTATTTGTTGGCAGCGAGGGTAAACATAGCACCCTAACATTTGATATAGCTCTTAGCAAAGAAGGCATTAGCTTTAGTGATATTGCCCTAGATTGCTTAACACTATATTTGGGTAATGAAGTATATACAGCCAATACTCTCTTGTTATGGTTGACACAATATCTCAAAGATATTGTCCTTGTGTCCTATGATGAAAACGAGCAATATACTCTTGCACCCCAAAGCTTGCAGCACATTGGGTTACACAATACCCAAAGTTTATTGCATAATGACGACATAGGTTTTAGCTCCTTTGCTCTATTACAAGAATTACTCCTCATGCCAGAAAAATTTCATTTTATTAATCTTAGAAATCTTGAATGCACACAAACCTTGCAAACAACCAAAATAGGACTCAAATTTATCTTTAACAAAGAATTGCCCAAAGATTGCATACCACAACCGCGAAATTTTTCTCTTGCTGCTACTCCTATTATCAATCTTTTTCACACACAAGCAGAACCCATACTTTTAGATCACTCAAGAAATGGTTATAGAATCTTTGTTGATAGGGCGAATAATACAAGCTATTGTGTGATACAAGTCCTAAAAGTCAAAGCCCACAACACAAATACTGGCAGGAGAGTGCTAAAAAACTACAATAATTTTGAGCGATTCTCTTTTTTGGAGAATGATGGAGATTTCTATGCCATTGCCAACAAAATAGATTCACAAGAGCAACATTACAAAGAAATTTCTTTTTATACAAAACAACATGTCAAAGAAATTGTTTCTATTGACGTATTATGCAGTAATAACAACCTTCCAACAGGATTAAAATTAGGGGACATTAATCAAGTCCCAGATTACAAAGATTTGAGCACATCCAATCTTTGTATTCCAACAAGCATTAAACACATAAGCATTGATGATACTGTCTCTTGGGATCTGATTTCTACGCTTTGTTTTAATTATCAAACTATGCTTGATAGAGCAAGTTTTTTGAGTGTCATACGCATCTATAGTGCTATGCTTTCTTCACAAAATTTTTTTACGATACTCTCGGATGCATTGCTTGACTTTCATGCACAAACGATCTATAAAATCAATGGTTTTATCACACAAAGAGGGACATTAGTTACTATGCATATAGAAGATTCAAAGTTTTATTGTGTAGGTGAAGTGTATAAGATAGGTCTAGTTTTTGCACAATTTTTTGCTTCATTTGCTCCTATCAATTCTTTTTGTGAACTTTGCATTATCTGCGCAACAAGCCAAATGACATTCAATTATCCTGCCACACAAGGCAATAAAGCATTAATGTGACAATCAAATCTCTGGTAAGAATTTCGCATGAAATTTAATCAAGACACCAACACAGAACAAATCTCCACTTATGCTCTAGCTATTGAAACAGAATTTGCAGATTCAGAATATATCTTAGCCTTTAGAGGCACAGAAGATCCTAAAGACATATTTGAAGCTGATGTTTCTTTGATTGGTGGTGTGATACCTAAAAAGCAATATTTGGATATGCTAGACTTTTATGGCGAATGTATTGAAAAAGAATACATTACAGAATCTACACCTTTAATTATTACAGGGCATTCTCTAGGGGCTGTTTAGCCCAAAGCTTTTGTCTATGTAATAAAAAAGATTCAAAAACTCAAAGGATAACTCTATGAAATACTTTATCTTAATTTTTATTAGTCTTATAACTTTAATCATTTTTGCTTCTTGTGGGTTGATTCAAACAAGTTCAGCTGATAAAGAAACAGAAAGAATAGCAGATGAATATGGCGGAATCTATGTTTTTGATAAAGAGATAAGAGATGAGATAAAACAAAGAGAAAAGGAAAGGGAGGAAGCAAGACAAAAAGTAACAACAGGAGATACCTTTTGGGAACAAATAGAGGCTATTGATAAAAATCTCCCCCGAATCCTCTCCAATGGTTGCAAATACTATATCAAAGGACCATCAAAACAAGAACTCCACGAAAATGATTGGAGTCTCTACTATCAAAAAATTAAAGAATATATGGGGGAGGAAGTATTTAATAAACTTAAGCGTAGATTAGGGGTAACAAGCTATTATATTGATAAAAATGGTAAAGTAATCCCTATAACAATGCTTACTTATATCTCTACTACCATAACCACTTATGGACTCTATGGTGATGAGGGAGCAGGATTTAGATTAACAAATAGCTATTCTGTTGATATAGCAGGAGATAATATCTTTTACTTAGAAAATGGTAAATTCATAAAAAGTGATGAAAAAGGGAAAGGAGCAAGACATTGAATCCTAAAGACTTCATAGAACAATTAAAAGACTATGCTGACATAGCAGACGCTTCTTATGCACTGCTACATTACATCAATGAAAATGAGGATATAGATTATTTCTTAGATGAGCTAAAAAGTAAGAATCCTAATGAAAGCGTAAAACCACCTGCAAGATGGGTATATGCAGATGGAATAAAATTAGGATATGAAATTACCAAAGAAAATACACAAGATGATAAGATACAAGAATTAATCAAGAAAAATAAAAGAGAGTTAAGACAACCCACTGCTTATGCTTTAGCCATAGAGGCTAGGTTTAGTCAAGATATTAAGATAAAAAATCCAAGCAAAGATAAACCTGAACCAATAAACAATAAAATACAAAATCTTATCCATAGACGCA
The DNA here is from genome assembly GCF_002287135.1 of Helicobacter sp. TUL. Lineage (GTDB taxonomy): Bacteria > Campylobacterota > Campylobacteria > Campylobacterales > Helicobacteraceae > Helicobacter_F. The sequence goes on from NZ_NESU01000023.1 coordinate 15,310, forward strand.
AAGAAGACTCAAAAGCAACCCAACAACAGATTCTAGTTGCCACTACCAAAGAAAAACAAGATAAAGATTCTGACCTCACTTACCACCTCTCCACCCGAACCAAAAACTTTGTCAATCGTTTTAAGCTCCTCCACCATACTTCTTTAGAATCTTTCTTCACTCAATCAGGTTTTAGTGCTACTTTATTTTATGATAAAGAAAAAGATAGATTTGTAGCGGGGTTTAGGGGGACTGAATGCAGTTTCTAAAAATACTCTACATTTGTTGGGTTGTGTTTTGGGCTTTTGGGTGTATTTTGGGTGGAGTTATGGCATATGATGATGGGAAGCTTGGCGTTGTAGTTTTTTTGTTTGTTATACTTGTTGCTATACCTCTTTTTATCTATGCTTCATCAATATTGCTTATCTATACTTTTAAAAAATCAAAAATCCTGTTTTCATTGACCTTTATAATTTTATTTGCCGTTTATGGTGTTTTATGTCTTTATCTAACACAAAATAATACTATTATCACGATAACATTTATTATGCTATCATATGCAATCATCATTCTAGTTAAATTAAAGGGTGCTAAATGAAAGGATACATTAACGATTTTAAAGACTATGCCGAACTAGCCCAAGCAAGTTATTTTAACTTTGAATTTATGGGTAATAGAAAGATTTATGAGCTAGATTCACAAGGCAATAAAATCAAAGATGAGAAATATCCTAGAGGATATAAAGAAGTGGAAATAACTTTAGAACATATCATTAATAAAAAATATCAAGGACAAGAGGTTTTAATCAATCTGAAACAAGATAATACTTGGCAATCTAATTTATTAAATTCATTAGATGAAAAATTCAATAGTGATAAACTCAATGGAGAGTTTGGAGAGATTCAAGCACAAAACTTTGCTAAGAGATATGAGGTAATGTTTCATCAACCTAACACATTGACAGGATTCTCTGCTACCTTGTTTAGCGATAAAACGAAAAATAGATTCATAGTGGGATTCAGAGGGACTGAATTTTCAGCAAATAACATTAATGAATTGTTGGAAACATTAAAAGACTTAGGACAAGACATAGCCCTATCTCTAAATGCCAATCCCCAATCCTTCGCCCTCTTAGATTTCTTACAAGAAGTCAAAAAGATAGTCAGAGCCTATAATAGACCCATTATCTTTGTAGGGCATTCACTAGGAGGCTATCTCGCTCAAGTTGCCCTAATCTATTGTGATAAAAAATATAAAAATGAATTACTATTTAGCCAAAAGAAGCCTATACTTTTAATGCCCCTAGCATTTATGGCTGGAATCTCCCCAATGTAGTCCTAAACCCCAATACGATAAAAATCTTGTTAGATTTCTTAGAGAAAAATCTCATTGATATTTCAGAGAAGCTCACTCATATTTATGACAGCGGCGGTATAAATATCATCGCTTCTGCTCAATATGGCTCACGCAATAGACTGCCTATCTATACAGGTAAAGATTCTCACTCCATTATCCCCCTCACACAAACCCTCTACTTCTACTCCTACCTTTTAAAATTAGAATCTAATGATACTACTATACAAAGGAGTATCACACAAAGGAAAATAAAAAAGCCTACACTACAGCCTACAACTAACAATGCAACCAACAATACCAATGCTTTAGATTCTACTACTTCTAACACTTCCACACAAACCACCCATACAGATTCTGCAATATCTCACAAAGATACTAAACATACTAGCAATACAGATTCCACCACAGATAATAATACTAACACATCTACACAAACACACGATACTCTAGCAGACTACCTCCACGAACTCAATGTCTTTATGGATAATATAAAAACTTATGTCATTACTTTTGTGGATACTGCCAATGAGGAAAACACGAGAAACTTTAATCGTAAAAATGGTCCTCTAACATTAGTGAGAAAAAAGCCAGAATCTATTGGGTTTTTCCCCTATTTTTTATCCAAAATCGCTGTTATTGTCGGTGAATCTCCAAGTGTCTTAAAAGATTCGGAGGGTAACTATTATGAGAAACACAAACAATCAGCAATAAGGAATGAGGACATCATAGAGTTTATCATAAGACTACAAGAAAAACAACTCTATGTATGTATCTGCAATGGAGAGTATTTTAACATTATGAGAAAAGAGGTAGAAAGGATTAATAATAAAGAGAATCTAGGAGAAAAAATCGCATTAGGCACACAGAGAAATTTCTATGTAGTGGATAAGAATAATGCTTGTGTAGAAACCTATGAAAGCATAGTAAAAGCGTATGGGTATGCATCAGAGGAATATAATATCACGCAACAAGTATGGGAGCAAGAATATTTAGGGGCATTATGTAAAGTATCCCAATCTCTCTATGCCAATGGTAAAGCACATATAGGAATCCAATATGCTAAATAAATATATTATTTCTATTCATTCAAGCAAAAAGAGTGTGTATATATTCTGTAAAGATGGCGCTTGTATTGACTGCAAGAGCATATATGAGGAATGCCTAGTATCTTTGCAAAATCAAAGACATAATACACAAACACATCAAGAATCAAGCACAACAACCAGCACAGAGACAGATATAACACTTGATGAGATACAAACATATAAGTTTTATGTGTATTTAGATTCTATCCATTTACAAGGCTCTAAAGAGATAGAATCTAATCCTTTATTCTTTGGTGAATTAGACAAAGAGGGCGTGTTTAGAGAATCTAAACCTACCTATCACTTAATCGGCGAAACAGACTATGATTCAAAAGATTCTAAAGAGACTTTCACTCAAACCCTCCACATATTCCTCAATGGCAATACCCTTACCCTCCTTAATTACTCCCTCTTAGATTCTAGCCTTAATATCAAACTAGAATGTAACTCCTCTGAATCTAAAGAAAGACAAGAAAAAGAAAAGACACAAAGAGAGCAACAAAAGCAACAAGAATCTAAAACTAAAGATTCTATTCAATCTACCGCTATGCTCCACCCAATACTAGAGGATAATGAGATTAAATGTCCTCATAATGGCATAGTAAAACTAAAAGCTAATAAGGGTAAGTCTTTCACTTCTAAAGGTATCCCTATGGTATTAGAATCTGATTTATTAAATGCTTCTATCATAGGTTGCACTAATAATATATTAACATCAGATTCTAAGACATTCTCTACAAATCAATGTATAATACCTAAAAACAGGACAGCAAATGCAAGTTAAAAACTTCAAGACAAAGTGTAAGAAAATGCTCTATATTGCGCTAGGAATCTTTATAATATTTTTTGTGTATCTAGCCAGTGGTTGCTCTATCTATTATCCTACAAGTTACCGAGCTTTTATCCCTAAAAGCTTAGATTCTGAATATAAAGAGTTTGAGAGATTATGCAAAGAGGAAGTGGGGAGAGCAATATACGCGAGACCTATAAAACAAGAAGGCGTAAAGCTAGAGGACCTATTTAATTTGCCTTATTCATATTTTTCTTTAAGTAGGCACATAATAATGTTAGCAGGAAGAGTTGAAACAAAACAAGAAGACGAACCTTTTTACTTGTATATAGCTGGTTTTCAATATTACACAGGTTGGACACAAAAAAGTTTTTCTATGCATGA
>NZ_NESU01000024.1 GCF_002287135.1 Helicobacter sp. TUL
ATAATGATATAGATAAGCCATATGTATCAGGGAGTTTGTATAATACAACTAACCCTATTCCCTCTACTCTACCCAAGCAAGATCATATCACAACACTAAGCTCTAAAACCATAGGAGCACAAGAGTATGGTTATAATCAATTATGTTTCTCTAACCTCAAAGATAATGAAGAAATCTATATAAGAGCACAAAAAGACTATAGAGAATCTATAAATAATAATTTCTCTCAAACTATACACAACAATAAAGATTCTAAAGTGCAAGGAAGCTATAGTGAATCTATTACTAAAGCTCATACCCAAACCATAGGCTTAGCTAAAAATGTTACTATAGGAGGAGAATATTTAACCAATGTAGCCTTAAGTAAAGATACTATAGTAGGATTAAGCAATAGCCTTAATGTAGGAGCAAGTCATAGCCTAAGAGTAGCTAAGGATAGTAGTGAGGTTGTTGGGGGAGATAAAACAATAGAGATAGGGGGGAATAATAGTGAATCCATACAAGCAGATGAGAATAGAAACATAAAGGGGAATAAGAGTGAGGTTGTTGGGGGACAATACAACTTACAAACACAAGATTCTATCAATATAGAATCTACCAATGAAACCACACTAAGAACCAAAGGGAATCTACTCTTTACTTCTAATGCTGCTATGGGATTTGAAACAGATACCAACGCTACCTTTGTAGCTGATAATATCCTATCAGAGGTAGCAAGTGATTATGCTATCCAAGCAGGCAATAGTCTAAACTTCAACATAGGCGAGACTACTATCACAGCTACTTCAGATTCTGTCATCATCAAAGCTGGCGGAGTAGAAGTAACAATAGATTCTAAAGGATTGATAGTCAAAGGTGGGGAGGTTAAGAGTGAGTAGAGAAAGATTCCAAAGAGAGCCAAGCAAATTTTACAAAGACAATGCTAATATTACAAAGCGATATTTCATAATATAAGATTAGCTAGGAATTGATAGGAAATACTATGTCAAACACACAAAACACACAAACATATAGCAAAGAAACCATACGCATACGCATTAGAGATATGCAAGATAATCCTATTGTTAATGCAAAAGTCATCTTACTTGCTATGGGACTAAAGACAGGGCAAAAAATCCCTTTAGATGGCACGACTGATTCTAATGGCGAGATACTCTTTGACTCTAAACCATATCTTAAAGACATCAATCGCTTTGAGATTACCATAGAGCATAAAGACTATTATACTTATCCTAAAAATAGAGTAAGAAAGCTATGCAGAAGCTATGAGTATGGACATTTGTGTGAGGAGAGCTTTGAAAAGATACCTAGCTTTTATTATAATGGCACAACCCTTACTCTATCGCAATCAGATTGTACTACTAAATACACTCTACGAAACTCTTCAAGCCAAGCCCACAACCACACACAAGAATATTATATACAATTACAAGAAAACTCAACCTCTCTTAAAATCTATACAGATGAGAATCTTACTCAAAAAAGCAACTACACTCTTTCCCTAGACACACAATACACACAACAATCACAAGACTTACAAACACAATCTAGGCAATCTCAATCCAACGATACTATCCTAAGCTTTGATTCTAAAGACAGCCTAAGACAATTCACAAATGATATACAAGAGATTATCATCAAAGATAAAAAGAAAGGGCATGCTAACTTGGTGCATAGGTTTGTGGTGGGAATCTCTGGAGAATACACAAGCCTACTATTTCTTGATAAGCCACAAGGCAGGATTGTTAAGATTGAGATTCCGAAAGAAAATGTAAGTGATAGTATTGTTGCAAATACTGAATCTAACCAAACTAGAATCCTAAAATCTTGGGCGAAGACAAACCAAAAAATTACAGAGCAAGATATAAGAAAGATTGCATTTTCTACAATCGACATCATAAATCGCAAAGATATGAGTAAAAATCCTCTTATTTACAAAGCCCTAGACAAGCTCATTAGCGATTACAGAATCTATAAAGACAATTTCCCGCAAGAGTATTATGTGGATTTTGGGAGGTATATGGTGGAGAATGCTAACACACATAATGATTTGGTAAAAACTTTTGAAAACCTTATATACTTTATGTATAGTAAAAGAAAGGGTGCAAGTGAAGAAGGTGGTATAGCCATATTTCATCTTTATGAAAATTATGTGCCTAAGTTTGAGGGTGATGAAAATGGATTAGATAAGGTTATTCATTTTCTTGAAAGTGCGAAATTGACTTATATTCTTAGAGATCCAGATTATGTCAGATCATTGGGTGTTGCTAATGAAATAAAAGATTTTGTTATAGGTGGCGGATTTAGTAATGATGATATTTTGGCAAATGAACAAGGAATACAATTTGCCTTAGAGCTATTAGAAAAGAATGGGTTAATGTTGTCTCCAGCAAGGTTTTAGTATGCAGTTTTTAATCTTTAATTATTCTCATATTGTGTTTTATCTTATTTTATTTTGTGCCATTGTGATTAGCTTTTATCTTGCATATTTTATATATCATAAGAATCCAAAACTTTTTACTTACATAGCCTATGCGTATGTGGTAATTCTCGTCATCGCCTATTTTGTAAGCAAGGTATATTATATAGATGTCTGTATGAATGGCATATATTTTTCTCCAAGCGACCCAGAGAGGTATGCTATAAGTGAAGAGATAGAGCATAGATACTATTTGGCTTTAATATTGCGATTGTATCTTGGAATGCTTGTTGGGCTTGTGGTGTTTAATGTTGTTTATCTGCGTAAAAAAGTGTTTATACTGAATCTATGTGTGCTATTTGTATGCATTGTTTTAAGTTTGCGATTTGGCATAGAAGATAGTATATTTTTTGAGGAGAGTTTCTTGCCAAGCTTGGTGTTTTTTGCAGAATGTATGTTGTATGTCGCGATACTTTTTAGTTTTAACCCCAAAAAGCAAAAATAAATATTGAAAAATGAAATTACAGATTTGTCAAAGAGCGACTAGAACGCATAAAAAGTGAAGTTTAAATATCAAGGAAGTTTATCAATGAGCAAATTATCTTTTTATTGTGAGATAGCGGCAGAAGCTCGTAGTATGCTGTGGATATTTTGGTTTGTTCCAATAGCTCCTTTGCTCTCTTTATACCTTGTTGTATGGAATCTAGGCTTACTATGGGAGTTAAAACAAGAATCTAAAAAGAAAGATTCTACCCCCAAAGAGCAACTCCAAGAAGAAAAGAGAAGCTTAATAAAAAGTATCGCCTATGCCTCTATTTTGCCGAGTATGTATCTGTCATTTTTCTTGCAGGATTTTTTGGTAAAAAGGTTTTTTGGAGTAACATAACAACAAAATCGAGAATTATGGCACAGGATTTGATATGAGTGATATAAAAGCAAACAATGCAGGAATCTCCTATGGATCTGAATTGAAAGAAAGGGTTATAAAAGGTCTTTTTCAATGAAAAAAGTGGATTTATGGATTTTTATTGCTTTTGTTATGTGTTTAGCTATTTGGTTTGTCCATATCCCATTTTTGCTTAGCCCAAATGTATTACACAAAGTAGGAGAATCTCATCACTTAAGTCAAGCTCATACTTTCTTGAAAGGTAGTCAGATTTTTGTGATATATGCATTGTGTCTTATGATTCTTGCAGGCAAACGATACTTAGATTCTAAGTGGCAACCATACCGATTGTATAGAATCTGTGCTACATTTCTAGTAAATATGGCTTTTATCTTGGTATGGCTTTTTAGTTTTGTTTCAAGTATGATTTTTCATTGTGATTATTTTTGGACTTTTCATTGCCTAGAAGTAGCTTGTGAGTTTCCCATAGAAATTGGCATAGCGTATTTATTTTTTGCCTTGCCTTTGTTGTGTATGCTAAGTTTGATATTAGCTTTTGCCTCTTATAACAAGATTCTTAGTCGCAGTAATTGCCTATGGCTCTCTTGGTTACTATTTTTTATGCTTGTCTCTATAGTAATATACTTTTTTGATGATGGGATAAATTGTCAGACATAATGAATTTAACAGATAAACAAGGTATAGACTACAGCAATGAGCTTAGACTAAAATATGGGAAAATCATATAATGAAAAGAAAACTTACAATACTTGGAATTGTTATTTTGACATTACTAATGCCTTTTGTCATAAATATTTTGAATCTAATCATAATTTTTTCATTAGAAGATAGCCTTGAGATTACAAATGATTCGATACCTTTTATAACGATGCATTTAATTGGGCTTATTTTATTATTTATTTTCTTGTGGATTATTTTTATCAAGACAAAAGAGCGATATTTAGCAGATGCCTATATAGCTTTTATATGTCTTATTGCTGTATTTATAGGATTGTTTTTCTTTGCTGTTTGGACACAAGTTTATCCTCACCTTTCATCTTATGATAGAATGATAAATTCGCCCTAATGTAGCCTTAAGTAAAGATACCATAGTAGGATTATCTCATACTCTAAATGTAGGTGTAGATAATAAACTTAGAGTAGCTAATGATAGTAGTGAGGTTGTTGGGGGAGATAAAACAATAGAGATAAATAATAATCTTTCTAGTAGTGTTGGTGGGGATTTACATCAAATTGTGCAAGGAGAGAAACAAGAGCATATTGAGGGAAGTTTGACACAGAGTGTAGTAAAGGATATTGATGTATTTGCTGCTAATAACCATACTATAACCACAAATTCAAGTATATTTCTCAATGCCAATGAAAATATGACTTTAGAATCTAAAAAACATTTAACGCTACATTCTTATACTTCTGATATAAATGTGGTAACAGATATGGTTATCCAGGCAAATAATACTCTAAACTTTAATATAGGAGAGAGCATGATTGCAGCTTCGGGCGATAAAATAATCTTAAAAGCAGGTGGAGTAGAAGTCATTATAGATTCTAATGGTTTAGTAGTGAAAGGTGGGGAGATTAAGAGTGAATAGAGATAAAATAGATAATGGGTAGAAAACATATAAATCTCTACCAAGAAAAAACCAAAGAAGCCCAAAGAACATAAAACCATACTAAGGATTCTCATGCAAACTAATACTCTATCTCATCAAGACAATATCGCACAAGAAAAAGACACTATACCCTATCCACGCTCTTTTCTTCATCACAATAGCACAAACTCCGCTTTTATAGAGGAATTAGCAAGTTTAGAATCTATACAAGATAATATAAACTATATAGAAAGGATTACATAATGTTTTTGTATTTTTTATGGTATCACCCAGTATTTAAAAATTGCGGAAAATTTTTGCACACAATGTATCGTCTATCTTTCTTCTTTGTTGGGATACCGACATTCATAGTAGTCTTTGGCAATCTTGCCCTTGCAGTCTATACTAAGAAAAATATAGTCTTGCAAGCACAAATTATCCATAATCTCCCTTTTATTGTTAAGATATTTCTTATACACTCTTTTTGGCTTGTTGTTGTGTATTTTATTTTGAACATTTTTATTTTATTTTTTACTCCTAAATTTGCAAGAGCAAAAAACCATAATGTAGGTAAGATTCTTATGGAAGTAAAATGGCAAAGGTGGAGATTTGCAGGTTTGATGTATCTCTCTCTTTTTTTTGGTGCTATAGCCCTTATTTTATTTGGTGGGTTACTAAAAATGTATGCTTTTGGTTTGACATTCTCATTGGTATGTCTATGGTATCTATTAACCCTTATATCTCAAAACTCTCTTAGTATCACAGAAAAGGGCTTACTCATTGGGCGAATCTTTAGTGATGTCTTTATCCCTTATGAGAATCTCTATCCTTTAAGTGAAAAGGATATACAAAATGCTTTGGACCAGAAAATCATAACAATCCGCTATGGTAAAGAAAGCGACTATACCACTATACATTTTGATTTAATTGTCAGAAATGGACATCAAGTCAAAGAAAACTTTATGAATTTCTACAATGAAAAAGTAAAAGAAATGAGACAAGATTGCACTAAGGATTCTCATGCAAACTAATACTTTATCTCATCAAGACAATATCGCGCAAGAAAAAGACACTATACCCTATCCACGCTCTTTTCTTAATCATGATAGTATAAGCTCTGCTTTTATAGAGGAGTTAGCAAGCTTAGAATCTATGCAAGATAATCTAAACTATATAGGGGAGATTCTAAAAAGTTATATCGCAGGAGATTATGGATTTAGTGTAAAACTCACTATCAATGACAAAGACATAAAAGATGACATCTATCAAAAAATGCTAAAAGATTATCGATATATCAAAGATGAAAGAGTAAAGAAAAAGATAGAAGAATACGCACAAGCAAACAAAGGGGACAGATTAAAGCTTATCCTTGCTTGTGTGGCTAGCTTCCAAGAAAGGAACAAGTATGAATATTAACCAACCCTTTGACCCACTTTTGTTAAATGGCTTGGGAAGCAAGAGAGATAGGAAGTGGAATCATATTTTGTATTCGGTGATGTTTGATATTGGTATAATATTGATAGCAATGAGTGTATATCTGCTGTATGGTATTCTTTTGAAGTGGTATGATAGCAATCTTATGTTTTTCATTTCTTATCTTACTATTATGCTTGCTTTTACTATATATTGCATTCTATGGCTATATATCCATATTCTGCTCTTTAAGAATGGCTTAGCAAACAAACACACAGACAAAAGCAATCCTATTTTAGTCTGCGAATATCAAGGTGGCTTTAAGAATTATTGTGTGTGGATTCTAGGATTTTTGTATATTTTTATTGTATATTCTATGGCGATTATTTTATCAGTATTTGCACCACCCTTTATTGTTATTGTATTGTTTCATATTTTTATAAGTAAGCCTTTTTTACTCAAGCGGATTTTGCTCTTCGAAAATGATGTTATTTTAGAATACAGAATCTTTGGGAATCTTAAGCTAAGTAGAGAGGGATTGGCATTGATAACTTTACCTAGACGCAATCATAGATTAAACATTTCCCCCCTTGCATTTGTGCGACCTGTATTTTTTAATAACAAATATGTAATACCCTATTTTTGCACTCGCTTCAATCCCTTTGGAATGAGTAATGTGAATACCCTAATTAAAGAGCTAGATTCACAAATGGGATATAGTGCAGAAAAAATTATTGCAAAAAATCAAAGACCATTTATTGGTTTAAAAAGAGTGCTTATGGAGACAAACAATGAGTGAAATTTATAGTATAGCTGTGGTATGTGTCCCAAGTGATAGACTAATCACTGATGAAAATGGAGAGCAATTCTATGAATGTATGACACAAGAGGAGTTAGAAAGAATTGCAAGAGAAAAAGATAAAGAAACCCTAAAAACTTATCTCTTTAATGCTTTGAGTATGATGGATTCTACCATAAGCACCATTGCGACAAGCATAGAAAAGGGACTGCCTATTCAAGTAAAGATTCTATTCACTATCAAAGATTCTATAAAAGGCTCTGTGCTTAATATGGATAATGAGGATTTAAGTGTAGCTGAAAAGATAGTATTGAGTGGGGTTACCATTGGGATAGGAATTGTTTCTATCTTAACTTTGCCAGAAAATATAATAGGTATTATCGCCAGCCTTATCATCTCTTATGCAACCACTTGGCTTCTTAGCAATTTTTATATCAAGCTACGAAACACCACCCTCTACCTTTGGCAAGAAGCTAAAGACTTAGCAAACTCTACTTGGCAAAGCATAATGTCTCTTATAGAATCTGATGAAAGAAGCCTAGAGGAAAGAAAAGAGGATATGACAAATAAAGTAGCTGATGAGATACTCAATCTCCAAGAAGTGTCAGAGGAAAATGTAGTAAAAGATATACCTCAAGAAACTTATGATGATTTGATTAATTTTTTATGTCAGCAAAGGGCTAATGCGGGAGATATTCATCAATATTTAGAATGCTCACAATGTATTGTATATGGCTTAGATTCTAAAAATACAGAATCTAAGCCATCAGACACCCCACTCCACACAGCTCCCAATACTATCCCCATACGCCTACAAGCCCAATGTATCAATCACAACAACGAGCCTTTAGCTAATAAAGAAATCTATGCCTTTAGTATGGATATAGGGCACTTTGTAGAGAGGGTGCTAAGTGATGATAAAGGCATGATAGAGTGCAATAATATTTTAGTCTATAATAATGGCTCTTTATCGCAAGTGTATTTTGTGCTAAAGCAATTAGGACTAGATGAGGAACAAAAGATAACGCATATCCAAATATCTCCTAGACTAGACATAAGCCCTGCGTATAAAAAGCAAGGTAGCCTAGAGGGTATAAAGACATTGCATTTTGCAAAAGATATACCAAAACATATAGCACAACACGACAAGATAAACGCTCAAGTAAGAGTAAGTGCTATACACAAGATTGACACAATACAAGCACATAATACTACGCAATGGGCTATACCTCTTAGCCTAAAGGCAGAATATATTATCAAGGATAAGACAAAAGACATAAGAGAAGCACAAAGCCTCATAGCACAATATCGCCACAATACCAAATGGGGTTATATGGTGTTTGAAAAACATCAAAACATACATAAGGAGCTACAAAAGCAAGGAATCATACTAAGCCCCTCACAGCTCAATACTCAAGGGGAAAGTTTAAGCATACCAATAAAAAAAGATTGGGAAGGTAAAAACATTGCTATCTTTGCTTATCTTAAAACTCCTTCTAAATCTGTAAGATATGATATAAAGCATTATAGAGCCTTGCCTCTATCACTACAATATAACAATAAGTCTTTAGACCTACTAAGCTATGGACAGATACTAAAAAGCTACACACTCTCAAAAACCAAAAATGAATATATGCGAGGACATGGACATATAGAGTTAGAGCAAGGAATAGATACCAATGCAAAAAGTCTTGACATAGGCACATATATGATAACACAAACAGACATACAATCTGCTCTAATCCGCACAAGCAATAAGCACAGAATAGATACACCACATCTTTTAGAAGAATTCTCCCCTCTAGCCTTTGAGTGTATGAATGACAAAAAGAGATTCTATATATCCTATAACGCTAATCATAATAACCTTAATCTTAACGAATATGAATCTTTACAAAGACCTATTAATCTCAAGGCCCCACAAATTAAAAATATTCTTAGAATCTAGAGAGTTATTTGAGGATTTAGCACATATCCATATAGCAATGCAACACAAAGGAATAGATAGTTTGGTGCTAGAGGTGGTGTATGTGGAGGAAGGGGATTTGAGTGATATTGAGGTAGTAGGACAAAATGGAATAGATATAAGCTTGGTTTCTGAATATTCTAAAAATATACTAAGACAAATAGCAAAAAATTCTAATTACACAAGAGTTGTAATTAGTAGCACAGCAAGAACGCCTAGACGGCAAGCTGAAGTAATGTACAATAATATTGTCAATAAAGGAATGCAGGAACAAAGAAGAACTTATAAGCAACCTGGACAACGAGTGTTAGATGTATATGAAACGCAGAAAAAAGCTGGTAAAAACAAAGATGAGATTATACAGGCAATGACAAACAAAATCAATGAACTTGGAGCTTCTAGTGTATCAACACATTGTGCGGATTTTAATGTTGTCAATGTGGTTGATATTCCTCATTCATCTTTAGGTAAAAATAAAGAGAAATTTAAAAATGAGGCTATTAAACTATTGAGTAAAATAAATGTTTTAGATGAGAATAATTGCTACCATATTGTGATACACCAACAAAACTAAAGGAAAATAGTATGTATAAATATATAAAAAATATTGCAATAATTATGGCTCTATGCTTGAGTTTGGAAGCTAAAGACTTTGTGGTGAATTGTGATAAATGTGTAATTGAAATAGGTTTTAGCGATGAGGAAGTGGAGTATTTTAAAAAAGAAATGGGGGAAGAGGATTTTTATGTCGCAGCGGATGATGCAAATTATTATGCTTACACATTAAGCAAATATCTTGAAACAAATGGCATAGAATTTAAACATGTTGCGCGTCTTGATTCACATCGCACAAAGCTTGTGTTTCCAAATGAAAGTATAGATATTGCAAATCTCAAGTGGTTATATGAATATTATTTGTATCAAAAAGGCAAAAAGCCTTATAAACTTATGGATATTTCCGCTCCAGAAGATGAAATCAACAAGTATTTTAACATTAGTAA
>NZ_NESU01000025.1 GCF_002287135.1 Helicobacter sp. TUL
ATTTGTGGATTTGGGATTAGCAGTCCTGCTAGTATTATGTGTAAAAGAAAGAATATTGTGTTGTGTATAGGGATTAGTAAAGCTAAATGTTGCTTGTGAATCTAAGAGCAAGTTTGGATGAAAAGAAGAATCATATACATTAGGGGTGTGTGTTAGAGAAGTAGAAGTTTTAGTTTGCGTGCTAAATACATGCAAGATATCACTATGGATACTTTCTATATATCCTTCACAAGATATAACAAAGGGAGATTGCAGACTTTCTTTAATATGGGCTTTGGTGATGGTAAAAGAGAGGGAATCTATACTCAGTTGTAGATAAGACATAGGGGTCCTTTAAATATGTTTTATCTCTATCACCTTAGCATTCTTGCTAAAGATTCTATAATCAAGTCCAAAGTGAAAGTTATTTTGGTAGTCTTGGTAATTTTGATTGATGATGTAGTATAGATTATGCTTTTTACTATATTCAATAGTCCTATTCATATCTTGTTCTATTCTTTGTGCGTCCATACTAGCAAATTTGGCAGTTATAAAATGTGGCAAGTCTTTGTATGCTTTATACATAAGATTATCTCGCCAATATTCCATTATTCATAATACTTTCTTTAAGCATTGCTCCAAGTATTACAAATGGAGAGCAAGCCATTATATCCACTAGCAATAATCCAATCAACAATGAAGTCATAACAAATATAATAATATTTTGTGTCAATCCAAAATGAATACCTGATGTGTTATTGCATAAATGAAATTTTAATAGCATTCCATAGATTTGCATTCCCCCACCACTTATAAATGTCAGCAAAATCAAAAAAATTGCCCTTATGCCTTCTTTGGTATATATAATGATTGCGTAATACAAACACACAGCTACTATTCCAAATATACAGCCAAATAAAAAACTCTTGAGAGCAAATATTTCGTAGAAAAAAACTTTTTGATTTATGTATTTCAACACAGGAAACATAATAAAGAAATAAAATACCCACCCTATTAACAAGATAAGGTAATGTGGATAGATATGAAAATAAACAAAACTCACAGCTCACCACCCTGAAAGATAATTGTCAAATCCTCATTTTTTAGAATCTCTATCACCTTAGCACTCTTGCTAAAGATTCTATAATCTAGCCCAAATTTAAAATGGGTTTGGTAATCTTGGTAGTTTTGGTTGATGATGTAGTATTTATCTTGTTGTGCTGATTGTTTTATAGTGGTTTCTGTAACATAGTGCATTGATTGCTTATATCTAGGAATATCATTTAAAGTTTGTGGAGCATTTAAAAATACAGAAGTAATTGGCACCACTGGCTTATTGTAACTTAACAAATGTTCCATTGAGCGATACTGATTAAACTTTACTTCATTATAATCCCACATACCCACAGGCTGATAGGACTGGTCGCTAAAATCAAAGCTATCATCGATATAAGCCTTTATCTGTGTGGGATATATGGATATTTCTTTTTCTAAGGTTTTCATATAGATAATACCATTTCCAAAAAAATAAGGACTATCGTGGGAAACAATATAGCAAAAAGAAAATTTAAACCTAATAAAAAATACTTTTCTTTTTTGCCTAAAAAAGCATTTTGTTTATTGTTGGAAAAAAACTTAAATAACACAAGATATATAGTAGAATAAATATTAAAAATTACTGCTCCAAGAAGCACTAAATACATAGAATCTATATCAATTTTAAAAAAATGCCACAAAATGAACTACAATATAAATGATATAAGAGATAAAACCACCAATAATCCAATAAACAATACTTCCATTTTTGAGCAACATTCTATGTATTTTGGGAATAAATGTTGTAAAAATAAAAGGCAACATTGCAGGAATCACGAGCCAAAACATAGCAACACTATAAAGAAATGCTGTCAAAATCCCCTTTGATAGAATTATAAATGAATCTACAACATTCATCAATTTAGCTTTATTTGGATTGGCATTGATAAGGGATAGACTTTTATGCTTTTGAATGTAGGAGTTACAATCCTAAAGTCTAAGCCTAAGTTACAATATTTTTGTGTGTTTTGGTAGTCATGGTTTTGGATTTTAAGCTTTAACATTATGACTTCCTTTTGCCCCTCATTTTAGCAATCACAAGAATAAGAACAGAGCCAAATATACTAGCAAGAATGACAAAAGCAATATTGCCGCTATTTGTCATTCTCGCATAGATATACGCAAAGCCTAGCAGCAAAAGCTCTGTTGCGTATAATAAGACTCCATATAGAAAGCTTTTTCTTTTAAACTCTTTGGGTATAGCTTTTATAGATATTGCTATGTCATATCGCATTAAAGTTATAATACACATAGCTATCCAAACAAGAGAAGTTACCATTAGCACCATTATCAAAGGATAGGCAAAAAAGTCTAAAAAGACATTTAAGTATGTGTAGCAGTGCATTATCCCCAAGCTAATATCAGGCTCGTTTTGATGGGGTGTGCAGCCAAGTTTGTCTATCAAGCGATAAAACGCCTCATCGACAAAAAAGGAATACATATAATAACAAATAAGCACAAAGCTAAGTGTCGCCAAAGCCCCATATATAAAATAACGATTAACATATCGCTTTAATAAACCCATACACGCCACTATAACAAAACTCGGACTACCAATACAAAAAGCAGCATAGAGAAAAATTAATAGAGCCATTTCCATTACTTTATTTTAACTCCACCAATATCTTAAATAGATTCTTTATATCCAAAGTATTTGGAATCGTAATGTTTTTGAATGTAGGACTTGTTACAAGAAAATCTAAACCTAAGTTGAAATATGTTTGCTTATCATAATTTGTTTGAAAAAGCATTAATACCTCCAAACAAGAACCATACTACTATGGATACAAAGAGAAAAAACACTCATTGGAATAATCCATAATGACAATCCATTTGAAACTAGATTCAAATGCGATTGTATAAAAACTTTCCTGACATAATATACCAAAGGTAAAGAAATGCCGCAGATATACATCGTTAATAATTCCCATTCATAAGTCAACAAGACAATCAACAATAATGTATAATAAGGGAAAAGCCAAGCAATCCAAAAAGCTTTTGAACACACAAAACTACGAAAACTCTGAAATCTTATCAAAAATACTATACATAAACACGATATGCCACCAAGAATCAATGTGGGCAATATAAAGGCATATACTAAAAACCCAAATCCATCAGTCATTATCTAGCCTTACTTTACTATAATCCTAAATAGATTCTTTGTATCCAAATCCTTTGGAATCATAATGTTTTTAAAGCCCTTGCTAGTAATTATAAAATCTAAACCCAAATTAAAGTAAGATTGTGTGTTTTGATAGTCAAGATTCCGCATTATATATCCTCATATCCTCTTAAAAAATTTTATCACATAAGGCAAAAAATTTAGCACCAATGCCACGCTACCAATTACAAAAACCAAGTAATACACCTTGTTTTGTGCCACTCCTTTTACCTTACTCTATAGCTTATAAACATTTCTTGCGAAAAAATAAAGCAAAAATAGTCCTAACACTAGAGATTCTTTGACTAAAAACCGCAAAAATGCCTTATGAGAGCTAAAAAGCAAAGATAACCCATACAGCAGTGCTATACTTGTCAACACACTAAGGACAAAAATAAAAAATCCTAAGCCAAAGCCAATGACGAAATTTTGCCCACCCTTATGCCTCTTAAATCTCTCTATACTCACAAACACGCACAATGCAAAGATTAAGCCCATTCCAGCATAATACAACACGCCAAAAATTTTTATATAAGATTGCAAGGGGTTATTCAAAAAATATAGCACCACTATACTAGCACAATACCCAAAGAATAACGGAAGTCCTACCAAGAATCTATCTTTGCGATAAAAGAATATAACAAAAAAGAGAGCAAAAATATTGAAATGATAGATAAAAAACATACCGATTGCTTCATTAGTGAAAGAGCCAAACATTAGTATGCTATTCCTCTGATGTAATATCCAAAAATGTAGAGCTATATAAAAAGAAATCTAAACCTAGATTAAAATTCTTTTGTGTGTTTTGATAATCAAGATTTCGCATTATGACTTCCTTTTACCCACCATAGATAAGATTCTATCAAAAATCTTAGTAAAAAATGGCTTGTGGTTTTTATAAAGGATATAGCTAAGGAGTGAGAGAATAATGAGAGGAAAGATTATAGCAAGCACATAGAATGTTAAGCTATCAATAGCCTCATTTCTCTCATCAATTTTAAGATAGTGTCTATCACACCACGAGTAAATATATTCCCCAATAGCATACATAATCATAAAAGAGGCAATCACAAATACAACTCCAATGATAAACGAAACTATATATCGCCATAATCTTTTTCTAAATGGAATCTCTTGTGTATCAAACTTACGAGCATAGATAATAGCATAGAGTATAAAGACAAGATGTATAGTTTGCAGGATAATAGGGATTGAAAATATTTTAAAAATTTCAAAAAAGCTGATAGTAGTTGCACCAATAAACACCCCCCATACGACCAAGTATAAAAACAATGAAGCACCAATATGCAAAGCAAGATTTACATAATGAACCTTATATCTATACAATAAAAGTGTTAGGCAATAAAAAAATAAGAAATAGTATTTAATGAATTTAATTCCATAAAACTCATAATAACTAGGACTCCACATCTCACTTCCTCATTATAATAGCAGTATCTTGTATCTGTGTATTACTAAAATCCATATCCAAAAATGCAGAGCTATATAAAAAGAAATCACAGCCGAGATTAAAGTATCTTTGTGTGTTTTGGTAATCAAGATTTCGCATTATGACTCCCTCAACATCCAAAAGCCATAGATAATGGATAGAATGATAAAAAATAATAAAAAGCCAAATTTGATACTTTTTGCTTTGCTAATTGTAGTGTGGCGATTCATATAGCTTAAAATCAAAATAGCAATCAAGCTTGGAATCAACGCTAAGGGAATTATCCAAATAAACATAAGTCTCTCCAAATTTATACTTTTTGTCAAGATAGAATACAACAAATATGCTATCATAAATCCAACTATATGCCCAAAAACAGCACCTAAGAGAAAATATAGATTCACTAAATTTCGATACTTTATAATGAATACCATAAGTAAAAGATTGCAAATAAACCACACTTGCAATACTAAATATACTATAAAAAATAAGATTTTTATACTTTCATCATTCATTATTTATTCTCTTGCAAGCTTACAATAATTCTAAACAGATTCTTGAATTTTAAATCCTTTGGAATCTTAATATTTTTGAATGTCGGACTTGTAACTAAGAAATCACAGCCGAGATTGAAATTCTTTTGAGTTTGTTGGTAATCGTGGTTTTGCATAAAACAGCCCCCTTGCATTTAACTAAGCTTATAAGATAAATAAAAGCTATTTAGAAATAGCGTGATACTAGATAAGCAAACAATGGTAAAAAAATGTTGTGTTTTATACATTCTTTTGCTCTCTTGTTTCTTGTATGCTCTATATGTAAGCAGACACATATAGCACCACACTAAGAAAAAAGACAATACACTAATACTACCAAAAATAATAGGTGCAAAAATCTTTACAAATCCTATTGTTCCCTTTCCCAATATGCAGCCCATTAAACTACCCAATACACTGCCAACTATGCCACTACATACAATGCCTATAACAAAACGCTTGTTTGCAAAAAGATGATATTTCTTATATGCAATAGTAAATATTATAAAAAGCACAATATATGCTGCGAGCCAACATATAAAAATATCAAACAATGACACAATAGCTAAAAACCCAAATCCATCAGTCATTATCTAGCCTTACTTTACTATAATCCTAAATAGATTCCTTATATCCAAAGTATTTGGAATCGTAATGTTTTTGAATGTAGGACTTGTTACAAGAAAATCTAAGCCTAAGTTGAAATATTTTTGTGTGTTTTGGTAGTCGTGGTTGTAAATAGAGTAGATGTTCATAATGTTATTCTTCCTGTAATTTCAAAACTCCAAAAACAATATAATACGCCATACAACACAAAAGAAAAGGATATAAATCCAATTGTTACGCTCTTTTTATTATTGTTTGCTATCTGCCTATTGATATAGCTGAAAATTAATATCATAATCCAACTGGGGATTAAAAGCGCAATATTGAATATGCAAAATATAGCAAATCCTCCTGCATTATGCCATAGCACTATATACGCTACAAAAAAACTCAATATATACCCTATAATAGAGCCTAAAATAAAAAATAGATTCACTAGCTTCCTATATTTAAGGATTAGCACAATAGGCACAAGGTTTAAAAGACATACTATTGTTATTTGTATGATTAGGTTCAATACAGCATCTGGGTCAAGACGACAATCGGGCGTCCCCCAACTATAATCACATACATAGAGACTATTCATTGATATTCTCCCAATGTTATAATAATCGTAAACAGATTCTTGAATTTTACATCTTTTGGAATCTTGATATTTTTAAATGTCGGGCTAGTAACTAGGAAATCACAGCCTAAATTGAAGTATTTTTGTGTATTTTGGTAGTCTTGGTTTCTCATTATAACTTCTTTGAAATCTTTTGAGGTATTTTTATCTCTCTCCACAAAAGGTAATTTATTTACTATATCAACAGCATTATCATAAATAATTCTTTGATATTCACTAGTTTTAGTCAAGAAACTAATTTTCTCATAATCCCAAGCACCTACAAACTGCATAGGTTGGTCTCTAAAATCAAAGCTATCATCAATATAAGCTTTTATCTGTGTGGGATAGATAGCTATTTCTTTTTCATTGATTCTCTCTACTTCAAAACTATCTAGCACATAATAGATTTGGAATTTACCAGAGAGGGCATAAAGAGCTATGGCTTGATTAGACTTTTCCTCAAAGCTTAGTTTGTATTCTAGTCCAAAGTCTATATCAGAGATACTATAATATTGCATATGGTGTCTCATCAAATCCTTTGGTGTGAGTGAATCCATATCTTTTTGAGCTTGTGCTAAGGACATATCATTAGCTTTAATAGAAAAGATAGTATGGTTTATATCTTCATATTCTATATCAAGTGCAGTAATGGTGTGTGTCTTAGAATCGATATTTTTACTAATGCTTTTTGGCATTTTAGCTCCCTTTGGATTACTTGCTATGGCATTAAGATTAGCGACTACTTGCATATTTGAGGCTGTTTTATTATGCAAAGCTTGATATAGTATATCGCTTTTGCTACACATAAAGCTTTGCATTGAATGTAAAAAGTTTAATGTGAGAATCTTGCTTTGATTTTTATATTTTCCTGTCGGCATACCTGTTGTTTGGATATATATCGGCTCTATTTGAATATTTAACATTTCTTTTTCTAAGTTTTTCATCAAAGGAAACTGCATATAGAATCTATCCCAATCTAGCTCTACATAAAAGGGTATCATATCGCCACTTGCGTTGAGTCCAATATGCTTTTCTTTATATTTTTTGCGAGAAAAATTATAGCGTTGTTTATAGGCTTCAAAATCTTTATGTATCCTTTGTTGTTCTTGATAGGTTTTGTCTGCTATATCCTTATATTTTCTAACTATCTCTTTTAGTTCAATTCTCGGTAACACCTCTTTGACTATCTTTTGCATTGTCGCATTAGGGATAGATTCCATAAAGTCTGGGGAGTGAGAATCTATATAGATAAGCTCACTTAATTCTTTAGCATCGCTTGGATTATCATGCCATAGCCTTTGGCATATATAGCTTACTCCCCAGCCTAGTGTAGCTATATTATCTTGTCTTGTGTATGCCCTTAGAGTTTCAGCAAGAGTGCAATCAATGGTGATTTGTGGGTAGTCATTGAGGTGGATTATACGGCATACTTGCCAATTTGGCTCATATTTATAGGCAAAGATAGCTATGGCAACTTGTTGCTTACTAGTTTCAAAGCTTGTAGGAATAGTGATTGTTAAAGTTTTGCCTTTATAGAGAGATTCCAGTTCTTGTGTGTTGTTTTTGAAGTCTTTTATAGTATAGGCAGATTGGTTAGAGAAGTAGGCATTGTTGTCTTTATCTTGTAGGATTTGCTTTAACTCTGAAGGTATGTTGTTTATAGTAGGATTGAGGGTTGTTTTATTTAAGGGGTTATATGTTTTAGAATCTTTTTGTTGAAGCAGGGATTGTTCCTTTTCATTAAGTATTTTATATGCCCACTTAATCTCACTTTCTTGTGCTTTGCTAGTATCGATACTCGCAGTGAATGTGAGAGTGTCGCCTCGTTTATAGAAATTTTTAGTGATGATTTCATTATTGGCGTCTTTGAGTGTGATTGTTTGTGGCTCTAGCTTGATTTGCTGCACTGCAAAGTTATCAAGCTTCCCTCTAAATCGTAACTCTAAAGGCTTCTCTCGTCTTTTCATGGAATTTAGAATGATTACTCTATCTTGTATGGGATATTCTTGATAGTCTTTGTGTATGAGTTTTGCTCTAAAAGGTTTTAGATGTTGTGTAGATTCTATCTCAAAGGAAGCTATGCCTTGAGAATCTGTCTTTGGATTTTGTCCTAGATTGCTATTTTCTAATTGTATTTCTGCATTAGGGATAGGGGTAGTAGCATCACTTTGCAAGGCTTTTATTTCAAAAGATATTGTTTCACTCATTATATATTTCTCTTTATGATAGTTTGGGTATTATAGCTTATTTCTCTATACACTTTTGATTCCTTTAATATCATTCTCTCTGTATTGCTTGTTATCTCACTCACTCTTAACCTCCCCGCCTTTAACTACTAAACCTTTAGAATCTATGACTACCTCCACGCCTCCTGCTTTGATGATGACAGAATCTGAAGTAGCCGTTATGGTGGTATCGCCCACTTGGTGGGTTATTTGATTGCCAGCTGTAGCAGTGAGATTGCTTTTTGATTCTATATCGGTATTATCAGAAGTGAAAGAAAGCTCTTTTTGTGTTTCAAAGGAAGTGGATTCATTGCCAGAGAATAAAATAGTATCTATGGCATTGACATTAATATGGGATTGTGTGCTTATGTTTATTTCTTTTGTGCTTTGTATATCTAATGTTCCCTCTATTATCTCTTCACTATTGCCCTTAATTATTGTATGTGAATCTTTCCCAATAGTAGTATTTTTACTCCCCCCAACCTCCACACTCCTATCTCCCCCAACAACCTCACTACTATCCTTAGCTACTCTTAGACTATGACTTGCTCCTACATTAAGGCTATTGCTTAATCCTACTATAGTATCTTTACTTAAGGCTACATTGGTTAAATATTCTCCTCCTATAGTAACATTTTTAGCTAAGCCTATGGTTTGGGTATGAGCTTTAGTAATAGATTCACTATAGCTTCCTTGCACTTTAGAATCTTTATTGTTGTGTATAGTTTGAGAGAAATTATTATTTATAGATTCTCTATAGTCTTTTTGTGCTCTTATATAGATTTCTTCATTATCTTTGAGGTTAGAGAAACATAATTGATTATAACCAT
>NZ_NESU01000026.1 GCF_002287135.1 Helicobacter sp. TUL
ATAGAGAATCTATAAATAATAATTTCTCTCAAACTATACACAACAATAAAGATTCTAAAGTGCAAGGAAGCTATAGTGAATCTATTACTAAAGCTCATACCCAAACCATAGGCTTAGCTAAAAATGTTACTATAGGAGGAGAATATTTAACCAATGTAGCCTTAAGTAAAGATACTATAGTAGGATTAAGCAATAGCCTTAATGTAGGAGCAAGTCATAGCCTAAGAGTAGCTAAGGATAGTAGTGAGGTTGTTGGGGGAGATAAAACAATAGAGATAAATAATAATCTTTCTAGTAGTGTTGGTGGGGATTTACATACGACAATTAAAGGTAATAGTGAGATAATCA
The DNA here is from genome assembly GCF_002287135.1 of Helicobacter sp. TUL. GTDB lineage: Bacteria > Campylobacterota > Campylobacteria > Campylobacterales > Helicobacteraceae > Helicobacter_F. The sequence continues at coordinate 349 of NZ_NESU01000026.1, forward strand.
TAGAGGGGAATAAGCAAGAGTATATTGGAGGTAATCTTGATATTATCTCACAATCACAAGGCAACATCTCTACACAAAAAGGCTTATACACCCATTCTCAAACCTTATCTTTTCAAGCTCAAAATTCTACAAGTATAGAATCAGATTCTATCTATATGAATGCACAATCAGACATTATACATACTACAAGCAATCAAATCCTCCACCAAGTAGGCGATACCCAAATCATAACTAAGGGAGACTCTGTTATAATAAAAGCAGGTGGAGTAGAAGTAGTTATAGATTCTAATGGGCTTGTAGTAAAAGGTGGGGAGGTTAAGAGTGAGTAGAGAATAAAGGGGAGCATACAATGAATCAGAGATACGCATTAAAACATAGAGCACAAAGAAATACATAGCAAATAAAGATGTAAGGACTTGATATTATAAACAGGATACAATAATGGCTGATACAAGAAATATAACATGCTATATAAAGCCAATGCTAAAGGGCAAAGGCAATATTGCTAATCTCACTTTACGCATTGATAATAAAGATATAACGGCTACCACAAACACCAAAGGCATAGCGACATTTGAACTTGAGATAGCCAATAACGAATTAGCAAAGCATATATATTTTTCCATAGATTCTGATGAGTATGTATTAGATAATCACAACCATTGTGTGCCATTACACCATACTACAAAACCTAGTGCTTTTCCACTATCCCTAAATCTTAGCATAACTATTGAAAGTATTGCAATGTATAAAAAAGAACATCAAGATAACCAAGAGATACAAAAAGAGATAGTTATGGCACAAGTAGATTCTCACACGCAAACACCACAGGAGCAAACTATCTATGTAGAAACCACACTTAAAGGATATAATGCAAAGCAAAATGAGGGCAAACTCCCAAAAATACAATATAGCTATATTGTAAAATCCCTAAATGATCCACTCCTTCCAATCTCAAAAGCACAACCACTTACTTTCACATCACATACACCAAGCAATAGAATCATAAGCTTTAATCTTAATGCAAAATTTACCTACACCATCATAGAAAATAACACACAAAAAGAAATAACAGATTATCTCAAAGATAATCAACAACTTATCATTTTTGCATACACAAAATCTCCAGCCTATACTACAAGCTATGGCACTCCTCATGCTATCCTAACCATAAGCCAATACCCTATACTAGAGCTTTCATATGGCACTGCTAGGCTTATTATGCAAGATAAAGAAACAAACAAAGACTTTGCTATCAAACATAGCATTATGCCCTATCTCATCACGCATTTTGATAATATAGACACACCTTATACAATCACTAAAAAAGATTCTCATTTACTCATCAGCAATGCTCATAACAAAACGCTAGAGATTCATAAATCTGCACAAGAATCTGCACAGCAAGAATCCACACACCAAAGCTCAACAACACAATCCCAATCCACACAAGAGGATACTAAAATCTATATAGATAATACAACATTTGACAACCTAGCAATTCTCACAGCCCTACTCACACTCAATGAAAATGACAAAGTATCACTCTGTGTGCGTTTATGCTACAAAATCACGCTAGATATGCTAAAAGAAGTATTTGAATACAATATAGCAAAAGATAATACTAAGACAAAAATGGATACTATGCTACCTCAAATGGTAGAGGAACTAAATAGAATGCAAGATCATAAGCCTATGTATATGCACTATAACCTTGATACTAGAGCGAGGCTAGAGCATTTCTTTGCCCAATGCTATGTGGAGGTAGGTGGCAGTAAGTTTAGGCTGGAGGAAGACTTACACTATAGTATTAAGCAGTTAGTGCATACCTTTAGCTACTATCACGCCGACAAAGAAAAAATCAAAGAAGCCCTCACTGATGGCAGAGCCAAAGAAGCGAGTGCTAAAAAGCCAAGTGATTATGATATAAAAGACATTTTAGACAATGCACCAAGTAAGTATAAGGCAAACATTACCAAAGCTATCAAAGATTTAGTCCAAGACTATATCAATTTCTGCCTCAATCTCTTGCCTAAAACCAATGGGGCAATAGAGCAAAAGACTAATACCACAGAGATAGAAAAAACACTGGGGATAGAATCTAAAAAGAAATTTGATTCTAAAAAAGCCTACTCCCCCATAGAGCTTATAGAATCTTTTACAGAATACCAATCCTATCCCACAATCCAATTAGCCTTTAGACATTCTGCAATCTCTCTAGCACAAGGGGCAAACTATGAGATTCCATATAGCACAGAATCTCATAAGGCTTTTATCCTCATCGCTCAAGCGATAGCTAATCATATAGTGGGTAAGAGGAGTGATAAAAAGGCTAAAGATGTGATTATAGCTAATAAGGTATATGCTGATGAGAATCGTTCGGATAGCAATAAGCTAGGCAATACACAACAAGGCGATGGTTATAAATTTAGAGGTAGAGGAATAAAGCAACTGACAGGTAGAAGTAACTACGCAAACTTCCAATCCTACTATAATAAACACAATCCTAATGACACCAAAGACTTCCTAAACAATGAGGAACATAGAAAAGCATTGCTTGATAATGGCAAGATAGCTTTGCTTAGTGCAGTGTGGTTTTGGAATCACACAGGGTGTTATAAGATTGCAGATAAACAAACTAGCAATAATGCCAATGAAATAGTCAAGCAAATAACCAAAAAAGTCAATGGTGGCTATAATGGGTTAGATAAGAGAACCAAACAACATACAAGAATCAAAAATGCAAATATTTTTGAGGATTTTTAACAAAGGAATTAATGATGAACAAGTTGGCATTAATATGTTTAATGATAACTGCAATATTTGCTGATGTAAAAAGCACAAAAGAATGGTTGAGCAAAAATCCTTTTGATAAAATCGCCTCACTAGATAAAATAGCAATAGCAAGTGATACCATAATATATCAATGGGAGGACGAACCATTGCCGAGCTTTGATTGTGATAAAGATACCAATACCGCAGAAACTTTGATTTGCTTTGGTCGTTGGCGATATAATGCAGTCTTGGATAACTTTTATGCGAGTTACTATTATGTCATAATGCAAAATATTTCAGACGATAGAAAGACAGAAATTAAAAAAATAGCAAAAGAAATGATAAAAAAAAGAAACAATGAGGTAGAACAGACAGATAAGGAAATGCAGGAACACAACAATGAAATATATACTGATGAGGAACAAGTGAGTAAGAGAAGTGGGCTACAATTAAGTTGGGAAGAATCGATAGGCGACATAATATCAGAACACTATAAATCAGCAATAATGGAATTTACACGCTTTATTTTACAATATGACCCACATCTTTTTACACAGATATTTCATACACATACAGAGGAATATAAAGCAATTTTTCAAGATAAAGAAGCGGAATATTATTATGTTTTAGGTGCGTTATATCTTGACAATCTAATCGATGAAACAGGCAAATTGATTGTAAGGGTGGATTCTAAGTGACAAGAATTATAGAATCTAAAAGCCACGCAAACACCTCTATCAATGCTCTACCTAAAACCAATGGGGCAATAGAGCAAAAGACTAATACCACAGAGATAGAAAAAACACTGGGGATAGAATCTAAAAGGAAATTTGATAAGAATAAAGATTATTCTCCCATAGAGCTTATAGAATCGTTTACAGAATACCAATCCTATCCCACAATCCAATTAGCCTTTAGACATTCTGCAATCTCTCTAGCACAAGGCACAAACTATAAGATTCCGTATAGCACAGAATCTCATAAGGCTTTTATCCTCATCGCTCAAGCGATAGCGAATCATATAGTGAATAAGAGGAGTGATAAAAAGGCTAATAAAATGGAGATAGGCAATAAGGCGTATGGTGGCAGAAATGGCAATCAGGGCGGAGATGATGGCTATAACTTTAGAGGCAGAGGGATAATACAGCTTACGGGGAGAAGTAATTATAAAGATTTCACAACAAAGGCTAAAGAGTGGGGGTGGATAGATAATGTGGCAGATTTTGAAGCAAAACCAGATTTGATTCTACAAAATGGAAAATATGCCTTGCTTAGTGCGGTGTATTATTGGAACAATAAAAAATGCTCTGCTAATGCTAAAGACTATCCAGAAATCTCAATATTTAGAGGAAAACACCTCTATGAAATAGCCGATGATGAGACAAATGGCAATGTAGCAACCACAAGAAAAGTAGGAAAGGACAAAATAAAAACTACAAAAAGCATTTTAGCCATTAGTGTTTCGGTCAATGGTGGTACAAATCATTTAGGTGATAGAACTACACGCCATGCACAAATCAAATCTCAAAATATTTTTAAGGATTTTTAACGATGAATAGCACAAAAACTTTCTTAAAATTCTTTGCTGCGTGTTTATATTGCATTAATGTCTCTTTTGCTCTTGACTTGGCATTAGTCAAGGAAAATTTACTCAAGAAAACACGAGAGCATTCTGGGCTTGACATCGTCGAAGAAGGTGTTGGGTTTGTTGAAAATAAAGTGTTTAACCATAAAACTTATGTATTTGTTATAGCTGAAGTAGGAGGCTATGAGAGCGAAGTGAGTAAATTCGAAGACTTTTTTAGCTGTATAAATGTTTTACAAACAGATAAAATTATCTTTGATTATTGCGATAAAGGTATTATGAGAATACAAACTAAAGGTAATTTTTGGACTTTGCAAAGCCAATCGATAGAATACGCATCAGTCGAGTCCTATCGTCATGTATCTTATCTTACCTTTAGACTTATAAATGACACATTTTACTTGCATCAGTTCAGTTACAATAACTATATATTTGATAGAATCTGCGATAGTATTGATGAGCAATTGTTGGTTTCTAATATTTATTATCGCCAACCACGAGATGACCCAAAGAAAGAGAATCTTATCCCGCTAGATTTTGCCAATGAAGCATTATTTTCAGAGATGAGAGACCGATACTGTGAAAGAGGACTCTGTCAAGAGGTTGATTGGGAAGTTGTGCAAGAGCTACGCAATAAGGGTTTTAATTGCGAGGAAACAGACGAATAATCAAAAAAGTCAATGGTGGCTATAATGGTTTAGATGAAAGACAAAAAGCCTTTAAAAGAATACGCTTTGGAAGTAGCAATACTGCCAATATAAGCAATGGAATCTTTAGGGATTTTTAAGGAGGCACTATGAGAAATATTATCCTTGTGTCAATACTGATGACATATATATGTAGTGGTGCTGACTTTTCTAGGTATTGCGATAATGTAGATAATGAATGCGTAAGACCAAGCTTTGATTGCAATATGGCAACTAACAGGGTGGAATCATTTATGTGTGAGCAAGAATATAATGCCTATTCTGATAATTTCTTTATGAGTTATTATACTCTGATAATGCAAAATATAAAGGATAGCGATAAGCCAAAAGTTCAAGCAATAATACAACAAACTATGGATAACAGAAATAAAATAGGGCTAGTGATACAATCCATTGATAAATATATTAGTGAGATTGAGAAACAGGCTGATAATGGCGATGAGGAAGCAAATAATATATTAAATGTTTATGGCAGGGGCTTAGAAGACCCATATTTGGGGATATTGTATAACATAGAACAAGTATATATGCAAGGAACACTAGAATTAACACAATATTTATTAGATAATAATAATGAACTATTTATGCGAATTTTTATAAATAAAAAGAAATATAACGACCTCTTTAATCGTGAGCAAGATGAATTGCTCACAGAAAGAGAAAAAGAAAGAAATGGAACATTAATAGATGGGGAAAAATTTATAATCCTACTTACTGCCCTCTACCAAGACAACCTAATCGACAAAACAGGCAGATTAATTGTAAAGGTGGATTCTAGGTGATGAGACAAGGTGATGGCTATAACTTTAGAGGTAGAGGAATAAAACAACTTACAGGAAAGAGTAACTACACAAGATTCCAATCCTACTATAACAAGCATTATCCAAACGATACCAAAGACTTCCTAAACAATGAGGAACATAGAAAAGCATTGCTTGATAATGGCAAGATAGCTTTGCTTAGTGCAGTGTGGTTTTGGAATCACACAGGGTGTTATAAGATTGCAGATAAACAAACTAGCAATAATGCCAATGAAATAGTTATAATAGCACCACTCTTACGACACATAACATAGCCCTAAGGAAAACATATGTCCTCTTATATGCAACTTAGTATTTCTGTCCCCCACCTTTCTGCTCCCTTATATGTTACCATCACCAAAGCCCATATTAAAGAAAGTCTGCAATCTCCCTTTGTTATATCTTGTGAAGGATATATAGAAAGTATCCATAGTGATATCTTGCATGTATTTAGCACGCAAACTAAAACTTCTACTTCTCTAACACACACCCCTAATGTATATGATTCTTCTTTTCATCCAAACTTGCTCTTAGATTCACAAGCAA
>NZ_NESU01000027.1 GCF_002287135.1 Helicobacter sp. TUL
TGCTTAAGGTCATAATTTACTGATACTATGCCCACACCTGTTATCTTGTGTATATCATAAGTGGAGTAGTTTTGTGCCACTAAGTCATGGCAAGAGAGTATGAGCTTAGTAGTAGCTTTCATATCAAGGTCTAGCTCTGTGCTTAGGATAGCATTATAGCTAGTATTACCTGCCTTATCTTGTATGATATTACCATTAGTATCTGTATTTGCCTGCAAGGCTATTTGATAGGTTTTTCTATTTTCACAATTAAGTAGATAGATGATAGGTTGTCCTTGAGTGTTGTGAGAATCTTGTATAGAATCTCGTGATTGATTCTGTGTGGTGTGAGTGTTGTGGATAGAGGAGTGCTGGGTGGAGCAGTAGATATAGAGTTCATTAATATGGAGTGTGAAATTACCCTCCTTAGAGCAATCGGTAGAATGCGCTTTGTTGTCTTTTAGCCTTAGGGCTATGCCAAGTTTATTGACTTTTGTATCTTTGCTTATTTCGTTAGAAATACTATTACCTTGTTTGGCAAAGCCTATGTTATATAGTAAGATATTGCTTTGGTGTTTGTTTATAGTGAGTATAGGCTCTGCATTTTTAAAGATATACTCTTGTTGTGTATCGGCTATGTCGTTGCCATTTGGTTCTAGCTCAAGATATGTATTTTCTTGTGTAGATTGTGTATTGTATTGTGTCTCTGTGCCTAGATAATAATTGGTGCTTTGTGAATCCTTAAAATCACTCATATAGAGCCTTGAATTACTTTCTAAGTAAGCACAATCAATCTTTGTGTCTTTGCATACAATAAGATAGAGCATAGAATTGGGCTTTTGTCTTATTTGCAATGCTATATCTGCAATATGCTCGGGATAAAAGACAAAAAAGGTAGAGGCATTGTTTTGCCACATTCTTTTATTGATTGTAGCGATATTATCTATCACATTTGGTTTATTTTTAGACTTTTGTATGATATAAATGCTTCCTATGCTAAGGCTTGGATTATGCTCTTGTATATAATATTGCTTCATTGTGTGTAAAAAGGCTTGTGTGATTGAATCTAGGCTTTGAGATTGTGGGAAGTCATTATTAGTAAAATACTTCTTTATTGCTGCTTCTAAGCTTATAATGCTAGTATAGTATGTATGAGATTGCGGGTGTTTTGCAATGTTTAAAAATGTAAAGAATGTTATAGCTTCATTAAGGCTAACTTTGTACTGATTGAGATTGTTTGTAAGAGGTGTGCTATCATAAAGAGGTTGGAGTATTATATTGTTAATATCATTATTTTCATAAAGCCCAAAGAGATTAGATTGCTTAAAGCGTCTTAGGGCTATGTCTTTGTTTTTTGTGCTTCCACTATTATAGCGTATCTCATACCAAAGCTTAAGGCGGGATTGCTCTTTGAGTGCTTCTTTAAAGCCTTTGCCAAATACTTGCTTGCTATCACCACAATATTGTATGTGTAATAAAGCAAGATATTCTTTTGAGGCTTGGAGTGTTTTTAGATTCTCTTGAGTCCCTTCAGGTATTGCTCCTCTGTCTTTTTGCTGTTGTCTTTGTTTAGAATACTCAAAGTATTCTTGTGCGTTATTTGGATTTAGTATAAGTGAGTCTGTGTTGTGTTGTGTAGTGGAATCTTGATTAGTTTGATTCTGTGATAGAGAATCTTTTGTATTATTGTGTGAAGCAATGCCACTCATAAACTACAACGCCCCACAATCATACAACCCACTTTCAAAAGCACTACAAGTAGAGGTTTGCTTTTTTATCGCTTCTCCCTCTCCAATAGCTCCTTCAAAAATATAGTTTCCTTCACTGCACCCAAAATATCGTACCTCTTTATCTGAAGTGAGTTCGACAAATCCACCAAGATTAAATGTAAAATCAAATATTGTGGAATCTAATTTGATTTTGCCCTTTATCACACAATGAAGCCCACAATACGATGGTATAAAAGGATATTCCCCATTTTTAAGCTCTATGGCATTTGCAAAAAATTCTATAATTTGCTTCTTGCTTAGTTGCCATTTATCAGCATTACAATATTGTATTTCATCTTGTTGCGTAAAAGGCAGTAAGTCATTATATGGGATATATTCTTTGGGATACTCTGCTTTTTGTATTTCTAAAACCTCTATGGAGCTAAACGCTGCACCATAAGCAAACACACCAAGATTCAACAAAGCCACAAGAATAATATTTTTCATTGCCATTTCCTTAAAATATGTTTTTTATTGTTAAAAGAATCTAGGGCTTAATAGAATCTTTTGTAGTCAAAATTATAACTACATCACTCACTTTTTCACACAATATTCTGCTCTATAATTTTCTAGCCATTTTGTATCATCGCTCTCTAAGGCATCATAATACACATCTGCAACAGCACAAGGATAGCAATTTTTGCGATTACAAATTGTGATATTCGCAGTTGCGTTATTATGTATGTATCCAACACCACTATAATCAAGTCTAAAATCATAATGCTCATTATTGACTAACAATTTTCCTGTAATCTCGCATTGATAGTTTGGATAATCCCTAACTCCCACAGGAGATTCACTATCGTATAATTCCGCATTTTGAAAATATGAAGCTATGACTTCTTTACTCAAAACAAAGAAAGTTTTATCTTCAATCTCACATTTTTTAGGATAAGTAACCTCTAAAATATAAATGTTTGTGTCCCTAAAACTTATATCCAAAGGCTCGTTTATATCCATTGCTTGCAAGAAATACATGAAAGCACACATTAAAAGTATAATGTATCGTTGTGACATTACTGCACTCCTTTTGTGTAAAGATTTGCACCTTCACCAGCTGTTTTATCGGCTATTTTATCATGTTCGTAAATATCATTTTCAGTAAGATTATAATGATTGAGGAGTATTTTTATTGTTTTTCGTAATGCGACTTTTTGCTCTTGCGTGGCTTCATCCCATTTTTGAGTTTTGTTGTCATACCAAGCTACCACTTCAATGCCTATGCTTGTTTTATTCGTTATAGTAATTCCCTTTTTTCTTTTCCCAACATGCCAAGTTGTTTTATGCAAACTCGCACATTGATAGATTGTGCCGTCTTTGTCAATCAAAAAATGAGTGCCAGTCCCCTTAGCTCCATGATTTTGCCACCAATTTATGCTACTTTGAGCACTTTTGCTCACAGTTCTATGTAAAATGATAGCTCCAATCTTGCCAATTTGCCCATGTTCTATAAAGCTAGCTAAATTTGTTTTGATACCATTGCCCTTGCCATCTGTTGGTAACCTAAAATCCGCCCCTTGTATATACCCCTCACTATCTACATAGTAATTTGGTGTGTTTTCATACCCCACCTCAAGTCTTACCCTCTCTATCTCATATTGTGATTGTATAGAATCTATCTTTTGTTTTAGATTCAATATAAAGTCTTTATAAGTCTTACTTCCCTTAAGAAATATCTTTACTCTTTCATCTGTATAATGTGTAGGTATTGGTGTATTGGGAGTTGTAAGAAAGGTAGTGCCTTTGGGATAAGGGATATTGTCTAATGGATTATTATAGTATGAGATTTTGTATTGATTGTTTGTATCTAAAGTATAGATATTAAGGGCATTGTATCCTCTAGCTCTTGTATAGAAATCTGTTTGAATCTTTAAAGATTGCTCTATATCTTTAGTATAAAGATAATAGTTTCCTTTAGGTAAAGAAGTATCTTGCTGCATAGAATCGATAATATCTTGGTCTTTATAATGACTAGATGTATAATACCTCTCTATGTCTATAACATCAGGGGCAAGAGAATAAGATGAAAGTAATCTGGGCATATCTTTTGTATCTATACTATCATAGTCTTTAGAGTAGATTCTGTAATACTCTTTCACTTCCCCCCATTCTAGTATCTCTAATTCCTTACCATTGAATCTAAGGGATAAAGGAGGATTATAGTCTAGTTTGGTATGGGTGGCATAATTCTTTACTTTATAGGCCGGTGTCTTTTGGTAGGCAAAGATAACTAAAGTATAATCTCCTTGTGTAAGGTATTGGAGTTGTTGGGAGTAGTTGGGAGGATTATCTTTAGAGTTTGGTTGATTTGATAGTGCATTGCTGTGAGCTTGTTGTAAATATTCTTTAGGATTAAATGTTATTATATTTCCCTTATAAATATCATTTGGGAGTAGGTAGTAACTCATTTACTCCTCACACTCAAAACTTACTTGGCTTTCGTGTATTACACCATAGATTGCCTTGCTTGTATCGTTTGTCTCTTTTGGGATATAGGCGACTTTTAGCCATTTGGGATTGGTAGAATCTTGCCCTAAATTTAAAATGAAGCCCTTATTGTCTTGGAACTGACAGGATTCTAACATATCCATTTTTTGAATCTGTGTTAGAATTTTACCATTTGGAGATTCTCGTAGATTGATATAAGAGTCTTTGGTAATGGGAAAGAGCAAATATTCGCTAGGAATGGTGCTTTTGTTAATATACCACTTTCTTACATTATTTAATGTTTGCGTAGAATCTATTTTGGCAATTGCATAATACCTTGTATCAGCCTCACTATCTAAATGTTTTTCAATATAATAATTTTCCAAAGTCAGTGTTGCGCGTATTGCTATCCCACCTAAAATATACTCATCTGCTTGATTTAATTGGTTTGGCAAAACATTATAAATTTGTAAAAAACTATTTTTTTGAAACTCAATGTTTCTTTTGAGTGCATCATTTATAAAAATCGCTTGCGTATCATATTCAAAGAGTCTAGGCAAGGCACTTGGCACATCAGGAAAAAACACTAAACGCCAATAAAAATCTACTTCCTCTCGATACATTTGCCATTCTAACACTCCGCTTAATGTTATTGTCCCTTTGTAGTATATTTTGTCGGTCGTTTCTTTATCTTTTTGAAGTGTGCTATTATATGAAGTTTGGCTTGATAACATATCTTGGAAATGTGCAAAATGCACACTACCGCTAGCATAAACAATACTATAAGCAATACAAAATACAAATATTATTAAACGCATTATTTCTCCTTAAGTGGCGGATAAGATTCGATCTTATCGTGCTCTGTGATTTTAACAATAAATTTTTTGATTGTGCTTTTTGTAAAATTATTTGCACCAAGTGCATAATGTTTAAAAGCTTCTGAATCGTGTTTAATGATAGCTATATACAATCTTGCAATAGCATTAATTGTGCTATCTCTATCTTTGGCTATCCATCTTTCTTTTTTCCATCTCAATTCATTTGTTGGCAAAAGACATCCTGTGCTCCATTCTCCCGTATCACCATAGTGTATAAGAATCCCGTCTCGACTTTTGCCTATTATTGTGGTATTTGTATTTTTTGGTTTAAGTTGAGGAACAATATGAATATGTTTCGTTCCAAAAGTTTTTCTATCATTTTTATTGTGTTTGCAAACCACGACATTGCAAAAAAGCTGCTCTATATTCATGTCTAAGTTTCTTATTGTGTCTTGCAAATCATTTAAATATATTTCTTTATTTTTTGGATTTTCTATCATTAAAGCAGGTTTGCTAATATCTGATTTTTTCCAAAACACCTCGTATTCTCCTGCTGGTATTCTTATGTCTCCTCCCGCTGTTTTTTGCTGCTCCTCAGCAGTTTTGTTGATTTCCGGATTCATTCCTGCTGGTTCTATGATATAGCCCTTTATTTCTTGATTCTTTGAATCTTTTACTATCTCACCATCCAACTTTAAGCTAAATTCACTAATAGTAGCCCAATATTGAAAATCTGCATTGTTTGGGCTATACTCCCACTTCCTCACTACTTCTAGCACCATTTCTCCTGTGCCATACCCCACTTCCAACTTAATCACATTTCCCATAGATTCTAATTCATTCTTGTATTTTTTATATAAAGCTTGCATTGCATTAAAGAATTGCTTAGATTCTGCTGCTAAATCTACGCCTTTTATATCTCCATAGCTACTTCCTCCGTGAATTGTGTAATGAGTAGTAGTGATAAAATCATCATTGATTGGTTTTGTGGAATCTTTGGTTTGATAGAGTTGAAAATATTTATCTCCTAAGTTCCAAGAGTTTGTAAAAAAGCCATCAATAAAACGAGTTTCTTTTGGTAAATGAATATTTTTCACATAATAGATTCCAGATTCTATACAATCTTTATTTTGTGAATAATTGTTTGTAGAATCTTGAGTGTTTGTTTGTGTGTTGCTTGCTAAATTATTATCTGTATTCTCTAAGATTCCACTTTGTGCTTTAAATCTATGAGTTACCTCTCCCCATTCTAGTATCTGTAATTCCTTGCCATTGAATCTAAGAGACAAAGGAGGATTATAGTCTAGCTTGGTGTGGGTGATTGCTTGTCTAGCTAGGCGTTGATTTGTTGTAACATCTTGTATGTAATGCGTAGTATGATAGGCTGGTGTCTTTTGGTAGGCAAAGAGTATAAGAGTATATTCTCCACTTAGCAGTTTAGCTAATTGCGTGGATTGATGTGTTTGTTGTGTGATTTGTGTATTCGTGTTAGTTTGTGTAGTATTGCTTATGTTGTTATTTGCGTTTTGAGAGTTTGGTGTAGTAATGCTTTCTTGTGTATTGTTTGTTTGGCTTATGTGTGTATTTGATGATTGATGTGCTTGTGCATTGTCTTTTGATTGTAAATATTCTTTAGGATTAAATGAAATGATATTTCCTTTGTAGGTATCACTTGGGAGTTCATAATAATCTATATCTTTTTGTAGTTTTGTCTTGTTTGGATTATATTCTTTAGTAGGGAGTATCATATATGCCCATTGAATAAGGTTATACCCATAATAGATAGCTTCACATTCTAGGGTAGTATCTATTTTTAAAGGCTTTTGTGTGTTGTTGATTCTTACTTCGAGGATAGAATCTGTGTTAGTTATCATTTCATCTAGTGTGGTGGTTTGCTTGAGTTGTAAGACATTCTTATAAATAATGCTTTCGCCTTTTTTGGCTTTTTGCTTAAGGTCATAATTTACTGATACTATGCCCACACCTGTTATCTTGTGTATATCATAAGTGGAGTAGTTTTGTGCCACTAAGTCATGGCAAGAGAGTATGAGCTTAGTAGTAGCTTTCATATCAAGGTCTAGCTCTGTGCTTAGGATAGCATTATAGCTAGTATTACCTGCCTTATCTTGTATGATATTACCATTAGTATCTGTATTTGCCTGCAAGGCTATTTGATAGGTTTTTCTATTTTCACAATTAAGTAGATAGATGATAGGTTGTCCTTGAGTGTTGTGA
>NZ_NESU01000028.1 GCF_002287135.1 Helicobacter sp. TUL
TCTTTAAATCCACATGCATCTGCTATGACAGATAATCTTACTATGCACCAAGAACCTTCTTGTGTTAACACACAACAAGGTAATGATGCATCATGCTCTACGACACAGCGCTATAGCTTTGCAAGAATCTATCTAGGCTTTATGCAAACAAAACTCTATACAGTGCTCTGTTGGTTTCTTACCTTTAACTTTGTCAATATTGCTTGGATATTTTTTAGATCTGAGAATATACAAGGAGCATGCAATCTCTTGAAAGGAATGTTTGGGGGTGTGGTGGTGTTGCCACAATTTTTAGAATCTAAGCTAGGGTTTCTTCATACTTGGGAGATTCATGGTGTGGGGATTAGGTTTGGGGAGTGGGCAGAAGCTATTGATGCAAGTTCTATGATTGTTTTTTCTAGTCTTTTTGCAACACTTATTGTATGTGTGGCGGTGAGGAATGGTATACAAACATTGCGCTCTTTTATCCCTAAATATTATACATTAATCCTAGGGATTGTTCTTTTTTATACCGCGCTTTTTACGCTTAGCGCGCATACCACCATTGAATTTTTATATTTTAATTTCTAATTTGGAAGAGTTATGATGCGAAATAAACTTTCTGCAAAAACTTGGAGTATAGCATTTGTTCTTATTATATTTCTTGGTAGTCTTTTTATTGTATCCATAAATTACTACCTTGATCCATTTGGATTACGAAGTGTAGAAAATAAAAATTTTACAAATCTTTCACGCGTTTCTTATTCCTATCTGTATCCTATCAAGATTGCGCAAAAAGCTCCATATTATCTCGTAGGGACTTCTCGCACTGAACATGTTAATCTGCCACTTCTTGCGCATTATCTCCGCAAGCATATTATATCCGTAGGAATGCCAGCACAAAGCTTTGAGGAATGTCTAACACTTATAAAAACCCTCAAAACCAATGGGAGTCATTTTGTAAGTGGCTTTGATGCTTTTGCACTTAACACTGAGCGTAAGCATAAGTATTTAAATCGCTTACAAGGCAATTCTCCCTTAAATATACAATATAACATCATAAAACTATTATTCAACCCCTATACACTCCAAGCTAGTTTTCAAACTCTCGCAGACATACTTTTCTCGCGCCCAAATGATTTAGCCTTTAGTAAAGATGATCTCTCTGTAGGAAAGAAAAATTCCTATAAAGAAATAGAACAGCAACGTTTCATAAAGCATCATCCACACTACAAAAATAATGGTGCAGAACTCTCCCCATACAATATTAACGAATCTCAGATTTTAGAATTTGCTACATTAGGGGATTCGCAAGATATTATTATCATTTTTCCCAAACATGCCTATTATTATAAACTCTTTGAAAAATACGGTGTGCAAGAAAAATATTTTCATGCAATAGAACTTTTAGTCAATAACACAAAAGCACGGGTATATAGCTTTTATGGGATTAACTCCATTACGCGAGATAAAGCAAACTTTGATGATTATGCGTGGCATTTTAAACCTAAGATTGGTAACCTTATCCTAGCAAAGATATTTCAAGATGAAAGTGTAGAAGTGCCAAAAGACTTTGGTGTAGAGCTCACAAAAGAAAATGTGGGAGCATATTTACAGAATCTAAGAGATTCTATACAAACAACTGAAGTTGACTAACAGCTATTATTTTGCAAATCTAATGCTTTTTGCTCCAAAGCAAAATACTGCTCTAATTTCATATCCAACTCAGCTTTTAGATTCTCTAATGCATTTGCTAGGGCTGTAATCCCTATACTTTGGTATTTTTCTGGATTTGTGAGATCAGATTCTAAGAGTGCAATACGCCCTTCAAGCTCCTCTATTTCTTGAGGTAGTGAATCTAGCGCGAGTTTTTCTTTGCAAAGATAGATTCTAAACCTCTAGCATCTTGATACTCTGTAAGATATAACTCTTTGTTTGCTATATGTAGCCACTTAGCTTTTACCCACCACACTATCCAAATACTCCAATCACTCTATCTACTTCTACTTTATTACCCTCTTATTAATTGGCATAGTTCCCACTTTCTTATATATTGTTTTGCTAGCACATACTAAATTCACACACCTCTTGCCAACATATCTACTTGTTGAAATATCCCATTCTCTCCCAATCTTGTTTCTATCCTACCTCTGGTTACTAGATCTCTATACTCCAAGCTCTTTATTGCTACATTGGTTATAAAAGCAAGTTACTTTGTTTTATATTTCTTGCTTTATTTTCTTATGTCATCTCAATAATAAGCGTATTGTGTGTAACAGAATCTATCACACAATAATTGCCAATCCTACAAAGATCAATCTTTAACTGCCTAACATCTGTAGCACCAAACTCTTGTCTTAATGTATCAAACCCTTGTGATTTATCTATATTGGAAGCACTTGCTTAGAGAATCTAAGTTTTATGGGTATATCTAAAGTCTAAAGCTATCTCTCCACCAAACGCAAAGCTTTGCTTAAAAGGATAAAAGTCTAAAACTAACTCTTTTTTTACAAACTTGCAAACCACAACATCACATTACTTTACACTACCTACAATCCTTCTAAACCCCTCTAACACACTACAACAGAATCTACCACATACTAAA
>NZ_NESU01000029.1 GCF_002287135.1 Helicobacter sp. TUL
GGAACTTAGGAGATAAATATTTTCAACTCTATCAAACCAAAGATTCCACAAAACCAATCAATGATGATTTTATCACTACTACTCATTACACAATTCACGGAGGAAGTAGCTATGGAGATATAAAAGGCGTAGATTTAGCAGCAGAATCTAAGCAATTCTTTAATGCAATGCAAGCTTTATATAAAAAATACAAGAATGAATTAGAATCTATGGGAAATGTGATTAAGTTGGAAGTGGGGTATGGCACAGGAGAAATGGTGCTAGAAGTAGTGAGGAAGTGGGAGTATAGAGGATATGACAATCCTAACAAATGGGCTACAATGAGTCAATTTAAGCTATTAAAAAATGATATAGAGTTGTTAAGTGGAGGAATTGTAGAGCCAGCAGGGATAAATCCTAATCCTAAGCGTGCTGGACATAACCTATCTCCAGAGCAACAACAAAAAACATCGGGAAGTGATACGAGAATACCAGTGGGGGAATATGAGGTGTTTTGGAGGTATTCAGGAAAACAAGTTTATGCAAGAAGCACAATAGATTTAGAGTTTATCAATTTGTTAAAATTAAATGGTGTTTGTTCAAAAAATGATGTTAGAGATTTTTCAATAAATCCACATAGCGTTAATAAGGGGAAGAATCAATTATATGATAGCCAAAGACAAAAAACATTACAAAGCAAGACAGATAATTTTAAGAAGCAACACGATTGGGATATACATTCTCACATAATGCCTGAACTTAAAGCTATCAATGGAACAGATATGGGCGATAGAAACTATATACTAATACACAATGGTGATAATGGAATTTGGAGCGATGGATGTCTATTACCGGGAGAGCTTGAAAATGAACTTGAGCCTAAAGGACACAAAAATAACGATGGGCTGTATCAAGAAACATTGCTAAAGACTATGCAGCTCATAAAACTTTTGATTGAGCATGATATAGAAGCATATCAAAACTATGCCAAAGGTCAATCGAAAAGCACAATTAAAAAATTTATTGTCAGAATCAAAGAAGAAAATGTTAAAATCTATCCTAAGAATAAAATTACCAAGTGGGAGAAATAAGATGAAAATAATATCTTATTCCGCAGTGAAATGTATTTTAATTTTACTTTTGTGTAGTTATGTCTATGCTAACGATGAAATAGTAGTTATTGATAGCTTGAGACATCAAAACACTATATATCATTCAACCTTAACTCAAAAAAATATTGATAAAGACAAAAGCGGAATGGTCAAAATAAGCTATAATGGCGAGATAACGCTAAGTGGTGTTATACAAATGTATTTGCATCAAGAGGAAGCAAACCTGTTTCAAAGCTTGACTTTTTATCCAGATATACAAACGCCTAATCCACTACCATATTTTGACTTTGAGCAATATCAAGGCATTCAGTTAATAGCTGATATGAAAGACAATGACTTTATGAAAGCAAAGCAAATCTTTGGAGATAATATTAATATAAATGATAAGTATATTTTAGGAGGTATAGCAATGCGTGCTATGATAACATTGCAAGACTATTATGCCGTGAGTGGAAGTGATATAAGTTTTGATAATGGTGCATATGCAAAAATCAAACCCCATTCTCTCAAGCCCTTAAGCAATACAAAAAGATGGTTTGTATCTAAAGGAATGATATATAGTTATTTTTCGGAGGGACTACTTTTATCCTATGCCTCCAAAGACTCCTATATCAATCTACGCCAATCCCCAAATGGCAAGATTTTACAGGCAATACAAAAAGATGAAATGTTAAATGATTGTAATATGCGAAGCAATGAGCTACAAAATCAAGGCGTATTATTATCTCTTGGCAAAGACCCCACCAATCCCAAATGGCTAAAAGTCGCCTATATCCCAAAAGAAGCCAGCGATACAAGTAAGGCAATCTATGGTGTAATACACGAAAGCCAAGTGAGTTTTGATTGTGGGGAATAAATGAGTTGCTCATTCCCAAACACTCACACCACACAGAATCAATCACAAGATTCTATAGATTCTATGCACGATTCTCACAACACTCAAGGACAACCTATCATCTATCTACTTAATTGTGAAAATAGAAAAACCTATCAAATAGCCTTGCAGGCAAATACAGATACTAATGGTAATATCATACAAGATAAGGCAGGTAATACTAGCTATAATGCTATCCTAAGCACAGAGCTAGACCTTGATATGAAAGCTACTACTAAGCTCATACTCTCTTGCCATGACTTAGTGGCACAAAACTACTCCACTTATGATATACACAAGATAACAGGTGTGGGCATAGTATCAGTAAATTATGACCTTAAGCAAA
>NZ_NESU01000003.1 GCF_002287135.1 Helicobacter sp. TUL
TTATGTCGCAGCGGATGATGCAAATTATTATGCTTACACATTAAGCAAATATCTTGAAACAAATGGCATAGAATTTAAACATGTTGCGCGTCTTGATTCACATCGCACAAAGCTTGTGTTTCCAAATGAAAGTATAGATATTGCAAATCTCAAGTGGTTATATGAATATTATTTGTATCAAAAAGGCAAAAAGCCTTATAAACTTATGGATATTTCCGCTCCAGAAGATGAAATCAACAAGTATTTTAACATTAGTAATCCAAAATATCCCAAGAGACAATGAAATCAAAAAACCCAAAAAAACAACTAACTATACAAAATATGCCATATCGCATAAAACAAATATGCACCAAAAAACGCAAACAATACACCACAAAGCCTATCTATCCACATAAACATCTTTTGCGTGAGATAAGCTCTAAGCACATTTCCTAGCACAATCACACCCAAAAATGGCAAACTCAATGCACAAAAAAGCACCATAATACGCTCCCCCAAATCTACCTCCATAAAAGGAACAATAATCGTGGCAAAAAATAACAATGCCTTAGGATTAGAAAGATTGATACCCAACGCCTTGAAATATAATCCCAACAAAGCCCGAAAATCCTTATCTTGTGGGCGTTGATTAATTTGTGTTATCGCACCCTTATAATCCACATTTACCAACAACACATACGCAAGATACGCCAAATAAACACCGCCTACAAACATAAGGGCAATCTGCACAAATACATTGCCCAAAACATAGCTAAGCCCCAAATACAAAGCGCCCATAAATACAACCCAGCCACTTGCGATACCCAAAAATGCGACAAAAGCCGCTCGCATACCTAAACATAAACTTGTCCGCAAAACAAGTAAAATATCAGGACCAGGTGTCAATGCCCCCACAAAGCCTATAACAAAAATTCCAAGCAATCCAAATGTTCCATGTATTTATTTCCTTGATAGTCTTCTTTCGCTTTGCTTTGCATAAAATGCCTGCAAAGATTCTAACTCCATAATGCTAAAACCTGCTTGCAATCTCGCATCAACATTGAGAATCTTCCCTGCAAGACTAAAATGTTCAAACCTTTCGCATAATGCAACAAAAGGCTGTGGAGTGGGCATATCTTGTTGGGCATACTTCCACCATATATCTCCTTTTTGCACATGACCCACCTCATCACGCAAAATAATCTCAAATACTTCTGCAATCTTAGATTTAAATGGGAGGTTTGTTTGCATAAGTTTTTGCAACACAAAAGGATTGGCATCTAATCCCTTTGCTTCCAACCCACGATGCACCACTCCCATACGCCACTCCAAACTTGCCTGTGTTGCCTGCATTGCCTCAAAAAGCGTATTATGCACAGGAAACGCACCATATACAGAATCTAACTCACCTAAAAGCTCCTCCAAAAGCCCAAAATGTTTCAACTCCTCATCTGCCACGCTAAGCCAATCCATATAAAATGCCAAAGGCATATCCCTAAAACGATAACAAGCATCAAGTGCCAAAATAATCGCACTAGCTTCTATATGCGTTACAGAATGCAAGACCTTTGCCAAGGCAAGTTTAGATTTAGCGTGATTTGGGCGGCGAATCTTAAGTGCAGAGGTATTATTATCGCGCATAATCCACAAGCTTTCTAAATCCGAACTTGGACGCACGCAAGTGCTTGATGTAAAATCTACGCATCCTCGCTTGACATCATCATAAAAGGGCATAAATTTTTCTCGTATTTGGGTAAAACTTGTGCTTTGGAGTATGTCCTCTAATGCTTCAAAAAACGCTACTTTCATAGGCGAAATTATAGCGATTTTTAGTATAATCTCCCAAAAACTAATACCAAGGAGTGTTTATGCAATGCAAGATTTGTTCAAGTCCGGTGGAAAAGGCATTTGAAGCTGAGATTCTTCAAAAATACCAAGAAGGATTCTATAAATGCCAATCCTGCGGATTTCTTGGGGCAGATGAGGCACACTGGCTCTCTGAAGCCTACACAAATGCTATAAACGCTTCTGATACAGGAATTGTGGCTAGAAATCTCTCACTATACAAAATAGTTAGTCTTATTGCCTATAACATCTTTGGTTTCCGATCCAAAAATGTAATTGGGGGGGGGGTGAGCACACTTGTTGATTTTGGCGGTGGCACTGGATTGCTTGTTCGTCTCTTGCGTGATGTTGGTATTGAAGCATTTTGGCAAGATGAATATTGTCAAAATATTTTTGCACGTGGATTTGAATGGGATTGCAACACAAAGCCGACGCTATTAACGAGTTTTGAAGTTTTTGAACATCTTCCAAATCCCATGGAGCAAATCTCTACTATGTTTGCTGTATGTCCCAATATCTTGTTTTCTACAGAATTACTTCCCTGTCCCATTCCTCAATATAATGGCAAGGATACTTGGTGGTATTATGGCTTTGAACATGGACAACATATTAGTTTCTACACAAAACAAACTCTCGAATATATAGCCAAGCAAAAAGGTGTGTTCCTATCCTCATATAGAGGCATTCATTTATTTAGTCAGCACAAAGTCAATCCTGTATTGTTTGCTGCACTCATACGCTTTGCCAACAAAGGAGCATTTTGGATTCTCAAACATTTTTTACAAAGCAAAACGCTTAGCGACCATCAACTACTCTCTACCGCGCTACGCTAATTAACAAACTTTGACTACAATACCCACAAATTACTCAGGTGGAGAATCTTCATGGAATTTAAAGGCAAAAACAATCCCTCATTAGCAAACCCAATTTATGCGCCAGATTTAACAACAATGGAATTTGATATCATCGATATTCGCGATGAAAGCGATTATGGCTATGCACATATAAAAAATTCTCAACATTTCAATAACGCACAAGATGTCTATAACTACGCGCAAAAACACAAAGACAAAAATATCTTGCTTGTTTGCTATAGTGGTCATACAGCTAGTGTGTTAGGGAGTCATCTTGTAGAAGCTGGGTGTGAAAATATCTATTATTTTGACGATTATTTCACACATTTTGAGCTTTTGGGCTTGCTCAACACACAACAATCCTAAAGATTTCAAAGCCTACCAAAAGCACTCTAAACAAAATGCAAATGTCTCAACACCACAAGGAGTGATAATGATTCTTGGCACATTTTTACAAGCAATCGCAACCATAGCAAGTATGTTGCTTAATCTCTACATTTGGATTCTTATCATTGCCACGCTCATTAGTTGGGTGCGTCCTGATCCATACAACCCTATTGTGCAAGTCCTTTATCGCCTAAGTGAGCCAGTTTTTGCTAGAGTGCGCAAACTAATACCCACCAACATAGGAGGACTAGATTTTGCGCCACTTATTGTCATTGTAGCGCTCAAGTTTATTGACCTCACACTAATACAGATTCTCTATAGATTTGCCAAGGCATATAATGCATAAAAAACTTGCTTATGTTGTAGCATTGTGGAGTATTTTTACCATACAAGCCATTGCCCAAGAAATTACCCTAAAATTTTTAGAATCCAAGCCCAAAGGGTTAGCGCGGGATTTTTATATTTGGCGTTTTCTTAGTGATGAAAATACTTCTTTGCAAGATGCACTCAAAGCCTATGAACTCGTCTATAGAAAAACCCCAAAACTCACAGCACTCCTAGAAAAAAAAGGTATGCCACACGAATTACCAAGGGAGCTGCATTGCAAAAATTTAAGTTTTGAATCTTTGCTAAAAGAAGATCAAGAATGTATCAACTATGGCTTAAAACTAAGCCTCATTCCAAATCTCTCACCACAACAATTACATGCCCTAAAAGCAAAAATCTCCTCAAACAAAGCCCTTAGCCAAAAAGTAGAGATTCTAAGCTCTAAGATGGTGCTTACAAAAATGCTCCAAAGTGATGCCAAAACCTTTGCGCAAATCTATAACGCACTTACCCAAAAACAACGCGAAAAATTCATAAATCAAGCTATCAAACCCCAAAGGTTAAAAAAACTTGCTGATGAAAATATCCCAGCATTTAACAAAATGCTCCAAGGCATTATTCTTTCGGATTCTTTGCCTAAATTTAAAAAATCCCTGCTTAATGCGCATATCACCAATGCAAATCCCTATACGCTTTTTTTGCTTGGCATGCATGAGCTTATGGCAAACAACAAACAAAATGCACTCACATATTTTAAGCTTACACACAATGCTAGTAAGGATATGTTTTTGCAAGATAAGGCGCTTTTTTGGCAATATTATGTCAGCAAGGATAAAAAAATCCTCTCCAAACTTGCACAAAGCACAAATCTTGATATTTACACAATTTATGCCAACCAAAAACTCAAACAAACGCCACAATACACAATCATTGCTGATTTCACACCTTTAAGCAAGAAAAAACCTCCCTTTAATATACAAGATCCCTTTGAATGGGAAATTTTACGCTCCAATCTCTCGCAAGTTACAGACCCAAAAGCACTTGATGAACTCACACAAGAATTTGCCTTTGCAGATTCTCTAGCTCATATGGCTTATGTGCATAATCGCGCAACAAAATACCAAAACAATTACTTCCTCTCTCCTTTTGCACAAAACATAAAATGGAAAAATACTCACCAAAAATCACTAACCTATGCAATCGCTAGACAAGAGAGTAATTTTCTTCCCGCACTTATTTCAACTTCTTATGCGCTAGGTATGATGCAAATTATGCCCTTTAATGTCGAGCCATTTACAAAAAGTATGGGGCTTAAGGACATCAAATTAGAAGATATGTTTAATCCTATCATTGCTTTGGAATTTGGGAGATTCTATCTTGATGAGTTAGAGCGAGAGTTTAAGCACCCACTTTTTGTGGCATATGCTTATAATGGAGGTCCGGGGTTTTTGCGTCGCACACTCCAACAAAAAAAACTTTTTCTAAAAAAACGAGAATACGAGCCGTGGCTAAGTATGGAGCTTATTCCTTATGAAGAATCTCGCATATATGGGCTAAAAGTCCTTGCAAATTATATTGTTTATCAAGAACTTTTTGGTAATAATGCCAATTTGGAAGAATTACTCAAGACAACTTTAATCAACTAACCCTTAAGGAGTTTTTATGATCGATAAATGTTTATTTCCAGCAGCAGGATATGGGACACGATTTTTACCCGCCACAAAGGCAATGCCAAAAGAAATGCTCCCTATTTTAGTAAAACCACTTATTCAATACGGCGTAGAAGAAGCATTAGAAGCTGGGTGTCATACGATGGCAATCGTAACTGGGCGTGGTAAAAGAGCGATTGAAGATCACTTTGATAGAAATTATGAGCTTGAGCACCAAATCGAGGGAACAGACAAAGAAGAATTGCTCAAAGACATTAGACGCCTTACAAATCTTTGCAAATTCTCTTACACACGACAAGAAGAAATGAAGGGATTAGGACATGCTATTCTCACTGGCGAAGTGCTCATCGGACAAGAACCTTTTGCAGTAATATTGGCTGATGACTTATGTGTCAATCATGGCTCACAAGGTGTTTTATCGCAAATGGTAGATCTTTATAAACGCTATCGTTGCTCCATTGTGGCTATTGAGGAAGTAGAAAAAAAAGAAGTAGATAAATATGGGATTATAGACGGAGAAATGATAGAAGAGGGCGTGTATCGTGTTAATAATATGATTGAAAAGCCTAGCGTAGATTCTGCCCCTAGCAACCTCGCTATCATTGGGCGCTATATCCTCACCCCTGATATTTTTGATATTTTGCGTGTTACCAAGCCGGGAAAAAAAGGTGAGATTCAAATCACTGATGCCTTGTTAGAACAAGCCAAACAAGGAAGAGTGCTTGCCTATAAATTCCAAGGTTCTCGCTATGATTGTGGTTCAATAGATGGCTATGTCAGAGCCACAACAGATTTATTTAAAACTTTTAAACCCTAAATCTGCTTCATAAATGTTTGATATATTTTTTTATGTGATGTGTTGGCTAGTGATGTTTATCCTAGCCTTACCTATTATGTTTGCCGGACTCTTAAGCGTAGCGCTTGAAAATGATGACAAACCGATAGTAAAAAATCCACTTATGGAATTATATAAAGAGATTCTCGCGCACAAAGATGACAAAGAAAAGATACAAGAAAACTATCAAACTTTTACCAAAAACTTTAACACATGTCCTCCAAATAGCCCCAATTTTGATACTTGGCTAAATATTATCTATAATCTTTCAATCAATTCTGTTCTTATGGAAGCCGATGAGGTGGCGAAATTTCGAGATATGCTAGAAGACGCAAATCCAAGCATTGCAAAAGCTATCCAAAACAAAATAGGCAGTGCCCTACAACATAGAGAAAAACTATAAAGGAGTGTCTTATGGACTATCTTACCATTACCCAATCCCCAATCTTAAGCGGTGAAGTTGCCATTTCAGGAGCCAAAAATGCCGCGCTCCCACTTTTAGCCCTCACATTGCTTAGCAAAGAAGATGTGCGCATATCCAATCTACCAAATGTCGCAGATGTCAAGACACTCTCAAAGCTCTTAGAACACTTAGGCGCACATATAGAAATGCTAGATTCACACACGCTTAACATCAATTGCGCTAATATCATTCACACAAAAGCACTCTATGATATTGTGCGTAAAATGCGTGCTTCTATCCTAGTGCTAGGACCATTATTGGCGCGTTTTAGAAAATGTCAGGTGAGTTTGCCCGGAGGCTGTGCCATAGGTGCGCGTCCTGTAGATTTGCACCTCAAAGCCATGGAAAAAATGGGCGCTCATATCCATATTGAGGGTGGCTATATCATCGCGAATGCGCCAAATGGCTTGCAAGGCGCAGATATTTTATTTGACAAAATCTCGGTAACAGGAAGTGAAAATGTTATCATGGCGGCGGCTTTGGCTAAAGGTAAAACGCGCATTATCAATGCTGCCAAAGAACCTGAAGTGGTGCAACTTTGTGAGATATTAGCACACAATGGCATAGAAATTGAGGGTATAGGTAGCAATGAAATTTCTATCTATGGAAGTGATGGTGAGCTTCCTGTGTTTAAGCCTTTTAGCGTGATTCCAGATAGGATAGAAGCTGGCACATATCTTTGTGCAGGAGCTATCACAAACTCACGCATTACGCTACGCGATACCGATAGCACACATCTCCAAGCGGTTTTAGAAAAATTAGAAGAAATTGGCTTTAGTTTTGAGATTACAGAATCTAGCATTACCATACTTCCAGCACAAAAACGCAATGCCTTTGAAATCATCACGACAGAATACCCCGGATTCCCAACCGATATGCAAGCGCAATTTATGGCACTTGCTACGCAATGTGAGGGCGTGAGTGTGATAGAAGAGCGTTTATTTGAAAATAGATTCATGCATGTAAGCGAACTCCAAAGACTTGGTGCGGATATCAAACTATCAGGCAATATCGCAAAGGTAAGTGGCGTAAAGCCACTCATAGGGGCGAATGTTATGGCAACAGACTTGCGCGCATCTTCAGCGCTTGTATTAGCCGCTCTTATTGCGAAAGGAAGCACAGATATACACAGAATCTATCATCTAGATAGAGGTTATGAGGACTTAGAATCTAAACTCAAAAGATTGGGGGTGAATCTAACAAGACAAGGAGAATAATCTCTTAGAATGACAAAACTTATCACATTACTTGTGAAACTTTTAAATGTAAATACAAAGGAGTAAGGATGAAAAAACACATTTTGACACTAGTAACTTTGGGAGTCTTTGGAAACTTTGGGCTTTATGCAGATACACTACAACATCTTGATGTTGATCTTGGTCATCATCACCACCATCACGATAGCGATCCTGTAGATTTTCATGCCAATGTCGGAATCTTTGGTAAAAGCTCGGCATTTGCTTCAGCACGAGACAATGCGAGGCGAGATTCATATTCAATGCTATATTCACATGTGCTCATGAAAGCACAAGCATTTGAAACACTAGATTTTGGACTTGGAATCACTGCATTTGCACCTTTTAGTATGGATACAAACTTTGCAGGCACACCATTTGAATATATAGGCTCAAAATTTGTCACAAATAATGCCTATGTAGCCTTTGAAAAAAAATTTGAAAATATAGATTTTGGCATCAAAGCCGGAAGATTTGAAGATGAGTTTGATTGGGTGGGTCATTCGTTGCAAGGCGCATATGGTTACATACAAAATCCTTATGCAAAACTCTATGGACTTTGGGTAGATGAACAAGCCCATATAACACGAGAGTTTTCCACAGACTTTAACTTTTATCAACACATGTATGACAACAAAAATCTTTTTGTAGGGGGATTAAATTTCACTCTACCATTTATTGAATTCGCGCCATTTGTATATCATATGCAAGAATTTTTTGATGTCTTTGGAGGCAAGGTCATACTTTCATTTGGAGGAGTTGATAGTTGGCATACTTCAACGCTTTTGCATTATGCATACCTAAACTCTACATATTCACATACCACACACCAAGATCACGATCATGCGCATGATGATGGGCATGGACATACCACCGGTGAAAGAGGTGATACATTCCTTGCATGGTTAGAGCAAACCATTGCGTATAAAAATTTTCTAGAATTTGGTGCTGGATACCAAAAAGTGGGAAATCACTTCTTTGAATTAGCCAATATGGGTTCTGTTTCGCGCTTTGAAGCACATAACCACTCACATAATGGTTTTGGGGTGATTCAGCCTGGCGGTATGCATAGCGGAAGCCAAACAACAAATATGTATGAAGATCATACTAATACAATCTATGGCTTTATAGACATTGGTTTTTCAAAAGGTGCGATAGAAATACTTGGTCGTGATAGTCGTAGCACACATAGGACACAAAGCGCCTATTCTCTAGGAGTGCGCTACTCTGCAACACTCGACTTAGAGCTTGGGCTTATTGGTGTTTATATGTTAGAAAACAAAAAAGAAGAGCAAACAGGCACTATAAATAGAAGTTTTGGAAAGGCATATATCCAATATAGCTTTTAAACCTTGGGGTATCAAGTATGAGAATTAGCAAAGATTCTATAGAGCGATTAAAAGAGCAAGTAGATATTGTGGATATTATTGGTTCATATATTGATCTTAAGCGTTCTGGGAGCAATTTCTCTGCTTGTTGTCCTTTTCACAATGAAAAAACACCAAGCTTTATGGTAAGTCCTGCAAAAAATATTTTTCATTGCTATGGTTGTGGTGTAGGTGGTGATAGTATTGCCTTTGTCATGCAGTATGAAAAACTAGATTTTGCTCCAGCCATAGAACGCATAGCAGAAATGAGTAATTTCAAACTCCAATATGAAAATAACTACCAAAAAAAGAGTGAATCTAACTTATTAGAAGATATGGCAAGATTCTATCAACAGCAACTTCACAATAACCCTCAAATGCTTGAATATCTCCAAAATCGCAAAATTTCTAGCGCAAGTATAGAATCTTTTCGGTTAGGCTTTAGTCCTCAAAGTTTTGAGAGTATGAAATTTATCAACACAAATCACAGCCACGACAAACAAGAAGCCTTAGAGCTTGGTATCATTGGCAAAGATGAGCAGAGGGAATACGCACGATTTACACAACGCATTATGTTTCCAATCCATTCGCCAAATGGAAAAATCGTAGGTTTTGGCGGACGCAGCATAGATTCTAGTGCAATGGCAAAATATATCAACTCCCCACAAAGCAAGATTTTTAATAAATCAAAATTACTCTATGGTTATCACATAGCCAAAGAATCTATCTATCGTGAAAAAAAAATCATTGTGTGTGAAGGATATATTGATGTGATAATGCTTCATCAAGCCGGATTTAGAAACGCAGTGGCAACGCTAGGCACAGCCCTTACAAATGAACATATTCCGCTTCTTAAAAAAGGCGATCCACAAATAATCCTAAGCTATGATGGCGATAAAGCCGGTATGAATGCCGCCTTTAGGGCTGCCAAAATGCTAAGCAGTATTAGTGCGAGCGGTGGTGTAGTTATTTTTGGTAATAATCTTGATCCTGCTGATATGGTTGCACAAAACAAACTTGAAGAACTCAAAACACTATTTATGCACCCAGTGAGCTTTATAGAATTTGTGATTGAACAAATTATTGCAAACTATACTCTCACTGATCCCCTCCAAAAACAACACGCACTTACTGAAATTACAGCTTTTACCAAAACACTTACCCCATTACTTCAGGCAGAATATATACCTTTTATTGCCCAACGATTACGCATAGCACCAAATCTCATCAAAATTCATCGGCACAACACTAAACAAGAAGTCATTTTGCATCAAGATTCACAAAAATATCTCGCCGAAAGTGTGCTAATACGCACATTACTAGAAAATCCAGAGTGGATTAATATCGCAGCAGAATATCTAGAACCAAATATTTTTGAACACCACGCTAGAGAATATCTTTTACTTTTGCAAGACCAAGACACCAATGAGGACATTACAAAAAATCCTTATTTTCGCCCATTGCTTATTGATGAAAACATTAAAAAACTCCAAACACTCCAAGAGTTTAAGGAACATATAAAACTTCTCGTGTTAAAAGCATACAAAAAAGATCTAGCACTCATACCAAGGCTTAATATCCATACCAAACACAAGCTAGAATCTATTAACACGCTTAAAGACAAAATAGCTAAACTTACAAAAGGAGAACTTATCAGTTATGAAAAAAGCATTAGCACTCTTTAGTGGAGGTTGTGATAGTCTCATTGCTATGAAACTACTCAAAGATCAAGGCATAGAAGTTATTGCTGTGCATTTTAATATAGGATTTGGTGGTAATAAAGACAAGCTCGAGTATTTCAAAAATGCTACGGCACAAATCCCTGTGGAGCTTAAAATTATTGATATTAGAAAGCAGTTTTTTGATTCTGTGCTGTTTAAACCAAAATATGGGTATGGAAAATATTTTAATCCCTGTATTGATTGTCATGCTAATATGTTTGGTAATGCCTTTTCGTATTTACTTGAATGCGGTGCGGATTTTGTCATTAGTGGAGAAGTGCTAGGACAACGACCAAAGTCTCAACGCGCTCAAGCACTCGATGAGGTAAAAAAACTCGTACGTGAGATTGGCAAAGATCCTAAATTTGACAAAATTCTTAGTCGTGATGGCAGTGATCCAAATAAACCAAAAACTCTTGATGAATTACTCTTACGCCCTATGAGTGCCAAACTCCTTACACCAAGTTTTCCTGAAAAAATGGGCTGGGTGGATCGTGAAAAGCTCTTAGATGTCAATGGACGGGGACGCACAAGACAATTAGAAATGATAAAGGCTTATGGGTTTAAATATTATGAAAAGCCCGGTGGTGGTTGTTTGCTAACCCAAGATTCTATTGCGCTTAAAATCAAAGATCTCACAGCTCATAGAAAAATGTTTTTTGAAGATGTAGAGATGATAAAAGTAGGGCGATATATGGTGCTAGAAAATGGCGCTAGGTGTGTGATTGGACGCAATGAAGAAGAAAATAAAAAACTCCAAGCACCAAATCCAATGATGGAGCAAATTGTTTTATTAGATTCTGTAGGACCTATAGGGCTTATTGAAAAAAACGCGTCCAAAGAAGATAAACTCTTAGGCGCACAAATTGTGTTAGGCTATGCTAAGACACAAGATGGCGTAGAATACAAAGTGCGTGTTGGTGATGAGATATTTTGCACACAAAGCTTGCATAAAGATAAAAGTGCACAATATTTGCTTTTAAAATCTTAAATCATATAACAAGGAGCAAAAATGAAAAATCTTTTTTGTATTTTGGTGACTTACACAAAACCCATACATGAAATCGAGCAAATTTTGGCAGAACATCGTGCATATTTACAAAAAGGCTATGATGCAGGATTTTTGCTTGTTTCTGGTCCACAGAATCCAAAAGTAGGTGGTTGCATTATAGGGCATTTTGCAGACAAAGATGCAGCTATTGCTTTTACACACAATGATCCTTATTATCTCAATAATGCTGCAACATATGAGATTATAGAATTTAGCCCCGTGCTACACGCAAAATGTATCAAAGAATTTGTGCAAGATTAACAACAAAAGAACATAAAGGGTAAAAATGAAAAAAAATCTCTCATTAGTCTTACTAATGTGCGTGGGAGTGGGCATAGGTGTTGGGATTTCTGAAATATATAAACACACACATGAACAAAAATTTATCCCCAACCAATACACTCCACAAGATTCAGATATAGATTTAGCACAAGCACAGAATCTAGAGCAATCCACTCAAGAATCCACAGAATCTACACTAGATTCTGCCATTACACAAGATTCTACACAAGACAAGCCTATATCAGAATCTAGAGATTCTACAGAATCTACAGATCCCAATGCACAAACTCCACAAACAAACACGATAGATTCTAAACCAGATACTGCCATTGCACAAGATATATTTTATAAAACACACCAAATTCCACAATTTCAAGAATACCCCGCAACTATGTATCAAGGACAATTTATGAAAGCTGATGAAAGCTGTATAAATTGTGAGGGTGGTCCACAAGAAGCACTAAAGCGAGGAGTTATTGATTTTGCTGGTAAGTATGCTCTCTACACACTTAAGCCAAATAATGGAGAAATAATCCTTGGTGCGGTGAATGTAGAAAATGGTGAAGTGCTAGAATTTCCTACACTCTACAAAGAGGTAGCACCACCTTTTAACCTCAATGTGTTTGCAAAACCACAAAGCAATCTCATATGGGTGCAAGGAGTAGATTCTAAAAATAATGACATATATACAATAGCGGCTTATGTTTTTAAAAATGGAAGTTTTCAAAAGATTCAAAGCTTTGAGATTGGCTTTAGTGCTTCTGAAAATCTCACTCCACAACCTTTACAACAAGATTCTTCTAATTCATCTGAACAAGGTATCGTGGTCTTTTAGGGCTGTTTTAGACGCTGTGAGTGTGTGATTGCTACAGCTATAGCATCGGTAATATCAAGGGGTTTAATCTCACCCTTGATGCGTAAAAGACGCTTTACCATAAAAGCTACTTGTGTTTTATCTGCCTTGCCATTGCCTGTGAGAGCCTTTTTGACTTGCAATGGTGTATATTCTGCAAAATTGCCAAAATCTTGCAAAATCTTTAAACTCAATGCTCCACGAAATTGAGCAAGTTTAATAACACTCTTTGGATTATAGGCATAAAACATATCTTCTATAGCCACCTCATCAATTTTATGCGTTTGTAAAATAATATCAAGCCCTTCGATAAATTCCACAATTTGGGCTTGTAAAACACGCTCTTTAATCTTAATAAATCCCGCTTCAACAAGCTTTAGCGTATTATTTGTATAACTAATCACTGCATAACCACAATTTCTTGTTCCTGGGTCTATCCCTAAAATTTGCATCTTTAATCCATTTTAAAAGTTTTTTTTTCTATGATTTCAGCAACTTTTCACATATTTTTCACATATTTTTCCACAATCCACAGAGTGTATCAAGAAAGGCATTTTATGAGTATTAATGATATATTAGAACAACTTAAAAAAGAAATATCTCAACACGAATATGATACATATTTTAAGATTCTAGAATTCGATGAAAACGCCTCTAGAGATGATTTACTAGTCTTTTATGCACCAAATAGTATTGTGGCAGATTGGATTGAAATACACTATCTTGATAAGCTTATATCTTGTGCCCAAGAAATCACAGGTATCCCGCCAAAAATTCACATAAAAACAAAAAAACTCACAAATGTTGTGAAAAGTTTAAAAAACAATAAAAATGCAAAAAATTCTGAATCTTCCCAACAAGCACACATCAATTATCAAGAAACTTTTGAAAACTTTGTAGTAGGGAAATCCAATCATCTTGCGTGGGATTCTTGTCAAAAAGTCGTGGAGGTCCGAGGACGCATTAATCCTTTGCTTATCTATGGTCATACCGGTGTAGGCAAAACGCATTTATTAAATGCCATTGCAAATTCTGTGAGAGAAAAAAATGAAAAAGTGATTTTAGTTACCGCCGAACAATTTCTAAATGATTTCCAGCTACGCCTACATAATAGGACAATGGATACATTTCGCAATATTTATAGAAAATGTGATTATTTGCTAATTGATGATGTCCAATTTTTTGGAGGCAAAGATCAAATTTGTGAAGAATTTCATAATACCTTTAATGCCCTGCACCAAGAAAGAAAACAAATTGTTATGACAAGCGATCAGCCACCAAAAAAAATTCGAGGTTTAGAAGAAAGGCTGCGTTCGCGATTTGAAGGGGGAATTGTCATAGAGATTGAAAAAACTGATTTAGATACAAAAAAAGAGATTATCCGCTCAAAATGTAATCTAAATTCTATCGTTCTTGATGATGAAACGATCAACTTTATCGCTACCAAGCTTGATAACTCCAGACAGATTCTAGGGATTATCCAAAATATCAACCTCCAATCCAACCTAAACCCAGATGTCAAAAAAATCGAAATTGCCACAAGTGTGATGAAAACATACCAAAGAGACATCTCAGAAAATATCACAATAGATAAGATTCTCTTTTTTGTAGGCAAGGAACTTAACATTAAACCAAGTGAAATAACCTCAAAAGGAAAAAATCAGCGTATAGCTAAAGCACGCAGAATCGCGACATACCTCACACGAAAACTTACACATAATTCTATGCCACTCATTGCTAATGAACTTAATATGAAAGACCATAGCTCTGTAAGTAAGGCAATAAAAGCTATGGAAGAAGCTATAAAAGAAGATGAAAATCTTAAAAACATCGTTGAAGAAATAGAAAACAACATAAAAAACGACAATATCCCACAAGTTTAAAGCAACACCAAAACAATTTTAGGTATAATTTAGGGCTTTTTTGAGTAAGAGATGGGAATAAATGTGAAAAATATAACAAAACATTGTGAAATGTTTTTTACTACAAAAGTCAGTAAAATAGGCAAAAATAAAAACATTTCACATTTTCACAAGCTCTACTACTGCTACTAAAAATTATTTACATAAAAGGGGATATGATGAAACTTAGCATTTCAAAAACACCTTTTGAGATCATACTCTCAAACTTCCAAAGCTTCTTAGAAAAACGAGATATTTCACAAATCACTTCGCACATTTATTTTGAGTGTATCAACAATACATTGATTTTAAGAGCTACAGATTATGAAATAGCTATTCAATCCCAAATAGAAGTTCAAATGCAAGAAGAAGGTAAAGCTACTGCAAATGGACGAGACATTTTAAATTTTATCAAAAACCTTAAAGAAGGTGATGTTACACTAGAAACACAAGATGATTTACTTGTTATCAAACAAGGACGATCAAAATCAAGTCTCCAAATGTTTAATGTGCATGAATTTCCAAATCTCCCAGAATTTTCCCAATCTCAACAAATCAATATAGAATCTCATAAATTCCTTAGTTCAATCAAAAAAATCAATTCAACTGCTGAAACAAATAATGCCAAATTCGAATTAAATGGTGCTTTTTTAGACATCAAAGAATATTCTATAAACTTTGTAGCTACAGATACAAGACGCCTTGCTATTGTTAAATACGACACTCAAGGTATCAATACACTTTCTCTCATCATTCCTAAACGCGCTATGAATGAGATTCAAAAGCTTTTTGTCGATAACATAGAAATCTTTTTTAATGCGACATATATTATTATCAAATCTCCAACATATCTATTCTTTAGCAAAGTTATCAATGCTAAATACCCAGATTATGAAAAAATTATCCCAAAAAGCTTTAAAAACACTCTCAAACTTCCAAAAGACAAATTTATTGAATCTATTAAGATTGTAAGTTCTTTGTCAAGCAAAATCAAAATCACACTTAATGCTAATGAGATTCTCTTTGAATCTATTAGCGATAGAAACCACAAAGCAAGCACACAAATTGATATTCAAACAGGTATACAAGAAGAATTTACATTTGGTGTAGATTCTAAAAATATCACAGATTTCTTGGCACAAGTGGATTCAGCAGAATTTACTATGGCACTAAATGAACAAAATTCTCCATTAACTCTTATAGATAATAACTTTAGCACAATCATTATGCCTATTATTTTATAGCATTGTAGGGAGCTAGTAAAGTATGCAAGATTATAGTGGGAAGAATATTAAAGTCCTAAAAGGACTTGAAGCCGTTAGAAAACGACCGGGAATGTATATTGGTGATACCAATATTGGTGGATTACACCATATGGTTTATGAAGTTGTGGATAATTCTATCGATGAAGCTATGGCAGGCTTTTGTGATACGATCAAAGTCACATTAACAAGTGAGGGTAGCGCCGTTATAGAAGATAATGGACGCGGGATTCCAGTAGATATTCATCCTACAGAAAATATTCCAACTGCTACCGTTGTTTTGACAATCTTACACGCAGGTGGAAAGTTTGACCAAGATTCTTATAAAGTCTCTGGTGGTTTGCATGGTGTGGGTGTATCGGTAGTTAATGCTCTTTCTTCTAAATTGATTATGACTATCAAAAAAGATGGCAACATCTATCGCCAAGAATTTGCCAAAGGTATTCCACAATCAGAATTAGAAATTATTGGCAAAACAAATGAGCAAGGCACGACAATAGAGTTTTTCCCAGATGGCGAAATTATGGAAGTGTTAGAGTTTAACAGAGAGACTTTAGCGCGTCGTTTTAAAGAGATTGCTTATTTAAATAAAAACATCACTATCACATTTTTTGATGAACGAAGTGGTGTGGAGGAAGTTTATCACTTTGAAGGTGGGCTTTTACAATTCGTTCAAGATTTAAATCATAAACCTTTGGTTTCTCAAATTATTAATTTTGAAACCAATGATCAAGATGTAGAAGTAGAAATTGCTTTAGCCTATAATGATGGATATGATGAGAAAGTCTTAAGTTTTGTGAATAATATCCGCACTCCAGAGGGTGGAACACACGAAGCAGGTTTTAGAGCGGGGCTTTCTAGAGCGATTATGAATTATATCGAGGCTAATGCCAATGCGCGTGAGAAAGATTCTAAAGTTACAGGTGATGATGTCCGTGAAGGTTTGGTAGCTATCGTTTCGACAAAAGTTATTGAGCCGCAATTTGAGGGACAAACAAAGGGTAAATTAGGAAGTTCATTTGTTAAACCTATAGTTCAAAAGCTTACCTATGAAAAACTCAATAAATTTTTTGAAGAAAATCCAAATGATGCAAAAGCGATTATGCAAAAAGCTATTATGGCGGCTCGTGGTCGTGAAGCTGCCAAAAAAGCAAGGGATTTAACACGCAAAAAAGAAAGTTTTTCTGTAGGCACATTGCCAGGAAAACTCGCAGATTGTCAAAGCAAAGATCCAGCTGAATCTGAAATTTATCTTGTGGAAGGGGATTCTGCAGGTGGTAGTGCAAAGCAAGGTCGTGATAGAGGATATCAAGCGATTTTGCCATTGCGTGGAAAGATTCTCAATGTCGAAAAATCTCGCCTTGATAAGATTCTAAAATCTGATGAAATCAAAAATATGATTACAGCCTTTGGGTGTGGCATAGGTGATGAGTTTAATATCGAAAAATTGCGTTATCACAAAATTATCATTATGACGGATGCTGATGTTGATGGTAGCCATATTCAAACGCTTTTGATGACATTTTTTTATCGTTATCTTAAACCACTTATCCAAAATGGACATATTTATATTGCCCAACCACCACTTTTTAGATTTAAAAAAGGCAAAAAAGAGGTGTATTTAAAAGATGAAAAAGCATTGAGTGAATATCTCATCGAAAATGGGATTGGAAATTTTGAGTTTGAGGGTATAGGAAATACCGAGCTTTTGGAGATTTTAAAGTATATTTCTCATTATCGTTTTGTATTAAAAGAGCTTGAGAAACAATATCCAATGCTTGAAGCCATAAAATTTCTTATCCAAAACCCAGAGATTCACACTAATGAGTATCAAAAGCTTTTTATAGAGCTTGAAAAGTTTTTACAAACACAAGAGTGCAATATTTTGAATAAGGAAATTACACAAACGCATTTGCGACTTTATGTGCAAACTCGTGTAGGACTTGTGGAGCTTTTGATTGATGAGAATCTATGGAGTAATAATTTCTTTAAAGAAGGCTTATCAGTTTATAAAAATATACAAGATAGGGGACTAAGTTTTTTGCAAGATAAAGATCCTATTGCATTGCTTGAAGAGATAGAATCTAGCGCCAAAAAAGATGCTTATATCCAAAGATATAAAGGTTTGGGAGAAATGAATCCAGAACAACTTTGGGAAACAACAATGACTCCAGCCAATAGAACGCTCCTTCGTGTGAGTTTAGAAGATGATGTGAGTGCTGATGAGGTTTTCACACTCTTTATGGGTGATGAAGTCGAACCTCGAAGATTATATATCCAAAATAACGCAAAGAATGTCAAACACCTAGATGTATAGATGAAAACTCTCACAATCATAGATACTTTTGGGTTTTTTTTTCGTTCTTTTTATGCCCTGCCACCATTAAAAAATAAAGAAGGCTTTCCCACAGGTCTTTTATTAGGATTTTGTAATCTTTTAAATAATCTTTATAAAGATAAAAATTGTGATTATATTCTTTTTGCTTTAGAGGGACAGGGTAAAAATCGTCGAAAGATTCTTGATCCACGTTATAAACAAAACCGCCAAGAAGTCCCAAAAGAGCTACTTTTACAACTTCCTATTGCAATTGAGTGGATTCAAAAAATGGGTTTTGTCAATCTAAGTGTAGATGGATATGAGGCTGATGATGTGATCGCTTCTGTAAGTGTTTTGGCACATAAAAAGGGCTTAAATGTGCGTATCATTAGCCACGATAAAGATTTGTATCAACTTATAGATTCACAAACTTATATCTATGATCCTATCAAAAAAATAGAGATACACGAGGAGCAATGTCAGGAAAAATTTGGCGTTTTACCTTGCGAGTTTATTGATTATCAAAGTCTTGTTGGAGATAGTAGCGATAATGTTGCAGGTGTCAAAGGTATAGGTGCCAAAAGCGCACAAAAACTTATCAAACATTTTCAGAATCTAGAATCTTTATATCAACGAAGTGATGAAATAGCCCAAGTTTTAACGCCGCGGTTACAAAAAATTATTTTAGATTCTAAAGATGAAGCATTTCTTGCAAAATCTCTTGTAACTTTAGTAAAAGATATACCATTAGAAATAGATTTTGCCCAGTGTGCAATGCCAAGTCAAAATCCGCTTTTAACAATTGTTGATGCATTGCATAAATATGAATTTAATGGGATTCTTACAAAGATTCAAGGTCCAAAATATAATTCTCTCTCTACTGCCCCAAGTTTTAAGAATGCTACGCTTTCACAACAAATTTCACAATCTAGCACTTTTACCTATGAATATGAAATGATAGATTCACAATCCACACTTTTTGCGCTTATACAATCTATTCCAAAAGATGCACTTATAGCCTTT
Organism: Helicobacter sp. TUL; assembly: GCF_002287135.1. Classification (GTDB taxonomy): domain Bacteria; phylum Campylobacterota; class Campylobacteria; order Campylobacterales; family Helicobacteraceae; genus Helicobacter_F. Next base: position 19,373 of record NZ_NESU01000003.1, read on the forward strand.
GATACTGAAAGTGATGGGCTTGATACAAAAGAAGCAAATATTGTGGGTTTTAGTTTTAGTATCGATGGACATAAAGGCTATTATGTGCCATTGGGGCATACTTATTTAGGTGTCCAGACACAAATAGATAAACAAAGTGCTAAAGTTGCTTTGGAAAGTATTTTTTCTCATACACTTATAGGACATAATCTTAAATTTGATATAGCACTTGTGTATCATAATTTTGGTATCAAACCACAAAATACCATTATTGATACGATGGTTTTGGCTTGGCTTTTAGATAGTGCAAAGCCAGTAGGACTTGATAAACAAATGTTGCAATGGTTTGGGTATAAGATGATTAGCTTTGAAGAGATTGTAGATAAAAAGCAAACTTTTGCAAATGTGGATATCAATCTTGCTTCACAATATGCCGCTGAAGATGCAGTAGCAACATATTGTTTGTATAAGCGTTTAAAACAAGAATTTGAACAAAGAGGGCTTGAACCTATCTTAGAACTTGCTAGAGAGTTAGAATTTCCTTTTATAAATGTTTTGGTGCAAATGGAGATGGAAGGTATCAAGATTGATACGACATTATTTGAATCATACAATAAAGATTTCACAAAGATTCTGCATTCTCTCACACAGCAAATCTATGAATGTGCGGGAGAAAATTTTAATATTAATTCTCCACAGCAACTCTCCCAAATTCTTTTTACAAAGCTTGGATTACAAAGTGGGCGTAGTGTCAAAGGGGGACTTAGCACAGATGAGCACACATTAAGCAATATAGCCCATTCTCACCCTATCATACCACTTGTGCTTGATTATCGTGAAATGAATAAATTAAAAAATACCTATATTGAACCACTTTTAAAATATGCTAATAAAAATGCTGAACATAAAATTTATACTTCATTTTTGCAGACAGGCACGGTAACAGGACGCCTAAGCTCTAAATCCCCAAATCTTCAAAATATCCCCGTTCGTAGCGAATATGGTCGCAAGATTCGTAAAGGGTTTATAGCAAAAGAGGGACATAAATTAATTAGTGTGGATTATTCGCAAATAGAATTGCGACTTCTTGCACATTTTAGTCAAGATTCACATCTTATAGAAGCCTTTAAACAGCAAAAAGATATACACTATGAAACAGCTTTGCGACTTTTTGGTGAAGATCAAGCGCACAATAAACGCTTTATTGCCAAAACGATTAATTTTGGGCTTATTTATGGTATGGGTGCGCGTAAGCTTAGTGAAACACTAAAAATCACTCACAAGGAAGCAAAGGAATATATTGAAAGTTATTTTAAACTTTTCCCAACGGTCAAAGACTATCTACATAATCAAAAAGAATTTTTGCTTGAAAATGGTTATACACAAACTCTTTTAGGGCGTAGACGATATTTTGATTTTAGCGATGCTACGGAATTTATGAAAGCAAATTATATCCGTGAGGGCATAAATTGTATTTTTCAAGGCAGCGCAGCCGATTTGATTAAGCTATGTATGTATAAAATTTATCAACATTACCAAAATACTGAATTACAAATGCTTTTACAAGTGCATGATGAGTTGATTTTCCAAGCTCCAGAATCAAAGGTTGGGGAGTTTTTGCCCCATATAGAATCTCTTATGAATTCTATTTACACACTTTTAGTGCCACTTAAATGTAGCGTGAGTGTGGGAGATAATTGGGCGGATTTGAAGTAGATTCTACAAAATTTTACAAAAATGCCGATGTTAGAGGCTAAAAACTTTTTGCAAAGGAAGTGTGATGACAAAAGAAATGTTTGATGATGAAAAAGATATAGACATGAATTTAGATGGTGATATGCCCAAAATTGCCGATAAGCAAAACAAAAAAGCCAAAGAGGTTATGCAAAGTTTAGAGGCATTTTTTAAAGAAGAAGAGAGTAGCTATGTCACATATGAAAAAATTGCACAAATTCTTGCCAAAGCACCAAGTGCCGCACAAGTGCGCAAGATTAGAGAAATGGCTAAAAAATATAAAAAAGAATTGTTAAGTTCCTCTGAGGCAGCAAAAAAACTCAATATTGAAGATCAAATAAAATCGCAAGAAGAGCGTAAAAAAATCATTGATGATGAACTTGAAGATGAATTTGACTTTGCCAAAGAGCGAGAGTTATTAGAATGGAGTAGAAGTGATAGTCCAGTGCGTATGTATCTGCGTGAAATGGGGCAGATTCCGCTTTTGACAAAAGAAGAGGAAGTTGATCTTTCTAAAAAGATTGAATTAGGTGAAAGCACGATACTTGATGCGATTTGTTCGGTGCCATATTTGATTGATTTTATTTATGATTACAAAGATGCACTTATAAATCGTGAGCGACGCGTTAAGGAACTTTTTAAAAGCTTTGAAGATGAGGAAGAGGAAGATTCTGAAGAAGAAATTGATGAGCTTGAAAATGAAGAAGATTCTGCTACTAAAAAGCCAATAAACAAAAAAGATCAAAAACGCATAGAAAAAGTGTTAGAGAATTTTAAGGCACTTGATAAAGCAAAAAGAGATTGGCTTAAAGTATTAAACGCTCAAGAGGAAGAGGCACAAAAAGACGAAGATGAAGATGAGCTTGTTTATATTTTGCTTTTGGCACATAAAAAACAGATTCTCAAAGAAAAATTACTAGATTTGGGACCAACAAGTAAGCTTATAAATGAGCTTGTTAAAGCAATGGAAAATACTCTAAAAAGTGGCGATGGTTTTGAGAAGGAATTAAAAAGACTTGAATATAAGCTACCTCTTTTTAATGAGGCGCTTATCAATAATCATAAAAAAATCTTAGAAAATATCACAAATATGAGTCGCGAGGAAATTGCTGCTGCGGTGCCAGAAACGACTATGATAAGCGTGTATATTGAGCTTAAGAAACTTTTTCAGACAAAAGAAGCGAGTGAAGGGGGCTTTAATCTTGAGCCAGAAAAATTAAAAGAGATTCTTGAGCAAATAAAGCGGGGTAAAAATATCTCTGATAAAGCAAAAGCAAAAATGGCGCGATCAAACTTGCGCCTTGTGGTGAGTATCGCCAAGCGCTATACAAATCGCGGATTGCCATTTTTGGATCTCATACAAGAGGGCAATATAGGGCTTATGAAAGCTGTTGATAAATTTGAATACAAAAAGGGCTTTAAATTTTCGACATATGCGACTTGGTGGATTAGACAAGCTATTTCTCGTGCAATTGCCGATCAAGCACGCACGATTAGAATCCCTATCCATATGATAGAAACAATTAATAGAATCCATAAAATTATGCGTAAATATATACAAGAACATGGAAAAGAGCCAGATGTAGAATTTATCGCTCAAGAAGTTGGACTTCCTGTAGATAAAGTTAAGAATGTGATTAAGATTACTAAAGAACCAATAAGCCTTGATGCGCCTATAGGAAATGATGATGATGGGAAATTTGGGGATTTTGTAGAGGATAAAAGTTCTATGGGACCTATGGATTTTATCCTAAAAGAGGACCTAAAAGCACAAATTTATGAGGTATTAGATCAACTTAATGATCGCGAAAGAGCAGTTATTAGAATGCGTTTTGGGTTACTTGATGATGAAAGTGATAGAACGCTAGAAGAAATTGGCAAAGAGTTAAATGTAACACGTGAGCGTGTGCGCCAAATAGAATCTAGTGCGATAAAGAAACTCAAACACCCAAAAGTAGGGCGCAAACTCAAAAATTATATAGAAGAATAAGGTTCTTATTATGCCATTATGTTAAAACTTTAAATGTTTTAACATAATAAACTTTAGTCTTTTATACTAAACTTTTTTTATTCATTTACTATAAGATATTGACTTATTTAATAAAATCCATTAAAATTATCGCACTTAAGTTTTTTAAGTGCTAATTATTTACATTACTCACAAGGAGAAACTATGAAATTCACACCGCTTGGAGAGAGAGTTCTCATACAGAGATTAGAAGAAGATACTAAAACAAGCTCAGGCATTATTATCCCAGACAATGCTAAAGAAAAGCCTCTTATGGGAAAAATTAAAGCTTTGGGTGAAAAAGCTACTAAAGAATGTCCAGCACTCAAAAAAGATCAAGTTGTTATGTTTGAAAAATACAAAGGTAGCGAAATCAAACTAGACAATGAAGAATATATCGTGCTAGAAGTTGAAGATATTCTAGGTATTATTGAAAAATAACTTTACAACATAAATTTACATTAAGGAGTTTATCATGGCAAACAAAGAAATTCACTTTGCAGATTCTGCAAGAAACAAGCTTTATGAAGGTATTAAACAATTAAGCGATGCAGTAAAAGTAACTATGGGACCAAGAGGGCGTAATGTTCTTATTCAAAAATCTTATGGTGCACCAACTATCACAAAAGATGGTGTGTCTGTAGCAAAAGAAGTAGAACTTGCGGATCCAATTGCTAATATGGGTGCACAGCTTGTTAAAGAAGTTGCAAGCAAAACTGCTGATGCAGCAGGTGATGGCACAACAACAGCAACCGTTTTGGCACACAGCATTTTTAAAGAAGGCTTGCGCAATATCACTGCAGGTGCAAATCCTGTTGAGGTAAAACGCGGTATGGATAAGGCTAGTGAAGCAATTATCCAAGAGCTTAAAAAAGGAAGCAAAAAAGTTGGCGGTAAAGATGAAATCGCGCAAGTAGCGACTATTTCTGCAAACTCTGATGATAAAATCGGTAGCCTTATTGCTGAGGCTATGGAAAAAGTAGGCAAAGATGGTGTGATCACCGTTGAAGAAGCTAAGGGTATTAATGATGAGCTTAATGTGGTTGAAGGTATGCAATTTGATAGAGGATACCTTTCTGCATATTTTGTAACTAATACTGACAAAATGATTGCACAGCTTGAAAATGCGTATGTGCTTTTGACAGACAAAAAAATCTCAAATATGAAAGAGATTTTACCTTTGCTTGAAGCTACTATGCAAAGTGGTAAGCCACTTCTTATTATCGCTGAAGACATTGAAGGTGAAGCACTTACAACATTGGTTGTAAATAAACTTCGCGGTGTGCTTAATGTTTCTGCCGTAAAAGCTCCTGGATTTGGTGATAGAAGAAAAGCAATGCTTCAAGATATCGCAATTCTTACAGGTGGACAAGTTATTAGTGAAGAGCTTGGCAAAACACTTGAAGCAGCTAGTTTGCAAGATTTGGGACAAGCAGCACGCATCGTGATTGACAAAGACAACACAACTATCGTAGATGGTAAAGGCAAAGCTCAAGCTGTTAAAGAAAGAATCGCGCAGATTAAAACAGAGATTGAGAATACTACAAGTGATTATGATAGGGAAAAACTTCAAGAACGCCTCGCTAAACTTAGTGGCGGTGTAGCGGTGATCAAAGTTGGTGCAGCTACAGAAGTAGAGATGAAAGAGAAAAAAGATCGTGTAGATGATGCACTTTCTGCGACAAAAGCAGCGGTTGATGAAGGTATTGTTATCGGTGGTGGTGCAGCACTTATCCATGCAGCGCAAAAAGTTAAACTCAAACTTGAGGGTGATGAGGCGATTGGGTATGATATCATCAAGCGCGCTATTAAAGCACCTTTGGCACAAATTGCAGCAAATGCTGGATTTGATAGCGGTGTGGTTGTTAATGAAGTGCAAAATGCTAAAGAAACAATAGGCTTTAACGCTAGCAAAGGTGAATATGTAGATATGTTTAAGGCAGGTATCATCGATCCACTTAAAGTAACTCGCATTGCTTTGCAAAACGCAGTATCTGTTTCTAGCTTGTTGCTTACTACAGAAGCGACAATTAATGAAATCAAAGAAGATAAACCAGCTCCAGCAATGCCAGATATGGGCGGTATGGGTGGAATGGGCGGTATGATGTAATTTTGCCTAATATTCTAATCCATAGAATACCTAGCTATATGTTAGGTATTCTGTCTTCTTTACTCCTGCATATATAAAATTTTGTATTATTCATCTCTTGTTTGTGGCTTTTGTTTTGGATTGATAGAGATTGTGAATCTTAGGATTCTAAGGCAAGAGAGGGTTTTTGGAATAATAGAAAATTTTATGTTTTTAAGATACAATGCTAAAAAAGTGCTTTAGATAAGGATTGATAGAAATGGATGTGCGTGCTGCATTTTTAGATTTTTTTCAACAAAAAGGGCATAAGATTTATGATTCTATGCCACTTGTGCCAAATGATGCGACATTGCTTTTTACAAATGCGGGTATGGTGCAGTTTAAAGATATTTTTACAGGTAGGCTTCCGCGTCCGCAAATCCCCCGTGCTACTAGTTCACAGATCTGTATGCGGGCAGGTGGCAAACATAATGACTTAGAAAATGTTGGCTATACTGCGCGTCATCACACGCTTTTTGAGATGTTGGGAAATTTTAGTTTTGGGGATTATTTCAAACAAGATGCCATAGCTTATGCGTGGGAATTGGTTACTAAAGTTTTAGACTTTGATGAAAAAGTGCTTTATGTGAGTGTGCATGAAAGTGATGATGAGGCATTTAAGATTTGGAGCAATTATATAGACCCTAGTAAGATAATGCGTATGGGTGATAAAGACAATTTCTGGCAAATGGGTGATGTAGGTCCTTGTGGTCCTTGTAGTGAAATTTATGTTGATCAAGGGAGCGAATTTTTTCACTCAAGCGAGGATTTTTTTGGTGGTGAGGGCGATAGATTCTTAGAAATATGGAATCTTGTCTTTATGCAATATGAGCGTGATGAAAGTGGGATACTAAAGCCTTTGCCAAGCCCAAGTATCGATACAGGTATGGGATTGGAGCGTGTGATCGCACTCAAAGAAGGCAAGATAAATAACTTTGACACTTCGCTTTTTGCACCGCTTATGCGATGTATTGAGAATCTAACACAGCAAGAATATATTAGCGATGATGTTTTGTTGAAAGGTTCTTATACACAAGAACAACGAGAGCATATCAAAGCTCGTATCTCAAGCTTTCGTGTGATTGCTGATCATGCGCGTAGTGTGGCATTTTTACTTGCTCAAGGTGTGCATTTTGACAAAGAGGGTCGTGGCTATGTTTTGCGTAGAATCTTGCGCCGAGCAGTTCGACATGGATATTTGCTTGGACTTAAAGAAGCATTTTTATACAAGGTGATAGAGGTATTGGCACAATCTATGCAAGGTGCTTACCCATATCTTTTGGAGCGAAAAGATATAATCACCAAGCAGTGCAAAAGTGAAGAAGAGCGGTTTTTAGAAACTATTGATGCAGGTATGGAGCTTTTTAATAAAGAATTATATGCAATGGGCATAGCCTCGCAAAATACACATAATAAGCAAGAGATTCATACCCAAAAAGATAAAAAATTTAGTGGCGAAGTGGCTTTTAGATTGTATGACACCTATGGTTTCCCGCTTGATCTTACACAAGATATGTTACGCGATAGAGGCATAGAAGTAGATATGCAAGATTTTGATTCTTGTATGCAAGCCCAAAAACAGCGCTCTAAAGCTAGTTGGAAGGGTAGCGGAGATAGTGCGCAAGAAGGTGATTTTAAAGAGATTCTTAGTGCGTTTGGTGAAAATACATTTGTAGGTTATGATACAGATTGTGCGCAGACAAAAATTTTGGCGTTATTAGATTCTGCATTTAAGCGTGTGCAATCTCTCCAAGCAGGAGCAGATGGTTATGTGCTTTTGCATACTACGCCGCTCTATCCAGAATCTGGTGGTCCTGTAGGCGATAAGGGCGTGCTTTTAGACTTGCAGGGGCAAGTGTGTGCTTTTGTGAGCGATACTAAAAAATATTTTGGACTTATCATTTCTCAAGTGCATACAAACAAAGCACTTACTCAAGATCAAGAGGTGGTAGCACAAGTAGATAGTTCGCGCGGTGAAATAGCCAAACACCATTCCGCAACGCATCTTTTGCACCTGTCTTTACGCAAGATGTTAGGTGAGCATGTTACGCAAGCTGGTAGTTTGGTTGAGGCACATCGTTTGCGTTTTGACTTTAGTCATACTAAGCCTCTTAGCCAAGAGGAGCTTGAGCGCATAGAATCTGATGTGAATGCACAAATATGCGCCGCAAATGCGCAAGTATGTGAGACTATGCCACTAGAGGCAGCAAAAGCAAAGGGAGCTATGGCACTTTTTGGTGAGAAGTATGCGGATAATGTGCGCGTGGTAAGTTTTGGAGATTCTGTTGAATTATGCGGAGGGATACATGTGTCAAATACCGCTCAAATTGGCAGTTTTTATATCACCAAAGAAAGTGGTGTGAGTAGCGGTGTGCGACGTATAGAGGCTGTGTGTGGGTATGCTGCTTATGAATGGGGCAAAAAGGCATTAGACACACTTAAACATGCCAAAGATGCGCTTAAAGCCCAAGATGTGCTAGTAGGAATTAGCAAGCTTCAATCCCAGCTAAAAGAACTTAAGCAAACTTCATCGCATGGCACAGCAAGCAAAGAGTTTGCGTATGAGCAAATACAAGGATGTCATTTTGTGGTTACAAAGCTTGAAAACATTCAGAGCGCACAAGCAAAGGCATATATCGATGAGGCAAAAAATAAATACCAAAGCGTAGCGATTTTACTTATTGTAGAAAATGAGGGCAAGGTTTTTATTGCCGCAGGAGTAAAAAATGCACCACTAAAGGCAGGAGCGTGGGTTAAGGAGGTTGCACAGATTCTAGGCGGTAATGGCGGTGGACGCGATGACTTTGCTACTGCTGGTGGCAAGGATGTGGCACATATTGATAAGGCTTTAGAGCGTGCGCGTGAGTTTGCGCTAGAATGTTTTAGAGAGACCAATTAGTTTAAGAGTTTCACACAAAAAAGAGGAGAATATGCGTAAGATTCTATACATTGGATTTGTGAGTGTGTGGGTGTTGTATTTTGGTGCTTGTTCGCAAAAAGAGCTAGAATATAACAAACCAGCTATATATTGGTATGAAAACATACTCAAAGAAATCAATTTTGGGAATCTTGAGGGCGCAGATTCTAATTTTTCTTCTTTGCAATCTGAACATATTAATTCGCCTCTTGTGCCCGAAGCCATGTTAATCCTTGCACAGGCGCATATGGATAGAGAAGAATATTTGTTGGCAACTTTTTATATTGATGAGTATGAGAAGCGTTATTCCACTATCGGCGATCAAGATTATTTGGGATATCTCAAAATTCTTGCAAATTATTATGGGTTTAAAAATTATGCCAAGGACCAAGAGTTTATGTATCGTTCTATTAGTGAAATTGAAACATATTTAGAAACCTTTCCAAATAGTCGATACGCACCATTTGTTGAGTATGTGTTTATTAAATTTAAACTTGGTGAAAATGATTTGAATACAGCCATTGCCAATGTCTATAAGCGTAAAGGAAAAGAACAGGCGCAAGAAGATTATCTCTCAAGAAATCAAGATATTATCGAGGGACTTGAAATCAAATCCTCATATATTCCTTGGTATGTGCGGATTTTTAACTGGTAATAAAATTTAATAAGAGGTTTACAATAATGCATAATGATGATATTTTAGAATTTCCGATGACCTTACCCTTGCTCGTGCAAGATGAGCTTTTTATCTATCCATTTATGATCTTGCCTATTTTTGTGAGCGATGAGGAAAACATATGCGCCATTGATAAAGCTATGGAGAGCAAAGATATGGAGCAAAAGCGTATTTTTGTCTCTGTGGCTAAAGAAGATGGAGGATTTTATGATGTGGGCGTGATGGGGCATATTATGCGAAAGACTGCCATTCCCGATGGGCGCATAAAAATCCTCTTTCAAGGTCTTTATAAATGCAAAGTGCTTGGTGTAACACAAGGAGAGCCATTAGAGGTTCATATAGATCGTATAGAATCTAAGCCCTATGAGGAAAACACTGCGAATGCTTTGCTAGAGATTTTGCGTGAAAAAGTCAAGGTTTTGGCAAACTTAGCACAACATTTTCCACCGGATTTGCTTAAAGCTCTTGATGAAAATTATGATCCTAATCGCATTGTTGATCTTGTGGCTTCTGGGATTCGACTAAAAAAAGATGTCGCTTATACGCTTTTTGCCAAAGATGATGTATTAGAGCGCTTGGAGCTTATTATTGAATGCGTAATGGAGGAGATTCAAGCCCAAAAAATGCAAAAAGAGATTAAATCCAAAGTGCATAATAAAATGGAGCAAATCAATAAGGAATATTTTCTCAAAGAGCAGCTAAAGCTTATCCAAAAAGAGCTAGGCGAGAATCCAAAAGATGAAGAAATAGAGCACTATAGCCAAAAGCTAGAATCTTTGCGCCCACATATGCACGAAGATGCATACAAAGAGATAAAAAAACAAATTACTCGCCTTTCTCGTATGCACCAAGATAGCGCCGATGCAAATTTATTGCAAAACTATGTAGAATGGTGTTTGGAGATTCCCTTTGGGAAATTTGCTCCCACTAAGATTGCTATCAAAAACCTTGCCAAGCAGTTAGATTCTGATCACTACGCATTACAAAAGCCTAAAGAAAGGATTATAGAATATTTTGCGGTGCGAGAGCTTGCTGCTAGGCGTAAGCAAGATAGTAAAGATTCTAAGGGCACCATTTTATGCTTTTTTGGACCTCCGGGTGTGGGAAAAACAAGCCTTGCAAACTCTATCGCTAAGGCGGCAAAACGCTCTCTTGTACGTATTGCGTTAGGTGGTATGGAGGATGTCAATGAGTTACGCGGACATAGACGCACATATATAGGTGCTATGCCCGGACGAATCACACAAGGTTTGATAGAAGCCAAAGAGTTAAATCCTGTGATTGTATTAGATGAGATTGATAAAGTGGGTAAAAGCTACAGAGGCGATCCATCTAGTGTGCTTTTAGAGATTCTAGATCCAGAGCAAAATGTAGCATTTAGGGATTATTATACAAATTTTGATCTTGATCTTTCGCAAGTTATTTTTATTGCTACAGCCAATGATATAGGTATGATTCCTCCACCTTTGCGCGATAGAATGGAATTTATTGAAATTTCTAGTTATACGCCACAAGAAAAATTTGAGATTGCGCGTAAGTATTTAATCCCCCAAGAGATTAAAAAACACGCTCTTAAATCTACAGAAGTTTCTCTTAGCATAGGAGCGCTTAAAGAGCTTATAGAAAAATACACAAGAGAAGCAGGTGTGCGGAATCTACGACGACAAATTGCTGCAATAATGCGTAAGGTGGCTAAAGAGATTCTAAGCAAAGAAGGGGATACAAAGATTCTCATCACACAAAAAGATCTCCCTACATATCTCCACAAAAAGGTATTTGAAATCTCTAGTGCTGAGAAAAAAGATCAAATAGGCGTTACCAATGGCTTGGCTTGGACAAGTGTGGGAGGCGATGTCTTAAAGATTGAGGCTATTAAGATTAAGGGCAAGGGAGAATTAACGCTTACTGGTAGCCTTGGTGATGTAATGAAAGAATCTGCCAAAATTGCGCATTCTGTGGTAAAGACGCTTTTTGATTCTAAGTTTTTGCGCAACGCACAACACAAACAAGACACACAGATTTATAATAGCTATGATATACATCTGCATATTCCAGAGGGTGCGACACCAAAAGATGGACCTAGCGCAGGAATTACAATGGCTTGCACAATCGCAAGTATTTTGTCTGATAGGTGCGTAGATGGTAGTGTTGCTATGACAGGCGAACTAACATTAAGCGGCAATGTTTTGCCTATAGGCGGACTTAAGGAAAAATTGATTGCTGCACATAAGGCAGGAATTAAAAAAGCGCTTATTCCTATGAAAAATTATCAGCAGGATTTAGATGAAATTAGCCCACAGATTAAAGAGCAAATGCAGATAATTGGTGTAAACACGATCAAAGAAGTGTTAAAAATCGCACTTGTATAAAAAGGTCTCGAGTTTGCCTATATAGACAAACTCGGATACACTTAGAGTGTTAGTGTGCTACTGCTTCACTTGCTCCAATCCCTGTTTGTGCGCGGAAATCTTGAGCCTTAAATCCTAACCTATCGATTTTTGCACGCTCACTATTATCAAGTTTAGAGATGATAAAGATGAGTAAAAATGTCAATGGCATCGTAAAGATTGCAGGGTGTTCATAAGGGAAGATAGCTTCAGGGAATTTGAAAAGCTTCACCCATACGCTTTTACTAAGCAACACAAGCGTCAAGACACTAACTAAGCCGATTAATCCACCCCAAAATACCCCTTTTGTTGTGAGGTTTTTCCAATAAATACAAAGCAATATGATAGGAAAATTCACACTTGCGGCAATGGCAAAAGCAAGACCCACCATAAAGGCAACATTTTGACCTTCAAATCCTATACCAAGAATAATCGCCAATATACCAAGTCCGATAGATGCACCTTTTGTAACGCGCATTTCTAGTTTTGGATCACACACGCCATTTTTGCAAACATTGACAAATAAATCATGACTTATTGCACCAGCTCCAGAAATCGCCAATCCAGCTACCACCGCTAAAATTGTGGCAAAAGCTACAGCGCAAATAAATCCAAAGAATACATCACCACCAAGGGCTTGTGCCAAAATAACAGCCGCCATGTTGTTTGGGTGAGTGAATTTACCCTCGCTATCTGTAAAATCTGGATTGCCTAGCAAAAAGGCGATAGCACCAAATCCTATAATAAAGGTAAGGATATAAAAATACCCAATAAGCCCTGTAGCATAGAATGCGGATTTTCGTGCTTCTTTGGCATCTTTGACGGTAAAAAATCTCATCAATACATGAGGCAATCCAGCCGTCCCAAACATAAGTGCCAAACCTAAAGACAATGCAGAGACAGGATCAGGTAAAAATGTCCCAGGACGCATAATGGCTTCGCCACTTTTGTGGTTGCTAACAGCTTTTTCAAACCAAGATGCAAGATCAAAGTCTGCATAATAAAGCACCATAAGCGCCATAAATGTAGAACCACCTAGCAACAAACAAGCCTTAATGATTTGCACCCAAGTAGTTGCATGCATACCACCAAAAACAACATAGCAAATCATCAAGATTCCCACAATTATAACTGCTATTGTATATGGAAGTCCAAAAAGCACTTCTATGAGCTCTCCCGCACCCACCATTTGCGCGATAAGATAAAAAACAATCACAGCTAACCCACTAATTGCTGAAATTGTGCGAATGGGCTTAGATTGCAAGCGATATGCCACAATATCTGCAAATGTGTATTTACCTAGATTGCGAAATTTTTCGGCTATGAGAAAAAGCACAATAGGCCAACCAACCAAGAATCCAACAGAATAAATAAGCCCATCAAAGCCATTGGTAAATACCAATGCCACAATCCCCAAAAAGCTTGCCGCACTCATATAATCCCCAGCGATTGCAATACCATTTTGTAACCCAGTGATATTGCCCCCAGCGGTATAAAAGCCATCAGCAGATTTTGACTTTTTGTTAGAAAAATATGTAATGCCAAGCGTTGCCAAGACAAAAAGCACAAACAAGGTAATCGCAATGTAATTGAGATCACTTTTTTGCACTTCTCCTAGATCAAGTCCAGCACATAAGATAATTTGTGTGAGACTTATGGTCAAAAATCCCAAAAATATTTTATGTTTCATAGTGTTACCTCCCTTCTTGCAAATCTTCTATGAGTCCGTTTTGGCGTAACTCATCAATCACTTCTTCTTGTTCTTTGTCAAAGTATTTATTGGCAAAAAGCGTATAAATACCTGTTAGCGCAATAGATAACACAATGAGAAAAATTCCAAACATAATACCAAGCGTAATAGAGCTAGGCCCTAGCCTATATCCCAAAACCTCTGGGAAAAACCCAACACCAATAATAAACCCATAGTAACATATAAGGACAGCTATCGCAAGAGTAAGTCCAAATTTGTTACGAAAGCTTACAAATTGCCTAAAACGTTGTAACACAGCTTCTTTGTTATCGTTTGCCATACTGCACTCCTTTTGATTAAGATATTTTCAATGTAACAAAAAAATAACAATTTGTTAAGCTTTTTGTAATAAATGGAGATTTTTTCTCAAAAATATTGTGTTGATATGTATCAAAAATTACGATACGTAGGATATTTATCATTATATATACAAAATGAAACACTCAAGTTAAGAATCTACACATTATGAGTCGTGATTGTTGTCGTTTCCTATTTTTTGGATATGCGTGGTGTTTGGTATTGAAATATTTTGGATTTTACACGATTTAGCTTATACTTAGAGATGGTGGGTTTGTTTGGTTTAGAGTTTATACAGAGGGGAGTTAGATGAGAATTTTATTTCTCTTGATGTTTATGTGTTTTGGCTTGTTTGCACAAGATAAGGTTACAGAAGCAACAATTGTTTCACAGCCTATTCAAAAAGGCAAATTGCAAGCACAAACGTCATTTTTAGGCACATTACATTTTGTCAATGCCTCCAAAGTTGCCTCGCAAACAAGCGGTGTTGTGGAAAAAATCAATTTTAAAATCGGTGATTCTATCAAGATAAATGCCTCTCTTGCGCAGGTTAATGCTGATTTGTTGCAAAAAGAAATCCAAAGTAAACAAGCCAAGCTCAAACAAGCCCAATACATTCACGAACGCCAACAAAAAGAACTTGCACGTTATAAGAATCTACTTAAGTCTGAATCTGTGTCGCTCCAACAATACGAGAGTATCGAATACGAACAAAAATCTCAATACAGCAATATTTTGGCACTCACTTCTGAGCTAGAATCTGCCAAAATGGAGCTAAGCAAGAAAAATATTAAAGCTCCAATAGGCGGTATCATCGTGGATAAGATGATTAATAAGGGCGAATGGATTAATGTGGGTGATCCTATTTGTGAAATTGTGGATACTACGAGCGCAGAAATCATAGTTGATGTGCCATCAACAATGCTAACGCACCTAAAAAATGGGCAAGAAGTGGGTGTGATTATTGAGAAAAAGCATTATAGAGGCAAGATTTATGCCATTATCCCTCGTGCTGACACGCATACAAGGACATTTCCAGTGCATTTGCATGTAGAAAATGATGGGAGCTTTGTCGATGGTATGGCGACTCAAGTTTTGCTTTCTAGCGGTGGTGTGATTGAGGGTAATATGGTGCCTAGAGATTGCATTGTTGAATATTTGGGGACACAAAGTGTTTTTGTTGTGAGAGATTCTAAAGCGTATGCTGTGCCAGTTGAGGTGCTAAGTATGCAAGGAGAAAATGCGATTGTGCGTGGCAATCTAAAAAGCACAGATTCTGTTGTGTATCGTGGGCAAGATCGCCTCCAAAATGGTATGCAGGTGCGAGAATCTACCATTAATCTCAAAAATCCTAAAAAGTAGTCTCTATGATGCGCACACTCAAATTTTGCCTTCATAATCCTATGGTAGTTCTTGTGTGTGTGATTTTTGCGATGATGTTTGGGATTTTGGGCTTAAAGTCTATGCCTTATCAGCTTATGCCTCAGGTTAGTAAGCCAACAATTAGTGTTTATACGAATTGGAATGGCGCGACACCTTATGAGGTGGAAAAAGAGATTATTAATCGTCAGGAGAAATACCTTAAGGGTATCGAGGGCTTAGAATCTATGAGTTCTACCGCACGACAAGGACGCGCGGTGGTGTCGTTGGAATTTCAAAGTGGAGTAGATATAAATTTTGCTCTTTTAAAAGTCAGTGCGAAAATAGATGAGATAAAAGGCTATCCAGAAGATGTTCATAAGCCTACAATTGCTTTAAGCGGTGAGAGTATCCCACCAGCTATTTATCTTTTTTTGCGCACACTAGAGGGCAATACCCAAGAGGTGGATACTTATAAGACATTTTTTGAAGATTATGTGCTTGGGCATTTGGAGCGCATAGAGGGTGTTGGTGAAGTATTTTATCCCGGTGGGCGTGCCACACAGATGCAGATTTTGCTAGATTCTAAACAGCTTGCGCACCACAATATTAGCATAGCCGATGTTATTAGTGCGATCACTACACACAATGCCAACACAACCGCAGGAAGCCTTGATTATGGAATGCGCTCATATAAAATCAAGGTAGAATCCGAATACAACAACATTGCTTCTATTCTCCACACACCTATCCAAAAATCTGACAACAAGGTTTTGTATCTTCAGGATCTTGGTGTCGTGGTGGAGGGTTTTGCCAAACAAACAAGTTATGGGTATCTCAACGATACGCGCGCGCTTAGTGTGCAGATTGTGCCTACGCCAAATGCTAATATTTTGGATTTGACACAAAAGGTGCGCAAGGTAGTAGAGAGTCTTAATGAGGGTATTTTGCGCGATAATGATTTAGAGCTTGTGTGGAGTAGAGATGAAGAGGGCTATATCCTTGATGCATTATCTTTGGTAAAAAACAACATTATCGTAGGTATTATTTTGGCATGTGCAGTGTTGTATCTCTTTTTGCGCAATGTGTATTCTGTGGTGGTGGTGTTTATTGTTATCCCTATATGTATCATTAGCACATTTTTCTTTTTGAATCTTATGGGGCGCACATTAAATGTTATCTCTCTAGCAGGCGTGAGCTTTGCTATGAGTATGCTTATTGATAATGCTATAGTTGTGCTTGAAAACATCACGCGCCATTTGCACAAACAAAAACCACTTTTTAGGGCTTGTGTTGATGGCACAAGAGAAGTTATTGGGGCAATTTTTGCCTCGGTAGTAACAACTATCGCGATTTTTATTCCTATCATGGATATGCAACAGGATTTGGGGCAGCTGTTTTATGATGTCGCACTGAGCGTATGCTTTGGTTTGGGGATTTCATTTTTTGCTTCTATTTTTGTCATACCTACAATGATGCAAGTGTCTATGCAAACTTTTTATATTACATCTCACAAAACACAAAGCGCGTATCAAAAGCTTGGTATCGCGTGTGGCGAATGGCTTATGAGAGACTTAGATTTTATTTTGCACACACCTAAGCGTAGTGCAGTGTTTATAGTCGGATTTATGCTTTTTTGCGTGGTGAGTAGCTGGGCATTATTTCCAAGGCTTGATTATCTGCCTAAGGGCAACCAAAATTTTCTCATCGGATATGTGAATGCACCACCTGGCATATCTTATGAACAGCGAAAAGAGATTGGTGAGAGTATATTTTCTCAAAATAAACATCTCATAGAATCTTTGGGCTACACGCAGCGCGATTCTAAAGACTTGCCACCTATCAAGCATTTGTTTTTTTCTGGCAATGAATCTTATATGCAATTTGGTGTAACCTCAAGCAATCCTACAGAAATTCGGCGACTTATTCCACAGATTCAAGAAAGTATCAAAAACATTCCTGGTGTTAGGGCTTCTGTGGTGCAACAAGGAATCTTTGATAAGGGTTCTAGCACACAAAGCATTTATATTAATGTCATAGGGAGTGAGCTAGATTCTATAGTTGCTACTGCTACAAGCCTAAGTAACGCCATCACACAAAAAATGCCATATATGCAAGTGCGCCCACTTCCTGCACTAGAAAACACAAATCGCGAGATTGTATTGCACCCAGATTATGTAGCATTAGCCCTTAATGATCTTAACGCCAAGAGTTTTGGAGATATTATTGATGTGGTGCTTGATGGCAAACAAATTGATGAATTTAAAACGCGTAGTGGTAAAACCATAGATCTTGTGCTTAAAGCCTTGCCGGATTTAAGCGATGAGAGTATAGAACGCGCTAGAGAGAGTGTGGATTTTCAGGCTCCAGAAGACTTCTCGCACACACAAATTTATGTGCCTAGTGGCAGGTTGTTGCCTCTAACTTCACTTACAGATATTGTGCATGAATACACTATGGCGCAGATTCGGCATTTTGAGCGAGAGCGAACTATTTTACTTGTTTTAAACGCTCCTCCAAACAAACCCCTTGAGGAGATTCTCTCTAGTATCAAAGATGAGGTGTTACCTGAGCTAGAGGCAAAGGGTGAGTTGCGCGATAATCACCTTATCTTTGGTGGTGCTGCCAAGGATATTGAGGGTGGCAGAGAGGATTTGTATTTTGGATTTTTGTTGGCATTATGTATCACATATCTTATTTTGTGTGCGTTGTATGGAAATTTTTCTTATCCCTTTATTATTATCTTGAGTGTGCCTTTTGCAATCTGTGGCGGTTTATTTGGGCTAAGTTTTGTAAATGCCTTTGTGTATCCACAAAATCTCGATATGCTAAGTCTTTTGGGCTTTATTATTCTTGTGGGAAGCGTGGTGAATAATGCGATTTTAATCGTGTATCAAACCCAGCATAATCTTAACGATGGTATGGCGTATTTGCCCAGTATCACAGAATCTACCAAATCGCGTATGCGACCTATTTTTATGAGTATCCTTACAAGCGTGTTTGGATTAGCACCACTTGTGCTTTTTGGTGGTGCAGGGAGCGAGATTTATAGGGGACTTGGATCAGTGCTTGTGGGTGGCTTGTTGTTTTCGGGTGTGCTTAGCTTGTTGGTGATTCCAAGTGCGCTATTTTTGTATTTTTGGATACGAGAGCACAAAAAGGACTTGCAAGAAACATGCTATAATGTTTCCAAACAGGCCCTAAAGATTCTTCTAAAGGTTTTGAAAAATTTGGGGCATAGAGTGTGGCAGTTAGCAAACCGCATAAGACACAAATACCATAAACATAGGTAGGAGAATGAAAGCAAAAATAGCCCTCATAGCAATGTTGCCAATATATATGTTTGGGCTTAATCTTGATGAAACAATACGCTTGGCATTGCAAAATAGCGATGTGATAAAAGAACAAGAATTTAATGCCAAGCAATCTCGCGCAAACCTTTCGGCACAATATGGCAGATTCTCTCCAAAAGTTGGACTTCAATACACTATAACGCAAAATACGCGTGTCAATGATAGTGTGTATACGATTAACCTTAGTAATCTTCAAGTAACATACAACCTTTTTAATGGTTTGATAGATTTTTATGGGCTTAAGTCGTATGCAAATCTCCACAAGGCGCAGCAGTATATGTATGAGGCAAGCAAGCAAGATATTATTTTGCTTGCCAAAAGCCTTTATATTGAGATTTTACAAGCAAGAGATAATCTAGCAATTTCTACAGAATCTATCCGCCTTTTGGAGCTTCAAAAGGCACAGGCTGAACAATTTTATTTGCAAGGCGTGAAGGCAAAAAGTGATCTTTTGAGTGTGGAGGTGATGTTGGCTAATGCCAAGGTTACACAAAGCAATGATAAGAATCTTTTACATTATGCTACATTAGCACTTCAAAAGCTTATTATGCAACAAATCGATACACAAACTCTCGAAGAGATTGGACTCCAGAGCCTAGAAGCACTTTCTTTTGATCGCGAAAGGCTTTTAAACATTATGCTCTCTCATCGTTCCGAATACCTGTATATGCAAGAAATGATTACTTCAATAGAAAACCAAAAAAATGCACTTTATGGGAATTTTTTACCCACTCTTGATGTAAGTTTTTCTAAGAGGTGGTATAGCAATGATGTGAGTGTGCTGAATCGTTTTGGGACCAATCTTCAATCTCAAGCGCGTCTTAGTATGTCGTGGAATTTTTTTAATGGGTTTAGCGATACATATGCTATAGAATCTAAGCGTTATGAAATTTTGGCAACCAAAAGTAAGCTTAGCGATCTCAAAAAAGAAATGATACTCTCTCTTGATAAGGCACTTGATGATTTAGCCATAGCCAAGGAGCAATATAGCATTTCACAAAAGGCGATTGCTTTGGCTGAAGAAAATTATCGTATCATACAAAACCGCTACCAACAAAATATCGAAACCTCTAGGGAATTGCTTAATGTCGAGGTGGCGCTTAATCAAGCACGCTTACATTTTAACCAATCCCAACATCGCATTAATCTAGCTCTTGCCAATCTTGAGCGTATCGTGCAAAATCCATTATTGTTTTTGGACTAAGGCTTAGTTTAAGCAGGTTTTTATAGCATAACCGCTAGAGTCCTAGCCTTTATTAAGCGTAGGATTTGTGGGGACACAGGTATGCGTAAGTCTATGTAAGGAGCAGTTATGAAAATCCTAGTTATCCAAGGACCAAATCTTAATATTTTAGGACATCGCGAACCTCATATTTATGGTAATGTAACACTCGATCAGATTCACACCAACCTTCAAGCTCAAGCTAAGCAACATAATGCTGATATTGAATTTTTTCAAAGCAATTTTGAAGGTGAGATTATCGATAAACTTCAAGAATGTATAGGTGGGGAATATGATGGCGTTATCATTAATCCAGCTGCGTATTCTCACACTTCCATTGCTATTGCAGATTCTATTGCGAGTTGTGGTGTGCCAGTGATTGAGGTGCATATCAGTAATATTCACGCTAGAGAAGATTTCCGCGCCAAAAGCTACACGGGCAGAGTGTGTGCGGGTGTGATTACAGGGTTTGGTGTGTTTGGGTATCATTTGGGGCTTATTGCGCTTTTGCAGATTCTTAGTGAAATTGCCGCACTCAAAGCCCAGCAAAACAAACAACAATAATTCTCATGTCTTTTGATACTTCATTACCATACATTGTGCGTGATGAAAACGCACAATACTATGAATGTGGCTTTAGTTGCGATAATGCTATTGTATTGCATATACAAGATCAATGTTTTTTTATCACTGATTCTCGCTACACGCTAGAGGCAAAGCAAAATGTATATAAACATGTTGAGGTTTTAGAATCTAGTGATTTGCTTGATACACTTGCAACGCTCCTTGCCACACAGAGAGTAAAAAAACTTACCTTTAACCCCAATGAACTTTCGGTTGGATTCTATCAGACGCTTTTATCACATACACAAAAGCACAAATGCGAACTTTTGGCTGCTCCAAATTTTCATCAAAAATTGCGCATTATCAAATCAGATTCTCAAATCGCGCTCATTCAAAAATCCCAAAAGCTTAACAAACAAGCTTTCAAGGAATTTGCACGATTTGTGCGCAAGGCAATCCAAAAGGGCAAGGTATTGAGCGAAAGGGATTTGCATTTTTATGCCACGATGTTTTTAAGCCACAAGGGTGCATATGATTTGAGTTTTAATCCCATAGTGGGATTAAATGCCACAGGAGCTAAGCCCCACGCTTTGCCAAGTGAAAAAAATCTTTGCAAAAATAACGATCTCTTGCTTTTTGATGCAGGGATAAAATATCAGCGTTATTGTTCGGATAGGACACGCACAGCAAATGTATGTGCCGATATGAGTTTTGGCAAGTCCCAAAAATTTGCTTCTAAAAAGCAGCAAAAAATCTATGATATTGTGCTAAAGGCGCAAGAGAGAGCAATTTCTAAGGCTAGATCTGGTATGCGTGGATGTGAGATTGATGCACTAGCACGAGATGTGATAGAATCTAGTGGTTATGGAAAATATTTTGTGCATAGCACAGGGCATGGCGTTGGGCTAGATATACACGAGCTTCCACGCATTTCTGCCAAGAGCGAAGAGATCATACAAGATGGTATGGTATTTTCTATCGAGCCAGGTATTTACCTTGGAGATGAGTTTGGCGTGCGCATAGAAGATTTGGTTGTGATGAAAAATGGCAGAGCAGAGGTGCTATAAGATTGTGAGAATCTCTTATGGTGTGTAGGAGTATTTTGTGATGAGTCTTACAGAAATTTTATACTCTCATGATTTACGCCTTTTAGATTCATATATGAGTCAATGTTTTGTCAAAAATATGGAGTTTTTTAAATCCCTAAACCCTAAACTTTTTGCCGAGCTTAGCAAACCTCCTACTACACATAATCTTTTTTTTAATGATAATGAACTAAATATCATAAACCTCCAAGACAATGCCTTTGTGTATCCTAGAAGTGGCGAAAATACAATGATTGCCACACATATAGCGCTTAGCCAAACTCCTATGAATAATCCGCATTTTGTTGTGCATACCAATCACCTCGCACTTCAAAAGCTTGATGAAGATAAAATCCCACTCACTGCCTTTACTTGTAATGGCATTATCACACTTATGCAAGAGAGTGGCGGAGGACAATCCTATCATCTCCCTAGCAATTTTCTCCCTAGCTCGACATTTTTTGGCGTGCTTGGAGGTATTTTTTTGCAGTTACTTTTGGAGCGTGATGTATCGTTTCATTCTTTGCTTTTATTTGAAGAATATCTTGATATGTTGCGCATTATGCTATATTTTGTGGATTTTCCTTTGCTTTTTTCTCGGACCAATGATCGTGCGTGTTATATTTTTGTCCAAGATATCATTCATCAGGAATTTATTCATACATATTTTTCTTCACGCAAGATTACAAACAATTTTTTGCGTCTTGAAGTATTTTTGTATGAAAGTCCTAAAATTACAAATGCACGTGATATTGTCCATGAGGCTTATAGAGTGAATTCTCGTGGTTGGGGAAGCTTTGATGATGAAATGATAGGTGTGCGCAATACACTTCACAACCTCAAATCTCATTATCCGGTGTTGCATATGCCAGAGCGCGTTGAGATACCTATTTGTGTCGTGGGGAATGGAGCTAGTTTGGATATGCTTTTGCCTTTTATCAAAGCAAATGCCCACAATATGCTTATATTTTCTTGTGGCACAGCGATAAAACCACTCAAGGCATATGGCATAGAGCCTGATTTTCAAATTGAGATTGAGCGAATCTCTTATCTTAAAGATGTGTTGATACAAGCGCCTTTGGGCGATACTACTTTGCTTTGTGGTAGCGTCGTGCAACCAGAGGCTTTGGCTCTTGGTAAAAACGCTTATGTATTTATGCGTGGTGGAAGTGCAGGGGCTTATATGTTTGGTGCAAAAAGCGTTGTGGAATTTAGTGCGCCATATGTTGGCAATGCGGGTTTTGCACTTGCTGCACTTTTGGGTGAAGAGGTATTGATATGCGGACTTGATTGTGGCTATATCGAGGGCAAAAGCAAACATGCCAAAAATTCCTTTTATGGCAAAGAGGCACCACAGATTCCAGCTCATGCCTTTAAGGTGCAAGGTAACACAGAATCTAGTGTCTATTCTGACGCACTATTTAGCTTGAGTGCGCGTAGTATGGAGCGATGTATCAAGGCATTTGCACCGCGTATGGTGCTAAATCTTGGTGAGGGTGCGTATATACAAGGAACAAAGGCATGCAATATAGAGGAATTTAGTTTGCGCGAACTTGAGAGGGGAGAAAAGCAACAAGCCATTGACACAATTATCGCACATTGTAGCACCGATTATACGCAAGTTTTTAGGACATATGGGGATTTGAATCTTGCGGAAGTGCTTGCCTACAAAGAGGAATTTATGACACTTGTATCTTATAGAGTGTGCAACAAAAAGGAATTATTTGCCTTAATCGATCGCGCACATCACTTTAGTCTTAAGATGAGTGCGCAAAATGCCTTTGTAGGATTGCTTTTTGAGGGGAGTGTTGGACATATTTTGCATAATCTTATGGTGAGTGCATTGCATTTGCCTAGCGATGATATTGAGGAATTTTATTATAAAGCCGTGGGGATTATACGCGAGGGAATGGAAAAAATGGTGATGAGTTATAGACTGCTTTGTATAAGCTTAGGAAGGCAATTGACACATAATGTCAAGCAAGGATAAATATATGCGATTGCCGTATTTGGTGGTGGTAGGATCACACACAGATGTTGGTAAAAGTGCAGTGAGTGCCGCGCTTTGTTATGGATTAGGCTTAGTGTATCACAAGATTGTGCAAGCAGGCACACCCACAGATAGTGATGTTATTGCTACCCTTACGCCAGATACACACATTATCCCAAGTGCCATAACTTTGCAAACTCCCACTTCCCCACATAGAGCTAAAAAATTAGAATCTCTCCATTATGACGCCCTAGAGCTTCCATTACCCACATACACTACACCAGAGACTACTATCTTGATAGAGACTGCCGGAGGGCTTTATACGCCTATAGATTCTACGCATTGTGTGCTAGATTGGGTAGCATACCATCATTTACCGGTGGTGCTTGTAGGGCGACATTATTTGGGTGCAATCAATCATATTTTATTGAGCATAGAGGCGCTAAAGACTAGAAATATAGACATATTGGGGCTTATAATAAGCGGTGCTCGTGATAGTGAAGCGTATGATAGTGAAGAATTTATTACGCAATATAGCCAAATGCCAATCGCACATCTGCGAGAATTTGACAAAAATACATTACATATTCGCGAGGACTTTGCAAGGGCAGCTCGTGAGCTTGTGGGCGAGTTAAATACACTCTGCCACATACAAGAGCTTCTTTATACACATTAGGGGAGAATGATTTATAATGAGGGGAGTAATCTGCCCATAAGGGCAAATTACTTGTGTATTCTTAGAATACACCTTGATCGATCATTGCGTTAGCAACTTTTCTAAATCCTGCGATGTTAGCACCAAGCACAAGGTTTGTAGGTTCGCCAAATTCTGCAGCAGTTTGGCTTGCGTTTGTAAAGATACTTCTCATGATACCTTGAAGTCTTTCATCAACAACTTCAAAACTCCATGGTGTCATACTTGCATTTTGTGCCATCTCTAGTCCGCTTACTGCCACACCACCAGCATTCGCTGCTTTACCAGGACCATAGCAAATTTTTGCTTGGATAAAGTAATGTGCTGCTTCGATTGTTGAAGGCATATTAGCACCTTCGCTTACGCATTGGCAACCATTTTGGAGCAAGATTTTTGCATCTTCTAGGCTTAATTCATTTTGTGTTGCGCTAGGGAAAGCTGCAAAACAAGGAATTGCCCACACACCATTTGTGCCAGCTTTATAGTCGCTTGCTTTAGTATATACTGCACTACTTCTTTTTTGTGCATATTCTTCAAGTGAAGCGCGTTTTACTTCTTTGAGTTCTTTGAGTAGTGCAAGATCAATACCATCTTTGTCATAAATCATACCCTTAGAATCACTGATAGTTACAGGTTTTGCACCAAGCTGTTGAAGTTTTTCTACTGTGTAGATAGCCACATTTCCGCTTCCTGAAACGGTGCAAACTTTACCTTCTAGGCTTTCTCCGCGCGCTTTAAGCATTTCTTGTGCAAAATACACACTTCCATAACCTGTTGCTTCTGTTCTTACTAAGCTTCCGCCCCATCCAAGAGCTTTACCAGTAAGCACACCATCAAAGCGGTTAGTAAGTTTTCTGTATTGCCCAAAAAGATAACCAATCTCACGCCCACCTACACCTATGTCACCAGCAGGCACGTCTGTAGTAGCGCCGATATGTCGGTAGAGCTCATTCATAAATGCTTGACAAAATCGCATAATTTCGCCATCGCTTTTTTCTTTTGGATCAAAGTCACTACCACCTTTACCACCACCCATAGCAAGAGTTGTCAAAGAGTTTTTGAAAATTTGCTCAAATCCCAAAAACTTGATAACACCTTCATTAACACTTGGGTGAAATCGCAAACCACCTTTGTATGGTCCGATTGCAGAGTTAAATTCGATTCTGTATGCACGATTGACTTGCACTTTGCCTGCATCATCAACCCAGCTTACACGGAAGTGAATCTCGCGATCTGGCACAACAAGGCGCTCTAAGATAGCATTTTGTTGGTATTTTTTGTTTTTGTCAAGCTCAGGACTAAGAGATTCCAAAACCTCTTCTACTGCTTGATGAAACAACACCTGTGAAGGATAGTTTGTCTTTACCCTATTTAAAACTTCTTGTGCATATGACATAATGCTCTCCTTAATGTGTTTTAGCTTGTTCCTCTACTTCTTTGATAGTGTTCAGGACTAAGACTTCTGTGTTGGATAGCAAGCTTTGCGATTATATCTTATTTTTTTAGTTGTCAAGTCAAGCGTGAAAAAAATTGAGAAAATTTTTATCGCGATGTGGCATATATGAAACATTTTTTATTGAATCTACAGATGTAGGTCATAATATATGTAGGTAGATTTAAGATTGTTGGTATTGCCCAAACTTTCTTGTATGCATTGTGATAGCTTAGATTCTTTTTAATATTTTTTAAGTATAATCTCGCCCTTATTCATGTGAGTTTGGAGTGCAAGAATCTAAGTATGAGAGAATTCGTAAGCCTATGAAAAAATATCTAATACTATTATTTTTATTGTTATGTGTAAGTAGTGTCTATGGTGCGCAAATTACTGCTGTTCGCTATGAGGGTAGCACTTCTATATCTGACACTCTTGCGACAGAAATTTCAAAAATAAAGCCAGGTGATACACTTGATATAGATAAAGTTGATGATGCAGTTATTGCGTTTTTTCAACAAGGGTATTTTTCTGATGTATATGCGACTTTTGATAATGGGGTTTTAACCTTTCATTTTAAACAACGCCCTAAAGTCGCAAGTGTGGAGATTAAGGGCTATGGTAATGAGCAAGAAAAAGAAACTTTGTATAATCAGATTGGTATCAAAAAGGGTGATAGTTATGATGAAGTCAAGCTAGAGCGCGCCAAGCTTATTATTAAGACGGTCCTAGAATATCAGGGCTATTATGGTAGCGTGATTAGCGAAGAGCTTACGCCCATAGGAAGTGATGATGCTTATGCTATTACATTGAATGTTAATCAAGGTGAAAATATCATCATTACCAAGGCATATTATCAAGGGCGTGAAAAATTAAGCATGAGTGAAGTTCAAGAGCTCGCAGCCAATAGAGAAAAGCAATTTGCAGGGTGGTTGTGGGGACGCAATGATGGGAAACTAAAGCTCAATGATTTGGAATTTGATAGCGCGAGAATCCAAGATGCATATATGCGCAAAGGCTTTTTGGACGCAAATGTCTCTCCAGCCTTTTTGGAGGCGGATTTTAATGACTATAGCGCACAATTATATTATAAGATACAAGAGGGTGAGCGTTATAAGATTTCTGATGTAAAAATTGTTTTGCAAGATCCCGTGCTTTCAGAAGAAACGCTTCTTAAAAAACTTAAGATTCAAAAAAACGAGTATTTTAATATAGAGAATCTGCGTGCAGATATGGATATTATCAAGCAAGAAGTTGCGGATTTGGGTTATGCCTTTACGCGTGTGTCTCCTGATTTGGATAAAAATACAGCAGATTCTGAAGTCAAGGTTATTTATTATGTGCAAATAGGACAGAAAGTTAAAATAAATGATGTGATTATCACAGGTAATACGCGAACTGCTGATAAGATTATTCGACGCGAATTACTCTTGGCACCCGGTGATGAGTATTCTCTCTCACAATTACGCCGATCCGAAAACGCCCTAAAACGCTTGGGATATTTCGATAAGGTCGAGATTGAGGAGCGTAGGGTAAGCGAAGATTCTATGGATTTGCTTGTGAGTGTCCAAGAAGCGCGCACTGGTGAGCTTATGTTTGGGTTTGGATATGGAAGCTATGATAGGCTTATGCTTAATGCCTCTATTAGAGAGAGAAATCTCTTTGGGACAGGGCATAGCGGACAGCTTTATGTGGATTGGTCATATCGTAGGCAGCTTTTTAACCTCACGCTTACCAATCCGCGTATTTTAGATTCTGAATATAGTGAATCTGTGAGTGGATTTGTTTCGACATATTGGAACTGGGATTATCGCGAACAAACCGTGGGTGGAAGCATAAACTTTGGGCGCTTGATCACCGATACCTTTAGGGTTTCTTTGGGTTATACGCTAAGCACCACAAGAATCTTAGGATTCTATCAAGAAGCTACAGGCAATGCATATATGCAGTATTTCCAAGAAGTTTATAAAAATGGCGTAACTCCACTTGATGCACCGCTAAAGAGCGCTATTAGTCCAAGTATTTACTTTGATAACACCGATGATTATTACTTCCCCAAAAATGGTATCATCGCTTCTGCATATTTGGAATATGCTGGGCTTGGTGGTCAAGAGAAATATAGTAAGCTTTATGGGAAATTTGCTGCTTACAAACATCTAAAAAGTCTCATAGGCTTGGATCTTATCGCACGCTACAAGATGCAAGCAGGTATGATTATCGATCATGGATATACGCCTATTACAAGTAAATTTTATATGGGTGGTATCACGAGTGTTCGTGGGTATCAAATAAGCTCTCTTACGCCACGCTATTATACAAGTAGCTATCCACAAGGTATTCGTGTGGGTGGTAATTATATGATGACAAACTCTGTGGAGTTAAGTTATGGAATCTTGGAAAAAGCACAGATGCGCTTAGCGGTTTTCTATGATTATGGTATGATAGGCGTGGATTCAATCAATGAGACAATGCGACAATCATGGGGATTGGCTATAGAGTGGGTGAGCCCTATTGGACCTTTGGTGCTTGTATTCCCTAGGGCGATTAATCCTGCACCAAATGATTATACTTCGACATTTGAATTTACTATGGGCACGAGATTTTAGAATCACTAAAGGAGATAGCATATGAGCACTACACCAATTCTTACGCAAAAGCGCGTGAGCAATGCAGAGATTTTGGATTTGATGAAAAATGCTTCACTCAAAGATTTGGGCATACGCGCCACACAGATTCGAGACGCACTACACCCAAGCAAGACAATCACATTTGTTGTAGATAGAAACATCAATTACACAAATATTTGTTGGGTGGATTGCAAGTTTTGTGCTTTTAAGCGACGCATTAATGAAGAGGGTGTGTATATTTTGAGTTTTGATGAGATTGATGCCAAAATTGAGGAGCTTATCGCCATTGGTGGCACGCAGATTCTCTTCCAAGGTGGCGTGCACCCTAAACTAAAAATAGAATGGTATGAAGATCTCGTAAGCCACATTCACCAAAAATATCCACAAATCACAATACACGGCTTTTCGGCTATTGAGATTAATTACATTGCCAAAGTCTCACAAATCACCATTCCAGAAGTATTAAAGCGTTTGCAAGCAGTAGGGCTTAGTTCTGTGCCTGGTGCAGGTGCAGAGATTCTAAGTGATAGAGTGCGTGATATTATCGCACCAAAAAAACTTGATACTCGTGAGTGGCTAGAAGTGCATGAAGAGGCGCATAAAATCGGTATGAAAGGGACTGCTACAATGATGTTTGGCAGTGTAGAATCTGATGAAGATATTGTTGCGCATTGGGAGGCATTACGCAATCTCCAGGACAAATATCACGGCTTTAGGGCATTTATTTTGTGGAGTTTTCAGCCAAACAACACTCCGCTTAAAGAGGAATTTCCTGATATAAAATGCGCAAGCTCACATAGATATCTGCGTCTTTTGGCATGTAGCAGAATTTATCTTGATAATTTTACAAATATCCAAAGCTCTTGGGTAACACAAGGTCCTTATATTGGACAATTAGCCTTGCTTTTTGGCGCAAATGATTTAGGAAGCACAATGATGGAAGAAAATGTTGTGTCTTCGGCTGGTGCTAGTCATTCTATGAATGAAAAAGAAATGATAGCGCTTATCAAGGATTTGGGCTATAACCCTGCTAAACGCAATACCGCTTATGAGATTTTGCAGCGTTATTAGGGAGTAAAACCTATGTCAAGGAAAGTATATCGTGGTATTTTTGGCTTTTTGCTATTTATTGGAGGTTTGTATATGGTTTTAAAAAGCAATCACTATCTTGAACCCAAAGATTCTCAAGTGGAATATGTGCGCATTAATGATGTCGATGTGCCACTTATTTTTGAGCAAAGCGATCTGCTTCCTGTGGGGGAGATTAGACTTGTATTTCAAGGCGCGGGCAGTATGTATGATGCTATCAATGCCAAAGATGTGATAGCAAATCCAAAAAACACCAAAGAAGCAAAGGCAGGACTTGCAAATCTTGCCTCTGGATTGCTTAATGAAGGCACATATACGCTTGGAAATATTGCATTTGCAGACAAGCTAGAATCCAAAGCTATCACACTTAATGTGGGCTCTGGCATGCAAACATTGAGTTTTGAACTTTCATTTTTAAAAGAACAACAAGACTTCGCACTTTCGTGCCTTGTGGATTTGCTCAAAGATCCAAATATCACACAAGAAAGCCTTGCAAAGCTAAAAGACATCACCAAAGCCACCATTTTACGCAAGGAAAATGACTTTGATTATGTCGCACACACAAACCTTGATGCGATATTTTTTGAAAATACACCTATGGAATATCCTAGTATGGGAGATATAGCAAGTGTAGATTCTATAACGCTAGAGGATATTGAGCAGTATTTGCGTCAAAATCTCGTGCTTAATCGCCTTATTATTGTCGCAGGTGGTGATATGCAGCAACAAGAACTAAAAGATCAGCTCACTAAAGAACTTAGTTTTTTACCTGTAGGCACAAAGGTTGCTAAGCCCTCAATAACACCAAGAAAAACTCCAAAAGAAATAGTTGTGACCAAACAAACCCAACAAGCCTACATACATTTTGCCTCGCCATTTTATGCCAAAACCACAGACAACTACAAAACAAAAGTGATGAGCTTTGTGTTAGGATCATCAGGCTTTGGCTCTCGCATAATGGAAGAAGTGCGTGTCAAGCGCGGTTTAGCATATAGTGCATATTTTAGTATCACAGGCGGAAGCGATGTGGTAAATTATGGTGTGGGATATCTCCAAACAGGCTTAGATTCTAAAGATGAGGCTCTTAAAGTCGTGCAGGAAGTTATGCAGGAGTTTGTGAGCAATGGTATCACACAAGATGAACTAGATTCTGCCAAAGCCTTTATCCTTGGTAGTGAGCCATTGGGCGAGGAGACACTCTCACAACGCCTACAGGCTAAGTTTATGAATTATATGCGTAATATGCCACTTGATAGTCATAAACAAGATATTGCTAAAATCTCTCATCTTTCCTTGAAAGAAATGAATGACTTTATTGCCAAGCACCCAGAGATTTTACAACTTAGTGTGAGTATCGTGCAAGACAAATAGAATGAGGGATTTAGGATTCTAGAATCTCTCGTATGAGCATAAGAATTGCGGTTTGTGCGGCTTGTTTTTGCACACTTTTGCGATTACCAGCAAAGATGTGTCGCTCTATTTTTGCGACATTGCCTCTTTGTTGCACGCCTATATATACAAGCCCCACAGGTTTTTGTGCACTTCCTCCATTTGGTCCAGCGATACCACTTGTAGCAAGGGCAAAGTCTGCACCACTTAAATGCAAGATTCCCTTACACATTTGAGAGACAACCACTTCACTCACTGCACCAAAGCTTTGTAAATCCTGTGAATCTACGCTTAGCCAAGATTCTTTAATGCTATTATCATAGCTTATCACGCCACCCAAAAATACCTCTGATGCTCCGCTAATTTGGGTAAATTCATAGGCTAATAATCCTCCGGTGCAACTTTCTGCTGTGCTTAGTTTTTGGTTTGTGTTTTTAAGAAGTGTAAGGGCGGTTTTGGCTAGATTTGTAGTAAGAAGCAGTTTTGCACCAAAGAGTGTATGCACCTCATCAATAAACGCGCGCAATGTTGCTTTGTTATTATGCGAGGCTTTGATAAAAAAATCTTTAGATTCTAAGATGATGGCATATTGTTTTGCAAGTGTATCAAGGAGTGTAATAGTGCTTAGAGAATCTATACCCATAAGCAAAAAGGAAGTCGTATGTTTCATAACAGCACCTTTTTGGTATTTTGTAAGTTGTGGATTTTGATATTTTAGCATTTATTAATGCATTTTTTTATACTCTCAAAGCTAATCTAAACTATAGGGGGAGTTGGTATGTCAAAAACTAAGCAACAGCTTGTGATTCGTCCAGAAAACAGCTTGGATATTAAGGAAGTGTATAAAAAGAAGTCTGGCAGAATGAAAGAGTCTTTTTATGAAGAAGAGTTACAAAAACTTCATATTGAACTTTGCAAATTGCAAAATTGGGTCAAGAAATACAAAAAAAAGATAATGATTATTTTTGAGGGTCGTGACGCAGCAGGCAAGGGAGGCATGATAAAGGCACTAACCGAACATCTTAACCCTAGAGGTTGTCGCACTGTGGCACTTTCAAAACCTACAGAAACAGAAAGCACCGAATGGTATTTTAAGCGTTATATTTCGACGCTTCCTAGTGGTGGAGAGATTGTGTTTTATGATAGGAGTTGGTATAACCGTGCAGGTGTAGAAAAGGTAATGGGTTTTTGCACACAAGAACAATATAAGGAATTCATTACACAAGTAGCTAATCTTGAGAATATGATTATTGCTAGTGGCACGATGATTTTTAAATATTTTCTTGATGTGGGCAAAGAGGAGCAAAAACGCAGAATCTTGCGACGCAAAACAGATCCATTGCGTATGTGGAAACTTAGTCCTATTGATGATAAGTCATTGGGGCTTTGGAATGAATATACAGAGGCATTTGAGAAGATGTTTGCGCGCACACATACGCATTTTTGTCCATGGGTGATTGTCAATACTGATGATAAAAAACGCGCTAGACTAAATGTTGCACGTGATTTGTTAAGCAAAATCGATTATGAAGACAAAGATCAAACCCGTGTTTGCTTACTCCCAGATCCACATATTGTGTGGCAGTATTCTGAATACCAACATTATAGCGATAATCCTACAAAGGACATTTTGGCGCAATTTAAGGAGCGCAAAAAAACAAAAGCGTTAAAAGAAAAACTAAGGCTAGATCGCCAAAAAGACAAAAAGCAAGAAAAAAAATCTTTGGTTGGGCAAAAAGATCAGACACCAAAAACGCAAGAAAAATCCAAAAAGGAGAGCGGTAGCCAAGACAAAAACTAATGGCGACCCCTGCAAGATTTGAACTTGCGTGACCGCCTAGAAGGGGCGGTATCCTTGGCCACTAGATGAAGGGGTCAAGCACAATAAAAATGCAATTATACAAAAATATTCTACACAAAACATATCACATTTAGATTTACTTCATACAATACGCCCACGACATTTTAAAAGGATTTTGATGACACTTTTTCGTTTAATGGTAGGTTTTGCAATCTTGGCTATGACTTGGATTTTTGCCAATACACATCATCATACACACTCTCATGATACTATGGATCAACAACAGCTAAGCCAAACTATACTAGAGGCTATGCATATACCTATGATGGCTCAAAATCTATCAGAATCTAAGAGTGTAGAGGTCGATTATCTCCGTGATATGATTCCGCATCATCAAGGTGCGGTAGATTCTGCTACGATTCTTTTGCCATATGTCACAAATGATACGTTAAAAACGCTAGCACAACATATCATTCAGTCTCAAACCGAAGAAATTGCAATGTTTAATACTTTGCTTGAGAATGATACATTTTCTCACACACAGCTTTCTTTGTCCGCATATGATGCATTTTTAGAAGCTAATGCAACAGCAATGAATACAATGATGCATGCGATGGGTGCGATAAAGCCTACAGATAATTTTCAAAAAGACTTTGTTCTTGCAATGATTGCTCATCATCAAGGTGCGATTAGATTTTCAAAAATTGTTTTGAGTTACACCAAAGATCCACAAATACAACAGATCGCTCGTAAGATTATTGCTACCCAAGAGCATGAAGCAGCAATAATGCAAGATCTCTCAGACAAACTTTAGGGTTATGTAGATGGGAGTTGGTCAGCTAAAAGCTCTAGTGGGTGAAGCACACGCACGGGCGATTTGATAGAATCTAGAGCATTTGTGAGTTGCATTCTGCATGCCCCACATTCTGCGCTTACAATCTGTGCACCGCTTTTGTCGATACTCTGTGCTTTTGGTATCCCTGCTTTGAGCGTAAGGGTGTAATTAGAGCTTTGCATACTAATCCCACCAAAGCCACAACAGCGTGTGCAATCTGACATTTCATTGATAGTGAAATTTTTGGCTAGTAATGCGCGAGGTTGTTTATACACACCAAGCACTTTTCTTGCATGGCAAGGATCGTGATATGTGATAGCGTATTCTTGGCGTGTGTCATCAAGTCGTGTGAGAATATCTGTCTTTGCGCTAAGCCATTCGCTGGTCATAAATATTTTTGGCAAAAGGCGCTCTAAACGCTCTATCCATGTAGATTCTTCACCACTAAGTTCTAGCGCATGTTTCCAATCTACTTTAATCATCGCAGCACACGTTGCTTCAGGGATTATCATCGCTTCGATTTCGTCCCAAAAACTTTCAAAATATTGAATGTTGCGTTTTATGAGTGTAGTAACAGTGCGTATATCGCCGGTAAAAAATGCCGGTGCGCCACAGCATTCTTGAAATTTGGGGACAAAGGCTTCTATGTCTAAGGCTTTTAGGATTTTCAACAAACTTTCCCCAACATTGACATAATTATAATTTGCCAAGCAACCGATAAAAATTGCCACGCGACGTTTTTTGGCAGTGCTAGATTCTAGGTGTTGTGGTGTTATGGTGTTGTGGTGGGGTGTGGTATTTGGCATTGGTGTGCCATATTTTTGCAAAAAGGATTTTTTGGCAAACGGAAATACGCTGCGTTTTATAGGGAGTCTTATTTTTGTCGCATCTCCTTTAAACAAGCAGGGCGCAAGAAATCCTACAAAAGAAAAGACAAGATCAGCTATTTTTCTGT
Organism: Helicobacter sp. TUL; assembly: GCF_002287135.1. GTDB lineage: Bacteria > Campylobacterota > Campylobacteria > Campylobacterales > Helicobacteraceae > Helicobacter_F. The sequence goes on from NZ_NESU01000003.1 coordinate 53,644, forward strand.
GTCGTAGCAAGAAAAAATATAAGCGTTTATACCAGCTTATACCAAATTCTTTTGCGATGTCAATGCGCACAGATTCTATAGCGGTATCTACAGGGAGACTTGAGGGGCAGTTTGTGACACAAGTAGTGCATAAAAAGCAAGTCTCAAAGATTTTTTTGCTTGTAGAATCTAGAGGCAAATGCCCAGCTTTGTAAGCACCAAGGAGATCCAAAAATCCTCGAGGCGATGTGGTTTCATCGCGATTAACTTGATAAATGGTGCAATCAGGGATACATTTTCCGCATTTCACGCAAGAAAAGGCAGTTTTTTGTAAATCAAAGGGCGACATAGCTATCCTTTAGATTGTTTTGCTAAAGCGTTTTTGTTGGGTTGTGTCTTGTAGATAGGCATCAAAGCACATTGCGATATTGCGGATAAGCATTCCGCCAGTTTGTGTGGTTGTGATCGCATTGTTGCTAACCTCAATCAATCCAGCTTCTTGGTATGGGGCTAAAAGCGCTAATTCACGCGCAAAATGATCACTAAAATGTATGCCAAATTCTTGTTGTGCGTGTGAGAAATCAAGGCTAAGGGTGTTCATAAGTTCCATAATGACACTTTTGCGCAACCTATCTTCTTGCGTGAGTTTGATTCCTCGCTCTATAGGCAAGATTCCATTATCGATAGCCTTTTCATACATCGTCATATCTTTGTAGTTTTGGGCGTAATATTCCACGCCCTCACCAATGCTTGTCAATCCAATACCTATGGTTTGCGAAAACCCTTTGGTTGTGTAGCCTTGGAAGTTTCTGCGTAATTGCTTTTGTATTTTGGCACGATATAGCTCATCGGTTTTTTTAGCAAAATGATCCATGCCAATCATTTCATAACCCGCTGATCCTAATACTTCAATGCTTTGCTTGAGAATCTGAAGTTTTTCCTGTGGTGATGGCAGTGTGCTTTCATCAATCTTGCGCATTGTTTTTTTCATCCATGGCACATGCGCGTAGTTAAAGATTGCTAGGCGTTCTGGAGAAAGTTCTAAGACGGTATCAAGCGTTTGTCTAAAGCTCTCAAGATTCTGAAATGGCAATCCATAGATGAGGTCAAAGTTAATAGAATCTATTCCAAATTTCCGCGCCAATTCTACGGCTTTTTGCACAAGTTCTGGACTTTGGTGTCTATGCACGGCTTCTTGGACTTTTGGGTTAAAGTCTTGCACGCCAAAACTTAGGCGATTAAAACCGCCATCGTGTAATACTTGCATTTGATCTTGAGTGAAATGTCTTGGATCGATTTCACAGCTTATTTCAGCATTTGGAGAAAAATTAGGGAATACTGCGCGTATAGATTCTATGACTTCTTGGAGTTCGGCGGCATTGAAAAATGTCGGTGTTCCACCGCCAAAATGGAATTGCACCACTTCTCTTTTAGTGTTTGTTTTATCTGCCAATAGAGCAAGTTCTTTTTTGAAATATTCTATATAGCGTGTTTTTTTATCCTCTTTGCTTGTATAGACGACATTGCAACCACAAAAATAACACGCAGATCGACAAAATGGCAAATGCACATATATAGAAAGCGGTATGTGGGCGTATTTTTCATCACTAAGTTGGAGATTTTCTATATATTCTTTGGAAGAAAAATTGTTATGGAATTCCACAGCAGTCGGATAGCTTGTGTATCTAGGACCGGGTTTAGAGTAAGCAGCAAACTTTTCAAAATCAATCATCGCTCACACCTTGTTTTTGTTTGAGTATGTATTCATCAAGATTAAAAAATAAGTTTGGGTGTTGTTTTTTTATATCACGCACCACAGAAGTGATATTGAGCGCAGGGAGTGAGCCATCGCTTTGGCGATGAGATTCTACATACATTTGTGCCACACTCATTGCATCATCAAAATCAATAGGCATTTGTGCAGCAATCTCACGCTCTAATTTCATAAAAAGCTTTTCTTCTTGAATCGTTTTGATACGCTTTAGTAATGTATTTAGCATACCTTGAGGCATTAGGACAAATTCGTGATTTTCATTATCTTGCAAAAACCAAATATCCTTCGTGTTATTGAGGTTTCCTTCTTGGAGTTTGAGTAATGCGCTTTTATCATCAATTTTGCTTAGATACCCTACGCCAAATTGTTGGTGCACATCTTCTTGAAGTAAAAGCTCATTTTTTGTGAATTTCATTATGCATTTTGCCTTTGTAGCCATACCATAATGCCTTTTTGGGCGTGGAGGCGGTTTTGTGCTTCCAAAAATACTTTGCTTTGTGTGCCTTCAAGCACTTCCTCGCTTACTTCTTGTCCGCGATATGCTGGTAGGCAGTGTAAAAAGATCGCATCTTTGTTGGCAAGTGTCATTGTAGCACTATCGACACAATATTGCTTAAATGCTTTTTGTCGTTCCTGCTTTTGGTCTTCTTGTCCCATAGATGCCCATGTATCAGTCGTAACGACATTTGCTCCACTAACGGCAACTTGCACATTATCACACACTAAAATTTGTGCTCCGCTGTGTTTGGCTTCTTGCAGTGCTTGGTTTAAAATATGGGCTTTTGGTTCATAGCCCTTTGGTGAAGCTATGCGTAGCTCAAACCCAAGCTTTGCACACAACCAAAGCCACGAATGTGCCATATTATTGCCATCGCCTATATATGCTACGATAGGTTTTTGTGTGGTTTGGGTGCGTGGATAAAAATTACTTGTGTGTGGCATAGAGATTCCACACTCTACCATTGTCATATAGTCTGCCATAAGTTGCACTGGATGATAATCATCACTCAATCCATTAATAACAGGCACACTAGAGTATTGTGCAAATTCTTCTATTCTTGCGTGATCGCTTGTGCGCATCATCACCATATCAAGCATAGAGCTTATAACGCGCGCTGTGTCTTTGATAGGTTCGCCACGTCCAAGCTGTATATCTTTGTTGGAGAGAAAGATTCCCATACCACCAAGCTGATAAATACCTGCTTCAAAGCTTACGCGTGTGCGTGTAGAAGACTTTTCAAAGACCATACCCAAAGTTTTGCGTTCTAAATACAAGGGCTGTGTTTGATTCTGCCATTCTTGTTTGATTTGTAGTGCAAGATCAATGATTTCTAGAATCTCATCTTTGCTCAAGTCTCTAAGTGTCAAAAAATGCCTAATCTTGCTCACCTAAATCCCTCCAGTTCCTACAAAAATCGAAAATAAACTATGGATTGTAGCAAAAAACACTAAGTTTAAGCATAAATCTTACAAAGAATCCCTGATATTCTTATGCTAAGGTTTCTTTTTGAGTAAAAATAGTAGTGCCAAAATACACATCATACCCACAAAAAGCACTTCACCAAAGGATACGATTGCTTTAGTATTGCCAAGCATTAAAATTCCAAATGATACGCCTGTTGTGATGGAAGAGAAAAAAATTGCGTGCATTGTGCGTAAGTTTAACCCCTCTTTTGTGGCATAGATTCCATAATCCACGCTGACAACAACAAGAATAAGTAGCCCAAATAGATGCAAAATATTAAGAGGAGTGTGTAGCGAAATCACACAAAGCGCACTTGATAGTGGAAAAAGCACGAATATAGCACATTCCAAAAATGCTCCTTTTACGCTAATGGCGATTGTTATAAGCATAGCACATAATGCTATGCCTAGCACGACAAACATAGGCACATATAGAGAATCTGTAATGTGGCTAAGGAGGGTTTGGAGTGATTGTGTTTGTATGTTACCTAGATTCTGGATTTGCGTGTCCTTGGCAAATTCTTGGATAAATGCCAAGTTTTGGGTGTGTATATTGGCAAGATAATACAATAAGCCATTGTGTGTAATGATACGAAAGCCCATCTCATCAAGCATTGCTGGTGTGAGGTTATATAAATCCTGAAGTTTGTTTAAGTTATATGCCTTTGTCATATCATCAAAAAGCGCAGAAATTGCTTGGTGTGTGTCAGGGCTACTATGTGCCAAAATACTAGCGCGTATGCTTGGTAACATGCGTTGCAGTGTGGCGATGTTTTGTTGTATAGTAGGCGATTGCAAGAAGGCTTCTTGTGTCTTTAGGCGTTTTGCATCTGGAAAGAGGCTAAGTGGTATGATCGTGTTATGGTTTTTTGAATCTAGCGCGTTTTGCAGGGCATTGGCAAGTGCAATAAGTCCTTGGGTATTTTGATGAGAGAGGAGAATGTGGCTTGTATCTTGATTATACGCGTTGGCAAAAAAATCTCGCTCTATTTCTAAATCTTTGTTGTAGTATCCTAATTTGGAGAGATCAAAATCTGTATGTAAATGTGTTGCAATAATTCCTGTATTGATAACACAAAGCACAAAAAACCATAATACAGGAATCTTTAGCGTGCGCCATTTGGCTAATGTAGGGAAAAATCTTGGATTTTTAAACCCAATGCGTGGATACACAAAGGCAAACATACCATAACTTATGCTTAGCGAAACAATCGCATACAACGAAAGTTGTGCCAAAAGAGGAAAGGGGATAAAAAGACAGGTTGCAAAGCCTATGATTGTTGTTAGATAGCCATAAAAAACCGGATAATTAAATGTTCTGTGTTTGGTGGCATAGAGTCCAAAAAAATTGTGGTGCATCATATAATCAATAGCGATATTGCTAATCCCCATACCAAAGGTTAGTGCCATAATTGTTACGTGTGGATAGACATTTGCCACGACAAACATTGCCACGATATTGGCAAAAACTAAGGTTGCAATGCTATTAAGTGTGAGCATAGGAATACGAATAATGACAAAATACAACAGAATAAAGACAATTGATGAAAAAGTGAGCAAAAATCCTGTTTCCTTGAGTGTCAAAGATAGGTTGATAGAATCCATAAAGTTTTGGGAGAAATATCGTATTGTGGGAAAATCTTTGGCAAGAGATTCAAAGTCTGTGATTGTGCGTTGTATAGCATTAGATTCTATACTGCGTAATTCTACAATGCCCAAAAACCCATAATCTTTGGCAATAAATGTTTGTTGCTCTTGAGGTGGCAGATAAAATAAACCAAGAGGATCATAAGGATTAAAAGAGCCCTCTTGTGTAGCAGAATCTTGCGTGATATGTGTATTGTTGGTTTGTAGCAGAGTTTGCACGCCTTGTGTGATATGGGTTGTAATATAAGCAGGTGTGTATGCTACTTGTGCCGGATTTGTGCGAGGATAGGCAAAAGCAATGTAATGTGTAGTGATAAAATCTTGCAAGGCTTGTGGAGTTTTTGTGTGTGTAAAGGTTGTGGCAACATTTGGCAGGGATTGTGCGCGTTGTAAAAAGGATTCAAGAGTGTTTTTTGAGTTTTCATCAAACCCCTTGCTTACGACAAGCACATAGCGAGAACTTGAGAATTCACGATACACATCAATAATTTCTCGTTGCGCATTGTTTGGAAATAAATCAAGCACTTCTTGAGTGATTTTGTTGTGTGGGAATACAAATATCCCAAATATTGCAGCGATGACACATAATATGATATTACAATATTTGAGCCAAATCCTCATCATTCCTCCTAGTAACTCTAGCACAATCATTATACAAAATTTTAAGTATAATGGCAGATAAAAATTTTGAGGTAATGTATGCGATCTATTACGCGTCTTTTGGCAATCTTGTATGTCTATGCATCATCGGTTGCTTTGGCTAATACTCTTGAATACTCCACGCTTTCCCCAAGTCTTGAGGAACTTACACAATTTAGTGAATTAGCTAGTTATGATTTGTTGCATTCTGAGTTTGTTACAAAAGGTGGGGATAAAAAAATTCTTGCAATTTCGGATTTTTATAATCTCGCAGATTTTACATTAGATTCTACATTGTTGGCACGCGTATTTTTGCAGCATATTAAGGATTCTAAAGTATTTACTCTGACTAATGCTATCGCTGGTAATGCTTCAAACACTGACCCCATGCTAGATACTATCCGTGCTAGGCGCAATACGCTTGAGTTTGGCGATGTGATACCAAAAGGGGCATTACTTGCTCCAAAATATTCTCTAAGCGGTAGAATTTCTAGTGATGTGAAAGAATTGGGTAGTAAAACAATCATACAATACAACATCATCTTAAGTATCACAAACTTAGAATCTGGAATCTTAGAGTGGGATTATGTAGATTCTATCAAAAAAACCTATGAGGGTAAGATACCCGAGAGTTTTTTTACACAAACGCGTTATGGATTAATCTGCTCTGGTAGTCTCAATACCGATATGACACAAAAAGAGGCTTGTGAATTAGCTATAGCCGAGATTTGGGAAGGCAGTTTTCAAAATATTGCGGCTAATAAACAATCTTATATAGTCAAATACGCCAAAAAGGCTTGTGATTTGGATTCTGCATTTGGGTGTAGGGCATTGGGAGCATCATATCGCTATGGTGTTGGGGAAAAGCAGGACTTTACCAAAGCCCTGCAGTTTTATAATAAATCGTGCTCTAATGCCGATGGGAATGGGTGCTATAATGTAGCGCTTATGTATCAAAATGGACAGGGAGCGGCACAAAATTTAGATGAAGCTCAGACATACGCTTATAGATCTTGCACATTGGATTTTGAGGCTGGTTGTGTATTACACGAAAAAATTTTGGCTCTTATGCAAAAAGATACTCTCACTCAACAAGCAGAAGAATTGTTGCAGCAATGCGAACAAAATGACAGCATTGCGTGTGGAAATATTGCTTTTTACTATGATCACGGACTTCAAGGTGCAACTCGTAATCCTACAAAAGCAGTATTTTTTTTTCAAAAGGGTTGTGAACTAGGTGATGTCAATAGCTGTTATCAGATAGGATTGTGGCATGTATCTGGACTTGGTGGCACACTCAAAGATTGGAGTATCGCGGCTCAATATATGGAAAAATCTTGCCATATTTATACACGCGAACAAGCTTGTGCCAACACCACACACCAAAAACAATGTCAAGGGAATTTTGAAGTTTATAAATCTAACGCATGTTTTTCTTTGGGATCACTCTATGAGCATGGCGGTATTAATCTAAAGCAAGATACTAAGAAGGCTTTGGAGTGTTATCAGGAATCTTGTGATATGGGATTGGAGAATGCGTGTGTGTATTTTAGTAATCTCAAAGAAAGCCTCAAATAAGGACAAGATATGCAAATAATATATATTTGTGCTGGATTGTTGCTAGTGTGTGTCATTGTCCTTTGTGCTGTGCTTGTGCGAAGTAAATTCCAAAACGCTACATTGCGCAAGGATTTACAGACACTGCTTACACACAATCAAACACTTATACATAACGAACAGATACTACAAACTAAAATTAGAGAATCTAGCGAACAATACACAAAGCTATTGCAAGAAAATGCTAGATTGCAGGCGTATATGGATTCTAATGCGACACTTTTGCAAACCCTTGAGCAAACATATGCCCAAAATCTTGCCACACTCAAGAGTGAATTTGCCCAATCATTACAGATTCAATCTCAAGGTATGCTCCAACAAAACAAACTCTATCTTATGGAAGATTCTAAGAAGATTTTAGAATCTGTGTTTGCTCCTGTGCGTGAGAGTATGCGTGAATACAAAGAACACTTGATAGCTAATGAAACCAAGCTAGAAACGAATATCAAAAATATGTTTGCATATACTCAAGATATAGGACAAAATGCAGATAAACTCGCGCAGATTCTAAAGGGCGATAAGAAAATCCGTGGCAACTTTGCCGAGATTCAGCTAAAAAATGTTTTGGAGCATAGCGGATTAATTGAGGGAGAACAATACAAACTCCAAGAGCATTTTAGCCTTGAAGGCAGTGGGTATCGTCCTGATGCGGTAGTGTATTTGGATAAGCAAAAAAGTATTATTATAGATTCTAAGTTTCCGCTACCAAATGATTTTAGCTTCCAATCTGTTGATGTGAATGTGTGCCAAGAAATTGCACGCAATCTCAAAAATCGTATTGATGAATTAGCCAAAAAGCCTTACGCAAATTTTCAATCCCATACATATGAATTTGTGTTGTTATTTATTCCTTATCAAAATATTCTTGATCTTGCACTAAGCGTAGATAATGGAATCTATCAATACGCATATACAAAAAAGGTGTATCTTACGACTCCTCACACGCTTTTTATGGCATTAAAAACTATTGAAGTAAGTTGGGTGCATATCCAAAGCGATGAAAAAGTGCGAAGTGCTTTTGAGGAGATAGGCAAGTTTTATGATAAATTTGTAGGCATTACAGAGGATTTTATGAATCTAAAAAAACTCATTGAGCGTTTAGGAAAGCAAAGTGATGAGATAGATTCTAAGCTTATAAGTGGCAGGGGCAGTCTTGCCTCAAGGTTTGAATCTCTAAAAAAACTTGGCGCCAAAACAACAAAAGTCTTGCCTACAAAGGATTTTGCAGATGTATAATGGTGGCTATGTGTATATGTTTCTAATATGCTATAATCAATCCTAAAACACCAAATACCACAAAGGTTGCTATGCAAACTCTACGCACAACATTTTTCTTTGTTATCCTCCTTGTCGCACACATTGCGAGTTTGCTATTTAATATCAATGAGATGAGCATTCATCATACAGAAGCCTTTGGATTTTTTTATGATAGAGGGTGGCTGTTTTCTTTGGTGAGATTTTCTTATGAGCATTTTGGGCATAATGATTTTGCGCTGCGCGCACCATTTTTAATCTTGCATACATGCAATGTGTGTCTGCTTTATGCAATTTCTCGAATCTATCTCAAAAAACCCTCTGATGCGCTATTGTGTGTTTTTACCTTTATGATATTGCCGGGGGTGGTTTTTAGCTCTGTGATTATTTCTAAGGCCACTATTATTATGAGTATTGCGCTTGTTTGTGTGTATTGGCAGCTTAGATTCAAACGCAATGCATATATCCTTCCTACCATAGGTGTATTTTTAGATGCTGGGTGTAGCGTGTTGTTTTTGGGAATGTTTTTTTATGCGTTACGCCAAAGACACACATATTATATGGTTTTTGCGCTTGCGTGTTTTGCGATTAATATGAATCTCTTTGGTATTGATGTGAGCGGACATCCACAGAGTTATTTTTTGGATACATTGGGTGGGCTTATCTTTTTGTTTTCACCATTATTACTTGTGTATTATGTGTATTCACTTATTTATTCTATCAAGCGTTATGATGATTTTATGAGTTATGTGAGCTTGAGTGCAATTGTGTTTGTGCTTATACTTTCTTTGCGACAAAAGGTGGATATAGCTACCCTTATTCCTATGAGTGTTGTAGCTTTGCCAGTGCTTATAAAACGATTTGTAAGCGATATACGAGTGCGTTTGCCACAATTTCGCAAACCATATATTGCGCGATTGGTTGGTATCATCGCTCTTGCGTGTTTGCAAACAGGCGTGCTATATGCCAATAAGCTTGTATATTTTCTTGATGTAAAAACACATTTTGCAAAATCGTATTATTATGGCAAGGATTTGGCACATAAGCTGCATTCTATGGGGATTCATGCAATCACAACTCCGGATAAACGCCTAGAGTTACAATTGCGTTTTTATGGCATTAGCAATGATTCGCCAAAACTCTTGCAACGCACAACAGATTCTACGCACTATGATATAGCCATAGAGTATTTAGGTAAGGCAGTGGCATATTATGAAATCCTTTCCCAAGCACCATCGCATAAGCCTAGCGCCACACCATAGTATTAGGCGCTAATATGAATCTCATTGAGCTTTTGCTTGTTTTTGCACTTGTGGCTATTGCGTTTGTCTTTAGCCTCCCAAGACAGAATCAAAGCCTATTTGTCGCGCAACACACACTCTTATATGAATTGCAAAATGCCCAGATTCTAGCACTCACAGATCACAGGCATTTTACCCATAGCGCGCAAGTAGATACACTCCATACGCTCTATCCTTCGGTGAATCCAAAGAAGCTTATGGCATATTCTAAAAATGCCTTATGGCAGGTGCAATTTCATATAGGAAAGATATATGCGACTTCAAGCTTTTCGCTTTATGTTGATACGCCACGAGATTCACTAAGCACGGATTTTGATTCTCGTCCTATGGCAGGAGATATTATTGCTATGGATAGCACACGCCGATGTATAAGTGGTTATAACAATACAAATACATCTTTTGATTGTAAAAACAATCTTTCTATCAATGCGCGTTTGGGTGAGAATCTAGGAATAGGGTATATGGAGATTTTTTCTCCTAGCGTGTGTGGGGAGCGCGAGAGTGGGCGTGTGCATTTTGATTCTTTGGGGTTTGTGTATTGTGCCAAAACACCATTAGCATTTATAAGTCCTTATGAAGTGCGACTTAGCAAAAACACAAAACAAAAGTCTGTGTGTATTTTGCCACAGGGCAAGATTATAGGTGCAAACAATGGTTGCTAATATTACGATTTTATGCGATTTTGATGTCAGCAAAAGACCGCGTCCAGCACGACTTATTGAGATGATAAAACATACCTATAGGCTTAGTGTTATTGCCAAAGAATGCACGCCCATTGATGGGGTGCATACCTTTAGTTTTCCTGCAATGCCAACTGCCAAAGATCGCACACCACAACAAAACCAAGCCATTAGAGAATATTGCCAAAATGGCGCCTTTGAAAAACTTATTTTTACGCCCAATCGTTTGTGCATTAGAGAATATCTTGCTGCTTTGCCACCACAGCAACTTTTGATTGTAGAAGACATAACGCTTTTGCCTTTTGCGCTTGAATATAGACTTACGCACCCACAAGCAAAGATTCTCATAGATTTACGAGAATATTATCTACTAGAGTATGAAAACAGCAAAGAGTGGCTAGAGAGTTTTGGCTTATTTTTTTATCATTTGTGTGCAGTGTATTTGCCACAAGTAGATAGGGCATTGTGTGTGAGTGAGGGCATAGCGCGTGCGTATTATGAAAACTTTGGGATACAATCTAGTCTCTTTTTGTCGCTCCCACCATTATATGACTTCTCTCCTACGCCACTTGGCACCCCTATAGAGATTCTCTATCATGGGTTTGTGAGTCCTGATAGAAGCAGCCAGAATCTTATCGAGTTAGCGCACAAACTTCCAAGCGAGTATGTATTGTATACAATGGTACTAAGCAATCAGCCTAAGTTTTTAGAATCTCTGCGCACAAAAGCACCTAGCAATCTCATATTTTTACCCCCAGTGTCACTTGAGCAAATCGTGCCATTTTCTCACAGATTTGATATAGGACTTATCCCATTTTTTCCCACGACTTTTAATCTTATGCATTGTTTGCCAAATAAATTTTTTGAATACATACAGGCGCGACTTTGTGTCGTTTCAACCCCACTTAGCGAGATTAAGCAATTTATGGCTAAAGAGTCTTGTGGTGTGTGTTCAAAAGACTATAGCATAGATTCGTTAGTAGAGACACTCTTAGCGCTTAGGCGCGATGAGATTGCAGCATACAAAGCAAAAGCCCATACTCTTGCATACACATACAATACGCAACATAACAAAGACAAGATTTTATATATTATCGCAGATATGTTGGGAGTGTAGCTGTGTGAGTGCTAATTGATAATCTTGTGGGGTATTAAGATTATATGATAGCAGGGTATCATACACATTGTATGTGAGAAAACCTAGATGTTTCACAAGTTCACCCACACGAAAATTTTGTGTTTGTATGGCATGATGTAGTGAATCTAGTGTGTTTTTATGCCACACAGAAAGCAAAAAATGCTCATGCACTATAGCATTTGTTTCATCAACTTGCACGATATAGCCTCCATTTGCCCTAAGATCTTGCACTTGTTTGGCTAGATTCTGCAAGGTTTGGGGTTTGAGAAATGGTGTATCTACGCTCACAAAAGCAACATAATCGCCTGTGAGGTTTTGTAGCGCACACGCAATGCCATAAAGCGGTGAAAAAGCCATATCTTTTGTTGTGTTTGTGTGCGCGTTGTGGTTGTGTTGGGTGCTAGATTCTATAATCATTGGGAGTTTAAGCTGTGGCTTTGGAGTTTTGCAACACAACAATATATGTGGGAATATGTTGCTGTAAGTATCATACATAAAATGTGCCAAATCCTTGTTACCAAAAGGTAGCAATGCTTTATCGCATCCCATACGACTACTTTTGCCACCACATAGCACTACACACGCTATTTCACACATATATCCTCTTTTTTGTAGATTAAACTTTGAATTATATTTATAATTGTATAATTTTTGAACCCCTAGATAAAGAGAGTTTATGTTAATTGATACCTTTAATCGCAAGATTGACTATTTACGTGTGTCTTTGACCAAACAATGCAATTTTCGCTGTCAATATTGTATGCCTGATACACCTGATGATTTTTTTGATAATACAGCTCTTGAGCTTCCAAAACTTTTAGAATTTATTAAAGTTGCTATTGATAATGGAGTTACAAAAATCCGTGTTACAGGTGGAGAGCCTCTTTTGCGATCTGATATTGCAGAATTTATCGGTGGTATTTATGCGTATAAAAATGATATAGAAATCGCACTCACAACAAATGGTTTTTTGCTTGAAAAATTTGCCCAAAGCCTAAAAAACGCAGGATTAAAGCGTATTAATATTTCTTTGGATTCACTCAAGCCAGAGCGGATACGAGCAATTTCTAAGCGCGATGCGCTTCCACAGATTTTGCGTGGGATAGAATCTGCCCAAAATGTCGGACTTGGCATAAAGCTTAATATGGTCGCACTCGCACTCACACGCGATGAAATTTGTGATATGCTAGAGTTTGGGCGTGAGCGTGGCATTTTGGTGCGCTTTATTGAATTTATGGAAAACACTCACGCAAACTCTGATCTCATCTCGCTAAGTTCTGCGGAGATTCTAGACACAATCTCTTCACGATACAAGGTTACGCCATTGTTTAAAGAGCATTTTGGACCTGCCAAACTTTTTAGTATCAATGCACCAGCTAAAGATGGCAGATCGTATGCCTTTGGGATTATTGCGCCACACGAAGATGATTTTTGTGCAAGTTGCAATAGAATCCGCCTCACAAGCGAGGGTGTGTTGTGTCCGTGTTTGTTTTATCAAGATTCTGTAAATGCGCGTGAAGCAATACTTTCAGGAGATAAAGAGGCGATGGATACGCTTTTGAAACAAGCTGTGTTTAATAAGCCAGAAAAAAATCAATGGAGCGAAAAAGAAGTGCAAATCTCTGAGCGTGCATTTTACCACACAGGTGGCTAACCTACCAGCTTAGGCTACCACCCACGCGTAGGCTAAGGTATTGTGGCATTGGATATCCTTGGATATCGGTAAATTTCGTGCTTGATTGCAAGGCAATATCAATAAGCCCTAGCACATTAATCCCACCTGTAAGGATTAATCCATTATCTTGACGCAAATCTTTCATCGCACCAAGGCGTAGATCAAAGCCTTTCCATATGAATCCAGCACCACCGCCTACCATTTGGCTTTTTTGATCTTTGGTGCTAAAGGCGATGATGTCATTTTGTGTGAGATCCACATCAAAGGCGAGGTTAAAACCAGATTGCGTGTAGTATGCTATCCCTGCACGCGCCTGTGGTTTAATCGTGATATCTTGTAGCGTGGAGTTAAAGGTCGGAGAATTGAGGTTTTTACCCACAAGCCCTAAGGTAAGATAGCGGAATTTTGGCAAATCAATCTCATATACCGCTCCCACATCTACCCCTATGGCTTTATCCATAGTGGTATTTTTGAAATCTTGCACGATTTTATTCATTTCCGCGTTAAAGTCTGTTTTGGTGGTGATTGCGACTTTACTTTGCATACTAACGCTATTCATAAGCTTTCCAGCTATCCCAATGTTTAGATTCCCATTTTTGAAATAAAATGTGCGCGCATAGCCTACAGGTATCTCGCTAAGCACAAAAGAAGTCATATAGATACTATGTGCATTTTGTGTATTTGTGTCCTGCAAAGAGGCGATGAGGGAGTGGTTATCGTAGTCCGTTTTAATTGAAAGCCCATATGTGTAGCCATCATCGGTGATTTTTAGCTCATAATACTGCCCACCTGCCTCAATAATAAGGCGCAACCTATCGGCATTGGCATTGAGTGAAATATTGGAATACAGCGACCCAAACAACCCTACTGCAAATGTGCCAATTATATCATTCAGCGGTCGAGAGCCTAATTGTAAGACAATCCCATTTTGACTAACGAGATTCATATGATTATCTTGCAAGGCATTTTGCACCATAGCAATATCACTCATAGACTTATCTAAGCCTTTATCTGAACCCTTGCTAATGGTGATAGATGAGATTGCATTTGTAATACCAGCAGTGCCATTGCCCATTTGGAGATTGTCAAAATCTATACCACCAGCAACGCTTGTGATGAGATCTTTTTGGACTTGTGTAAGACTTGAGCTACCTTGGATATTTTGTTTGATTGCATCAATAAGGTCATTATAATTGCCGTTTTTGTTGCTTTGGAGATAATCTTTGAGTTTTTCTTGAGTTGTCTTTCCGCTACTATTTGGAAGTAAAGTTCCTAAGGCACTATCTATCGCATTTACTACGCCATCTACCGCAGCCGTGCTTCCAGCCCCACCAAAACTAGAGGCAAGGTTTTGGGCAGTTTGTTGCATATTTGCAAGATCGATTGTAGCAAGTTGCGCGATATTTTTTTCTTGTATGCTGACACCAACGCTATAGCCAAATTTTACTTTTGGCGAGGCAGAGAGTAGGGCAGGGTTATAATACAATCCAAATGCCGAATTTTTGAGGGCCACTCCAGCTCCACCCATACTCGCCGAGACATTTCCCATAGTCCCAAACTCCAAGGCATACATACTAGTAGCACATGTAGCCAAAACATATAGAAATTTTTTCATACAATTTTCCTAGATTGTGTCTTTGTGCCTATGATCTAAAAGACAAACCCACCGCCGACTTGTAACGCTACATATTGAGGAATGGTGCTACCATTAAATTCGCCTTTTTGTGTAGAAAATGCAACCGCTACATCTATGAAGCCAAGCCCAAGTCCGGCAGAGAGGATAGCACCATTATCTTGACGCAAATCTTTGGCTACCCCAGCACGTATATCAAAGAATGCAAAATCTACATCAACCCCCACACCCATTTTTTGTGATTGGAGTTTGGAATTTGTGAGATTCCATACATCATTGTTTGTCAAGTCCGCATCAGCCGCGATTGTCACATATTTGCCAAGTTCATAGCCTATACCAAGTCTTGCTTGTGGGCGCACTTTGATTTGTGAATCTCCAAAAGAAAAAGTAGGTGTGTTGAGGTTTTTGCCCACAAGTCCTATTGTGAGATCTTTGATAGGGGCATAGGTTACACCCAAATCCACACCAAAGGATGAATCTTTGTTGTTGGCTACTTTTAAGACATCTTTAATAACAGTGTTTTCAAGATCATTTTTATTAAAGTCTTTGGTAAATCTGTTGCTACGACTTCCAAAAGACGCATTCATAAACTTAACCGCTATCCCCGCGCTAAGATCTCCTATAGGTGTTTGGAATTTGTATGCATAGCCTATAGGGATTTCTGTGATACCGATATTTTTGACATCAAACGTTAGGTTCGCATTATCTATGCTAGTACTATTGTTAAAGCTTGAAGGCAAGTAGCCACCAAATGATGCAAATGCATAGGCGCTTTCTGTATATCCGATAGCAAAATTCCCAAATGTAGTTTCTGGAAGCTGCAACACTAATGCGGCTTGAAATTTTGCATTGACATTATTATTTTTAAGCAAGTCATTAAAGCCATTGATATCTGAAATAGCGCCAAGGTTATAATTCAAAAGCTCAAGCATATTTTTGTGGCTGATAGCTCCACCAATGCTATAGCCTATTTTTGTGCCTGGTTTTGCACCCAAAAGCGCAGGGTTAAAAAATAATCCATAAGGGCTGTTTTTGACAGCAACACCTACGCCACCCATACCAAGGGCTTTGTGTCCTACTTCGTTAAATTCCATAGCACTAAGTGTGCTTACACTTGATAGTCCCAAAACAATCGCACTTATTACTGAACCAAAAGATCGTGATTTCATATCTACATCCTCCACAATATTGACTAAAATTTTATGGTAGCACAAAATCCATAAATCGACAATTTAGCGCAGTATTTCATACTATGGGTTTTGTTGTTTTTTGTAGGCTAAGTTTTCTTGCAAGATGAGTGCGTGTGGCTTGTAATGGCTTTGAAAAATATCAAGATATAAAGAAACTTTGAGCGTGTGTGAAGCACGATCTTCTTGTATTTTAAGTGGCACACTTAATTCAATAACATAGGGCAAGGTATTGATTTTTTGCATAAAATCTTGAAGTTGTGCGTTATTGTGCATATATCCCATAAGGTGATAGCGCGTTTTAGAAATGTCATTTTCCATACTTTGGGATACTTGCTTGAGTGTGAGACTAGCAAAATATTCACGCAAAAGCTCCAAAAGTTCAGAATCTTCTGGTGTTTGATTATAGAGTTTATCAAAGGATGTGTGATGAGTTTTGATAAATGCTAATGTTTTGGCACTAATGGCATTAAAATCTGCCTTGGCTTGGTTGTAGATAAGCTCTGTATGCCTGTTTTCGGCAAGTTGGGCTTTGTAATCATAGATTTTTGGCATAATGTGTTTGGTAATGCCTATGAGAGCCAACACGACAAACAAGAGGAAAAATAATGTATTCTTGACAATAAAGTCTGTTTTGTATTCGTTCATTACTCTCCTTTTGATTGTTTTGTTGTCGTGGTAGGGTATTTTTTGCTCACAGAGATGAAATTAAACCACCCATTGACAAGAGGAAAAAACTCGGCTTTGCTTTCATCAAAACTCGCTTTTAGGAGTGTTTCTAGCAAAAATACATATACTTCTTTTGATGGTGTTATGCCACGAAGTTCTAGTGTATGTGTATCGATTTTTAGGGTATTGAGTGTAATTTGGGTTGGAATGATGTCCAATAGGCGTTTAAAGCCATCTCTAAAGCGTTCATTATTGGATTGTGTTTGGGGATCTATACCCTCTATAATACTTGCTACACGATTTTTTTCAAACCCTAAGCGCTGTAAATAATCTTTGGTCGCTATGATATTTAGATTCAGTTTTTGTGTGCGTAGTTCAAAATCTTTTAGTTCCTCTTGTTTGCGCTGAATCTGCCAATCCAAAAGCATACTAAAAAGGAGGACACACACCACCATAAGCACAATGTATAAAATCCATATTTTCGTGAGGCGACGAAAAATCGATTTAGGCTTTGGCTGAATAAAGCTATAGCTAGTCATTAGGGATTCTCCCTTTGTATAAGTTCAAGGAGAATCTTACCAAGATTCACGCGTTGAAGTTCCACATCTAGTAGTAATGTGTTTTTGATATGAGCGAGGGCTTGTGGCGAGATACCATAGGTATCAAAAATCACAATTTTTTCTAAAAAGTCACTTCGATAAATATCATTGCTATAAAATTCGTTGATGCAGTTTATGATTGTTTCAGCGGCATTGTGCGCGCGTGCTATATCCCTAAGCTCCTCAATGCGCGATTGCTCTTCTTGTTTTTGCTTTTGTATTTGGATTTCTTGGGGTAAAAACTCTTCTTGTAAGACTTCCTTGTCAATGTCTTCTAATTCGCCTATCTCTTTGAGTTCATCAACAGATGAGCCAATCGCACCCTCAATATTTTTCATATCAAGCAAGGAGTGAATCTCGCCTATTTCCTCTTGGGTGTCATCGCCAATTTCTAGCGCATCACCTAGAGAAAAATACCCGCCAAATGAGACACCTTGTGTATCTGCTACCAGCAAACTTACGCTACTGCGTGCTTGGAGAATATACATACAATTGCGTTTGCGGAGATGTTTTTTGATAAGCATATCAAGCGCAACAAATGGCGAAAAGAGATAATCCAATCCCAAAGCCTTGAGATACCGCACACGATTTTCATCAATGGCGCGTTTTTGGATATAGCACATCCAATTATCAAAGGTAATAAATACATTATCGTTTGGCTTGATACCAAATTGACTAACTTTTGATTTTTGTGTCGTGCTTACAAGACCTTGGTTGTAGGTTTTGGAAAAAGCACCCAAAAAACTAAATGGGTATTTGCGTTTATAGGTTTTGATAAGCTTTACTGCTTCTATGGGAAGTTCGTTGTTAATGCATTTAAAGTCTTTTTGAATCTCTTCTTTAATGCGACCATTTTTTTTTACTATGATACACACATTGCAGGTTTTCCCATCAATATCTACACCAATGAGAGTCGTGCAAAAAAATGGTCGCAAGAAGCTAGAGAGATGTAATAAACGCAATCTAATTCCTTAAAGTCAAAGTTATTTCTATTGTATCCAAATTTTTTTTAAACTTCTTTATGTATGGTATCCACGCTATCCATATATGCCAAAAGTTTCTCTTTTGCTTCTTGCAATGGCATTTTTGGATCTACAATAAATCCTTCAATAGCATAAAAATCAATCGTGCCAAAGGGTTTTGGAATCTTAAATTTATCCCATGTTTTAAGTTCCCAGTATGCACTACATTTCACACGCAAGGGGACAATAGGCACACCAGTTTTTTGACTCATCGCTACCACACCATCGGCTATGGAATGATAAGGTCCCTTAGGACCATCGGGCGCCATACCTATGTCACAACCATTTTTAAGGAGTTGTATAGATTCCATAAGCACTTTTAAACCGCCACGAGAGCTTGATCCACGCAAGATTTGAAACCCAAAATACCTACAAAGTGTAACCATAAGTTCGGCATCAAAATGATGTGACGCCATAAGATAAAAACCTTTTGAGCGTTGTTTAAAGGCTTTTTGGTGCGTATTTAGATAGCGATACAAAAATGGCAGCATTAAAAATTCGCCATGCCAAAAAGCACCAACAAAGTTATTGTGTATCATTGCCTCATGAAAATGGAATCTGCGTCGTGATGTGAGATATAACACCCAAAGCAACACCCACACAATACGCGGTAAAAAAAACAAAATGAGTTTGCGCTTGGTTTGTTTAGAAAGCATACAAACCCCTCCTATACGAAAAATCGTGGTATTCTAACGCATATTTGCTTACTTACTCTTTAGGCATTTGTTAATCAATGCTTTAGTGTATATTTGGCATAATACATTATTTAGCGACAACTTGTAAGGAGCGCAATATGCAAGATATTTTGGAACAAGCATTAAGTGGTGAGAATCTTAATGAAAATGAGTTAGTAAAGCTTTATGATTTGGATATTTTTACATTGGGTAAAGCCGCAGATTCTATCCGCACTCAAAAATACCAAAAAAAGGCATTTTTTAATCTCAATCGTCATATAAACCCTAGTAACATTTGTGCTGATGTGTGTAAGTTTTGTGCATTTTCGGCGCATAGAAAAAACCCAAACCCTTATGAAATGAGCTTAGATGATATTCTTGCACAAGCAACCGCTTCTTATAACAATGGCGCAAAAGAAGTGCATATTGTCTCTAGCCACAATCCAAACTATACATATGAGTGGTATATGAATGTTTTTAGGGAAGTAAAAAAAGCCTTGCCACAGATTCATATCAAGGCATTGACTGCCGCAGAAGTGGATTTTTTGGATAGAAAGTTTGGCAAGGGATATAAGCAGGTGCTAGCAGATATGCTAGAAGCTGGGGTAGATTCTATGCCTGGTGGTGGTGCAGAGATTTTTGATGAGGGGGTGCGCGCGTATATTTGCAAAGGAAAGGTAAGCTCTACGCGTTGGCTTGAGATTCATAGACATTGGCATTCTTTGGGCAAGATGAGTAATGCGACTATGTTGTTTGGGCATGTAGAATCTAAAGTCCATAGAATAAATCATATGCTTCGTTTGCGAGAGGCACAAAGTCCGCAAGATAAAGTAGATTCTAAACAAGGGGGATTTAATGCGTTTATTCCTTTGTTGTATCAAAGACACAATAATTATCTTGATGTCAAAGAGTTTCCAAGCGGACAAGAGATTTTAAAAACTATTTCTATAGCGCGTATTTTGCTCTCTAATATTCCACATATTAAAGCATATTGGGCTACTTTGGGGATTAATCTTGCAGTGGTGGCACAAGAGTTTGGCGCAGATGATTTAGATGGCACGATTGAGGTAGAAAGCATACAATCTGCCGGTGGAGCCAAAAGTAAAAATGGCTTTGATAAAGATGAGTTAATTTTTCAGATTAAAAATGCCGGATTTACACCTGTAGAGAGAGATTCTCTATATAATGAAATACGCGTTTATGCTTAAAATAACGCCTAAAAGTCGATGTTAGAGATGAAAGAATATGGAGGCGATGTATGAAACAAAAAACCATTCAAAATAAAGTAGAGCTTGTAGGGATAGGACTACACAAGGGCGTGCCTGTAACAATGAGCTTAGAGCCTTTGGCAGAAAATAGTGGCATTGTATTTTATCGCCAAGATTTGGGAGTGAGTATCGAGCTAAAACCCCAAAATGTGATTGATACAACTATGGCAACCGTGCTTGGTAAAGATAATGCCAAGGTTTCAACAATCGAGCACCTGCTTTCTGCTATCCACGCGCATGGGATTGATAATCTCAAAATTTCACTAGATAATGAAGAAGTGCCAATTATGGATGGTAGCGCGATAGGGTATTGTATGTTGATTCAAGAGGCTGGGATTGTTACACAAAATGCACCCAAAAAAGCATTGGGCATAAAAAAACCTATAGAGGTAAAAGATGGTGATAAATTTGTGCGTTTGGAGCCAAGTGAGAAAACAATTTTTGATTTTTCTATCCAATTTCCACACCAAGCCATTAAAAACCAATCCTATAAATTTACCTTTAGCACCAAAGCATATATTGAGGAAATTGCGCGTGCGAGGACATTTGGCTTTTTAAATGAAGTAAATTACCTCCGATCCATAGGTTTAGCAAAGGGCGGGGATTTAAGTAATTGTATCGTGCTTGATGATAATGGCGTGATGAATAAAGAGGGGTTGCGCTATAAAGATGAATTTGTGCGACATAAGATTTTAGATGCTATCGGTGATATGGCGTTGATTGGAATGCCTTTGCTTGGCACATATGTAGCCTTTGCCGGAAGCCATAAACTAAACCACCTTTTGACAGAAAAGATCTTGAGTGATGAGAGTGCGTATGAGGTGATTTCACTTGAAGATGTGGCAGAAGATGAGGCTATGGATTATGCCCTCACTCCGCAAAATGCGTAATTAGGACATACGGATTAGATTCACATATGCAGAGATACGAATCTCTGTGATATTTTTGTAAAGTGATGTTGCAATCTTTGCAATAGTTTAGAATCTGTTTTGAGATTCTAATTTTGAGATTCTAACAGGGGTGTTTGTGTGAGGTAATCGCTGCTTTGTAGCGTATGTTTGTCGCTATATTGCCCAAATTCTTGCAAAAGCAATAACGCACTATTGTATGCAGAGACAAGTTTGATAATCTCTCCTTTGGTTTTTGTGCGTTGTGTGTTGGGATCATTGAGGATATGCTCAAGAGATTGGAGATGATGTAGTTGGGAGTAGATACTTATACTTGGTGTAGCAAATCCTCCTAACCCAAAGCATACCACAAATCCCACCGATATAATCCGCATAAAATCTTTTTTTATGGATGTGGACGCAATAAGGTGAAATTTTAGGATCATATAGCTTATCACCACAAAGACAAAAAACACTCCAGTCAATAAGACAAAGATTCTATTTGGTGTGAATCCATATGTATTGATACGCACACTAATTGCCCAAATTGCTATAGATTCTAAGATACATGCAACCACCAAAAACATAAAAGATATTTTAGGTTTATGAGATACCGCATTCGCCCACGCTAATAACACCAAGAAAATACCAATCCATAGCACTATATGCACTACCCCATCAAAATATTGCTGTGGGGAAAGTGCATAAAGACCAAGCAGTAGTATATATCCAAATGCAAAAATATTAAAAACCCATAGCACAATGGCATTTAAAGGTTTGTGAGAAGATCTATTTTGGATAGTTGCTAAAAATCCCAAAAGCCTGACACAAAGCCCATATGCATAGAGACATAAAACAAAAAGAGTAAAAAATAGCCAAATATAGTCCATACTAATAAAATTCTCTACAAGCTCTTCGACACCGATAGCAAATAAATCCATAAGTCCTGCCCCTAAGCACCAAAGAAGCACATTCACACATATGGCTTTTATAAAACTCATGAATCTGTCTATATCTTGTAGCACCACATATGCAAATACACCCAATACTACAGCATTAAGACTTGCATAGTAATACACATATTTTATGTTACCATATGTCGAAGTAAGACTAAAAAATCCATTTTGAAATACCAGATAATAAACTATCAAGCTTACTACCAATACTATGAGTGCGCCAAAGCCAATGCCCGTGAGTGTATTGGCTTTACGGATTTTACACATAAGAGAATCTACCACGATACTAAACCAAAAGACAAAAAAGAAAAAACAACCCCAATATATCGTTGTTAAAGTATAAATTCGACCTATTAATATCCACAAGGTTACATACCCAAAGTATGCGCTAAGAACAATAAATCCAAGAGGATATGCTCTAAGCACACACAAAAGATATTCTTTGTAGTTTTTCATCTGTAAGGTTAGTTATTATTTTAAACGCACAATATCTTGCAAGAAGTATTGTAAAAATGGATATAACTCGTGTAGCTCCAAGCCGTGTGATGTGCCAGTGAGCAAGATTCTAAGAGGCTTAAAGAAATTTTTGCCTTTTAAACCTGTGCGAGCCATAAGCTCGGTTTTGAGGGATTCATACTCACGCAAGGCTAGAGAATGTTCTTGCATAAGTGTTTGGAATCCTGCATAGAGAATCTGACAAGATTCACTAAAATCTTGATCCTCATAGAGTGCAAAAATATCTTTTGGGGCAAAGATAGCATCGATTTTTTCTCGAATTTCATTGAGTGTGCTTGCTTCTTGTAAATAGAGTTTTGCCAAGCCACCTACACTCGCATCTGTCGTGTTAAGCAATAGAGCCAACTCGCTTTCATTAAGCATTTTAAGATGTTCACGATTGATAAAGCGCAATTTTTTTATGTCAAATTTTACGGGCGATTTTGCGATATTTTTGATATCAAACCACTCTAGTGCATCTTGTAGTCTAAAGATTTCTGTTGGTGTTTTATTGCCCATAGCAATGAGATAATTCATAATCGCTTGAGGCAAAAAGCCTTGCTCTAGGAGCCAATTAACGCTTGAGGCATTATCGCGCTTACTCATCTTAGAGCCACTTTCTCCAAGAATAATAGGCAAATGCGCATATCCAATGTCTTTGGTGTAATCTAGGTATTTTCGCACCAGAATCTGTCTAGGCGTGTTGCTTACATGATCTTCACCACGCACAATAAAGCTAATATCATAGAGCATATCATCAACCGCACATGCAAAGTTATATGTAGGAATCCCATCTTCTTTGAGGATTACAAAACTATCAATCTCATTAGGTCCAAAACTAATCTCGCCTTTAATTTCATCGAGAAATTTTATTGTTTCTTGCGCTCCTTTTAGTCGCACCACAGGTTTTGGATTAGAATCTTTGTGTAAAGTCGCCCAAGATTCATCATAGCGAAATGGTTTTTTTTGTTTTTTGGCTTCCTCGCGTTTTTGATCTAAAAATTCTTTGGTGCAATAGCAATAAAATGCATAATCTTTAGAGATAAGGTATTCAGCGATTTTTTGATGATAGCCAAAGTTATGGCTTTGATACACAAGCTTATCCCACAAAAGCCCAAAGAGATTAAGAATGCTTAAAATCTCTTTGTCCTTGCCTTCAATATTGCGCGCAAGATCTGTATCTTCTATGCGGATTAAAAAGGGTTGGTTGGTTTGCTTGGCGATGATGTAGTTAAAAATAGCGGCACGGAGATTGCCAATATGCATATCACCCGTTGGTGAGGGAGCAAAGCGTAGCATAATCTAGCCTTTTAGCATAGTAGCAAGTTTAGTGCTATCTACAGATTCAAAACGCTTATTTGAAGGCGCAAGGAGGGCCTCGCTAAGTTCTAAAAGCAAGTCGTTAGATTCAGCGCGTTTGTCTTCTATAAAGCCTTTCATTGCACTAAAATCTTGCGACAAAGCCAAGGGATTTTCAAAACAAATATCTTTCATACTTCCATTGATTTTAGCGCTTAGGGGTGTGTCAAAAAGTGGAGTGCCCATAAATTTTGTGTTTTGAATAATTTCTTCTATGCGCACACATGCGTTATTTTGTAAGGTTTGTAATTCTTCTGCGCTGACACAATCCTCTAGCTCACAAGATTCTATCTCTTTGAGAATCTTCGTAAGGCTTATATTTGTGATTTGCAATGCGCCAATAAATTCATTAAGACCTTTAGAATCTTCGCCAAAGCGCTTGTGTGGATTGCTTGTAGTAGTATGAAGATGTGATTGCAATGTGGATAATGCTATCATAATAAGAATCCTTTGTGTGAAACTTCATAGCCCAAGTCAAGCATATTGTATTCCATAATGTCGCATTGCTTTTATGTTATAATGTCGCCTTTTTTCAATAAAAGGAATATGTATGCAGGTAAAAATATGGCGTATTAGTATATTGGTGGCGATGTGTTGTGGTGTGATGTGGGGAGCAAAAATTGCGCCTATTGATTTCAAAGTCTATGATATGCCAACCAAAGATTCAAGTGGTCCTAGTGTGCTTATTATGTCTGGCATACAAGGCGATGAGCCCGGTGCGTATAATGCAACAAATCTTTTGCTTCAATACTATACAATTAAAAAGGGCAATATCCGCGTAATACCTGTGCTTAGCCCACATTCTATGTATTATAATAGCCGAGGCGTGTATGGCGATTTAAATCGTAAATTTGCCACACTTAGCACTACAGATCCTGAATACAACACGATTCAAAAAATCAAAGAACAGATTTTGCGACCTGATGTGCAAGCAATTTTTCATATGCATGATGGTAGTGGGTTTTATCGTGAGAAATATATCAATGATATGCTCAATCCAAAGCGTTGGGGGAATTGCTCGATTATCGATCAAGATTCTATTGAGGTTACCCCATATGGCAATCTTAAAGAGATTATTGCACAGGTGGTAGCACACACAAATACTGGAATCTTAAAGCCTTTGCACACATATCATATTCACAATACCTACACCGCTACAAAAGATAAAGAAATGCAAAAAAGCCTTACATTTTTTGCTATCACACACAATAAACCAGCTTTTGCACACGAGGCATCTAAAACCTTGCCATTGCGAGAGAAGGTATATTACCATTTACTAGGTATTGAGGGCTTTTTGCAGGCAGTTGGGATTGAATTTGAGCGTAACTTTACGCTAGATCCACAGACAATTGCAAAACTCATTGATGATCCAAATATTACTTTTAGTATAGATTCACTAATTACCTTACCGCTTTTAGATCTTAAATCACCACTAAATTATTTCCCTATGCCACAAAGTGCTAAAACACAGCTCCAAGATTTGCCCATAGATTCTCAAAGCTATATTGTGGGGCTTATGCATAGAGAGGATTCTACTATTGGTATCAAATATGGTATGCGCACAATGGGCGTGATTAAGCCTTTGTATTTAGAGTTTGATCATACATTGCCAAGCGTATATATGCGTATCGATGGAGAGGAAGCCAAGGAAGTCAAAATGGGCACAATTATTCAAGCTAAGCAGTCATTTTGGATAGAATCTAAAGAAGGCTATCGTGCCAATGTGATAGGATTTGTTAAGCCTGGAGATACGAGTCCTAAGCCCCAAGAGTTTGATACACTTATACAAAAAAATAGAATGCTTAAGAAATTTGCTGTTGATAGTGCAAATCGTATGTATCGCGTGGAGTTTTATAAAGGCGAGGCATTTGCGGGTATGATTTTGATAGATTTTGTGCCATAATGCCACAAAAACCTTGTTTCACACAATATGTCAAAAATACAACAAAATTGCAGCGTTTTTTAGATTCACATTATGAGGATTGCAATACCTTAGAGAATCTTAGCACACCAGATCCTATCGTGGTTGTGCGACGCTACACACAACACCCATATTTTGCAGAAATAGCGCTTTTGTGCGCGCTTCTTTCGTATGGTAGCGCCAAGCAAATTGTTGCATTTTTGCATACGCTAGATTTTGGACTATTAGAGCATACAGGAACACAAACGCATAAGATGCCTTATTATCGTTTCCAAAATGCACAGGATATACAGGCATTGTTTGCAATTTTGCGAGAATGTATTCGGCGTGGTGGCATTAGAGAAATTTTTGCGCGTGGTGCAGAGAGTGGCTACACGCCTTATAGAATCCTCAATGCAATCTATCATAGCATAGAAACATTGCGCGAGATAGCCTTGAATCTTGGCGTTTCTAGTAGGGGTGTGGATTTTGCCATTGGTGCAGAATTGCCCAAAGATATCAGTTTTGGGAAGCATGAATATTTACAAACCTCCACATCTTTGTTTAATCCCAAGGGCAAAAGTCCCCTAAAGCGATGGAATCTCTTTGCGCGATGGCTTGTGCGTAATGATGCGCTAGATTTTGGAATTTGGCAAGATATAATTACACCAAGTGAGCTTATTATACCGCTTGATACACATACTTTTGCGGTAGGACAAAAATTAGGACTTCTAAAACGCAAAACCTATGATCTTGCTGCGGCATTAGAGCTTACCCAATCACTGCAAAAATATTGTCCAGATGATCCCGTGCGTTATGATTTTGCATTGTATAGAATCGGGCAATCTAGGGCAATCTAAGATTCATAAGTGATGCTTAAAGAATGCTGTATTTAAAGAAAGCGTCTAATGTCGAAATTAAAGTTTTGCGTTATAATACATACTTTTTAAGGAGATAAAATGCTAAAACGCTTGCTTGTATGTATTTGTATGTGGAGTTTTTGGGCGCTACCAATGAATGCACTTGATGCAACACTTGAGATTGTTACAAGCTCTACAAAACTGCCTTTTATTGTTGTCGAGCATGTCGTGGATAGTAGTGAATATGGACAAAAGATTCTTGCACATCTTGTGGGGGATCTAAAAGTGAGCAATCATTTTCAGGTAGAAAAAGGCGAGAATGTCAAAGATAAAGATCCAGATTTTCAAGTTTATAAAGATAAAAAAGTCGATCTTGTGGCGCGCGTGAGTGCGAGTAAAAAAAATGGAACAATTGTAGGGTATTTGGCACTCTATGATGTCCATAGTGGCAAAAAAGTCCTTGAGAAAGAATACACACAACCTACCTTAAAACATTATCCATTTGTAGCGCACGAGATGTGTATTGGCATTAATGCTTATGTCCAAGCGCCATCGATAGATTGGATGCGTGAGCTTGTCGTGCTTTCTAAATATACAACTTCAGGCAGTAGCGTGATTGTTTTGGCGGATTATACGCTTAGCTTTGAGCAAGATATTATACAAGGCGGATTAAATATTTTCCCAAAATGGGGCAATAAAGAAAAAAGTATCATCTATTTCACACGCTATATCGACAATAAACCCACGATTTTACGCTACCAAATAAGCACGAATACCGCAGAGGTTCTTTTGCAAAGTGATGGTATGGCGGTGGTTTCAGATGTGAGCAATGATGGGCAAAAATTGCTACTCACACTCACACCAACTAAAAGCGCAGCTGATGTGTATCTTTATGAGTTACCAACCAAGAAGCTTAAGAGACTTACGACATTTTCTGGCATTGATGTAGGCGGAAAGTTTATCAATAATGAAAAAGATGTGGCATTTGTTTCTGATAGATTAGGCTACCCAAATGTTTTTGCCACAAATCTTGATGGGGGCAATGTCGAGCAACTTGTCTTTCATGGGCGCAATAATAGTGCTGTAGCTAGTTATGACAAATATATCGTATATGCGAGTCGCGAAAGTAATAATGAATTTGGACTTAATACATTTAACCTCTATTTAATCGCTACTAATAGCGATTTTATACGCCGTCTTACAGAAAAAGGCTCTAATCAAATGCCAACATTTTCAAAAGATGGTAAAAATATTATGTATATTAAAAACACACAAACACAAAGTGCGTTGGGTATTATCCGATTAGACTACAATAGTAGCTATTTTTTCCCACTTCCACAGGTAAAGATTCAATCTTATGATTGGTAATTTGACTTACAAATCTTTAAAGGCTATAATTAGCTAAGATCTCAAAGATTAAGGAGTAGTCATGAAAAAAGTTCATATTGTTGGTTTCTTTGGAGCATTTTTGTTGTTAGTGATGAGTGGTTGTGGAGATGATACTAAGGTCTCTAGCGGTGGTAGCGGTGCTATAGCGGTGCAGGGGCAAGATGCTTCTACGACACCTGTAATTGTTTCACCAGATGGCAATAGTTTTGGGGCAGACACAACAAGTGGTAGAAATAGTGATAATTTTGTCCAGCTTGATAAAAATAGTTTGCCAACAATCCTTTTTGGGTTTGATAAATACACAATTGCAGATGATATGCTTGCAAACATCGATCAAGCCGCAAATGCGCTTAAGCAATCAGGTGCAAAAATAGTTTTAGAGGGCAATACCGATTCTTTTGGATCTGATGAGTATAACTTTGCACTTGGTAAAAAACGCGCAGATGCCGTGAGAAATGCTCTTGAAGTGCGTGGTGTAGATTCTAAAAACATTTCTACTGTTACATATGGTGAAAGCAAACCTGTTTGCACACAGGCTACACAAGAATGCTACAAAGCTAATAGACGCGTTAATTTTAAAGTCGCGCAATAATTTTTTCACAAAGAAGCACAATGAAATATTGCATTTCTCTTTTGCTTCTTTTGTGGGTTTGTTATGGAGCTAGTGAGCCTTCAGCGTTTGAAAAACAAAGTGGCGCAACAAAAAGGGATCTCTCCAATCTGCAAAGTATCACACAAAACCTATTAAATCTTACAACACAAATTAAAGCACAGCAAGAAACTCTCACCCAATCTCAAGAGGGGTTAATGAGTTTGTATGAATCACAACATCAAAAACTCCAAACTACTATCCAACAAAATACCGCCAATACACAAGATCTTGAGAATCTAAAAACCGAAGTGGCGACACTTAAGACTTTGTTGCAAGATCAAGGCAAACAGATTGCAGATTTAGATTCTAAAATGCAAGAAATTCATGCGCTTACCCTTAAGACACAAGAGAATATCCTTCAAGAGCTTGAAAAATTAAACAATATCGAGACTAAGGGTGCAAAGAAACAAGCTGAAGATTCACAAAAGAATCTAGTAAAGTTTGACAAAAACAAGAGTGCCGAACTTTTTGCCCAAGGTAAGGAATTCATAACCAAAAAGCAATATAAATCCGCCAAAGATATTATGTTATGGCTCAAAGACAATAAATACAAGACACCAGAAGTAACCTTTTATTTGGGTGAAATTGCGTATTTGCAAAAAGATTACCATTTGGCGATTAAATATTACAAGGCAAGTGTTGCTCTTAGTGATAGTGGTGCGTATATGCCTACGCTTTTGCTACATACAGCCCTTTGTTTCAAGGGGATTAAAGATATGCCAAACTATAATTCTTTCTTGGAAGTCTTAATAGCGACATATCCACAGAGTAAAGAGGCTGCACAAGCCAAAGAACTTAAACGATAAAGGAATACAAATGATTACACAAAATAAGGTTGTGAGCATAGAATACGAAGTATCAGATGCACAAAACAATGAGGTTATAGATTCTAACAAAGATGGCACACCGCTAGAATTTCTTGTAGGTGCAAATCAGATTATTAGTGGTTTAGAAAATGCTCTTATGGGGGCAAAATCTGGAGATAAACTCTCTATAGAAGTTAAGCCAGAAGATGCGTATGGAATCTATCAAGCAGATTTAATCCAAGAACTTGCACGCGATCAATTTGAAGGAATCGATCTTAGAGTTGGTATGACACTTTTTGGGCAAAGTGATGATGGACAAACTGCACAAGTGATTGTAAAAGATTTTAATGATCAAGTTGTGATTATTGATTACAATCACCCATTGGCAGGAAAAACACTCAACTTTAATGTTAGTGTGTTAGATGTGCGTGATGCAACAGAAATGGAAATTTTGCAAGGCGGTGTAGGCGGAGGCTGTGGTTGCGGAACTGGCGGTGGTCATCACCATCATCATGATAATGGCGGTGGTTGCTGTGGCGGAGGCTGTGGCTGCGGACATTAATCGGTTTGCTTGGCGACTAAAGACTTTGTGAGCAAGTTTTCTAACAAAAAGCATCTCGCAAAGATTTTTGGATTGCCCCAAAGCATCTTAGAATCTTGCTAAGATTCTAAGATGTATGTAATTATATAATGACACCTCCACCAAGCACAACATCACCATCATACACTACAAGTGCTTGCCCTTTTGCTACCCCATAAGCACTCTCTTGTAATTTGGCAGTGATAATGTTATTTTCTATGCTAATGTGTGCCTTGATTGGCGCGGATCGATAGCGTATCTTAACTTCATATAATTCTTTAGTAAGTGGTATAGTAAGCGATTTATTTGTTGCATACACTATGTTTGTTTGTAATTCTTCTTTGCTACCGACAATAAGTTCATTTTTTTCTGGATTAATACCCATAACATAATGTGGTGTGTGCGCACCAAAGACCTTAAAGCCTTTGCGTTTGCCAATGGTGTATTGCATATAGCCATTATGTTCTCCCACTACCTCGCCTTGTGCATTACGCACTATACCTGTTTGTTCTACTTGCTCGTGTTTTTTAAGCACATCAATATAATCCGTTTCCACAAAGCAGATTTCTTGAGAATCTTTATATGTTTCTAGTGTCCCCAAAAATGGCAGAATCTGCAATGCTGTAGGTTTAATTTCAACCTTCAAGCTATCGCCTAGCGGGAAAATAATGCAATCTAGTGCCTCTTGTGGCAACGCATAAAGAAAATAGCTTTGATCTTTGCTTGTATCGCGCGCTTTAGCTATACGATTGATACCATTGTATTGCGTGATTTTGGCATAGTGTCCTGTAGCTATATATTCACAACCCAATTTTTTTGCTTCTTGGAGGGCTAGACCAAATTTAATAAGTGGATTGCAAAGTGTGCATGGATTTGGGGTTTCGCCACGCTTGTAGGCATTCACAAACTCATCATACACGATTGCTTTGAATTCTGATTGGGCTTGTAAAACATGAAATTCTATATCCAATTCTTTACTAACTTTTTGGCAGTTACCAATAAAAACCTCGTGTTTCGCCTCTTTGTCGTGGAGTTTGAGATATATTCCTATGACTTCATAACCTTGAGATTTGAGCAGATACGCGCAATATGAGCTATCTACACCGCCACTCATGAGAAGTGCTACTTTTTTTGCCATATGTTTCCTTTTGATAATGTGAATTAAATTTGGCATTGTAGGGAGTTAAGGTAAATTGTTAATTGATGTTTAAAGTGTGCGTGTGTTATAATCGCAACTTTTAGCTAAAGGATGAGGATTGATTTTAGACCACGAATTACCACAAGGGAGCAAATTATATTTTGGCAAATCCGCACGCTTAAAGCGTGATATAGAATCTAAAGCCACAAAGATTCTCTATGAAAATGATTACAAAGAGATTGCCACACCTATTTTTAGTTTTCTCAATCATCAAGGGGATTTTTCTAATCGCGATATGATTTATTTTAGCGGAGAAGATAATCACCAGATAGTCTTACGCTATGATAGCACGATTGATGTAATGCGCATTATTACCAAAAGAATTGCGCGTAGCACAAGCCACAAGAAATGGTTTTATATTCAGC
Source organism: Helicobacter sp. TUL (assembly GCF_002287135.1). Lineage (GTDB taxonomy): Bacteria > Campylobacterota > Campylobacteria > Campylobacterales > Helicobacteraceae > Helicobacter_F. Next base: position 85,311 of record NZ_NESU01000003.1, read on the forward strand.
CAGTATATGGGTATCCTACTACAGAGCTTCACCAAATTGGTGCGGAGTTTCTTGATAACATTTCACTTACGCCTGTTATGGGGCTATCGACTATGATTATGAATGCATTAGGATTGCGACCTTTGTTGCAAATTTGTAACCAAAAGATTCCGCTTTTGTGCGCCCAGCACCTTAATATTGATATACAAGAGTTTAATAATCCCGATGTGGAACGTATCGCAAGCAAAGAATATTTTTTAAAAGAACTTATTGAAGTCAATACCAAACAGGATTTGGAGCGCTGTATCAAAAATATGCCAAATTTTTTAACCAAAGAATTAGAGGCAATGCTAGAGTGTGCAAGTTTTTGTGAATATGAAGAGAGTATTTTTTCACCACTTTTTTATGCGCCAGGACATTATTATGATGATTTGTTTTATCGTATGATAAGTGGGAATACGATTCTTGTTATCGGCGGTAAATACACAATTTCACAAACCCCATCGTGCGGGTTTGCTATCTATACTGATAGTATTGTGGATATTTTGCTGAAGCAGTCATCAAACTAGAGGGGAGCTACAAAATGGCAGATTTGGTTGTTGGGATTCAATGGGGCGATGAAGGCAAGGGCAAGATTGTTGATGCCCTCGCAAAAACATATGATTATGTCGTGCGTTATCAAGGGGGACATAATGCAGGTCATACTATCGTAGTCAATGGACAAAAGATTGCCCTCCATCTTATTCCATCAGGGATTTTGTATCCGCATTGCAAAAATGTCATCGGAAATGGTGTTGTCATAGATCCTAGTGCGCTTTTGCGTGAGTTAGAGCCATTTACGAATCTGCAAGGACGACTTTTTATTAGTGATAAGGCGCATATTATTTTGCCTTATCATAGTATGCTTGATAAAGCAAAAGAGCTTAGCAAAAAAGATAAGGCGATTGGCACAACAGGCAAAGGCATAGGACCAGCATATACAGATAAAGTTGCGCGCAATGGGATTCGTATGGTGGATTTACGCTCATTTGGGACTTTGGAGCAAAAAGTTGCCAACGCTATCAATGATATGCAGATTTTGCAGGAAAAATACGCATTTACATTGCCTAGTGTAGATTCTGTAATGAGTGCATTAGAATCTAGCGCTAAGGTGTTATTGCCATTTGTATGTGATACCACACAGCTTTTATGGAAAGCCCAAGAGGAAGGCAAAAAGATTTTGTGTGAAGGGGCACAGGGCAGTATGCTTGATATTGATCATGGCACATATCCATTTGTGACAAGCTCTAGCACTACGGCTTCTGGTGCGTGCAGTGGCACAGGCTTAGCCCCTAGAGATCTCAAAGAAGTGATTGGGGTTGCTAAGGCATATTGCACACGAGTAGGTAATGGTGTGTTTCCTACGGAAGACTTTGGTAATGAGGGCGAGTATATGCGTCAAAAAGGTGCAGAATTTGGCACTACTACGGGTCGATCACGCCGATGTGGTTGGTTTGATGCGGTGGCGGTGAAATATGCTTGTAGGCTAAATGGTTGCACAAAGTTAGGCATTATGAAAATGGACGTGCTTGATGGATTAGAGACAATCAAAGTTTGCACCGCCTATGAATACAAAGGTGAAACCATTACATATATTCCTACCGATTATGAAAATGTCAAGCCAATTTATACAGAGTTTGCAGGTTGGGAGAGTGTGGCTAATATACGAGATGAATCTAAGCTTCCAAAGAATGCAAAAGTCTATATCGATTTTTTGGAGCAATATATTGGCGTGAAAATATCCCTTATATCTACAAGTCCAGAGCGTGAAGATGTGATCGTGCGTTAAGGAGAGATTGTGAAAACAAAATTTAGTGCTATCCTTGATATACGCTATAAGGCACTACAAAGTCATGAGCGTAAAATGATGCAACACAATCTCCTTATTACACAAAAACAAGCCGAAATTGACGCATTTATGCGCGATGTGGGTGAGGTGCATTTCCCAAAAAGTGGGGATTTTGGCGCTTATATCGCTCTTGCAGATACAAGAGATAGGCTTTTGACGCATATCGATGGGCTTCATAGTGAGCTTTCTCAATTAAAGGCTCAAGCAAAAGCTTTGCGTGAAGAATACAAACATATTTCTATCGAATATGAAAAAATCAAATACCTTGATACCAAAGAGCAAGAATCAAGACTTAAACTTCTTAAGACTTTAGGGGACAAAGAGTTTGATGAAATTTCTGTCTTACTTCATCGCAGGAGGTAATGGAGCGTGAAGCGAGTTGTTTTGTTGCTAATGGTGTTTTGTAGTGTTGGAATGACAGCCAATGAGAGCAAACAAACCCAAACACAATTACTTGATTGTAATATCATATTTGATCAGCGCAAAGATGAGATTCGCCAAGAGCTTCAAGCCATAGATGAGCGTCAGCAAGCACTCCAAGTTTTTCAAAATGCTACACAGGTGCTTTTGGAAGAAAAAAGCCGCAAACTTAGTGAGCAAGAATCTAGCATTAATGAAAAGATTCTGGAATTTCAAAAAGCAAAAGAACAGGCAAAAGCAGAGTTTCAAAAATCCCAAGAACAAGCCGAGCTTGATATGAAGGCGCGTGAAGAATATATTCAAGATCTTATAGCCAAGAATGAAGAAATTTTGCGCAAGATGAAAAAGGGTAGTGATGATAAAGTCACACAAAGTTACCAACAGATGAAAGAGGGCAAATCCGCAGCGATTTTTGAGCAAATGCCCGAACAAGAAGTTGTAGAAATTTTATCAAGTATGGATTCTAAAGATGTGAGTAAGATTCTCGCTAAAATGGACGCCCAAAAAGCTGCAAATATCACACAAAAAATGCGCCAACCACAAGGCGAACAAGCCACAAATCTTCCACCATTACCACAAACCCCAAAGGCTCCGCAAGAATTTATAGATTCACTTGAATCCACACAAGAATCCACACAGGCAGATTCACAACCTAAGGATTTGCAATCTGATGATGTGCAGCCTGAGAATATACCCCAAGATTCTAATTAAGAGTATGTGTATGCAGAGATATTCTTTGGTGATTGTTAGTGTCAATGAGCCACTTTTAGCGGGAATCTACACAAAAAACATATCATCTAGCAATCCAGAATCCGAAGGTATGGAGTTGCAAGAAACATATAGATTCTATGGTCATACGACACACGCCCTCAATGAACTCTTTAGCACACTTTTTGCTAAAGGGGTGGAGATAGAACATATGTATTATGCGCGTGGTCCCGGACGCTTTAGTGCGCTTAAAGCCACGCATATTTATTTGCATACCCTCGCTCTTACTAAGGGTTATAGGCTTTATAGCACCTCAAGTTTTGCGTTTAATAATGCAAATCCTATTCACGCTTTTGCAAATAAGTATTTTGTCTTGCGTGATGATGAGATTTTGCTAGAGACACAATGTGAGGCGGTAGAATTTAGATTGCCAAAGGTTTTGTATTCTAAGGATTTTTCGTGTGACAACACGCCTTTGTATATTTTACCAGTGGTATAAATGGAGTAACAATGAAGATTATTGTCCCTGCTACAAGCGCAAATCTTGGTCCAGGCTTTGATTCTTTGGGGTTGGCATTAGGCTTATATAACAAGATTCAAATTACCCCTGCACACATTACAAGTATCCAAATTGTGGGTGAGGGTGAGCATTATGTGAAGTTGAAAGTTGATAATGTGTTTGTGAAAATTTTTTCACAGATTCTAGAACGCTATGATAGAGGGGCGCATTGTAAATTTTTGTTTGAAAATGCCATACCAGTATCGCGTGGTTTGGGGTCGAGTTCGGCTGTGATTGTAAGTGCGATTTATGCTGCACTCACATATGTTGGAGAAGCCATTGATAAACAAAAAATCTTAAATTTGGCTATAGAGTATGAAAATCATCCAGATAATATTACTCCAGCAGTTTTTGGTGGTTTTAATGTCGCGATTTTGGAACATTATGGCAACAAGATTCAATCCCAAAATGTTGTGCATATGCATACAGACATTCCTGATAGTGTGTGTGCTGTGGTAGCCATACCTACACGCACTATGTCTACCAAGCACTCTCGCAAGGCATTGCCAAAATACTATAGCCTAAAGGATTGTGTGTTTAATCTCTCGCATTCTTCACTTCTTAGTGCGGCATTTTTTCAAAGGGATTGGGAAAAATTGCGTTTGGCAAGTAGGGATAGGATTCACCAAAATACGCGTATGAAAGCCCTGCCTATGCTTTTTGCCTTGCAAAAAACCGCGCTAGAGCATGGCGCGCTACTAAGCACACTAAGTGGTAGCGGATCGTCATTTTTAAATATATGCTATAGAGATGATAGCAAAAAACTTGCAAGTGTGTTGGCAAAAAAATTCCCACAATGTCGCATTCTTGAGTTGGGGTTTGATAATATGGGTGTTAGAGAATTTTAACTAGAATGTTGGTATAATGTGAGAAATCCTAAACAAACAAGAATGTGCGTGGCGTGTAGGGGCAGATTTTTGCAACACACACTTCAAAGATTCCAAGTTACGCAAAATACTTTATGTGTATTTAGTGGTGTTGGTAGGAGTTTTTATATTTGTGCACAATGCTATCAAGATCCAAAGGCATTGCGTGGTGTTATGAAGCGTTATAATATACAGCAAATTACAGAATCTAAAGGAGTATAGTAGATATGGCAAAAGTGAGATTGGCTCAAGTAGCTGAAGAATGTGCAAAAACAACAAAAGAAGTCTTTGAAAAAGCCCTAGAAATGGGCTTAAAAGTCAAGACAACTTCCTCAAGTATAACAGAAGAGGAAGCAGGTGCGTTGTATAATTTTTTATCTACAGGTAAGAATCCAAACCCACCAAAACCAAAGGCTCAAGCCAAAGAAAAAACCTCGACAAAAAAGACAGCTACAAAACCAAAGACACAAAGCACCAAGACTCCAAAAGAGGAAAAGACACAAAAGCAAGATTCTATAGACACACCCAAAGCAGAACCAAAGACTCCTCTTGTAGATTCTGTGCAAACACAGCCCAAGATAGAAGTAGATTCTCCCTCACAGCCTGTGCAAGATGATGTGCAAAATAAAGAACCAGAAAAAAGAGGATTGCGTATTGTCCGCAAAAATGATCAAGCAAAGCCAACTCCACAAGCACAACCTAAAGCCACACAATCTGTGAGCTACAAGGAACTTCTTGCGCAAACTCAAGATGAGGGCTACAACAAAAAACCCAAAAAAGCAACAAAATCTCGCCCCACCAATAAGCATAGCGATGAACACAAGATTGACATTTTAGAGGATAGAGAGATTACTTTTAATCGTGATTATGATGATGAGCAAGATGAAATCGTGCTTTTTGACCTTAATGAGCGCGAAATGCGTGATGAGGAAGAGGAAAATCGCATAAAACAAGCGATTACTGATCGCGTGCAGGTGCATAAAAAAAGTCCTTGGATGAATGAGGGTTCTATCCGTCGTGGTGGCAAGAAAAACAAAAAATACCAACAAAAAGAACCACCAAAAGAGCTAAAAAGTGTGATTACTATTCCTGAAGAAGTGCGTGTATATGAGTTTGCCGAGCTTTCTGGTAGAGAGCTTAAAGATGTGATAAAAGCACTTTTTGACTTAGGTGTTATGGCGACAAAAAATGACTTTTTGGATAAGGATTCTATTGAAATTTTGGCAGAGGAATTTAAAATTCAAGTCTCAATTTTGGATCAAAAAAGTAGCTTTGAAGTCGTATATGAAGAAAATACACAATCTCTTGCGGAGCGTCCGCCTGTAGTAACTATCATGGGACATGTCGATCACGGAAAAACTTCTTTGCTTGATTATATTCGTAATTCGCGAGTGGCACACAAGGAAGCCGGTGGTATCACACAGCATATCGGCGCATATATGGTGCAAAAAGATAATAAGACAATTAGTTTTATTGATACACCCGGACACGAGGCATTTAGTAGTATGCGTAGTCGTGGCGCACAAGTTACAGATATTGCTATTATTGTAATAGCTGCAGATGATGGTGTCAAGCCCCAAACCATTGAAGCACTAAATCACGCTAAGGCAGCAGGTGTGCAGATTATTATCGCGATGAATAAAATGGATAAAGAAAATGTCAATCCTGATAAACTCAAGGCTGAATGTGCTGAACTTGGATTCACGCCAAATGAATGGGGTGGAGAGTATGAGTTTATCCCTATATCTGCTAAAACTGGTATGGGTGTAGATACGCTGTTAGAAACAATCCTCATACAAGCCCAACTTTTAGAGCTAAAGGCTGCAAAGGAAGGCAAGGCAAAGGCTGTTGTGTTAGAGGGTAGTTTGGAGAAGGGCAGAGGACCTGTGGCGACTATCATCGTGCAGAGTGGGACATTGCAGGTGGGAGATTCTGTGGTAGCAGGGACTGCATTTGGACGCATACGCGCAATGAATGATGATATGGGTAAGCCGGTAAAATCTCTTACACCTTCAAGTGTTGCACAGATTGTTGGCTTATCTGAAGTGCCAGAAGCTGGAAGCACTCTTGTTGCGTTAGATAGCGAGGCGCAAGCACGAGAATATGCCCAAAAACGCGCTTCGTATTTACGACAAAAAGAGCTTAGCAAAACGACAAAAGTTACTTTTGAGGAATTAGGCGATATGGTGGCACAAGGGAATTTGGCGGTGTTGCCTGTGATTGTGAAAGCTGATACTCAAGGTAGTCTTGAAGCTATTAAAGCAAGTTTAGAGGGGCTTAGCAATGATGAGGTGCGTATTAATATCGTAAGTGCGAGTGTTGGAGGGATTACCGATGGTGATGTCTCCCTAGCAAGTGCTAGTGAAAATAGCTTCATACTTGGTTTTAATGTGCGCCCTACAGGCAATGTGAAGGCAAAGGCAAAAGAATTAAATGTTGAGATTAAGACATACTCGGTAATTTATGCATTACTTGATGAGCTCAAAGGACTTGTATCAGGTTTGATGAGTCCAGTTATACAAGAGGAAAATACAGGACAAGCACAAGTTCGAGAGACATTTACTATACCAAAGATTGGTGTTGTTGCTGGTTGTATGGTAGTAGATGGCACCATTACTCGCGGAATCAAAGTGCGTCTTATACGCGATGGCGTGGTGGTGCATACAGGTCAAATTGCTTCACTCAAGAGATTCAAAGATGATGTAAAAGAAGTGAGCAAGGGCTATGAGTGCGGAATTATGCTTGAAAACTATAATGATGTGCGCGTAGGTGATGTGTTTGAGACTTTTAAAGAGATTCACACAAATGCACAAATATAACTCATAAATATTTTATATATACAAGTAAGCCTGAAAGTATATAGGTTAAAAAAGTTAGTGTGTTATTGATTGTGACCCAAAACCTTTTGCAGTATGATTGTGCGCAATTCCTCTGTTGTGGGAATCTTTAGTTTTGGATTTTGGAGTGTGCTACTAAGGATAGCACGGGAGTTTTTTAATTTAGCAATTTCGCTTTGGGTAAGCTTATCGGCTTTAGTAAAAATTGTGATAATCTCTTGATCACCGCGCTTGAGATTTGTTAAGAATTGCAATACCTCATCATCTTGTGCTAGATTTGGATGACGAGCATCACGCAAATGTATAAAAAGCTTGATCGCACTGCGTTTTTGCAAAAACTCTAGCAAGTTTTTCTCCCATTTTGCCTTTATTTCTTTGCTCACTTTGGCATATCCAAACCCAGGAAGATCCACAAACACAAGCGGAAGTATCTCATCATCATTGACAAATTCCACTCCAAAAAAATTGATAAGTTGTGTTTTGCCAGGTGTGGCAGAGCTTTTGGCTAATTTTTTGCCTAGTAGTATATTAAGGAGGCTTGATTTTCCTACATTGCTGCGTCCTAAAAAAACGATTTCACTACTTTGTGGGCTTGGAGCTTGTGCAATGTGTTGTGCGCTTGTGAGAAAACGCGCGTTTTTGGCAATAAGCATATATACTCTTTTATTGTTTCTTTTGTTTTTTGTTTGAGGTGCTTTGAGAATCTTTTGTGTCTTCCTCTTCATCAAGCAAGAATATAAGCGTGGTAGGCTTGTCTTTTGCGCCTTGGGAATATGCTTGCCCCTTTTTGTTATTAAGAGTCATAAACTCTCCAGTAATGGTATTTGGACTATCTTGTTCTTGGATTTTGGCATTATCATAGAGGCGATATTCATCAGCTATCGTGTCATAGACTACCTTTTGTGCGCTACCATTTATTTTTCTGCCATCTTGGGTTTCTACATAAAATTTTACATCGCCAGTTGCGGTATATTCCAAAGGTTTGCGTTTTTTGTCGGTTTTGATGATGACTTTTTGTGCCCAAAGTTTATCATTTGCCTTTTTGATAAAGACATCAGTATTAAGCTCAATAAGATTAGTTTTATCATCGCTTTGAAAGGTTTTTGCATTGACTTCGAGCTTTTCTGCACCCACAAGTATGTGTGCTAGTATGGGGATTAGGATACTAAGTTTTTTCATGCTACGCTACTCTTTAGGACTTTTTGGGGATTGGAATTACGATTTTTTGATTAATAGATAAATGTGAATTTTTGAGACCATTGATGCGTTTTAATTCATTAATGCTTGTTTTGTATTGGCGTGCAATAGAGCTTAGCGTATCACCTTTTTGGACTTTATGTAACATAAAAGCAGAATTTGGCTTATAGTTTGTATCAAAATGCTGCTTAAATCGTGCGAGTTTCTCATAGGGCAAATATACATTGTATTCTTTTGTGCTTGATCCGGGGGGTAAAAATGCGTATTTAAAATGTGCATTATAGCTTCGTAATTCATTTAGTGACATTCCTGCACTTGAGGCGATAAGACCCAATGGCACACCGCTTTTTAGCTTCAAAATTGCAAGTGTATCAGTCGCACCGCGATTGAGGAGGTATTCAGAATTGTTGTTTTTGAGAAAATCCGCATCATTAAATACAAGACTCATCGCCACAATTTTTCGGATATAGTTTCGTGTTTCAGGTGGGAGATATTTTTTTTCTTCATCTAAGAGAGTTTGCAAGGAGCTATCACCCCCAGCATCTTCTATTGCTTTTTGCAAGCGCGTATAGCCACAATTATACGCCATCATAGCCAGATACCATTCTCCAGTGAGATTGTAGAGTTGTTTTAAATATGTAATTGCTGCTTGTGTGCTTTTTATAGGGTCTTGTCTTTCATCGATGTATTCATTGATTTCTAGTCCTAAGCCTTTGGCAGTTGCAGGCATAAATTGCCAAATACCGGAGGCTTTTTTGGAGCTTTTGGCATTGATGATAAATTCAGATTCAACCATTGCCAAAAATAAAAATTCTTGTGGTAAGCCTTCTTGGGCTATCATATTGCGTATAATAGGAATAAACACATAGCTATTATCAAAGCGCTTCAGGAAATATTGCGCGCTAGATTCTATGGCATTGCGTTGATCAGTTTGTTCGGGTAAAAAATCATAACCAAGTCCAAAAGATTGCAAAATCTTTGGCGTATGCTCATCGCTATCAACAAAAGAATAATACTCCACCGCCCACATATGGATACAAAACACTACACCAAAAAGTAAAAATCTCATATAGCTTCCTCCAAAATAGGCGGAATCTGCGTAAAGAGCGCATAGGCATTTTGTGTGCTAAGAGTTTGAATCTCTGTGTGACTTAGTGAGAGAATCTCGGCAATTTTTTCTGCAATAATAGGAATGTATTTTGGCTCGTTGCGCTCTCCTCTATGTGGATGAGGCGTGAGATAAGGCGCATCTGTTTCAAGCAAGAGACGATCTTTTGGCACAAGCGGAAGCACCTCAACAAGTCGTCGCGCATTTTTAAAGGTGCAAACTCCGCCAATGCCATAATAAAAGTTTTGTAACCCTAATAAGATTCTATCGGCATTAAAGCAGTGTAAGACACCTCTAAGTTCAGGATAAGCCTTGAGGATTTCAAATGCGTCATTTGAGGCTTCACGCACATGCACAATAAGTGGTTTTTTGTATTCTAGTGCAAGTTCAATTTGTGCGACAAAAAGTTCTTTTTGGTGGTTTTTGTAGGATTCAACCCCACTTTCAGGTAGCCGAAAATAATCTAACCCACACTCTCCAATAGCCACGCATTTTTCATCACGCACAAACTCTCGCAACAAATCCTCACTAAAGCTATCAAGTTCGCATGGGTGAATCCCAGCAGCAAAATAAATATGTTGGTAGCGATGTGCGATCTCTCTAGCTTTGGGAAGATCACCACCAAACGCACCAGGTATAATAATTTGTTTAATCCCTGCATGTAGCGCATCAGCAATCACACGATCCAAATCCGCATCATATGCTTGTGAATCTAAATGACAATGCGTATCAATCATCATCGTATAAACACCTTTTAGAGAAAATATGATAAAATTTTAGCTAATTGTAACATAATAAATTTAAGCAAGGATTGCTATGTTTAGTGGGCTTATTCGGGAGATTGGCAAGATCTCTTCTTTGGTTGGAAATAGACTTGAGGTGCTTTGTGCCTACCAACCACGTATAGGGGACTCTATAGCGGTAAATGGTGTGTGTCTCACTGCTATAGAATCTAGCCCTAGAGGATTTGTTGCTGAACTTAGCGATACGACAAAAAGCCTTATTGCATTAGAAAAGTTTGCTTCTAACGCTCCTGTGCATATTGAACCAGCATTGCGCGCAGATTCTCGACTTGATGGGCATATCGTGCAAGGACATATTGATGCCATAGGTGTGATTGAGTATATCACACATCTTCCTACCCAAAGTAATTTTTTTATCACGACTTCCGCACAGAGTTTGTGTGCTATTTTGCCAAAAGGTTCTATTAGTGTCGATGGCGTGAGTTTAACGGTTGTAGATGTCGCACAAAATGGCTTTTGGCTTACGATTATCCCTCATACGCTACAAAATACGCTTTTTAAAACCTATACACTTGCCCAACGCGTGAATCTAGAAACAGATATGTTTGTGCGTAATACCTTAGCAGTTCTTAAACATCTTGATATGCGCGGTAATAGTGGGCATTCTCGCACATCGTGGGCAGATGTGGATCGTATCCAACTTGCATTTTAACAATGGCAAAGACATTTTCAAAAGCGGCTGCACTTGCCTATAATGCGAATCTGCATAATGCTCCAAAGGTTGTAGCAAGTGGTAGGGGTGAGGTGGCAATGCGTATCATTGCCAAAGCAAAGGAATATGATGTGCCATTATTTTGTAATGAAGTTTTGGTGGATTCACTTTTAGATATGCCTTTAGATTCAGAAATTGATCCTAAGTTATACTTGGCAGTTTCACGCGTGTTTGCGTGGATTATGTTGTGTGAAAAAAATGCACAACTTAGTCGGGAGGAGTAAGATGATAGTATTGCGCGCTAAAAATCTGTGCCATAGTTTTGATTCTTTGATTTATGAAGGATTAGATCTTGTGGTAAATGAGCGAGAAAAAATTGCGATTGTAGGCGTGAGTGGGAGTGGAAAAAGCACGATTTTAAACAATCTCTGCACTATGCTTCCGCCTACAAATGGCGAGGTAGATATTTTGCAATTTCAAAATATCTACACACTAAACGATCAAGAATTATTGCACATTCGCCGTTATGAGTTAGGTATCATTTTTCAAGCCCATTATCTTTTTCGTGGGTTTAATGTCGCAGAGAATCTTGAGCTTGCAAGTATTGTGAGTAATCAGCCTATGGATATGGAGCTTTTGGAGCGTTTTGAGATCGCACATACACTAAAGCAACATATTGGAGAGCTAAGCGGTGGACAGCAGCAACGGCTTTCTATCGCGCGTGTGCTTAGCAAGAAACCAAAGATTATTTTTGCCGATGAACCTACAGGAAATCTAGATTCACGCACGGCATATAAGGTTATGGAATGTATTTTTGAGTATGTGGAGAAACAAAACGCTGCCCTCATTATTGCGACACATGATAGACAGATAGCGCAGATGTGTGATAAGGTATTTATGCTAGAGGATCAACGCCTTAGAGAAATTTCTTTGTGATAAAAAGTGGAGAGTGCAAGTGGTGTAGATTCTTTGGGAAAAACTCCCAAAGAATCTAAGCTTAGATTTTAAAAGGGTTTTCAACAACCTTTTTGCGATCAATGATATATGGGATAAGTGCCATATGTCGTGCGCGTTTGATTGCTACTTCCACGCGTTCTTGCCATTTTTTTGTGTTGCCAGTGAGGCGACGAGGCATAATTTTGTAGCGTTCTGAAAGTGAGTGTTTAAGCATCTCGATATCTTTGTAATCGATAAACTCCAACTTAGCTTCTGTGTAGCGGCAGTATCGTTTTGAGTATTTTTTCTTTTCCATAAGTTCTCCTTTAGAATGGTATTTCTTCATCATCTATGTTGATTTCTGGGATATTTTGTGGATACGCATTATTGTGTTGGGCATTATTATATGCTTGTTGTGGTTGGCTATATCCTGTGTGTTGGCTTTGTGGTGCTTGAGGGTAGGCATTATCCACATAGTTAGGATTATATCCAGAATCTTCTGTGTTTTGTGTGCGTGAATCAAGCATTTGCATACTCTCGGCAATCACACTATGCTTGGATCGCTTTTGCCCACTTTGGTCTGTCCAGCTTTCAAAAGCTAATCGTCCTTCAATAAGGACTTTTGATCCACGCTTAAGGTATTGATTTGCAACTTCTGCACTTCTACCAAACAACTTCACATCTACAAAGCACACTTCCTCGCCCTTGCTTCCATCTTGCTTGTTATAGCGTCTATTGGAGGCAAGTCCAAGTGTGGCTACCGCACTACCACTAGGCAAATAACGCAAATCTACATCGCGTGTGAGATTTCCCACAATAATGACTTTGTTATACATCTTTATCCCCTTTGCCTATAGCCTAATGCAATCCCAAATGTTCCTTAAGCCTCTTGTGGTGCTTCTTGTGAATCTTTGGGAGTAGATTCAGCTCTTTGTTTTTTTGGTTCTGGTTTGTTGTTAGCTCTATCTACAAGTGTTTGCCACGCTTTTTGCTCTTTTTTGTTTTCGTATTTGATAACAATAAATCGCAATACATCTTCATTGATTCTGTAATTTCTTTCAAGCTCTGCAATAAGGTTTGTAGGGGCTTTGAAATAGATTACAAAATAATAGCCACGCTTATTTTTTTTGATTTCATAGGCAAGATTTCTCATACCCATATCTAGGCAAGTTTCAATAACACCGCCATTTTTGATAATAATGTCTTTGAAAAAATCAATTTTTGCTTTGATCTCTTCTTCGACTAGAGTAGGTTTGATGATAAACATCGTCTCGTAGTGTTTCATAGAATCTCCTTTTGGTGTAACCGCCCTCTTGTATTTAAACAAAAGAGCAAGGCTTAAGGGGTGGATTCTATCTAAGCATAGCTTGAATTTTTATTAAAGTCGTGAGGGAGTTTTTGCTCTTGCCGCTTTTGGCTTCCCTATCCCAGCGGTTTAGTAAGTCAAAAATCTCAATATAATCAGCCTCTTTAAAATACAAGCAATATTTGCGTTGTCGCTCAAGAATATGTTTTGGTGGAGTAAATCCCAAAATCTCGCTTGCATTGAGATTGCCATGCGTTTTGATATAGCTAAAAAATAAAAAAAGTTGGTAAAAAAATCGTTGTAACTCTCGCACAAGCATTACTTCACTTGTGCCTTCTTCGTAAATATTTTGGAGAATCTTCACAAATGGTTTTTTATCCATAACTGCACAAAATAGCTCTTCAACACTAAAACTCGCTATACCCTCGCACAAAAATCGCACTTCTTCACTGCTAATGTGGCGCACACCTTGTGAATCTAGCCCAATACAAAATTTTTCAAGTTCTTTATACGCAATTGAGAGATTATTATTTTGTAGTTCTAGGATATAACGCAAATCTTGTGTATGGATTTCGAGGTTTAAATCTTTGGCGTGAGCGTGTAAAAATTCTAGATTCTCTTGCAAACTTAATTCAAAAAATCGCACTTCTGCCACGGGCATATTAGGGCTTTTAAATGCATTGGCAAAGGCGCGACAATCTTGCATATATTCAGCTTCACTTTTGGAGCTAGAGATATGAAACTCGATAATAAGCGCATTGCTTGGGTTAGATTCTAAGGCTCTAAGGAGAGATTCACAAGATTTCTTATCAAGCTTTTTATCAAGTTTCATAAGGATAAATGTATCGCCTCCAAAAAGCGAATTTTGACTAAGCAATGCGTGGATATTATCTACATTGCATTCATCATAAAAAAATTTTTGCACCTCTTGGGTGCTAGCCAAAAGTTTGGCGATTTTTGTGCCATAGTGTGTGATGAGAAATTCACTTGCGCCATAGAGTAGATAGGCTCTTGGAGGGTTTGGTTTGGTAAGGAGAGAATCTAAATCTTTTTTATACATTTTCCCTCTTTTTGGTTGTGGATTTGGCTTTGGTAATTGTGCCATAAATCTCGCGTGCAATGAGATCTGCTCCTGTGATACGCACATGAAAAATTGCAAATTTTTCAAATTCCCCACAAGATTGCAACAAAATATAAGCATTTGGAATAAGATCTAGGGCTAGGCATTTTGCAAACCCATCATTTTCTATACTATCATCAAGCAAGATTGCCTCGCATACAATGGGTTTATTAGGGTTTTGTGCCAAAAGATCTAGGACATATCGCACACTTTTTAGGTTGCTAAAATCGCGTTCTAGGTAGCTAATACTCTTTTGCTTGAGGTTAAGCTCTTGTGCGATACTCTCCATATTTGCTATGAGGTATTCTAACCCCTTGGCATCGTGCAAAAGGCATTTTAGGATTCTATGCACACACAAATCCCCATACCGCCGTATGGGTGAGGTAAAGTGCGTATAAAGTGCAAACCCTAATCCAAAATGCTCTGAAGGTGTGGCGCTATAACACGCCTTGCTAAAAGAACGAATGATGAGTGTATCTATGATTTGTGCAAATCGCTCACTCTTTTGTTGTGCCCAATGCTGAATCTCATTAAGTTGATTTTTGAATGAAGATTTTATGATTGGTGCACCTAAATCTTGCAAGGCGTTTAAGAGTTGAAATGTTTTACTTTCTTTTGATGGTTGGTGGATTCTATAAAGCCCATTTGGTGTGTGTGCGTGAAGCATTTGTGCTGTGGCAATATTGGCTAGAAGCATAGATTCTTCGATGATGTGGTGTGCAAGGGAAGTATGCTCTAGGTCTATATGTGTTACTTTGCCCATAGAATCTAAGTGTATGTGTGAATCTGGGCTATGGAGATCATAACCGATTTTTAGGCGATTGGCACGGAGTTTTTTTACCTCTGAAACATAGGCATATAGCCATTTGAGTGATTGTGGGAGTTTTTTTTGCGTAAGTGCAGAATCCAAGCTCTCATAATCAATACATTCTTTTGCCTTGATGATTCCTTCATAAAGGGCGTGATGTTGCATTTGTCCATTTTTGAGGCTAATCTCCCATACAAGCGCAAGACGCAAGCGATTTTTTTGCAATGAGCAAAGTTCGCTAGAGAGTGCAAATGGCAACATAGGCACGACAGAATCTGGAAAATACACGCTAAAGCCTCTTGCTCTTGCTTGTGTATCAAGGGCGCTATTTTTGCTCACATATTCGCTTACATCGGCGATAGCGACATAGAGTGTTTGTGATGCTATATCATAATAAATCGCATCATCATGATCTTTGGCGCCCTTAGGATCGATAACACAAAATGCTAGATGTGTATAATCGCGCCTGTGTGGATAATGGGATTTTAGGACGCGTGTGCCATAACTTTGTGCAAGTAGTAGGCTTTGGGGTGTGAAATCTTGATCTATGGCGTGTTGTTCTAGCACGATTTGTTTGTCAATGTTTGGATCATCAAGCACGCCTAGCACTTTGTGAATCTCAAGAGATCGCAAGTCGATTTTGATGACACAATGTGGTGGCAATGTGCGGAGGGATTTTTGTGAGGCTTTGGGCGTGAATCTTTGTCCATTTTGTAGGCTAAAGGCATATATCGTGCCTTTGTGTTGTAGCAATACGCATATATCAAAACTTTCTTTTGCTTCTAGCACACACAAAAACCGCGCTATGCTTTTATAGCGCATTATGCCTTTTATTTTTCCTTGTTTGATACGCTCTTTTTTGGCTAGAATGATGTCGCCCCTAAAAACATTGCGCGGAATGCTTTTGAGGATACAATCTTGCTTGTATTGTGGGTGCAATGGTGTCAAAAAGCTATGAGATTTACTCAAAGTCGTATCAACAATACCAATAAGAAACTCATCTTTGAGTTTTATCATATCTTTGGTTTGTGTAGATTCTAAGACACCAAGTTTTTGGAGTTTTTCAAGCAAAGCTCTTTTGGATTTTGGGATATTGCATTTTGCACAACCCACGCTAATAGCTGTAAAAAATTCAAGCATAAAAGCTTCTTTTTTTCTTATGAGATTCTAAAATCTCTCCTAATTTGCGTGGAATAAAACCAAGTTTTTCGCAACTCACATTGATACAAAAGTCATTGCCACTTTCTTTGGAGTGTAAATGCCCGTGTATATTAAGGGAGCATTGCGCGAGTTTGTAGGTTTCATCTAAAATATCACGTGCTTTTGTGAATCTATCGCGCACCTTTCGATTAAAAACAGGGAAATGTGAAAACATAATCCGCTCATCTTCTATGTCGCATACAACGGCATTGAGATAGAGATTTTTTAGGGATTCTTTACCAAATTTTTGTTTGAGATGATCTTTGATGAGGCGACTTTGGGGAATTTGTAGGCGTAGTTTTTTGCACACACTCCAGGATTTGAGGTTTTGCACATACTCATATTTGCCAATATCATTATTGCCTACAATAAGGAGTTTTGTGCCATTAAGTTTTTTTAATATCTTATAGCCATTGCCAAAATACAAATCCCCCAAATGCCAGATTCTATCTTTTGGGCTTAGGGTTTTATTCCACATCGCTATACTAAAGGCATCAAAATTATCAAATCCGTGTGAGAGTGCTGTTTTAAGTCGTATAGGCTCTTTGAGTAATGCCCCTTGGTGTCCAAAATGTGAATCTGAAATCAAAAAGGTATCTTTTGAAATAAAATATGACACGCACACCCTTATGGAATCGAGGATAAATTTGGGTGGGATTGTATACTAAATTGGCTAAAACCTTACTAAGATTTTAGCCTGTAGTGCAAAGTGCAATAGTATATAGAGCTATGATGGCGCTATACAAGATGATTACAGGGGTTAAGCATAAGGTTTTTAGATTCTCTGATATTGTCTTGCTTTGTTGTTGGGTTTGTAGGGAATATACAATCTTTGAGAATATTTTATGTAGAATATGAACCCAAAAAGCTTGAAAATCGAGGAGTTATGTATGCAAAAATTAGAAATAGGTATGAAAGCACCAGTTTTTCGCGCACTAGATTCACAAAATACCGAATTTAGTTTGGCAGATTTTAGAGGAAAGTATGTGGTTGTGTATTTTTATCCCAAAGATAATACACCAGGTTGCACACTAGAGGCACAGGACTTTAGCACGCTTTTAGATGAATTTAGTGCGCTTGATTGTGTTGTGATAGGCATTAGTCCAGATAGTCCAAAATCTCATAATAACTTTGTTACTAAGTATGGTTTGCGACATGTTTTGTTGTGCGATAGCGATAAAAGCATAGCGAGTAGTTATGGGGCTTATGGTGAAAAAATGATGTATGGCAAAAAAGTGATGGGTATTATACGATCAAGTTTTCTCATCAATCCACAAGGAAATATCGCTAAGACTTATTATAATATTCGCGCCAAAGGACATACACAAGAAGTATTAGATGATTTGCGAATGATACAAGAGAAATAAAAGCTAAGAGAATCTCCCTTGTGTGATACAAGGGAGTTTAAAGAAGATTAATCTCTGCTACCAAGAATACCAAAGAGTTGTAGCAAAGACACAAAAATATTATAAAAATCCAAGTATAGAGCGATTGCTGCATCTACTGGGCTAGTGTATAAGCCACGAATAATGTTTTGTGTATCGTAAGCTACATATACGCTAAAGAGTATTGCTACAGCACCTGCAATGATTGCTTGGAATCCCATACTAAGCACGAAAATATTAATAATCGAGCAAACAAGCACAACAATAAGAGCGATAAAAAGCATTTTTCCCATACTTGCTAAATCACGCTTTGTTTTGATTCCATAAATGCTCATCACACCAAAGATAATAGTTGTCATACCAAATGCCGCTACCACTCCCGCACTGCCATTTTGGACAATAACAAACGCAAGTAAAGGTGTAATAGCAAGACCTGTGAGAAATGTAAAAATAAAAAGCATAGCAACATTTAACCCAGGTTTTGAGCGTGAGAACATAAGACCAAATAATGCCACAAACTCTGCAATAAAGATGAGCATACGATTTTCCATAACCATTTGGAAATTCATAAAGCCTACGAGTGCGCCAATTGTTGCGATAAGTAAACTCGCACCAAAAAACTTATATGTTGTTTTTACGAAATTTACCAATGCACTCTCTTGTGCCGCTGCCATAGAAGCAACATCTACATTTGTGTAGTTTCTATCATATAAAGCCATGGTAACTCCTTTTTTTTGAAATGGGTGGAATTATATCCTAAATTCCTAAATAAAGCTTATTTATTTCTTAAATCATCAATGATAAAGACAATATTGTCTGTCAAGAGGCGCTCTATCTCTGTTTTGGAGATTGCGCTTTCTTTACCTGAACCAAAAAAATGTTCTTTGCTAAGCTTTAATTCGCCATTGGCGCGTTCTTTGATGCTTTGTTTTGGTTGTGTTAAATCCAAAGTTACTAAAGATTTTAGCGTAGCTTCACTTTGCCCTTTAGCTATGTTGAAGTCTTGACTTGTAGCATTTGTCGTAAGCTTATAAGTAACTTCCATTTTCCAAGTATTTTGGCTTGGCGTTTGGACAAAGCTAAAGCATTGTGAATCTCGCATAAACTTCCCTAGTAATGCCTTGAAATCTTGTGTGCTATAGAGATCTTGTGTTCCACTAATGCTGCTTGTTTCAAAAAGCACTTCATATTTTGGTGTTTCACATTTTGTGATTTCTATTTCTTTTGGGCTTGGACCTTGATTGCACGCTACAAATGCGATTGTCATAAGTCCTAATCCTAGTAATTTTACTTTTTTCATATTACCCTCCTAAAAATTAGATACAAGCTACATTCTACTGATGTAATTGTTAAAGCTTGATGAATCTAAGGCTTATATGAGCCCCACGAGCTCTTTGGCTTTGTTATATGTGTTTGCAGCGATAGGACGCACCTTTTGCGCACCTTCATCAAGGATTTGTTTGATATATGCCTGATCGTTCATAAGCTTTTCATATGTTTCTCTAATAGGGCGTAGAGATTCTATGACAACTTCTGCTATGGCAGTTTTAAGATGTCCATATCCTTTGCCCACAAATTCTTCCTCGATGGATTCACGACTTTTGTGTGTGAAAATTTCATAAATACTTAAGAGATTGTAAAGCCCTGGACGCGTGGTATCAAAGACAATAGTATTGTGTGAATCTGTGGTGGCTTTTTTAAATTTAGTCATAATAACTTCTGGCGTATCAAGCAAAAAGATTGCGTGATTTGCACCACTACTTGATTTACTCATCTTAGATTCTGGATTATCTAGCCCCATAACACGCGCACCTACTTTTGGAATAAGCGCCTCTGGGATTTTGAAGCATTCACCATAGTCGCGATTAAATCTCATTGCCACATCTCTTGTGAGCTCAAGATGTTGTTTTTGATCCTCTCCCACTGGCACACCATCGACTTGATAGAGCAAAATATCAGCCGCCATTAGCGCTGGATAATTAAAAAGCCCTACATTGATGTTTTTAGGATTTTTGGCAGATTTGTCTTTGAATTGCGTCATTCTGCTCATATCACCCATAGGAATATTGCAATCAAGTATCCACGCAAGTGCGGCATGTTCATCGATTTGACTTTGGATAAAAAGACTAGATTTTTTGGTATCAATCCCACACGCTAGAAGCATTGCAGCAAGCTCATATGTTTTTTGTGCTAATTGTTTTGGATCTTGCTTGATAGTGATAGCGTGCGAATTTACCACGCAAAAAATATTTTCATATATCTCTTGAGAATCTACCCAATTTTTCACCGCTCCTAAATAATTGCCTAAATGGATAGTGCCTGTTGGTTGGATTCCAGAAAAAACACGCTTTTTTGTCATAAGTTTCCTTTTGCTTAGCTTGAAATTATCTTTAGCGCAATGCCACACACGCTATGGCAATATCAGCATCATGCGTGATACTTAGCGCGATGTGTGCGAAAGGTTTTTGGGCTTGAAAATAGGACATTTTTTGAGAATCTAGCGCGATATGTGGCGCGCCTTTAGAATCTAGGGTAATAGACATATCTAAAAACCCAACTTCTGCACCAATCCCACACCCAAGCGCTTTGCTTAGGGCTTCTTTGGCTGCCCAAAATCCCGCTATACGCGCACAATTATATGTATCGTGTCGTGATGAAAGCATGATTTCGTGTTGGTTAAGGAAGCGTCTAAGTCCTTTTATACCAAATTTTTGTATCAAACGCTCAAGGCGCGATATACGCACGACATCAATGCCTAGCATACTTATCCAATAAGGAAGCTTGTGAAATAGACATTCTTGATACTTCCATCGATAAGAAACTCATTTAATCGTTGCACGATCTCATCTTTGACACGATTTTTGCCTTTTGTGGTGGCAACTTCTTCAAAAGATTTGGAGGAGAGTATTTCGATTATTGCATCACAAAGCACAGGCAGCTTTGTTTCTATCTCTGGCTGACTTTCTGGTTTATCAAGCTCAAGACTGATTTTTGTAAGTAGAATCTTTTTACCTGTTTGTGTTAAGAGATTTACTTTAAATTCATCTGCGATAGGGAAAAGAGGTCCCATTTTGCCATAATCACTAGCTCTAGCACTCACAGAAGTCCCAACATTAACGACCGTTTTTTGAGGTTGCGCTTCTTGCTGTGTAGCTGGTGCTGCTTGTGGTTCTTGGTGATTATTTCCAGAAGTCATAAGGACTGCTACCAAAATCCCAACAAGTAGCAAAAACACCACTACCATACCAATAATAATAAACAAAATTGCCTTGTTTTTTTTCTCATTTCCTGCTGTGCTAGGCGCTTCTTGCTCTTCTGCCATACTTACCCCCTTTAGTTAGACTGCAAAATACGATATCGTGCTTTTTCCGAATTTCTTTTGTTTGATTCTAGCATATTTGCCTAAAGTTTGGGGCATATCTTGCTCACTCATTCCCTCAAAAGCTATAAGCCAAATATATGGATTATGTATGTTACTGACAAATTCAAAGCATTTGTGATATATGTCTTGCATACCTTCTCGCAGCGCAAATGGTGGGTCAAGATAGAGAATACTATATGTTTGGAGAGTATGCAAAATATCTTTGGTGGTAAAAAAATCTTGTGTGTAGATTCTGTATTGTAACTCTTTGGCGCGTTTTTTTGCACATAAGAGATTGTGTGTGAGAATCTGCGCACTTTGTGAATCTCGCTCGACAAATATACCCTCTTTTGCACCACGGCTTAGGGCTTCAATTCCCATAGAGCCACTGCCACCAAAGCCCTCGACAAATACGCAATCTATGATTTCACTACCTATGGTGTTAAAAAATGATTGGCGCACGATAGCTTTTGTTGGTCGCGTGGTAGATGACGCGGGCAAGAGGAGTTTTAGCCCCTTGAGTTTGCCTGTGCTAATGGTGATATTAGGAGTGTTTTTTGAAGAGTTCATAGAGTTTGTGCGTGTATTCTGTAAGGAGTTGGGAGATTTCAGATTCTAATGTCGATGTATGGAGGGGTGTGAGATTGTCATAAAAATCTTGCAGGGCTTGGAGCAAAGATTGTGGTGTGAAAGGCTGGGGGATATTGCAATCTCCAAGCACGCAAACAGGTTTATTAGTAACTCTTTGCACATCGCTTAGAATAAAATCGCACGATTCTTGTGGGCTTATGTATTGACGCAAAAAATATTCTAATGTGCTTTGTAGCAATAGATTCTCACATTGCACTGCTATTTTCATCTCCACCCCTTTTATGAATTTCTGCACATTATATCGTGCTTAATGGATCTATATCAATCTCAAAGCTAAATTTTACGCATTCTTTGACATACATAATAGCTTGTATAAGTGCGTTGGCAGAATGCGATCGCAATAAAATATTATAGCGGTATTTGCCATAAAGTCGCTCAATATCACACGCTTTTGCTCCGACAATTTCAATGTTTTTTGTTTGGGTCGTGGATTTTTGTATCAGTGTTTCTAAAATTTCTCGCACTTCTTGCATTTGTGAGAGGGCTTGGTGTTGGAGTTTGTGCGCAAAACCAAGATTAGCAAGTCGCACAAATGGCGGATAGAATCTTGGTCTATACTCTAGCTCATATGCCAAAAATTTTTCATAATCTTGCATAAAAGGAGCAAAAAAATCTTTGTGCAATGTTTGGATATATACTATGCCATTTTCTTTGCGTCCGCTTCGTCCAGAAATTTGTGTGAGCAAACTCATAGCGCGTTCATTGGCGCGATAATCTATAGTATTTAGCACATAATCTATGCCCATTACCACACAGAGTGCGACATTGTGATAATCGTGCCCCTTACTTAGCATTTGTGTGCCTATGAGCATATCAAGTTTGTGATCATTGAAATCCTTGAGGGTTTTTTGAAGTTTGCTATGTGTTGTAATATGATCACGATCAAATATGCCCACACGCATAGCAGGAAAATATTCTGCCATTTCTTTGGCAAATTCTTGTGTGCCTATGCGTTGGGATTGGAGGTTTTGGCTTTGGCATTTGGGACAATGTTTGGGGATTGCTTGTGTGTAGCCACAATAATGGCAAATCATTGCGTGTTTATCAAGGTGCAAACTCATACTCACGCTACAAAATACGCATTGCACTTTTTGACCGCATTCTTGACAAAAAAGCGTTTTAAAATGCGCTCTTGTAGGCAAAAAGACAATGCTTTGTTTATGAGCTTCATATGTTTGTCGCACTAGTTCTATGAGAGAGGGTGCGTATAATGGCGTATCATCAAAAATATAGGATTTTTTGCTATCAAAGTGTTGCCCCCTAAGGCGATAGATTCTGTGTTCTTTTTTGGCATTGGCATATGAGCTAAGCGATGGCGTGGCAGATCCTAAGACAACCTTGATAGAAGTGTGTTTGCCAAGATACAACGCAAGATCTCTAGCATTATAGCGTGGAGTGGATTGTGATTTATAAGCATCATCATGTTCTTCATCAATAATAATAAGCCCTAGATTCTCTATGGGCAAAAAGAGTGCCGATCTCGCACCGGCGATAATTTGTATCGTGCCATTTTGGAGTTTTGTAAGGATTTCTTGCTTTTTTTTAGCTGTAATTTTGGAGTGCCAAATCCCCACTTTATCGCCAAAAACCTTTTGCAATCGCTGTTCAATTTGGGGCGTGAGAGAGATTTCAGGCATTAAAAAAAGTGCTTTTTGTCCATTATTGAGATGTTGTGCGATGAGGTGGATATAGATTTCTGTTTTGCCACTGCCGGTATCACCAAAAAGCAGAGGGTTTTGCGTGGCATTGAGAAATGTTAAGGCGTCATTTTGTGCTTGTGAGAGCGCAAGGATTGGCGTGATTGGCTCATCGTGTGCTTGTGTAGTGAATGTATCAGTGATGAGTTTTGGCGTAAAAAGCCCATAGCTTTGTGAAAAGCTACAACAATAATATTGCGCGATAAATTCTGCCAAAAGCTTTTGGATTGGCAAAAATTCGTATTTGCTTGGATATGCGAGTTTGCACTCAAAGCCTATGTGTTGTGTTTGTGGTGTGAGAGCGACACCCAAGATATGTTTATTTTTAAGTGGAATTTCTAAGAGTGTGCCACGCTCACAAGGGCTTTGGGTTTGGTATGTAAGTGGGGGAGAGGATACGCCTAAAGGAGCGACAAGGACAAAAGTATGCACATATATCCCTAATAGTTATGGCTGTGAATCTTGCATAGTTTGTGACGTGATGTTTTGTGGGGAAATGGAGGCATTTTCTATTTCGTGATAGAGAAGTTCTAGCGAAGTGTGAATCTTGGCATATTTTTCAATTGCAATAATGTAGGCTTGGAGTAATTCCACGATAGAGATTTGTTTGCGTTCTCCATCTTCATAAAACAACGCAAAAAGCTCCTCTTGTGCTTGTTTGGAGAGTTTGCTTGTCGAAAAGGAAAAAAGTTTGCCCTCTATATTGATCTTTAGTGGATCATTCATAACGCAAACCTTCCTCTATTTTGCTAAAGAGATCTTCTATGCCCTTTTTCTGTGAGCCAAGAAGATCATACAGGTTAGAAATTTGCGTATCTTTAGCTTGATTATCAGCTTCAAGTTCGCGGACTTTTGTGCGCAAAGAATCTATTTCAAGTTTTTGAGCATTCATTTTTTGCAACATTTCTTCGATTTTTTGTGAAAATTTTTCCATAATTTGCGTATCCATTTTTGTGTCCTTATAAGATTTGGTGGGGTAAAATTTTGATTGCAAAATTATAACATAAAGCCTTTTAGTCTCAAGGAGAATTATGGCAAGTTTTACGCTAAATTCCTCATACACACCAGCAGGAGATCAGCCCCAAGCTATCGCAAAAATCGTAGATTCTATCCAACATGGCGCACAATATTCCACGCTTATAGGTGTTACAGGAAGTGGCAAAACCTTTAGTATGGCAAATATCATTGCGACCTTGCAAATGCCCACACTTATTATGACACACAACAAAACCCTTGCAGCACAGCTTTATAGTGAATTTAAGGGTTTTTTTCCAAACAATCATGTAGAGTATTTTATCTCACACTTTGATTATTACCAGCCCGAAGCCTATATACCACGCCGTGATTTGTTTATAGAAAAAGATTCTAGTATCAATGAAGATCTTGAGCGTTTGCGATTGAGTGCTACTACCTCGCTCCTTGCGTATGATGATATTATTGTTGTTGCGAGTGTATCGGCAAATTATGGTTTGGGTAATCCACAAGAATATCTCACAATGATAGAAAAGTTTGAAGTTGGAGAACAACGCACACAACGAGAATTTTTACTTAAACTCATTGATATGGGTTATACACGCAATGATACGACTTTTGATCGCGGTAATGTGCGTGTGTTGGGCGAAGTTATCGATATTTTTCCAGCCTATAATGAGCGAGAGTTTGTGCGTGTAGAGTTTTTTGGTGATGAGATTGATCGCATTAGTGTGTATGATAGTTTGGAGCGCACGGAGCTAAAGCGCTTAGATTCATTTGTGTTGTATGCTGCTAATCAATTTATCGTGGGTGCTAATCGCTTAAAACAAGCGATTGCAGGGATAGAATCCGAGCTAGATTCACGCTTAGCAGAGTTTAGCGCACAAGATAAGCAAGTAGAATATCAACGCCTCAAAGGTCGCACAGAATTTGATTTAGAGATGATTAGAGAATCTGGTATTTGCAAAGGGATTGAAAATTATGCGCGTCATCTCACAGGTAAAGCCCCCGGTGAGACGCCATATTCACTACTTGATTATTTTGCACAAAAAAACAAGCCCTATCTTATCATCGTAGATGAATCGCATGTAAGTTTGCCACAATTTGGTGGTATGTATGCAGGAGATAGGAGTCGCAAAGAAGTGCTAGTAGAGTATGGATTTAGGTTGCCTAGTGCGCTTGATAACCGCCCATTGCGTTTTGATGAGTTTATCACCAAAGCCCCACATTTTCTGTTTGTCTCTGCTACTCCTGCCAAGCTAGAATTAGAGCTTAGCAAAAACAATATCGCCGAGCAAATTATCCGCCCTACAGGTTTGCTTGATCCACTCTATGAAGTAAGAGATTCAGATTCACAAGTCCTAGATTTGCTTGATGAGATTAAGGTGCGTGTAGAAAAAAAAGAGCGTGTGCTTATCACCACACTAACCAAAAAAATGGCAGAAGAGCTTAGCACATATTACACTCAGTTGGGTATTAGGGTGCGCTATATGCACAGCGATATAGATTCTATTGAGCGTAATCACCTGATACGCGCTTTGCGTTTGGGGGAATTTGATGTGCTCATTGGGATTAACCTTTTGCGTGAGGGGCTAGATCTCCCAGAGGTTAGCTTGATTGCTATCCTTGATGCAGACAAAGAGGGCTTTTTGCGTAGCGAGACAAGCCTTATACAGACTATGGGTCGTGCAGCGCGCAATGTCAATGGCAAGGTGCTTTTGTATGCCAAAAAAATCACAGATTCTATGCGGCGTGCTTTTGAAATCACAGATTATCGCCGTGCCAAGCAAGAGGAATTTAACGCGCTACACAATATTACGCCAAAGTCCGTGCAACGCAATATCGAAGAAGAGTTAAAGATAGAATCTAGTGGCTTATCACGATTGTATGAAAAGGGTGCCAAGGCTAAGAAGATTCCAAAAAGTGAGAGAGATTCACTTATCAAAGAGCTTAGCGCCAAAATGCACCAAGCTGCAAAAATGCTTGAGTTTGAAGAAGCCGCACGATTGCGTGATGAGATCGCAAAAATACGCAGTATGTGATACTTATACCTAAGGGAGCAAAAATCCATATTCATAGACTTTGGATTCTATGTTTTTGGCTAATGCTTTTAGGGCGTAGTTAAGTGTGCCTAGCTTTTGTTTATAGACTTCATCATTAGCTTTTTGTGGGGGGATTTGTCTTGCCTTTGTTGTTGCGTGTTTGCGTTAGGAGATGTATAGAATCTTTGCTTGAGGGTTGCGATGATGTCTTGGAGTGCAGTAGTTTTGTTGGTGTGGAAAAAAAGCACGTCTTGTCGTATTTTTGGGGTTTTGTTTGTGAGTGCTTCTCGCACGAGTTTTAGCACTTGTGTAGCACTTTTGGCGTGAGACATAAGGTGGTGTTTTAGGAGATATTTGTCGTGAAAAAGCAATAAAGAGCGCGTAGAGATTGTAGGTATGCCTAGATAGCAAGATTCTAGATTCATAGTGCCACCACCACCTACAAGCACATCGATAAAGGGATAGAAATCCTCTGGTGCAAATTTCTCATTAGTAATCCATACATTAGCATATTTCCCAAACTCTTGTTCTAGCTCCTTGCTTCCATAGCGTGGCATAATGATGATATTTGCGTCAAGATTGTGTGCAAGGAGTTTTATACTCTCATAAATAATAGGCAATTTTTTGCTCACATAGTGGGCTTTGTATTCCTCCTCTCGCACAAGGATTGTGGGGCGGTTGGTAGGTATGCAAAGAGTTTGGCGAAAATCCTTGCCTCTAGGGAGATCATCTAGCCACAAAGCCACATCAATAAATGGATATGAAATTATATTATCAGCGCTCATACCAAGGAGCTTGAAGCATTTTTGGGGTAGCACAAATGGATAGAAAATAAGATCTGAAAGCGGAAGCGTTAATCGCGCAAGTTTGGTAAGCAAATGTGAATCGCAAGTGTGTCCGGCTATGGGTGTATCAGAAAAATGCACAATTGGTATGCCTACTCCAAAGGCAAAATGCACGGCATCGGCACTTGCACCTGTGATAAGGAGCGTGGGAAGTTTGGTGCCAAAAAATTCCAAAAATTCCTCTTGTCTATGCAACCTAGCCCTAAATTTCCCTTCTTTTGTTGCACCACCATAGCCACCTATGCAATGATGTGCGATCCTAAAAAGTTTCAAAAGTTGCACGCATTCATCATAATCACTACTTGCGCGTGTGGTGATGAGAATCTCATCAAGTGTCCTAAGATATGGGAGTAATGCGCGAAAAAATAGCACATATTTGGGATCGGTAATATCAAGCCAAATCATTGGAGACTCTTAATTTGGCGTCTTTAGGCTTTGGTATCTTGCTGGAGGCAGTGCTCAAAAATGTATTTGTGTGAATCTGGCAGGGCATCAAAGATAGCGCGCGCAAGGTTTTGAATCTCCCAAAGCGCACTTCTGGAGCTACGCAAGGATAGGAAGTTTTGCAATGATCGTGCATTGATACTCCACGAGAGTTCGGTTTTGTAAGATTCAGGCATACAAAATTTTGCCAAGTCGTTGCTAATGCCTTGGCTTAATAAGACTCGGAGATTTTCTAGCGCATACACACTTGCTTCATTGACTTTGGGTTCTTGACAAAAGACAAGAAATTGCTGTGCGCGTGTGAGATTTATAGAATCTAGTGGCAAAAAACTTTCGCAGTGCTTTAGTTCTTTGAGTGTGTAGCGTGAGGATTTGACGCTAAGACTTGCCATTCTGTGTCGTGCTAATTCTTGCAAACACGCGCGTGAAATGCCTTTTATATAAAAGTTATAAAATAAATGCTCAAGCGTGGAGCTGTGTTTGTTTTTATTGCCCACGCGATCAATAAGCTCCAAATCCCTTTCTCCACCATTATCGCTTTTATCAAAGCTTTGCCAACAGGTTCTAATAGCATTGGAGCACATTTCTAAAGGTGTGGCGTGCAGTAGTGTAACTTCCATAGTGATATCCTTATGTAGAATAAGAACAAATGATGTGGAGATTATAACTTAAATTCGATAAAAATACTTAACGATCTTTTGGTAAGTCATAGATACTCTAGGATTCTCAAATCAATACCAAAATGGGGCTATAGATAGAGATAAGCCCCACCATTCCCTACCTTCAAATCTCTTTTGATTACCTGCCACCAAGACCGATTTCTAACATACCTATGAGGTTTCGTGCAGCTGGTGAAGCGGGGTCATAAACGATATTTTGGTATTTCGCTCTAAGTTTGACATAATACAAGAGATTCTCATTAATCTTATACGAGAATCCAAGTGCTGTACACAGACAAAATAAACATTACATAGCGAGAATCCTCACTATGTAATATGATGGAAATAATTATTTGTTTCCACATTCAAATACTTGGGCGTGGATTCTATGAGATTGTAGTGCAGCAGAGATCGTGCCATGTGGTGCACCATCTGTGCAATCAACAGAACGTGCATTGGTTTCACCTTGAAGCTTTGCCACACACGTTACTTGTTCTTTGGTGATAGACAACATAATACGCTTACCACCAGTTACGACATTTCCAGCTTCATTTTTTAGGTCATTAAGAGCCCCCTCACGCAATAATTCCCTAGTAACTCCTCGTGTATTCCCCACATTGTCTTTTCCCTCGACTTCTCCTAAAATCACACAATTATAAGGCGTGCTTTTAGCTATTGTGATACCTTTGCCCTGTGCTTCAAGTGCTTTTGGTGTGTATTGTGGCAATGGCTGTGGCTCTGGTCCAAAACAACCGCTTAGAAGTAAAATCATTCCAATGGGCAAGATCCCAAATGACATATAAGAGATTTTCATGGTTACGCTCCTTGTGCTAATTTTTATACTATACTCTATTATAGTAGAGTGAAATTAGATTATAAACAAACTAAACTTAAAGAATCTATAATAGTAGAGTTTAGGGTATGGCAAACGATTTTTATGAATGCGACAAGGAGCAAATACAGGATTTTTATCGTTATATTGCAAAAAATGTTGCAAGACTGCGAAAAGAAAAGGGATTATCGCAGCTTGATTTAAGTCTTGCAATAGGATATAAGTCTGTTTCTTTAGTAGCTGGTGCAGAAGCAGGGTATAAAAATATTCATTTTAATTTAGAGCACCTCTACAAAATCTCAAAGGTCTTGGAAGTTGAAATGAAAGAATTTTTTATATAACCTATGTTATCTCTTATTAACGTTTTAAGCATGGGTTGTTGAAGTCATACTATGCATAGAGAATTACTCCACGGTTACAGATTTTGCGAGGTTTCTAGGCATATCGACATCATTACCTAATTTGGTTGCTATTTCTAATGCAAGGAGTTGGAGCACGATCATCATCGCATAAAATTCCTCCATATAATCTTGACATTGAGGAATATACACCATATCATCAGCTTCTTGAATACTCTCACTGCAAATCGCACAAATGGTTGTGTCGCGTGCCCCTAATTCTTGGACATTGCTTTTGATTTTGTCAAACAAAAGATGTTTTGGCAAGAGTGCAAGACAAAAAAGCTCTGAATCTGCAAGGGCTATAGGTCCGTGTTTCATTTCACCACTAGGATATCCCTCGGCATGTAAATAGCTAATCTCTTTGAGTTTGAGTGCGCCCTCGAGTGCCAGAGGATAGAAAATATCGCGCCCAATAAAGAAAAAGCCATGTCCGTGCAAATATCGTTTTGAAAGTCGCTTAAGGCGATCGTGCAAGGAAGTTTGCACTTTGGTAAGTTTGGTGGCATTAAGCATTGTGTTTGCATAGTGCTTGAGATCTTTAGTGCTAATGTGTCCGCGCATATGTCCCAACGATACACTCAAAATCCAAAGCACCATAACTTGCGTCGCAAAAGCCTTGGTGCTTGCCACGCCTTTTTCGATTCCTGCGCGTGTGAGTATAGCGTGATGTGCTTCGCGGACAATTGAGCTATTATCGACATTGCAAATAGCTAGTGTTTTAAGTCCGCTAGATTTAGCAAGTTTGAGGGCTTCTAGTGTGTCGGCTGTTTCACCGCTTTGAGAGATACAGACAAAAAGCTCATTTTTGTGTAGCACAGGATTAGCATAGCGAAACTCACTTGCAAAGACGACATTTGTGCGAATCTTGGCTAGGCGTTCGATGAGGTATTTTGCACTAAGTCCTGCGTGGTAGCTTGTCCCACACGCACAAATCGTAATTTCCTCAATAGAGGTAAAAAAATCGTTTGGCACTTCATCAAAGCCGATATGCTCATCGCTTACACGCCCCATCATTGTTTCTAAGAGGACTTTGTGTTGCTCGTAAATTTCTTTTTCCATAAAAAATCTATATCCATCTTTTTGTGCATAAGATTTATTGATAGTAAGCTCTTTGATGTCTGCTAGTTGTGAAAAGCTATCTTTATCCATACGACCGATAGTATCATCAGCTACATAATGCACTTTGTTTGCAAGTCCGATAAGTGGCGCATCAGAGCTTGCAAAATACACGCCACCCTCGCCTTGTCCGATGATAAGTGGAGAACCTTTTTTAGCATAAAAGATTGCCTCTTCATCAGCCTTTGTAATAAGCAAGATCGCATAGGCTCCGTGTAGAGAATCTATGGTATGTTTAAAAGCACTCATTGAATCTTTGTGGGTTTTTAGATTTTCTTCAAAAAGATGCACAATGACTTCGGTATCAGTTTGACTAATGAATTGATGTCCTTTGTCTTGGAGCATTTGTTTAAGTTGCGCGTAATTTTCTATAATCCCATTATGCACGACATTGCTAAATTCTGCAAAATGTGGGTGGGCATTTGCTTCTGTGGGTTTGCCATGTGTCGCCCATCGTGTGTGTCCTATACCAACGCCAAAACCTTGGGAATAAAAATCTTTGCATTTTTCTTCGAGATTGACAATTTTTCCAACTGCTTTGAAATTATGCAATTGTTGGTTGGCTAATACTGCTATTCCTGCACTATCATAGCCCCTATATTCGAGTTCTTTTAAGCCATCAAGAAGGATTTGTTTTTTTTCATTGTTACCTATATAACCCACAATTCCACACATACTTTTCCCTTTGTAACAATTTTGCACTTGTATTTAATATTTTAAGGTTACAATCATACCTAAGGATTTGTTAGCTTAAGTTTAAGGGTATATGATGATAAAAAGGTTTGGTATTTTGGCTCTAAGTGCATTGATGTATGTTTTTGGCAAAGAGCCAGATTCCCAACAACCTACAACACAAGTATTCAATCAACAATTATCCTCGCATCTTGGTTCGTTGTATGCACACGAGCCTATTTATATTTTGCCCTATTATCACAGCTTTTCGCCTACATATGATAAAAACATAGCAACCGAGACAAAATTCCAATTTAGCTTTAGAATCCCAATGTTTGCCGTGGGTGAGCATAATAAATTTTTCTTTGCTTATACGCAAACTGCATTTTTCCAAAATTATAATAAATTAGATTCTCGACCATTCCGCGACACAGACTATGCGCCGGAGTTGTATTGGTCTTATGATGGGATTAATGACATTGTGCGTTTTGTGCAGTTTGGCTATAAGCATGTTTCAAATGGCGAGCGCGCTTTGCGATCACGCACACAAAATCAGCTTTTGCTTAGGGTGCGTTTGCAATATGACACGCCTTGGGGGCTAAAAGTTGGTGGTATCGCGCGCACTTGGCTTTGGATAGGTTTGGATAATGATGGCTTTTTGCACGATAATCCAGATCTTACGCGCTATCGCGGATATGCTGATATATTTTTGTATTGCAAATACGATAATCATTTATTTGAATTCAAGGCATCGCCTATCGTGAGTGATATAGGATTTTGGAAGCCACATTTTGAGGTGGGTTATACCTACAGGCTTACCAAAAATCTTGGAATCTATGCACAATATAGTAATGGCTATGGCGATAATATTTATGAGTATAACATTCACTCCAATAGATTAGGGATTGGATTTAGGCTTTGGCAAAGCGTGTATGATAACTAGAGGACATTTGCACTCATATCCCACATAGGCACAAACACGCCTAACGCCAAAAACACAACCAATGCTCCCATAACAAGACTAAGCGTAGGTTCTATAAGGCGCACTATCATATCAAGTTTTTGCTCACTCTCGCGTTGCGTAGCATTGGCGATAGATTCAAAGATTTGTGGTAGTTTTGCGCTTTTTTCTCCAGCGTGAATAAGCGTGATTGAGACAGGATCAAGTAAGTTTAATGTTTTTAGTGCTTGACTTAAGGTGGCGGCAGTGTTTTTGATATGTGGCAAAAGCATATTGTAGCGTTCTCTTAGGGCGCGATTTTGCACACTCAAACTCGCCAATGGCAATGCTTTATCTAGTGGCATAGCACCCTTTAGCATATAACTAAGTGCAAAGGAAAAACGATAGGCTTCTTGTGAGGTGATAAGCGCACCTACAAATGGCATGCGTAGTATGTATGTATCGATTGTGTGTCTAGAAGATGATTGATGCGCATAAAGGATCTTACTTGTAAAGGCGATACACACAAGCACAACTACTATAAGTAACCCAAATGTTTGGAGAGATTCATACAGCCACACTAAGACTCGCGTATAAAGAGGTAATGTGGTGCCAAGCTCTGCAAAAAGCACCATAAATGGCGGTATAACAAACCAAATGATAGCCAAAAAGGCAACAATCATCGCACAAAGCAATATGCTAGGATATACAAGGGCTTTGGTTACAAGTGCTTTGGTTTGGGCACGTTTATTGAAGTATGCACTAAGGGTGAGCAAGATTGCAGGGAGTGTGCCACTTTCTTGCCCTAATGTGAGCAATGCACACGAGAGTTCTCCAAAGATTGTCTTGTGTTGTGCGATAGATTGGGTTAGGCTTAAGCCCTGATGAAGATTTTTGACAATATCTTGTATTATGATAGCAAGAGATGTATTTTGGGTTTGCACACTTTGCATGCATTCTAATATCCCTACACCAGAATCTAGCAAAAGTCCCATTTGCATAAAAAGCGTGCTAATGTCTTGGGGGCGTATTGTGCGTTTTAGATTCATAGATTATCCCCATACACGATACACTTCTTCTAGGCTACACATGCCTTGTGTCAAAACTTCTGTAATATGTGTTTGCATAGGCGTAAGGTGTGTGGCAAGTAGCTCTTTGCTAAGGTTAGAGATATTGCGTGGGTTTTGGAGAATCTCGCTTAATAGTATGCGTCCAGAAAATCCGCTATTATCGCAATACACGCAACCTTTAGCACGATAAAGTGGGGTTTGCAAACAAAGGCTTGTAAGAAAATCTTTGTATATGCCATCTTTAAAAGTATCATAAAAGCCGTGAGGCACACTATATTTGCAATGTATGCAGAGTTTTCGTGCTAAGCGTTGGGCGATAATCATACTAAGATTTGTGGCAAGTATTTGGGGCTTTCCACCTAGTGCCAAGATTCTATCAAAGGCACTTAGTGTGTCATTAGCATGTAGGGTCGCAAAGATTAAATGTCCAGTCAAAGAGGCTTGGAGGGCGAGATCAAGCGTTTGGTGATCGCGGATTTCTCCTATCATAAGCACATCGGGATCTTGTCGTAGGCAACCACGCAAGGCTTTTTCAAAGGTGAAATCATATTGTGGATTGATAAGCACCTGTGTGATGTCATCGACGCGGTATTCTATGGGATCTTCAAGCGTGAGGATTTTTTTGGTGTGATCTTTTATGGATTCTATCATAGCATAGAGCGTGGTGCTTTTGCCACAGCCTGTAGGACCTACAAGCAAGATCATACCACTGCTTTTGGTGATTTCTTGATTGATGAGGTGAAGGGCTTGGGGCAAGAATCCTAGAGATTGCAAAGTGTGGCTTTTGGCACCTTTTTGCAAGATACGCAATACAAGCGATTCGCCTTCAAGTGCGGGCATACTTGAGAATCTAAAATCAAAACTTCCTTGCGCAAAATCTCTTGAAAAACGCCCATCTAAGGACTTTCTTTTTTCGCTGATGTCAAGTTTGCATTCTAGCTTTAGGCGCGTGGAAATGACTTCAAAGATATGTAAGGGGATCTCAAAACTTTTGTGTAAGATTCCATCGATTCGATAGCGAATACTTGCTTCTGTGGCATTAGATTCTATATGTATGTCGCTACTTTGGTGTTGTATGCCATATTCTAGGAGAAAATCTAGCAGGGTGTTTATGTCGTTTTCTTGTATATGAGGATTGGCGGTGCCTGTGGATACAAGCATAAGTTTTGCTAAGAGATCTTGGGTTAGGGCGTTAAATTTCGCATTTGCAAAGGCTTTTTGGTAAAACAGCAAAAAATCTTGTATTGGATAGCATTCTAGTGTTAGGTGTGGATATTGTTTGTGTATATGAAAGCTCACAAGCTCCATATTTGGCGGATTATTCGGATCTGTAGCGATATGTATATGCGTAGAATCTATGCTAAAGGCAAAACAATGGAGTTTTTGTATGAGTGAGAAGGGCAACGCACCAAGGGCTTTGTGATCAAGGCTTTCTAAAATATGGATATTTGTAGAATGATTCATAATGAGACATTATTGAGCGTATGAGAATCTGTGATAGAACTTAGGGTTAGATCGCGTATGTTTGGTGCAGGTTGCGTGTTGCTTAGCGGAAGTGAGGAATCTTCATAGGCTGGGATTTGTGGTATTTCATCTTGGAGTTGTTCTATGGCTTGTGGATTCATAATTTTTGGCGAGAGGATAATAACCATTTCTTTTGTTACTTGGGTATTTTTGGTATAGCTAAAAAGATATTTGAGTAATGGTATGCTTCCCAAAACTGGGATTTGTTTGCGAATCTTTGTTTCTGTTTTGTCTATAAGACCACCCAAGACAATACGCTGCCCATCTTCTATCGCCACAAGCGAAGAGAGGTGCTTGGTAGCGAGATTTGGTGGTGAACTAAGTGCGGTTGTTTGATTTTCGATTGAGACATCTTTGGTTTTGGTTATGGAGGGATTGATTTTTAAAATGATTTTTTTACCCTCAATGCTTGGCGTAACATCAAGTAAGATTCCAGCAAAAACTGATGGAAATATTTCTGAAGCATTTTGCACTGAAGTGCCTTGGGTTGTGGTTTGGTATGTTGTGCTTTGTTGGTAGCGCAACACACTTCCCACGCTAATAATAGCAGGCTGATTATTGAGTGTAAGCACTTTTGGGTTAGAGATAGATTCTACCTTGCCATAGGTTTGCAAAAATTCCACGATACGCTCTATACTTACACCTTGTGAGAAAATATTGATACCATAAGAGGTGCCGGAATTATCAAGGATTAATGCGCTTGAGTTATCGCTACCCATAGGTGCAGTAGCAAGATTTGTAAGATTAAAAAATTGCTCCCAATCAATACCATATGTCGCACTATCATTGTGTTCGACATTGAAAATATTGACATCAATGAGGACTTGCGCGTGAATCTTTTGCGCAAGAGAGGCGAGGTATTGCTCCACGCGATCAATTTGTTTTTGAGATCCTGTGATTGTCAAAAGCCCCGCACCTTTATTAATGATGATGTCTTTGTGTGCGTATTTAGAATCTTTGGTATCTTGTGGGGTGCCAATACTAGAATCTGGTGTATACCAATCTCCAGGGCGATAGGCGATGTTATATATTTCATTTTCTAATTCACCCCAAAAATCCATTTCATCAATAGAATAGATTTTTGTGCCACTTTTGCCTGTCCCAAGGGTGTGTCCAGCGGCTTTGTTAAGTGCCATTTTGTGTGCTTGTTGGGTGGATTCAAAGGTGGAAAAATTTTGCATAGCATAGGAATTTTGGTATGTGTTGAGTGTGTTTTGAGAATCTTGAGAGAAAAATACATCGGTATTACTAGAGCCAACGCGTGCAGTGGATATGTAATTAATACTAAAGGTTTTAGTTTGCAATGCCCAAATACTTAAGAGATTGTTCTCTAGTGTGAATCCTATGTCATTTTGCGTAAGCAGGGTTTGGAGAATATCTTGCAAGGAAGCATTGTCAAAGTGCAAGGAAATGACTTTAGAATCTAAGATTTTGTGTGCGAGATCTTGGGTGTAGATAATGTTTAGCTTACAATCTAGGGCAATGGCTTCTAAGATTTTAGAGAGTGTTGTGTTGGCATTAAAGCTAAGTGAATCGCATGTATAGATTGTTTGTTGTGTGAGGCAGTAGATTAAGCATAATATGCGAAGTAAGCGTGGGAATTGCATCAAAACCTACCTATACCATAGGATATGTTGTGATACTTTGATAGTGTGCGTGTTTTTGCCCTGCATAAGCATAATATGATCATTGTGGATACTAAGGATTGTGCCAAATGGTGTTTTGCCACTTTTATACCATGTGCCATCAATAAGTGCTTTGGCATTCATAATAGCTTCGAGTTTGAGATAATGTGGTGTTTTGGTGTGTGATCGCGTCTGTGGCGTTGTGTCAAGAAATGGATTGTGTGTGAGTTTTTGGTAAGATCGTGGTTTTTGGAGACTAGAGAGAAGATTTTGTGCGCATAGCATATCACATGGAATAGTTGTGGCAAAAGCCATAGGAGGAAATAAAAGCGTGAGTATAAATCTCATACTAGATTCTCATATCTTGGATAAGCAATTCAAACTCCAGCCTATCTTTTAGATCGATATGGATAAAATCAAGACTTATATATTGGTTATGGAGTGTTTGTATGTCATGAAGGAATTGTGCTATGCCTCCAAAAGTCCCACTACCTCGCAAAGAAATGATACCAAGCTCTTCGTTAGCGATTTGTATATGAGTAAGGGCAAGATGATTGTTGTGAGAGAGATTTAGCAAAGTATCTAAGTTGTCAAATGCATTGGATTGTGTGGCATAGATTTGGTGCAGTATGGAGTGTAATAGGGCATTAGATTGTGTGAGCTCTGTAAGGGTTTGGGTTTGCTCGGATTGAATGGCGTTTGTGGTATGAAGTGCTTGTGTGTAGCTATCTTTGGAGATAGCCTTGTCTTCTTGTAATTGTGCTAAGAGCGTGGAAGTGAGGCTGTGTTGTTGCTCGATAGGCTGTATAAGAAATATATGGCAACATACTATAAAGGCAAGGACTCCGCATATGAAACCTAAAATTTTTTCACGAGGCTTAAGGGCTATGCGTTTATTCATGATACACCACAAGGATTTGAGAATGGGCTTTGTTGTCTTTGTGCGTGATATGAGAAATTTTGGCTTGTGAAGCGTCGGTATTGAGGGCTTTTAGTAATTGTGTGATATGGGCTTGTGTGGGTGCTATGATATCCATTAGTGCTACACTATGTCCTGCATTTTTTGCAAAGCTTATGTTTGTGGTGTGTGCAGAGTGTTTGGCAAGAAGTGCAAAAGTCTCTTCCATACGGACGCTTAGCGGTTTTGTATTGAGTGAATCTAGCACAAAAGAAATTTGTTGATACATTTGGTTATTGTGTGTAAGAAGTTTATTTAGCTCGTTAGTTTGGGCAGCGGTGCTATGTTCAAGGCTTGTAAAATCGTATTCTTGAGACTGCAGGGTATTGATGTGGGTTGTGAGATTGTAGGTGTGCGCAAAAAGCGCGCTAGGATATACAAGCCCAAACATTATGGCAAGGGTAATGATAAGGTTTCGTATGATATGTGTTTGTGTCTTGCCAAAAAGCCCAAAGTTATTGCGGATAAACCCAAGTTTATTATGTAAAAGCACTCTTGCATATGTGTAGTATTCGTGCTTGCAGTTTTGAAAGATCGCACGGAAGGGCGAGGGTTTATCTTGCGGGTCTTTGGTGCTAGATTCTAAAAATATCTGAGTAGGGAAAGAATCTAAAACCTGCAGCGTGTGCTTCCCAAACATATTGCTAAAAAGTTGCGTTTTTTGTGTTAGTTCCTCATCGTTTGCAAGATAGAGAGTGCTAAGAATCTGTGCGTTATCAATATAATAGAGCATATGAGATTCTTTGATATAGACAAAGCCTTGCTGTATGTGTTGTGCTAGAAAATACGCATCGATAGCAATTTCACACACCTTTGTATGTTTTGGTAGGTTTGTAAATATATGATGATCTATAAAATACGCCTCACATTCTTGTAAGCTTGTTTCATGAAAATGCGGCTTACACGCAAAATACAAACTATATGTATGTGATGGATTAATAATATTGCATTGATGGGCATGTGTATAAAGAGATTCTATAATGCGCTCAGCGTCTTCTTGTATATGAGAATGCAAAGAAGCAGGAATATCAATGGTAAGCTTGATTAGCTTCTCTAGCTCGCAAACATAGAGCACTTTTGTATGCTTTGGGGCATAAGTCATTGGCGTGAGTGTGTGTTGGTCAAAGAAGGTATCGCGATAGAATATATGTGAATACATAGACATACACACCCTTTTTTAAGTTTAAGCACATTCTAAGATAATGCAATGAAAATTTATATCTATCTCAATTTTAGTTAAGTAAAACTTTAATTTTTATTAAGTCAAGGTTTGTATAAAAGTTCCTTATCCAAAAGCAAACTTTAAGCTTTGTATGTGTAGTATTTCGTTTCCCAATTTTGAGATACTAAAGCATCTAGCTTATGTAATTACTACCAAATGTAACACAACATATTCTAATGTCTTTTAGCAATCAATTTGTGGTGTTCTTTTTACTTAAAATACTTTATCTATAATATAAATACTTTAAAATCTCTATATCGTTTAAGATACATAGGGTCTTTAGAATTATTTAGAAATATGGAAACAAGATTTTGGTAATGATCTTTGACATCTAAGCAAGAAATAAAAGATAAGCATTGTATCTTCTAGCAATATGCTAGATTCGTTACAACATTAATTCTTTTGTTTCTTAGTTACTATTTTCTCATTTGTATATGACTTTGAGCTTATGCTTTGTAGTATCAAAGCATAAGATACAAAAAGTCTTTGTGATTTAGAGCTAAGAGATACAAGGACAAACTACCAAACAAATCCTTTAGAGATATAGCTACATATACATTATGTATAATCTAGTTAAACCTTTAAAGTTTAGAATCTTTGAAACTTTATAGATTCATAGCATTCTATTTTTTATGGAGAGTTTGATCCTGGCTCAGAGTGAACGCTGGCGGCGTGCCTAATACATGCAAGTCGAACGATGAAGCTTCTAGCTTGCTAGAAGTGGATTAGTGGCGCACGGGTGAGTAATGCATAGGTAACATGCCCTTTAGTCTGGGATAGCCACTGGAAACGGTGATTAATACTAGATACTCCCTACGGGGGAAAGTTTTTCGCTAAAGGATTGGCCTATGTCCTATCAGCTTGTTGGTGAGGTAATGGCTCACCAAG
This sequence comes from Helicobacter sp. TUL, assembly GCF_002287135.1. GTDB lineage: Bacteria > Campylobacterota > Campylobacteria > Campylobacterales > Helicobacteraceae > Helicobacter_F. The sequence goes on from NZ_NESU01000003.1 coordinate 125,002, forward strand.
GCTATGACGGGTATCCGGCCTGAGAGGGTGATCGGACACACTGGAACTGAGACACGGTCCAGACTCCTACGGGAGGCAGCAGTAGGGAATATTGCTCAATGGGGGAAACCCTGAAGCAGCAACGCCGCGTGGAGGATGAAGGTTTTAGGATTGTAAACTCCTTTTGTTAGAGAAGATGATGACGGTATCTAACGAATAAGCACCGGCTAACTCCGTGCCAGCAGCCGCGGTAATACGGAGGGTGCAAGCGTTACTCGGAATCACTGGGCGTAAAGAGCGCGTAGGCGGGATAATAAGTCAGATGTGAAATCCTATGGCTTAACCATAGAACTGCATTTGAAACTGTTATTCTAGAGTATGGGAGAGGTAGGTGGAATTCTTGGTGTAGGGGTAAAATCCGTAGAGATCAAGAGGAATACTCATTGCGAAGGCGACCTGCTGGAACATTACTGACGCTGATGCGCGAAAGCGTGGGGAGCAAACAGGATTAGATACCCTGGTAGTCCACGCCCTAAACGATGAATGCTAGTTGTTGGGGTGCTTGTCACTCCAGTAATGCAGCTAACGCATTAAGCATTCCGCCTGGGGAGTACGGTCGCAAGATTAAAACTCAAAGGAATAGACGGGGACCCGCACAAGCGGTGGAGCATGTGGTTTAATTCGATGCTACGCGAAGAACCTTACCTAGGCTTGACATTGATAGAATCTGCTAGAGATAGCGGAGTGCTGGCTTGCCAGAGCTTGAAAACAGGTGCTGCACGGCTGTCGTCAGCTCGTGTCGTGAGATGTTGGGTTAAGTCCCGCAACGAGCGCAACCCTCGTCCTTAGTTGCTAGCAGTTCGGCTGAGCACTCTAGGGAGACTGCCTTCGTAAGGAGGAGGAAGGTGAGGACGACGTTAAGTCATCATGGCCCTTACGCCTAGGGCTACACACGTGCTACAATGGGGTGCACAAAGAGATGCAATACTGTGAAGTGGAGCCAATCTCAAAAACATCTCTCAGTTCGGATTGTAGTCTGCAACTCGACTACATGAAGCTGGAATCGCTAGTAATCGTGAATCAGCCATGTCACGGTGAATACGTTCCCGGGTCTTGTACTCACCGCCCGTCACACCATGGGAGTTGTATTTGCCTTAAGTCGGAATGCTAAACTGGCTACCGCCCACGGCAGATGCAGCGACTGGGGTGAAGTCGTAACAAGGTAACCGTAGGTGAACCTGCGGTTGGATCACCTCCTTTCTAGAGATATGTTTACTTACTTTGTTGGAAGTAAACCATTAAGGATATAGTGTGAAACTTTTCATTTCTTGCTTAGTTTTCAGAGATCAAATAGGATCTTGTTTGGTATGCTTACGAGGGGCTTATAGCTCAGGTGGTTAGAGCGCACCCCTGATAAGGGTGAGGTCGGAGGTTCAAGTCCTCCTAAGCCCACCATAATGGGGAATTAGCTCAGCTGGGAGAGCGCCTGCTTTGCACGCAGGAGGTCAGCGGTTCGATCCCGCTATTCTCCACCATATGATAAATAATTAAGTAATCTTGTATCTTGCAAGGTATATCTTGATAATAATAGTAAGTATGTTATAGTAGGACATATATCATATGTTAGTTCTTGATATATACTTGATATATGGGTATAAGTGTTATAAAAAAGAGTATTAAGCATTCTCTTAAGTTTGAAATCTCATAAAAGTCTTAAATATGATAGACTTCAAAGATAAGATTTTTATGAGATTTCTTATTGCTATGTATTGCGGTAGCGTGATACATAATGATAGAGATCGTGTTATTTTACATTGTATTGTTAATAGCCTAAGTAAATAAAGACTACAATCAATGCTTTATTGTTGTATGCTAGACATACATTCAATAAGGCAGTGACTTTAGGATACACATTAAGTTTAAGGCGATAAGCTTAGCAAGGGCAAATGGTGGATGCCTTGGGTAGTAGAGGCGATGAAGGACGTACTAGACTGCGATAAGCTAGGGGGAGCTGTCAAGAAGCTTTGATCCCTAGATTTCCGAATGGGGCAACCCAATGTGTCGTGAGGCACATTACCTTTAATGGAGCGAACCTAGCGAAGTGAAACATCTCAGTAGCTAGAGGAAAAGAAATCAAACGAGATTCTCCTAGTAGCGGCGAGCGAAAGGGGAATAGGGCAAACCGAATGCTTGCATTCGGGGTTGAGGACTGCAATATCCACTGCAATACTTTAATAGAATATTCTGGAAAGGATAGCCACAGAGGGTGATAGCCCCGTATATGAAAAGGTATTGCTAGGTAGCAGGATCCAGAGTAGGTCAGGACACGTGGAATCCGGACTGAAGCTGGGGGGACCACCCTCCAACCCTAAATACTACTACTACACCGATAGCGAACAAGTACCGTGAGGGAAAGGTGAAAAGAACCGCAGTGAGCGGAGTGAAATAGAACCTGAAACCATTTGCCTACAATCATTCAGAGCCCTATGATTTATCAGGGTGATGGACTGCCTTTTGCATAATGATCCTGCGAGTTGTGGTATCTGGCAAGGTTAAGCAAACGCGAAGCCGTAGCGAAAGCGAGTCTGAAAGGGCGTTTAGTCAGATGCTGCAGACCCGAAGCCAAGTGATCTATCCATGGCCAAGTTGAAGCGAGTGTAATAGCTCGTGGAGGACTGAACTCGTACCCATTGAAACGGGTTGGGATGAGCTGTGGATAGGGGTGAAAGGCCAAACAAACTTGGTGATAGCTGGTTCTCTTCGAAATATATTTAGGTATAGCCTCAAGTAATAGTAATAGGGGGTAGAGCACTGATTGGGCTAGGGCTGCTCACCGCGGTACCAACCCCTGTCAAACTTCGAATACCTATTACCGTATCTTGGGAGTCAGGCGGTGGGTGATAAAATCAATCGTCAAAAGGGGAACAACCCAGACTACCAACTAAGGTCCCAAAGTTCTATTCTAAGTGGAAAATGATGTGAAGTTACTTTGACAACCAGGAGGTTGGCTTAGAAGCAGCCATCCTTTAAAGAAAGCGTAACAGCTCACTGGTCTAGTGATTTTGCGCAGAAAATATAACGGGGCTAAGATAGACACCGAAGTTGTAGATTATGCTGATGCATAGTGGTAGAAGAGCGTTCGTATTGCGTTGAAGGTATACCGGTAAGGAGTGCTGGAGCGATGCGAAGTGAGCATGCAGGAATGAGTAGCGATAAAAGTGGTGAGAATCCACTTCGCCGAAAGTCTAAGGTTTCCTACGCGATGCTCGTCATCGTAGGGTTAGTCGGGTCCTAAGCCGAGTCCGAAAGGGGTAGGCGATGGCAAATAGGTTAATATTCCTATACCAATAGAAGTGTGCGATGGAAGGACGCATAGGGTTAGGTGAGCCAACTGATGGAAGTGTTGGTCTAAGGGCGTAGATTGGAGGATTGGCAAATCCGCCTCTGTATTCGAAACCTCAAAGGCTCTTTGAAATCTTCGGATGGAAAGGAGAATCATTGATACCGTCGTGCCAAGAAAAGTTTCTAAGTTTAGCTTCTATTGCCCGTACCGCAAACCGACACAGGTAGATGAGATGAGTATTCTAAGGCGCGTGAAAGAACTCTAGTTAAGGAACTCTGCAAACTAGCACCGTAAGTTCGCGATAAGGTGTGCCACAGCAATGTGGTCTCAGCAAAGAGTCCCTCCCGACTGTTTACCAAAAACACAGCACTTTGCAAACTCGTAAGAGGAAGTATAAGGTGTGACGCCTGCCCGGTGCTCGAAGGTTAAGAGGATTAGTCAGACGCAAGTCGAAGCTTTGAATTGAAGCCCGAGTAAACGGCGGCCGTAACTATAACGGTCCTAAGGTAGCGAAATTCCTTGTCGGTTAAATACCGACCTGCATGAATGGCGTAACGAGATGGGAGCTGTCTCAACTAGGGATTCAGTGAAATTGTAGTGGAGGTGAAAATTCCTCCTACCCGCGGCAAGACGGAGAGACCCCGTGGACCTTTACTACAGCTTGACACTGCCGATGGGAGCATTATGCGCAGGATAGGTGGGAGGCTTTGAAATCTTCACTCCGGTGGAGATGGAGCCGCCGTTGAGATACCACCCTTAATGTTTCTGTCTGCTAACTGGCTTGAGTTATCCTCAAGCAGGACAATGTCTGGTGGGTAGTTTGACTGGGGCGGTCGCCTCCTAAAAAGTAACGGAGGCTTGCAAAGGTTGGCTCAAAATGGTTGGAAATCATTTGTAGAGTGTAATGGCATAAGCCAGCCTGACTGTAAGACAAACAAGTCGAGCAGAGACGAAAGTCGGTCATAGTGATCCGGTGATTCTGTGTGGAAGGGTCATCGCTCAAAGGATAAAAGGTACCCCGGGGATAACAGGCTGATCTCCCCCAAGAGCTCACATCGACGGGGAGGTTTGGCACCTCGATGTCGGCTCATCGCATCCTGGGGCTGGAGCAGGTCCCAAGGGTATGGCTGTTCGCCATTTAAAGCGGTACGCGAGCTGGGTTCAGAACGTCGTGAGACAGTTCGGTCCCTATCTGCCGTGGGCGTAGGATTGTTGAGGAGAGCTGTCCCTAGTACGAGAGGACCGGGATGGACGTGCCACTGGTGCACCAGTTGTTCTGCCAAGAGCATCGCTGGGTAGCTACGCACGGATGTGATAACCGCTGAAAGCATCTAAGCGGGAAGCCAACTCCAAGATGAACAATCCCTGAAGGTCGCAGCAAGACTAGCTGCTTGATAGGGTAGATGTGTAAGCATAGTAATATGTTTAGCTGACTACTACTAATAGACCGTTTGGCTTATTTTTTATCTTAAACTTGTATTCTAAAGATTCACTGCCTTATTGAGTGTAGGTATTATTTAGGCTATTAATGGAAAATGGAAATAAGGACAAGACATTTTTATAATAAATAAAACTTGTTTTTATTTCCCTTTTCCTTGTGTTTATAGAGAGGAGGCAACACCCAGCTCCATTCCGAACCTGGCAGTTAAGCTCCTCTTCGCTGATGATACTGCACCTTTCAGGTGTGGGAACGTAGGTCGATGCAGGGATAGGGAAAATATCTTCTTGTTACTTCTTTTTTAGACTTCTTGTTTTTTATAATATTAAGATATGAATGAGATTATTATTGTTTAGATTATAAGTGTAGTGTCGTTATGTTGTAGATACATAATAGATTGCATTATTACATGTATATAACTTTTTACTTGTTTAGTATGTGGTAGATTCTGTTGTAGTGTGTTAGAGGGGTTTAGAAGGATTGTAGGTAGTGTAAAGTAATGTGATGTTGTGGTTTGCAAGTTTGTAAAAAAAGAGTTAGTTTTAGACTTTTATCCTTTTAAGCAAAGCTTTGCGTTTGGTGGAGAGATAGCTTTAGACTTTAGATATACCCATAAAACTTAGATTCTCTAAGCAAGTGCTTCCAATATAGATAAATCACAAGGGTTTGATACATTAAGACAAGAGTTTGGTGCTACAGATGTTAG
>NZ_NESU01000030.1 GCF_002287135.1 Helicobacter sp. TUL
TCTTGCCTCATACCTTGTGTAGCCATTTGTTGGTTATACTTTCCTACACCCATACCATATCTACTATTAGAAGATATAAATCCTGTATTTGTGCCAAGCTTAGCAACACTTCCACCTGGAGCATAGAAAGCTACATTTTGGAAACTATTTTGCACAAAATTATTAGCAGTATTTATCACACCTACAGTTCTCATACCATTGACACCACCTGCTGCATAACCTGCTGCCGCACTTGCATCTCCCATATCAACTCTATAGCCACCATATACATTAAGGCTACTATCAAAGCTTCCGCTATATTGTCCATCTGCACTAGTGGTAAGGTTAAAGCTTCTACCATTGACACTACCTCGTAAGCTATGGCTTGAGATAACTGCTTGCATTCTATTTGCTCTTTCTACAGGATTCCTTGCACTTAAGACACTAGCTATTTGTGCTTGTGAAGCTCCTGCATCAGTAAGGATATTGCTTGGGTAGAATTTTCTTAGGTTTTATTATCTAGCGACTCAGGTTTCCAAATATTGTGTTTAAATATACCAAGTATTGTAATAGTATCTTGGCTTATGGCAAAGACTACTACATAGCCTTTATATATCAAATCTCTTATATTTTTGTCTTGTAAAATTGGATTTTGTCTAAAACGATAAGGCATTTGTGCGATAGTTTCGATTTTTTGTTTTAAAGTGCTAGAAAATTCATCAGCTCTTGTTTGATTGTCTTGTGCAATAAAAGATACAATGTTTGCTAGCTGTTCTATAAATTCACTAGAGTAACAAACTACCACTTAATGCCTTTTTGTGTCATTATTTCTTGTGTTTGAGAATCTGAGTGCAGGGTAAGGGTATGATTTTTGTATTGCGTGTAAATTTCATAGAGCCTTAGTGTATCTTCTGCGGAAAGAAAAGTTTCTTGGATAATAGCTTGAGGATCTATAGAGTATAAAAAAGTTTTTAGAGTTTCGATTTCTTGTATCGAAGCGTTAGTTTGTATACTTAGTGTTGTCATCGCTTTATCCTTATTTTGAGTATTTATATTAATATTATAAGAAAAAAGATTAAAACTTCTTTTTTGTATAAATATTAAATACGCTTTTTCATGTTGTATAAAGGGTTAGTAAGTGTTATTTCCCTATCAAGTTTCATACGCCATTAAAGAGGAAAAACTATACAGCAAGCTAAGCCACAGCTGCCAAGCCACCACTCCACTATCTAGTTTGCCAACCACTCTTAGCACTTCCAAGCCACCACTTCCCACTTTTTTTGCTGACTACCACCCACCAAATCACCTTTTCTTTACTGGCACTCTCCACACATTCCATATCTCTATTTGAAACCACCTATATTTTCTGTTATAATCCACACAGAAATTAAAACTAAGGAGGACACTATGGCTAGCAATATAGCAAGTGCAGCAATGTGGGCAGCAGTATTCACACCCACTGCAGATGAAATCGCAAAAGAAATCGTAGCAGAAGAGGCTAGATTAAGAGAAATAGAGGAAAAAGCATACTGGGAAGCATATTGGAAGGCTTGGGATAGAGCAGTGAAAGAAGGGGTTATCGAGAGATTGAGAGACCCTAATGATGAATTTACATTTACAGGAAAAACATATCCTGAAGTAACTAATGAGATGTGGGCTGATTATCTCGAAAGAGGTGAGCTCAAGCTTTTAGCACCACTTAAAGAGCCCACAGGGATTGCTTTTATGTGGGTTGATGAAACAAGGGAAGAGGCTCAAAGAGAAGGGTATAAGGTAATGATAGAAAAATTCAAGAAAGAAGTTGAAAGGGGAACATATAGGGTTGTAGTATAAATTTAAGGAGCAATTCCCTCATTCACACTTTTTGTCATTCCTCCTCCCCCAAGTCCCTTAGTATCTCCTAAGGCTGTTCCTCGTTCTTGCCTCATACCTTGTGTAGCCATTTGTTGGTTATACTTTCCTACACCCATACCATATCTACTATTAGAAGATATAAATCCTGTATTTGTGCCAAGCTTAGCAACACTTCCACCTGGAGCATAGAAAGCTACATTTTGGAAACTATTTTGCACAAAATTATTAGCAGTATTTATCACACCTACAGTTCTCATACCATTGACACCACCTGCTGCATAACCTGCTGCCGCACTTGCATCTCCCATATCAACTCTATAGCCACCATATACATT
>NZ_NESU01000031.1 GCF_002287135.1 Helicobacter sp. TUL
ATAGATACTCTACAAGACACTCCCTTGTAGCTCTTTATCATCATATAAACATCTTTTTCTTTCTTCTTTTTTCTTCGCACAACAAATTTTCTTATAGCTATTTTTGCAATTCTACAAATTTTAATGCATTCCATACAATGTATGATAGATATTTGCACTGCTTTCTTGTTGGCTTGTGTATGCCACAAGCCCATACATCTTCGTATCTCATTTGTAAGGAGTTTAGATGATTGTCTTTATCCCATTAATTTTGTTTTCTGTATTGCTTAATGCAATTGCACAGCTTTTGTTGAAAAAGGGCATGAGTAGTTTGGGAGAGCTTAGTTTGAGTATGGATTTTATTATGCGTGGTGTATTAAACCCATATATTATCGGTGGTATGGGCATTTATGCCATAAGTATCGTATCTTGGCTTATTGTATTGGCAAAGGTCAATGTGAGTGTGGCATATCCATTTTTGAGCATAGGGTTTATTTTTTCTGCTATCGTAGCATATTTTGCTTTTGGCGAACCATTAGGGGGTCTTAAGATATTAGGGATCGCTTTGATATGTTTAGGGCTTGTATGCCTTACAATGGCAAAAGGTTGAGATCATGCGTTATATTGTAATTGGTGGTAGTGGGTTTGTTGGTCTTTATACCATTAGGGCAATTTTAGATTCTTTAGTAGGGGACAAGATTTTTGGCACACACGATACACAAAAGCCACAAGTGATATGTATGGATGTGCATAAATCTCAAGATTTACCAGATGATGTAGAGTTTGTATATTGCGACATAGCTAAAGATTGTTCATTTAGATTTTTACCAAGTGATATTGTGATACATCTAGCGGCTAGAGCTTATGCACCAAAACCTCCTAGAGGAAATTTGGAGCAATATTTTAGGGAAGTAAATGTGCAGGGAACTAGGAATATTGTAGAAACAATGTTGGCACATGGATGTAAGAATCTTGTGTATTTTAGCACCGATATGGTGTATGGCAAACCACAATACTTGCCTGTAGATTGCAATCATCAGCGTGAGCCATTTGGTTGGTATGGACGCACCAAGGTAGATTCTGAAAACCTTATCTTTGCTGCTAGAGATCAAGGGTTGCATGCTACAATTTTTAGACCTCGTATTATCGTAGGTGCAGGGCGTTATGGAATCTTGACAAAACTTTTTACATTGGTGCGACACTCTTTGCCTGTTCCTATGATTGGTAATGGCAAGAATTGTTATCAGATGATAAGTGTTAAAGATTGTGCACAAGCTATTGTGTGTGCGATTAACAAGGGGATTCCAAATGTAGAGTTAAATCTAGGATCATATAATCCTCCTAGTATCCGAGAGTTATTGAGCAAGCTCATCGCACATGCGCATTCTAAGTCTTTTCTTGTGCCCACATATGCCAAAGGTATGAAGTATATCTTGGCTTTCTTAGAATCTGTTGGAATGCCCTTAATGTATAGGGAGCAATATATGATAGCTGATGAGCAATATATTGTAGATATTCAACAAACCATAGATCTTTTAGAGTGGCAACCACAAGAGAGCGATACTGATATGCTTTTTGAAGCGTATGATGAATATATGCTCCACTTTAAGTCTTAAAAGAGTGACTGATTATTATAATGTCGCATTCACATCTATAAAAAGGAGAGCTTATGGGCTTTGCAACGCATTCTCTTGATTTAT
>NZ_NESU01000032.1 GCF_002287135.1 Helicobacter sp. TUL
TGTGCTATCATAAAGAGGTTGGAGTATTATATTGTTAATATCATTATTTTCATAAAGCCCAAAGAGATTAGATTGCTTAAAGCGTCTTAGGGCTATGTCTTTGTTTTTTGTGCTTCCACTATTATAGCGTATCTCATACCAAAGCTTAAGGCGGGATTGCTCTTTGAGTGCTTCTTTAAAGCCTTTGCCAAATACTTGCTTGCTATCACCACAATATTGTATGTGTAATAAAGCAAGATATTCTTTTGAGGCTTGGAGTGTTTTTAGATTCTCTTGAGTGATGTCATTTTGTAAAATTTGTATATAGTCATTTTTGCAATCCTTAAGAAAAGTATCTAAAGCCTCTTTGCTCTCATTAATGTGTTGTATATCATTCTCTAAGTCTATGTCGAAGTATAATTTAAATGTATCATAAAGCAACATTTCACTACTTTGCTTGAGGGTGTTGTGAGCTGTATGAATTGTTAGTGCTTCAAGTTTGCTCATTATAATGCCCTATATTCTATTTGCAGCTATTGTTTTCATTTTGATTCTACTCTCATTCTATGACTTTCTTGTTTCTCTGTATTCCTGTGTTACCTTACTCACTTTTACCTCCTTAGATTCTCTATTCTCTCTTGGGCTTTTCACTCATCACTCTACCTTTTTAGATTCTATCTCTTTTCTACTCACTCTTAACTTCTCCACCTTTGACTATCAATCCTTTAGAATCTATTGTTACTTCTACTCCGCCAGCTTTGATGATGACAGAATCTGAAGTAGCGGTTATGGTAGTCTCACCCACTTGGTGAGTTATTTGATTGCCAGCTTGCACTTCGCAATTAGATTCTATATTAGTATAGCTAGAATCCGCAGTTTGTGTCAATTGTTTTTTAGTTTGTAAGCTTAAATCCTCATTACTTGATACAATAATATAATTATTTGAGCTAAGATTGAATTGTTGTTGCGTGTTTAGACTAATGCCATTTGTTGCATAAAGCTCATATCCTTTATTGATGTGATTCTTACTATCTCCCTCTATGATTTCTGTTTTATCCCCTCCCACTTCCTCTTTGCTACTCCCCCCAACTTCCACCTTCCTCTCTCCCCCAATACTCTCACTACTATCATTAGCCACTCTTAGTGTATTACTAGCTCCTATGTTTAGAGTATGAGATAATCCTACTATGGTATCTTTACTTAATGCTACATTGGTAAGATATTCTGCTCCAACTCTTACATCTTTTAAACCTAATATTTCTTGCTTATGATATTTAGTAATAGATTCACTATAGCTTCCTTGCACTTTAGAATCTTTATTGTTGTGTATAGTTTGAGAGAAATTATTATTTATAGATTCTCTATAGTCTTTTTGTGCTCTTATATAGATTTCTTCATTATCTTTGAGGTTAGAGAAACATAATTGATTATAACCATACTCTTGTGCTCCTATGGTTTTAGAGCTTAGTGTTGTGATATGATCTTGCTTGGGTAGAGTAGAGGGAATAGGGTTAGTTGTATTATACAAACTCCCTGATACATATGGCTTATCTATATCA
>NZ_NESU01000033.1 GCF_002287135.1 Helicobacter sp. TUL
AATTATTATGCTTACACATTAAGCAAATATCTTGAAACAAATGGCATAGAATTTAAACATGTTGCGCGTCTTGATTCACATCGCACAAAGCTTGTGTTTCCAAATGAAAGTATAGATATTGCAAATCTCAAGTGGTTATATGAATATTATTTGTATCAAAAAGGCAAAAAGCCTTATAAACTTATGGATATTTCCGCTCCAGAAGATGAAATCAACAAGTATTTTAACATTAGTAATCCAAAGTATCCTAAAGAGAGTGAATAAAAATGGATGAGCCGACACATATATACTCACCAGCCTATAAAGTAAAGAATTATACCACCCATACCAAACTAGATTATAACTCTCCCCTATCCCTTAGATTCAATGGTAAGGAATTACAGATATTAGAATGGGGAGAGGCGAAAAGAGAGAAAAGCTTTAGACTTCATCCCTTAAGTCTCAATAATCCAGCAAGGCAATTTGCTGAATCTAAAAAGTATTTTATACAAATAGACAATATATCCCCTATCCCATTATCTCAAAAAATATATTATCTAGATATATATGATGAAAACAACAACAAAGTAGGAACTATTACAAACAACAATACACAAAATATAATCAATACAGAACTTTTAATAGATGATATATTCTGTGATTTTGCAAATGTATTGCTAGAATATCAAAGAAAATATTCTGCAAATAGAATAAAGCTAGAGGTGGGGTATGGGGAAAGGAAAAGTGAAATTGATTTGAGAGGGAAAAGAACGCCAAATGGTGGAATTGTGGAGTGGATTTCGTAGTTTGATAATACAAAAGAAGGTATGGGAGTAAAAGCTAATGATAATTTTACACTCAATATAAAATATTGGTCTGTAATTTACGCTTTTCAAATGAGGTTTTTGCTCCTTTTATCAATGCGCAAGCGATGAATCATGGGATATATATTGCAAGTGCATTAAATGATGTCCTGATACGCTAGGCAGGTAGTTTGAGGTATAACAATCTCATAGCATTAAAGAAGAAAAACAATGCGTTTAAGTTTTCTATGCAAAAAACCTTAATAAAAATTTAAAAAATAAACCCAAAGCGACACTCATAAAATATCGATTGTAGCGATATATAATGGCATTTTCTTTTAATAAAATTTTGAATTCCAGTTCGTAGATGATTATTAAAAGATTATTAAAACATTTTGTTTTGCTTCAAAATACAATTATATCATTTTATACCTATTTATAGGGCTTTAGAGCCCTAAGGATAGAGAATATTTTTATACATTTATAACATTTTATACTAAATTTTGGACACCAT
>NZ_NESU01000034.1 GCF_002287135.1 Helicobacter sp. TUL
ATATAACTTTTTACTTGTTTAGTATGTGGTAGATTCTGTTGTAGTGTGTTAGAGGGGTTTAGAAGGATTGTAGGTAGTGTAAAGTAATGTGATGTTGTGGTTTGCAAGTTTGTAAAAAAAGAGTTAGTTTTAGACTTTTATCCTTTTAAGCAAAGCTTTGCGTTTGGTGGAGAGATAGCTTTAGACTTTAGATATACCCATAAAACTTAGATTCTCTAAGCAAGTGCTTCCAATATAGATAAATCACAAGGGTTTGATACATTAAGACAAGAGTTTGGTGCTACAGATGTTAGGCAGCCTTTGTGAATACTAGTGATATTCAAACACAGGCACAAGGGAAATCGCAAATACTAAAAGATAAAGAAGCAACAGAACTAAGATCGCAAGAGCTACAGACAGAATTCCAGCAAGCGAATGCAGAAGAATATCAAAAAGGAGTAGATTCAAATAAAACGAGGTTATCAAAACTCAATGACAGCAATAAAACAATTATCAGGGCGTGATTTACCTAATTCTGTTCGTGGAAGTATATACGAGCAAGATGTAACTAATGCTGTAGCTAGTAGAATGTCTCAAGAATTTAAAGTCGATGAAACCTACCAGGAACAAATGAATTTACATAATGCTTTGCATGAGCAAAGAAAATCTGCTTATGTTTCTCAAGGCATGCAAGGCTTTAATAGCGCTTCATCGCAAGCAGACATTCTAGCAAAAAGTGAGAGTATGCAATTTGTGCAAACCGCAGCAAGCGTTAGCACTATGACTTCACAAGGTGGTATGGCTGCTGGAAGCATAGCAAGTGGTGGTGGCACACTCACTAGTGCAGGACATTCAGCTATAGGCATTCAAGCTGCAGAGAAGACAGGATCTATAATGGCTGCAAATAATCTCTACAATAATTCAGCAGCTATAAGCAATATCCTTACTGATGCAGGAGCTTCACAAGCACAAATAGCTAGTGTCTTAAGTGCAAGGAATCCTGTAGAAAGAGCAAATAGAATGCAAGCAGTTATCTCAAGCCATAGCTTACGAGGTAGTGTCAATGGTAGAAGCTTTAACCTTACCACTAGTGCAGATGGACAATATAGCGGAAGCTTTGATAGTAGCCTTAATGTATATGGTGGCTATAGAGTTGATATGGGAGATGCAAGTGCGGCAGCAGGTTATGCAGCAGGTGGTGTCAATGGTATGAGAACTGTA
>NZ_NESU01000035.1 GCF_002287135.1 Helicobacter sp. TUL
AAGTTTGGATGAAAAGAAGAATCATATACATTAGGGGTGTGTGTTAGAGAAGTAGAAGTTTTAGTTTGCGTGCTAAATACATGCAAGATATCACTATGGATACTTTCTATATATCCTTCACAAGATATAACAAAGGGAGATTGCAGACTTTCTTTAATATGGGCTTTGGTGATGGTAACATATAAGGGAGCAGAAAGGTGGGGGACAGAAATACTAAGTTGCATATAAGAGGACATATGTTTTCCTTAGGGCTATGTTATGTGTCGTAAGAGTGGTGCTATTATAACATAAAAAGTATGCTTTGGCGTGTGTTGTTGGTGCTTTTATTATCACATATGTTATTCACGCTAAACGTATTGCTTACAAATAATACACATTATTGGTGAATTATGCCTTTCACTATCTTTTCTATTGCGGTATGAAACTCTTTAGAATGATACATCTCAAGACACATTATAAAATACACAGGTTCATTTTCTCTAGGATTATCTGGGTTTATATCATAAATGTGGTTGCTGGACATATAGTTTTAATGTAATGGTGTATTTTTTTATATGCTTTTTGTCCTATTGTCATTGTTTGGAAATACATACTCTGTGCTACCGCTATATCGTTAGATGGCGTAGTTTGGCTAAAATTACTTAAGCAATACGCCAAGCTATAATCTTTTGCTAAGGCAACTTCTTTATCAAATGTATTAGCTTGTGTATAGCAAATAAGAAGTATTAATATCAAGACATATTTTCTCACTATTCAATCTCCCAAAAGTAAAATTGCCTAACAATCACATTGCTTCTTGTATCAAGCAAATAATTAGAATCATCTAAAAATCGTTTCTCATCATTATCCCATAATGTTATGTGTCCTTTAGCATTATTCCAGCCACTTATCTCCATAGCTACTTCCTCCGTGAATTGTGTAATGAGTAGTAGTGATAAAATCATCATTGATTGGTTTTGTGGAATCTTTGGTTTGATAGAGTTGAAAATATTTATCTCCTAAGTTCCAAGAGTTTGTAAAAAAGCCATCAATAAAACGAGTTTCTTTTGGTAAATGAATATTTTTCACATAATAGATTCCAGATTCTATACAATCTTTATTTTGTGAATAATTGTTTGTAGAATCTTGAGTGTTTGTTTGTGTGTTGCTTGCTAAATTATTATCTGTATTCTCTAA
>NZ_NESU01000036.1 GCF_002287135.1 Helicobacter sp. TUL
GAGCATCATAATAAAAGTAGGTTTCTTTGCTTTTAACAGAATCTCTGTGGCAAGCGCAAAAGCATATTCATCAGCATTCCCAAATGCCCAAGCATTAGCCTTGCTTTGTGGGTAGTGTTGTGCTATATAACTACTATCATAGATAGCATCTGCACCTAAGGTCATAAGATAATCTCCAAGGTTATACCAATTTTGATTACCAGAAGTGATAAAAATAACATCATATCCTGCTTGTTTATACACATCAATAGGTGTAAGCGGAAGTTTAGTATTTTTGGCGGTACTAAGGGAGATTGTAGAATGCGGTGCTATAGGCAGTAATAATCCAAATGATGCAGCAGTATGATTCCCACCCGATAAAAACTTTGTAAAGACAAAATCATTTTGTCCTTTATGTTTAGACATACCACTCTCAAAATATGGACGAAAACTCCCAAGCATATCAAAATGCTCTGCATTATCTAATGCAAGCATATTGAGTGCAAAACTCTCCATTAACACTGCGACAACATGTGGAGAAGTCTGTGATACATGTGTAGCAGAATGCATATGAGAATCTTGTGTAGATTGTGTGGTGGGTGTTGGGGATTGTGTGAAAGCTAGTGAATCTACAGGTGTAGTTACTCCTTGTTTGTGTGTAAAAAAGATAGGAAATGTTTCTTGCTGTAGTGTGATTCCTTCTGAAAGTGTTACAGGCTCAAAATGCACAGCATTGTTATAATGCACATATGCGTAATGTAAGGCTAAAATTGGATTTATAATAAGGTGGTTTAGGCTTTGGTTTTGGGTTGTATCAATGGTTGTTTCTTTGAGTGGTTGCGTTCCCACAGATCCTCTAATCCCAAGAATCACAACAAGAAGTGTAACGATATGCAATACTATAAGTGTGCGGATACGCAGTGTTGGGATTGTAAGGCTTATAAGCTTTTTGCTTAGCTTTACACAAGCAAAGCTATATAATATACAAGCAAGCAAAATAAGTATCACAGGATAGTCTTGCCACATAATTTTTAGGACTGCTAGTGTATCATCATCTTTGAGACCAAAAATAAAAACATCAATTTTTGTATGATATGTCTTGTAATAATAAAAATTCCCAATAGCACTAAAACATACAAGGAAACTTATAAGCGCGATATAACCTAAGA
>NZ_NESU01000037.1 GCF_002287135.1 Helicobacter sp. TUL
ATCGCGCTTATAAGTTTCCTTGTATGTTTTAGTGCTATTGGGAATTTTTATTATTACAAGACATATCATACAAAAATTGATGTTTTTATTTTTGGTCTCAAAGATGATGATACACTAGCAGTCCTAAAAATTATGTGGCAAGACTATCCTGTGATACTTATTTTGCTTGCTTGTATATTATATAGCTTTGCTTGTGTAAAGCTAAGCAAAAAGCTTATAAGCCTTACAATCCCAACACTGCGTATCCGCACACTTATAGTATTGCATATCTGCACACTTCTTGTTGTGATTCTTGGGATTAGAGGATCTGTGGGAACATTCCCCCTTAGTGAAGATGCAATCCGCACAACCCAAAACCAAAGCCTAAACCACCTTATTATAAATCCAATTTTAGCCTTACATTACGCATATGTGCATTATAACAATGCTGTGCATTTTGAGCCTGTAACACTTTCAGAAGGAATCACACTACAGCAAGAAACATTTCCTATCTTTTTTACACACAAACAAGGAATAACTACACCTATAGATTCACTAGCTTTCACACAATCCCCAACACCCACCACACAATCTACACAAGATTCTGCTACACATGTATCACAGACTTCTCCACATGTTGTCGCAGTGTTAATGGAGAGTTTCGCGCTCAATATGCTTGCGTTAGATAATGCAGAGCATTTTGATATGCTTGGAAGTTTTCGTCCATATTTTGAGAGTGGTATGTCTAAACATAAAGAACAAAATGATTTTGTCTTTACAAAGTTTTTATCGGGTGGGAATGGCACTATTGCCTCGCTAACAAAATTATTTTTTGATTCACCAACTTCCCTTATCTCCCTTAGCACCGCCAAAAATACTAAACTTCCGCTTACACCTATTGATGTGTATAAACAAGCAGGATATGATGTTATTTTTATCACTTCTGGTAATCAAAATTGGTATAACCTTGGAGATTATCTTATGACCTTAGGTGCAGATGCTATCTATGATAGTAGTTATATAGCACAACACTACCCACAAAGCAAGGCTAATGCTTGGGCATTTGGGAATGCTGATGAATATGCTTTTGCGCTTGCCACAGAGATTCTGTTAAAAGCAAAGAAACCTACTTTTATTATGATGCTCACAATCTCAAA
>NZ_NESU01000038.1 GCF_002287135.1 Helicobacter sp. TUL
GAAGTGTAGAATAATCATAAAAACCTTCAAATTTTATAAGATGGAATCCATCAATAAAGACAGAAAAAACCAACCCTAATGGTATAACAAATATAACAGACACCACTATCAATCCAATACACATAAAGCAATCTAAGATAAAAATCCCAAAATCAAATTTTTCTTTTTTCATAGAATCCTACTTTTATCAAAATCTTTCCAATCAGCATTTTTAAGTTTTTCTTGTCTTATTTTTTTATCTTGTTTATCTAACTCATCAGGGTGGGTATAGGTAAGTCCCAAAAAGGCGTGAGTAACATCTAATTTTAATAAATCTTTCTCAAAAAAGAATGTCGATATAAATCGTTACATAATATTGCATAAAATCTCCTTTTACACTACGCTAATATGATTTTATTTGTAAAAACAAAAAATAAGATAAACCAAATTAATCCAAAAATTAGAAATAAGAAAGAGAGTAACAACTTTATCCTTATAGGTAACTTATTGGTTAAAAACCAAAACAATAAACCTACAAATGCTCCAATGATAAACAAAATGTTATTATTTGTTAAGACAGCAACAAAGAATGAAATAAAAAATAAAAAACCTAAAGATATAAATTGTTTGTGTAAAAATGCAAGTATAGTCCAAAATAGGAAACTCAAAAATATAAAAAGAAATATACTAATAAAATCCATAGCAGATAATAACGCAATAATAAAGCTACATATTACACTTATTACACCACTAAATCCTAGCCACGCAATCTGCCCACTTGTGATAGAATCTAGTCCTTTAGATTCTAACTTTGTTTTGATATGTGAGTATATGGGGAGTTTCATTCATTTTTTCCTTTGTTTTATAGTGTTATTGTAGCATGCTGATTATTTTCAAACACCTTACCCCAATGATTAGTAGTAGATTCTACAGGTCCAAAGCCAAAGAATCCCTCAATAGATTCTATATTGCTATATGAAGATTCTATAAACTCATTGAACAAACTTTCAAATTCATCAAAGCTCATTTTACTTTGCAGAGACTCATTATCTA